>NZ_CP081964.1:2636620-3295775 GCF_019844075.1 Curtobacterium sp. TC1
GGCGCGGCGGCGCTCGTGGCGCCGGCACCTGCCGCGGGCGTAGCGCGCGGGGGGCGCGGGGCGCGGCGCGCTTCGTGAGCAGGAATGGTCGAGTCCGCCGCGGCGAACCGACCATTCCTGCTCACCGAGCGGGGGGTGAACGGGCAGGGCGCCGGACGGGAGGCCCGTGGCGGGCCCGACCCGGGCCTCCCGTCCGGCACGCCACGCGGTCCGGAGCCGCACATCGTGAGCAGGATCGGTCGAGTCCGGCACAGCGACCCGACCGTTTCTGCTCACGATGCGCCAGCCACCGCCGACGCCATGCCTGCTCGTGCGCGAACCGCCGAGGTTCCAGAACACGCCGCCCGTGTGTCGCCGAGGTTCCACGAAACGACGGTGGGAGCGCCGAGGTTCCAAGATCTCGGAACCGCGGGGCGGACGACTTCCTCGGGGCGGGGCGGGGGCGGTGGCGCGCGCGCTACGGGCGGGTGGGGCGACCCAGGCGGCGCTGCAGGCCCCACTGCGTGACGCGGAGCATGGCCTCGACCACGATGGAGCGGCTCATCTTCGAGACCCCGTGCACGCGGTCACGGAACCGGATCGGCACCTCGACGATGCGGCCGCCCAGGGCGTCCACGCGCAGCGTCATGTCGACCTGGAAGCAGTACCCCTTCGAGTCGATCGACCCGAGGTCCATCCGCGCGATCGCGTCGGAGCGGTAGACGCGGTACCCGGCGGTGATGTCCCGCACGTGGATCCCGAGCACCAGCCGCGCGTACGTGTTCGCACCGCGGCTCAGGGCCTGACGGCGGAGCGGCCAGTCGACGACCGATCCCCCGGGCACCCAGCGCGACCCGATCGCGAGCAGGACGTCGTCCGAGGCGGTGACCGCGTCGATGAGCGCGGGCAACCGGTCGGCCGGGTGCGAGCCGTCCGCGTCCATCTCGACGAGCAGCGGGTAGCCGCGCTCGAGCCCCCACCGGAACCCGGCGACGTAGGCCGTGCCGAGCCCGAGCTTGCCGGCGCGCTGCAGCAGGTGCACCCGGTCGTCGGCGGCCGCCAGGGACCGCACGATGTCGCCGGTTCCGTCCGGGCTGCCGTCGTCGACGACCAGCACGTGGACACCGGGCGCCGCCGTCAGGATCGCGTCGGCGATGGCGCGGATGTTCTCGGCCTCGTCGTACGTCGGGACGACGACGAGGGCCGTCGTCTCGGCTGGGTTCACCGGTTGCCGAGGCGTCGCTTGATCTTCCCCGCGACGCTGCGCGGGCCCTCGGTGCGGAAGTAGTGCACCGCGCGGCCGACGTCGTACCGGACGCCGGAGAGCTTCTTGCGGTCCGGCACGCGCACGCGCATCGTGTGGGGCGCGAGCTTCGTGCTGGTGTCGCGCACCGACTTGTCCGCCGCGCGGATCGGGTTGCGGCAGAACTCGACGAGCGGCGCCAGGACGTTCTCCCACGTGAACTGCTCGCGCACACGGTCGACGTTGGCGATGAACCGGGCCCGGGCCTTCTTGTCGAAGAGCGCCGTCTCGAGCGCCGTGGCCAGGCCGTCGACGTCCTGCTCGTGCACCGCGACGCCGAGCTGCTCCTCGGCGACGAGGTCACCGAACGAGTCGCCGGCCGTCGTCACGATCGGCAGGCGTGCCCACAGGTAGTCGAGGATGCGGGTGCGGAACGAGAACGTGGTCTCGAGGTGCTCGTAGTGCGTCGAGACGCCGGCGTCGGCCTCGAGCAGGTACGCGCCGCGCTCCTCGTACGGGATCCACGAGTCGTTGAAGAACACGTGCTTGCCGGTCAGACCGAGGGCGTCGGCCTCGGCACGGACCTTCGCGACGATGTCCATCTCGGGGACGTCGGGGTTCGGGTGCTGCACGCCCATGAAGAAGAGCTTCACGGACGGTCGGCGTGCGGCGAGCTGCGCGATCGAACGGACCAGGGTGATCGGGTCGAACCAGTCGTAGATGCCACCGCCCCAGACGACGAGCTTGTCGTTCTTGCCGATGCCCGGCACGACGCCCTTGACCCGCGGCTGGTCGTGCACCGGCGGGGTGGAGGACAGCCCGAACGGCACGACGCCGATGAGCGAGCGGAGGTCGGCGTCGCGCGAGTACGTCCGCGCGTTCACCCGGCCGGAGCCGGCGAGCTGGCCGAGCCAGAACATGCGCTGCCGCTCCGACGCGCAGATGAAGTAGTCGCCGAGCTCGAGCTGGTGGTTGAGCGTGTCCGAGGCGTCGAGGATCTGGCGGTTCCACTGGTCGACGTCGTCGCTGCGGCCCTGCTCGAGCTGCTCGAGGTGCAGCGGGTCGTACACGTCGACGACGAGGATCTTGCTCGTCGACTCGAGCACGGGGAACAGCCGGAGCGCGTGGCCCTGCACGATGATGACGTCGGCCCAGCCCTCGTGCTCGACCATCTGGCGCGGGTGGCGGTGCGGCACGGTGACGACCTCGTACGACGGGTCGATCTGCGACGAGCGGGTCAGGCTGACCACGCGCACGTCGTGCTCGGACGCGAGCTGCTTCGCCATCTGGGTGGCGCGGATCGCCGGACCGGCCATCTTCGCGCCGATCGAGTCGCCCGTGATGATGAGGATGCGACGACGGGTGCCGACCTCGAGCACGCCGAGCGAGTGCACGATCTTGTCGTAGCCGGCCAGGTAGTCCTCGATCGGGTACGCGGGTTCGTCGCGGTTGCCGAACAGGCGCAGGAGCTCGCGGTCGCTGCGGACCCGCGTGGCCTGGATCGCGCGGCGCGACTCGGTCATCGACGGCAGCTGCTCGACGAACTGGTCGACGCCGTAGATGCCGGCCATGCTCGTCTTCGGCACCGGGATGGTGGGGACGCTGTCGTCGCCGGGGTTCCGCAGGTCGAGCTCGGTGGAGTCGAGCTCCCCGCGACCCACGGCACGGCGGACGGCGAGCGCCAGGGAGCCGGGCAGGGCGGCGGCGAGCTGCTCGTCACCGAGGTTCTTGTACAGCGTGAAGAGGGCGTTCCGCTCGAGCAGGTAGGTCTCGCGGAAGTCGCCGAACTTGTTCATGGACGCGTGGTGCTTGTGGAACGCGACCGACTTCGGCTGGTACCGGAAGCGCCAGCCGAGCAGGTTGAGCCGCCAGCCCAGGTCGACGTCCTCGTAGAACATGAAGTAGCGGTCGTCGAAGCCGTCGAGCTGTTCGAAGAGCTCGGCGCGGATGAACATCGCGGCGCCGGTGCCGAACAGGACGTCGGTCTCGCTCTCCCAGCGACCGGTGTCCGGCGACCCGGCGAACGGCTTGTAGCCCATGCCGTACCAGGTCATCGCGGCCTCGGTGAAGTCGATGTTGACGCCCTCCCAGTCGAGGACCTTCGACGCCACGGCACCGATGTCGGCGCCGGACGCGAACGTCGCCATCGCCTCACGCACCCAGCCGGTGTCCGGGCGGGCGTCGTTGTTGAGGAACGCCACGACCTCGCCGGAGGACTTCTCGACGCCGAGGTTGCAGCCGCCGGTGAAGCCGAGGTTGGCGCCGGCGTCGACCAGGGTGAAGTCGAGGTCGGACGCCTGCAGGCGACCCAGGTGCTCCGGACCGGAGCCGTTCTCGACGACGATCACCTCGAGCTTGTCCTGCGGCCAGTCCTGCTTGCGGAGTTCCGCGATGCTCGTCAGGGTGTCGTCCGTGCCCTTGTAGTTCACGAGGATGACGGACACGACTCCCGGCTTGCGCTCTGTCACGCGAGTTCCTCCAGCAGCTGCCGCGCACGGGCGCGGATCGGTGGCTCGGCCCACGGGGTGCCGCGAGCCGATGACACCCTACAAGGCGCGCCCCGCCACTCCCCTGTGGCCGCCGCCGATTCGTGCAGAATGGGCCGCGTGACTGCCGCAGTGATCCCGAACACTCCCCTGTTCTCGCCCCTCGCGCAGGAGTACGCGGCCATCGCGGCCGGTGCGCACGCCGAGGGGCCGCGCGGCACCGTCCGGTTCGCGGTCTCGACGGCTGACCCGGCCGAGGGCAAGGGCGACCTGTTCGTCGCGCTCGGGCTCGCGCGGGCGCTCCGTGCCGAGGGCTGGGGCGTCGCGATGTGGCCGCTCGAGCGCTGGGGTGAGGCGGTCCCCGCCGACACCGCCGTCGTGGTCAGCATGATCGAGTCGTTCGTCCCCGGGTACGTCCCCGCCGGCACCGCGCTGGTCGCGTGGGTGCGGAACTGGACGGCGAAGTGGGCGGCGCTGCCCTACCTCGACGAGTTCGATGCGGTGTGGACGTCGTCCGGCATCGCCCGCGACGCCGTCGCCGCGCAGTACGACGGACCCGTCGAGGTGGTCCCGATCGGCGTCGACCTGGACCTGTTCACCGACGAGCGTCCGCACGGCGCCGGCACCCCCGCGGCGTCGACCGCGCCCGAGCGCACCGACCGTGCCGTCGCGACCGTCAACTTCTGGGGTGTCCGCCGCCGCGTGCAGGACGTGCTCGCCGAGGTCGCGCCGCCCGAGCCGATCGTGTGGTTCGCCGCGAACGTCGACCACGTCGAGGCCACGGCCGGCGTCGAGCTGCGTCCCGCGGTGTCCTACTTCGCGCTGCCCGAGGTGTACCGCGCCGCCGGCTTCGTCGTCGACGACGTGATCGCCCCGGCCGCCGAGTACGGCACCCTGAACTCCCGCCTGTACGAAGCACTCGCGTCCGGGGCGCTGCCCGTGACCGACTGCGCGCTCGGCCTCGACGAGCTCGGCCTGTCCGACGTGCCGGTCTTCGACGACGCCGCGTCGCTCGAGCGGGTGCTCGCGATGCCCCGCGCCGAGCGCACGGCGCTGACGGCCCGACTCCGTGCCGTGGTCGTCGAGCGGCACTCGTTCCGGGCGCGCGCCGAGCAGGTCGGTCCGGTCCTGGACGCTGCCGTGACGATCGCCTCGGGTCGGTCCGGCGAGCGGAACGCGTTCCTGCGCTGGGCGACCGCGCAGCGCGAGGTCCTGCGCCAGGCCGAGCAGGACCGCGACGTCCACCTGGCCGGGGTGCAGGACATCAACCGGCGACTGGTCGCGTCGGAGCAGCAGGTCGGCGCGTACGACACGGCCCGCCGTCAGGCCGAGGCGGAGCGCGACCAGATCGCGGCGCGGTTCGCGGGCCTCACCCGGTCCCCCGAGTACCGGCTGCTGCACGGCGTGGGCCTGATGGCCCGGCGTGTGCGTCGCTGACGTCCAGACAGCACTGACGTCGCGACCACGGAACGGACGGGAGGCCCGTGGCGGATCCGCCACGGGCCTCCCGTCCGTCACGGGTGACCGTCTACTGCACGGTCACCGTCTTCGTGCCGAAGCTCTTGTACGTCCCGCTCGGCAGGTCCTGGTAGTAGACGCGCACGGTGTGCGTGCCGGGCTTCAGCCCGGTGAGCACGCGCGACAGCCCGACGTCGGAACCCCAGTTCGGGTAGTTCTTCTGCACGTCCGTCCGGGTCGCGTTCGCCGTGCCCGGTGCGATCGCGACGCCGTCCAGGTGCATCTTGTACTTGACCGGGTCCCAGACGTCGGGGTCGATCGCCCAGCCCCGGACGGTGACGGTCCCCTTGCCGCCGGTGACGGAGTCGAACGAGCCCTTCACCACGCCGCCGTTGCCGGTCGTGCCCGTCGCGGGCGGGTCGATGACCGTGAAGGACTTCGTACCGAAGCTCTTGTACGTGCCGCTCGGCAGGTCCTGGAGGTACACGCGGACGGTGTGCGTGCCCGCGCTCAGGCCGGTGAGCTGCACGGACAGCCCGACGTCGGATCCCCAGCCCGGGTGGACCGCCTCGACGTCGGTGCGCTTGGCGTTGACCGTGCCGGGGGCGATCGCGACGCCGTCCAGGTGCATCTTGTACTTGACCGGGTCCCACACGTCGGGGTCGATCGCCCAGCCCTTGACCGTCGCGCTGTAGACGCCACCGGTGACCGACTCGTACGAGCCCGTCACCGAGCCGGTCTTGCCGGTCTTGCCGGTGGTGCCGGACGACGGGGCCGTGGCCGACGTCACCTTCACGGTCTTCGTGCCGAAGCTCTTGTAGGTGCCGCTCGGCAGGTCCTGGAAGTAGACCCGCACGGTGTGGTTGCCGGCGCTCAGGCCGGTCAGGCGGAGCGCCAGGCCGACGTCCGAACCCCAGGACGGGTGCTTCGCCTCGACGTCGGTGCGGGTGGCGTTCGCGGTACCGCTGTCCGTGCTGACGCCGTCGACGTGGACCTTGTACTTCACCGGGTCCCAGACGTCCGGGTCGATCGCCCACCCGCGCACCGTGGCCGTGCCCGCACCGCCGGTGACGGACTCGTACGAGCCGCGGAGTGCTCCGGTCTTGCCGGTCTTGCCGGTGGTGGGGGCGCTGACGGTGACGGACTTCGACGCGACCTTCACGTAGTCGGTGCCGGGCTTGTCCTGCGTGTAGAGCACCACGCTGCGGGTGCCCGGCGTGATGCCGCCGATCGTCTTCGAGAACCCGAGGGTGCTGCCGACGCCCTTGTAGACCTTGGCGACGTCGGTGCGGGTGCGGTCGGCCGTGCCGGTCGCCTTGCTGACGCCGTCGACCAGGATCTTCCACGGGGCGGGCTTCGCCGAGTCGGGGTCGAGGACCCAGCCGCTCGCGGTGATCGTGCCCGCGCTGCCGGTGACGGTGTCGAGTGCACCCTTCGGGGCTGCGCTCACGACGGTGCGGGTGTAGCAGCCGAGCAACGTGTTGCTGCCCTTGCCCTGGTTGATGGCGTAGGTGCACACCGAGTGCTTGCCGACGCTCAGCCCGGTCAGCTCGGTCGAGAAGCCGTGCTTGAGGTTGTTCGCGCCGAGGGTGGCGGACAGGTCGGGCCGGTTCACGTTCGCGGTGACGGTCTTCGCCCCCGCGCCGTCGACGTAGAACGCGACGCGGAGCGCGTTCGTGGTGTCCGGGTCCACGGCCCAGCCGCTCACGGTGATCGACGAGGTCGAGCTCGGCGTGACGGCGTCGACGTTGCCGTACGGGTTGCCGCCGCCGGTCGCCGAGCCGAACCAGTCGGTGTACATGCGCCAGAAGTTGCGGTTGCCGTACGCCGAGCAGCTGTCGCCGGTGCCGTAGAGGTTCGACATCGCGGCGGTGTTCGGCGTGTACGGGGTGTAGATGTACAGCCCCGCGGTCGCCTGGTTCTGGATGTAGACGGACTTCCGACCGCAGGCCGCGTTCGGGTTGAGGAGGATCGAGTTGGTCCGGCCCGCCTGGTACGCCCACGAGGTCGGCGACGCCTGGTAGCGCTTGAACTGCAGGGCGGCGGCGTAGACCTGCTGGCCGAAGCCGAAGTACGCCGGGTCGCAGGGCGCGGTGTCCGGGCATGCGAAGCCGGTGGCGTGCAGGTACATGTAGGACGTCGGCGAGGACGTCGTGACGATGCCCTGCTCCTTCTGCAGGAGCACGAGGAGCACCTTCTGGCTGATGCCGCACGCGGCGCCGACCTGGGCGATCATCGTCGCGGCCGACTTGGTGCCGCCGGCGATGGCGCTGCACCGGCCGGAGACGGCACCGATCGCACTCATCTTCTGCGAGAAGTCCTTCAGGCAGGCGGGGCCGCCGGAGGCCTTCTTGCAGTTCGGGGCGACGCTCGTCAGGAACGACTGCACGGCCGCGGCGTTCATCGCCGAGCCGTTGTAGAAGTTGGCGTCGCTGATGATGTTGCCCGGGTCGAAGTCGCCGGCGACGGCGGCCGAGGCGGACTCGGTCGTGGTCTGCTCGGACAGGATCGTGCCGAAGGTCAGCCCGCTGACGGCGACGGCGAGCGCAGCGACGAGCGCGAGGGACGCTCGGAAGGGTCGGCGACGGCGTCCGTCCGACTCGGTCTGGATGGAACGCATCACGGCACCTCCGCCGGCATCGGGTCGGACGTCGTCGACGCGGAGCCGACGGCGTAGGTCAGGGTGACGGACCAGGTGCCGCTGGGGACCTGGGCCGCGGGGAACGCGACCTGCGCGCAGTTGACCGAGGACGCGCTGGCCTGCGCCGCGCTCGTGGCGGTGCGCGTGACGCTCCCCTTCTTCGCGGTGAACGTGCAGGTCCCGCTGGTGTCGGTGGTGCCCGAGACGAGTCCGCCAGCCTGCAGCGTCTTCGAAGCCGTGTCCCAGCCGCTGTACGTGACGACGGCGGTGGCCGGGAAGTCCGACGGGTCGGTGTCCGGCTCGTTGGTCGAGCCGCTCCCCGGGAAGGCACCGGGGGTGTCGTCGTCCGAGGCGGTGGGGTCGTCGGTGGCTTCGGACGCGGGCGACGACGCGGTGCCGGTGGGCTCCGCGGTCGCCGAGTCGTCGGCGGTGGGGGTCGGACTCGCGGTGCGGGTCGGCGATGCGGACGGCGTCGGGGTGGCGTCGTCGCCACCTCCGGAACAACCGGCCACGAGGAGACTGAGGGCACCGACCACCGCGAACGCAGCGATCGGCCTGGATGCGAGGAGCATGCTGACGGGCCGTCCTGTGGATGTTGACAAGGGTCCGGGTTGCGACAACGGTAACCCGAAAGTGAAGGTTGAGGGTTGGATCGGTCCGGAATCACCCCCGCTCGGGGTGCACGACGGCCGTCGCCCATCCCTGCCGCGCGGGCCCGGTGAGTATGCTGTTCCGGTCCTGCCCCCACGAACGAAGAGACGTATGGTCGATCAAGCCCGCATGACGGCGCTCGCGAAGGAACCCCTCGTCGTGATCGGCGCTCCGACGAGCGCCTTCCGCGGAACCTGGCGGGAGCTGCGCGACGTCTTCCGGCAGCGCGAGATGCTCGGGATGCTCGTCCGACGCGACCTGAAGGCGCGGTACAAGGACTCGGCACTCGGGTTCGTGTGGACGCTCGTGCGCCCGCTGACCCAGCTGCTCATCTACTACTTCGTCATCGGCAAGGTCCTCGGTGCCGCCAACGGCATCGACAACTTCGCGATCTACGTCTTCACCGGCCTGACCGCTTACACGCTCTTCAGCGAGATCGTCGCCGGGTCGACCGGCTCGATCGTCGGCAACTCCGGACTGATCAAGAAGGTCTACGTCCCCCGCGAGGTCTTCCCGCTCGCCAGCGTGGGCGCGGCCCTGGTGAACTTCACGATCCAGTTCGCGATCCTGCTCGCCGCGACGGTGGTCATCGGCGTCTTCCCGTTCCACGAGGGTCTGGTCTACCTGATCCCCTCGCTCGCCGTGATCCTCGTCTACGGCGCGGCCATCGGTCTGGTGCTGTCCGCGCTCAACGTCTACCTGCGCGACGTCCAGTTCGTCATCGACGTCGGCCTGATGGTCCTGCTCTGGGCCTCGCCGATCGTGTACTCGTACTCGCGGGTGGTCGCCACCGTGAACACCGACTGGCTCATCACGGCCTACACGAACAACCCGCTGACGCTGTCCGTGCTCGGCATGCAGAACGCGATCTGGCTGCACGACCCGGCCGACGTCACGTACCCGGACCACCTGATGCTGCGCCTCGGCATCGCGTTCGTCATCGGTGTCCTCTGCCTCCTCGGCGCGCAGCGGGTGTTCTCCCGTCTGCAGGGCAACTTCGCGCAGGAGCTGTAGACCATGGCCATCAGCACCCCCGTCGCACCGACGCCCACCGAGGGTACTGCCGAGCGCCCGGACGTGATCGTCATCGACCACGTCCGCAAGCGCTTCACGGTCCGCAAGGACAACACCCTGCGCGAGCGCATCGTCACGCTCGGTCGTGCCGGCCGGAAGCACCGCCAGGATTTCTGGGCCCTCGACGACGTCACCGTGTCGATCCAGGCCGGCTCCACCGTCGGGCTGATCGGCCAGAACGGCTCCGGCAAGTCGACCCTGCTCAAGGCGATCGGCGGCATCATCCAGCCGACCTCCGGCACGGTGTCCCGCCGCGGTCGCCTCGCCGCGCTGCTCGAGCTCGGCGCCGGCTTCCACCCCGACCTGTCCGGGCGCGAGAACGTCTACCTCAACGCGTCGCTGCTCGGCCTGAGCCGCAAGCAGACCGACGAGAAGTTCGACGACATCCTGGCGTTCTCGGGGATCGGCGACTTCATCGACACCCAGGTGAAGTTCTACTCATCGGGCATGTACGTGCGACTCGCGTTCGCCGTCGCCGTGCACACCGACCCCGACGTCCTGCTCGTCGACGAAGTGCTGGCCGTCGGCGACGAGGCGTTCCAGCGCAAGTGCCTCGACCGCATCCGCACCTTCCAGGAGGCCGGCAAGACGATCATCATCGTCACGCACTCGCTCAGCCAGGTGCAGGAGATGTGCGACCGGGTGGTGCTGCTCAACAAGGGCAAGGTGCTGCACGACGGCGATCCCGTCCAGGCCGTGAGCATGTTCCGCGAGGTCCTCGAGGAACGCCGCCAGGGCGAGCTCAGCACCGACGTCGCCGTCGGCCGGGGCAAGGTCATCGGCGCGAGCGTGCACGTCGACGGCAAGGAGCCGCGCGCCGAGGTCGTGCCCGGCGACGACCTCGTCGTGGACATGGAGTTCGAGCACCTGGACGGCATCGCCGACTGGGAGGCCGCGGTGCAGATCAACAACGCCGGCGGCCAGGTCGTCTACGGCACCACCACCGGCATCATGGGCCTCGAGCTGCAGCCGCTGCACGGTCGCCGGAAGCTCCGCCTGCGGATCGCCGACACCGCGTTCGGCACCGGCAAGTACTTCATCAACGTGTCGATGATGGACTCGGCCGGCCGTCACCTGCACGACATGCCGGAGTGCGACTCGTTCGAGGTGCCCGCCTTCGACAACGCCGTCGGCACGGTCTACGCGCAGCCCTCGATCGAGGAGCTGGACTGAGCCCCACCGACGACACGCTCCGCACCGCGGTCGTCGTCGTCAACTGGGAACGCGCCGACCTGACGACCGCCGCCGTCCGCGCCGTGCTCGCCGGTGGTGCGGCCGACCAGGTGGTCGTCGTCGACAACGGCTCGTCGGACGACTCCGTCGCCGTGCTCCGCCGGGACCTGCCCGACGTCACCGTCGTCGCGCGGGAGCACAACGACGGGTTCGCGGCCGGCGCGAACACCGGCATCCGGCACACGGACGCCGACGTCGTCGTGCTCCTCAACAACGACGCGGTCCCCGCGCCGGGCTTCGTCGCGGCGCTCCGCGACCACCTGGCGCAGGCGGGGCCCGAGGTCGCGGCCGTGACGGGCCGCATCGTGCTCGCCGGACGCTGGACGGGCCTCCCGGTCGGTGCGACGCCCGCACCCGGCCAGCGCGTGCTGCAGGGCCACGACGGCCGCCTGTGGACGCCATCGGGCGACGGCGAGGTGCGCCTCAACTCGACCGGCGTGCGCGTCGACCGCGACGGCAACGGCATGGACCGCGACTGGTTCGCACCCGTCGACCGGGTCGCCGACGTCGACGTCTTCGGCTTCTCCGGCGGCGCCGCCGCGCTCCGGCGGAGCGCCCTCGACGACGTCGGCCTGCTCGACGAGTCGCTCTTCATGTACTACGAGGACACCGAGCTCGCGTGGCGGCTCCGCCGACGCGGCTGGCGCGTGGAACACGCCGCCGACGCCGTCGTCGAGCACGACCACTCGGCGTCGTCCGGCGTCCAGAGCGACCTGTTCCGCTTCCGCAACGCCCGCAACCGGATGGTCGTCGCGCTCTGGCATGCTCCGTGGCCGACCGTCCTGCGGGCGAGCGCCCGCACCCTCTTCCGCGGCCTGCGCGGGATGCTGTCCGGCACCAGCCGACGGGAGGCCCGGCTCGTCCTGGCAGCGTTCGCGGACGTCGTCGGGGCGCTCCCGTCGCACCTCGCGCGGCGGCTCCGCGAGTCGCGGCGCGCCTCCGTCCCCCGCCGCAGCGTGGACCCGGGCGCATGAGCGCGGAGGGCTATCCTGGTCACTCCCCTGCTCGCTCCCCCGCCGACGGTCCCGACCGCCGCGCCCCCGTTCGGAAGGACCCACGCGTGCCGCAGCTCACCGTCCTCGTCGACGGGACCGCGGTACCGCGTGAACTCGGCGGTGTGGGTCGCTACGTCGAGGGGGTCGTGTCGCACCTGACCGACCCGGCGCTCGACGTCCACCTGGTGGTCCGCCCCGTGCACGCTCCGCACTTCGCCGCCGTCGCGCCGCACGCGACCGTGCACACCGCGCCGGGCTGGACCGACTCCGTGCCGCTCCGGTTCCTGTGGGAGCAGACGGGGCTGCCGGCACTCGGCCGCCGCCTCGGCGCGCAGGTGCTGCACTCCCCGCACTACACGTTCCCGTTCGGCTGGCGCGGCGGATCCGTCGTCACGCTGCACGACGCCACCTTCTTCTCGAACCCCGAGTGGCACTCGCGCCTGAAGCGCACGTTCTTCACCTGGTGGAGCCGTCGGTCCCTGCGCTCCCGCCCGGTCGTCATCGTGCCGAGCGCGGCCACCGCGACCGAGGCCGCCCGGGTCGTGACCGGCATCCGCGCCGACGTCCGGGTCGCACCCCTCGGCGTCGACCGGGCCGTGTTCCACGAGCCGTCCACCGCCGCGGTCGAAGACGCCCGGATCGCCGCGACCCTGCCCGAGGGGGCGCCCTGGATCGCGTTCCTCGGCACCATCGAACCGCGGAAGAACGTCACCGCGCTGCTGGACGCCTACGCCACGGTGCGGACGTCGCGTGCGGCCGCCGGCGCGGACACGCCGTGGCTGGTCCTGTCGGGCGCCCGGGGGTGGGACGAGTCCGCGATCGCTCGCCTCGACGCCCTGCAGCCCGACGAGCACGTGATCGAGGCCGGCTACCTGCCCCTCGAGGACCTGGCCGGCTACCTCGGCGGAGCGGAGTTCGTGGTGTACCCGTCACTCGGCGAGGGCTTCGGCCTGCCGGTGGTCGAGGCGATGGCCTCCGGCGCGTGCGTCCTGACCACGAGGCGGTTGTCGCTGCCCGAGGTCGGCGGCGATGCAGCCGTCTACACCGAGCCGTCCGCCGACGCGCTGGCGTCCGCGATGACGAGGCTGCTCGACGACCCGTCGCTCGTCGCGTCGCACCGGGCGGCCGCGCTGGCCCGGGCCGCTTCGTTCACGTGGGAGGCCACGGCAGCCGTGCACGTCGGTGCCTACGAGTCCGTCGCCGGGGGCACACGGTGATCCGCGTCGCGGTGCTGACGGTCACCTACAACACCGGCGAGACCATCCGGCCGTTCCTGGCGAGCGTCGCCGGGGCCTCGTCGGAGCCGGTCGCCGTCGTGATCGCCGACAACGGCTCGACCGACATCGACGCACTCCGGGCCATCGGGGAGTCCTACGGCGCCGTCGTGGTGTCCTCCGGGGGCAACCGCGGCTACGGCGGGGGCATCGATGCCGCGCTGAGCGCCCTCGACGACGTGCTGCCCGACGTCCGGCCCGAGTTCCTGCTCGTCACGAACCCCGACGTCGTGCTCGGCGAGGGTTCGATCGACGAACTCGTGCGTGCCGCCGACCGGCTGCCGTCCGGCGGCTCGTTCGGCCCGCGGATCCTCGACGAGCAGGGCGAGACCTACCCGTCCGCACGCCAGCTGCCGTCACTCCGGACCGGCCTCGGTCACGCGGCGTTCTCGCGGTTCTGGCCGGCCAACCCGTGGAGCCAGCGGTACTGGTCCACCACGCAGGTCGTCGAGCGCGAGGCCGGCTGGCTGTCCGGAGCGTGCTTCCTCATCCGCACGTCGTTGTTCCGTGAACTCGGCGGCTTCGACGAGTCGTACTTCATGTACTTCGAGGACGTCGACCTGGGCCAGCGCGTCGGTCGCTCGGGTCGGGCGAACGTGTACGTGCCGACGGCCGTGGTCACCCACACCGGGGCGCACTCGACGTCGTCCAACCGGCGCCGGATGGAGATCGAGCACCACCGCAGCGCGTACCGGTTCCTGTCGCGGAAGTACCGGGCGTGGTGGCTCTGGCCGCTGCGGGTCGCCCTGCACGCGGGCCTCTCCGCCCGCGCCCGCTGGGTCACACGCAAGTAGCCCGGTCGGGGGCCTGCGGGGCGGTGCGGGACCCCGCTAGGCTCGGCGCCGTGCACCGCGACCCGGAACCCTGGCTCGGCTGCGGCCCGATCGACGCCGCCCGTCGCTACTGGTCGGGGGCGTTCACGTTCCGCCGTGCCCGTGCGAGCCGGGCCGAGTTCTGGTGGGCGCGCGCCGTCGACGTGCTCGTGGTCTGGCTCGTCGTGACGTTCGTGCCGATGGCCACCGGGATCCCGGACGCCGACGACTCGATGTCGACCTTCCAGAACACCCCCGGGTTCCTCGGGATCGGGCAGTCCGTCCTCAGCCTCAACGGCAGCCCCGACGGCTGGCACGTCGTCGCCCAGGGTCCGCCGTCGCAGTGGGTGCTGTTCGTGTGGTGCGTGCTGACGGCCATCCCGAACCTGGCACTCGGCGCGCGACGACTCCGCGACATCGGGTCGCCGGCGTGGATCGCGCTGTTCGGCGGCTTCCCGCTCATGGACCTGTTCCTGCTGCTCGGTGCCCTGCGCCGCAGTTGGCTCCCGACGCTCCGGTCGGACCCGGATCCGGAGGCTTCCGACGCCGAAGTCCCCGTCGCCCACCGCGCCGCGTAGGGGGCACGGCCAGTCGACGCCGGGCGCGCCCCGGCACGGTCATCGCGCCCCAACTCTTCGGGGCGCGATGACCACGGCGGGGCGCAGCTCGGGACGGGGCTCGTCGACGCGGAGCGACGGGTCAGGCGCGGAGGCGGGCGCGCTCGGTACGGGCGGCCTCGAGCAGCACGGCAGCTCGGGCGTCGAAGGAGTGCTCCGCGGCGATGCGCGACGCGACCGCCGCCCGTTCGGCAGCGGACGGCCACACCCGCGCCGGGTCGAGGAGCGCGGCGAGCTCGTCACGGGAACGCGCGGCCGCGAGCGTCGGGACGTCGAGCACCTCGGGCAGCCCGGCGACCTCGTCGGTGACGACGACTCCCCCGGACGCCAGCACGTCGAACACCCGGTTCGACACGAAGCCACCTGCCGCCATGTCCGCCCAGTGGTCGTTGAGCACCACGCGCGCCGAGGCGTAGGCCGTCGCGACCTCGGCTCGGGTCAGGGATGCTTCCCCGAGTGACTCCGCGGGGACGAGTGCTCCCCAGCCGGGCCCGTGCACGCGGAGGTCCGTTCGAAGCGCCACCGCGTCGGAGACCACCGGGCGCGCGGCGCCGCGGGTCGAGCCGACGAACACCACGCGATCGGCGTCCGGACTCGTCGCCGAACGGGCTGCGGGACGGAACACCGACGGGTCGGTCGCCTGCAGGAGCGTGCGCACCGGCACGCCCGACCGCGCAGCAGCCGTCGCACCCCAGACCGGACCGGCAGCGAAGGCCGCGTCGAACGACCGCAGCTCGGTGTCGGAGACGTCGTCGGGGTGGCTGATCACCCAGAGCAGGTTGACGGACGCCGGGTTCGGCGGCACCCGGTCGAGCCCGCGGATCACGAGCGTCACGTCATCGGAGGCGTCGTCGTCCCGCACGTGGGCGTCACGCCGGTCGATCCGGACGCGCTGCCCGAGCCGTTCGAGTGCCCCGGCCAGCTCCGCCGCGAAGTGCACGTCGCCCCAGCCGTCACCCTCGGGCCCGGCGGGAGCGGCGATCTTCAGCGACCAGGTGAGCGGGTCGGTGGCGCTGCTGGTCGTCCGGCGGACCGGTGTCACGGGTCGTGCTCCCCACGGCGGCAACGGCGGCCCGGCGGAGACCGCAGCGCCCCGGCCGTCGACCGAGTCCCGTCTCGCGTCCCGCCACGACGAGAACACGTCCACGGTGGCAGCGTCGATCGTCCGCCCGGGCTCAGCGAGTCGGACGGTCTCACCGACGTCCTCCACCAGGATCGTGGGACCCGACTGCGGTCGCTGGCGCACAGCGCACGCGTGCGTCCACCCGACGAGCGTCGTCTGCTCGTCCGTGAGCACGGGCGCAGGGACGATCGCGGCCCGGGGCACAGCGAGCACGGGTTGATCGGCACCGAACACCGAGCCCCCCGTGCCGAACGGACGGTCGTCCGACCACGGGAGTGCGCCGGGACGGATGAGCAGTGCACCGTTCCGCGCCGAACCGTCCGCCGTGCGCACCGAGGCCTGCACCAGGCGGTGGACTCCAGTCTCGGCGAGCGCGCGGAGGCCGGCAGCGTCGATCGTCACCGAGGTGTCGACGAGCACGAGGACCCGTCCGACCCCGGCGGCGAGACCGGCGTTGATCGCCGAGCCGAGGCCGTCGACCGGCACGGTCCGCACCCACGGCAGCCGACGACCGAACGGATCGCGCGGCGAGGCGTCGGCGACGTAGCTCACGGCGCGGACGTCAGCCGCGCGTCCGAAGGCCTCGCGGGCGACGGCGACCAGGCGCGCGACCTCGGCGTGCCGGTCCGAGCGGGTCGTGACGAGGACCGTGACGTCCTGGTCCAGGTGCGGCAGGGGGTCGTCGAAGCCGGCCACGCGGACGACGTCGGTCGTCGTCGCGGACGCGGGACGGGCCTCCCGGTCGGGGTGGCCGGTCGCCGTCATGTCGCGACGACGCCGACCGAACCACCCAGAACCGGACGCCACGGGCGGTGCTAGGCGCCGAGGAGCCGCTGGAGGTAGACGCCGTACCCGCCCTTGACGAGCGGTGCGGCGAGCTCGGCGAGCTGCGCGTCGTCGATCCAGCCGTTGCGCCAGGCGATCTCCTCGATGCAGCCGATCTTGAAGCCCTGGCGGTCCTCGATGACCTTCACGTACTCGGACGCCTGCATCATCGACTCGAACGTGCCGGTGTCGAGCCAGGCCGTGCCACGGTCGAGGACCTGGACGCCGAGCTCGCCGGCCTCGAGGTAGCGCTCGTTGACCGTCGAGATCTCGAGCTCGCCGCGTGCGCTCGGCTCGATCGTCTTCGCGATCTCGATGACCTTGTTGTCGTAGAAGTACAGGCCGGGGACGGCGTAGTTCGACTTCGGCTCGGCCGGCTTCTCCTCGATGGAGACGGCGGTGAAGTCGTCGTCGAACTCCACGACGCCGTACGCCTTCGGGTCGGCCACGTGGTACGCGAAGATCGTCGCGCCGTCGACCTCGGTGTTCTTCCGCAGGTTCGTGCCGAGGCCGGTGCCGTGGAAGATGTTGTCGCCGAGGACGAGTGCGACGCTGTCGTCGCCGATGAAGTCCTCGCCGATGACGAAGGCCTGCGCGAGTCCGTCCGGGGACGGCTGGACGGCGTACTGGATCTCCATGCCGAAGGCGGAGCCGTCGCCGAGCAGGGCCTTGAACTGCTCGTTGTACTCCGGCGTCGTGATGACGAGCACTTCGCGGATGCCGGCCATCATCAGGGTCGACAGGGGGTAGTAGACCATCGGCTTGTCGTAGATCGGCATGAGCTGCTTGCTGATGCCCTTGGTGATCGGCCAGAGGCGCGTGCCGGAACCGCCGGCGAGGATGATGCCCTTCATCGGGATCGCTTCCTTACTTCGTTACTTCGTCGTGCGGAGGGACTCGGTGTAGGCCACGCACTCCTCGTACGTCGGCAGCAGACCGGCGGCCGCGGCCTCTTCGAGCGTCGGGGCGCTCGTGTCCTTCTCGGAGAGCACCGGCTCACCGATGCCGTCCGGCAGTTCCAGCCCGACGGTCGGGTCGAGGATCGTGATCCCCTTCTCGCGCTCCGGGTTGTAGTGCGCGCTGACCAGGTAGTTCACGGTGGACTGGTCCTCGAGCGCGACGATCGCGTGGCCGAGGCCCTCGGACAGGTACACGGCCTTGCGGTCGACGTCGTCGATGCGGACCGAGTCCCACTGCCCGAAGGTCGGCGAACCGACGCGGATGTCGACGATGTAGTCGATGAAGGCGCCACGGACAGCGGTGACGTACTTCGCCTGGCTCGGGGCGACGAGGGCGTAGTGGATGCCCCGCGCGACGCCGGCCGACGAGATCGACATGTTCACCTGGCGGAGGTCCAGCGGGTGACCGACCGTCTCCTCGAGGACGTCGGCCCGGTACGCCTCGAGGAATGCTCCTCGTGCGTCGCCGTGCTGGACGGGCGTGAACTCCCACGCGCCGGGGATCTTCAGTTCGCGGATCTGCACCGGGGAAGCCTAGCAAGGTGGCGCATCGCATAGGCTGTCCTGGTTCTGTGCCCCGCGCCCCGCGCGCTGCGACTCCCGAAACGAGACCAAGCGAGCCCGTGAAGCTATTCGTCCAGATCCCCTGCCTCAACGAGGAGAACACCCTCGCCAGCGTCATCGACTCGATCCCGCGTGAGATCGACGGCATCGACGAGATCGAGATCCTGGTCATCAACGACGGCAGCACCGACCGCACCGTCGAGGTCGCCAAGGAACACGGCGTCAAGCACTTCGTGCACCACACCACCAACATGGGGCTCGCCCGGTCGTTCCGCGACGGCGTCGACTACGCCCTGCTGCACGGTGCCGACATCGTCGTCAACACCGACGGCGACAACCAGTACCCGCAGGCGCAGATCGCCGAGCTCGTCCAGCCGATCCTGCGCAAGGAGGCCGAGATCGTCATCGGCGACCGGCAGACCCGCACGATCGAGCACTTCTCCGGCTTCAAGAAGCTCATGCAGCGCTTCGGGTCGTGGGTCGCCAGCCGCGCCGCAGGACTCGACCTGCCCGACGCCGCGAGCGGCTTCCGCGCCTACTCGAAGTACTCGCTGATCCGCCTGAACATCGTGACGCGCTTCAGCTACTGCATGGAGACCATCGTGCAGGCCGGCTACAAGCGCCTGGCGATCGCATCGGTGCCGATCACGACGAACCCGAAGACGCGCGAGTCCCGGCTGTTCAGCAACATCTTCCAGCACATGTTCGAGTCCGGTTCGGCGATCGCCCGCGTCTACCTGATGTACCGGCCGATGGCGCTGTTCGCCTGGGTCAGCGTGGTCCTGGGCGGGCTCGGGCTGTGGCCGCTCGTCCGCTACCTGGTGCTGCTCGCGATGCAGACCCCCGGCAACCACCTGCAGTCGATCATCCTCGGTGTGGTGCTGCTCATCACGGCGCTGCTCTCCATCGTGATCGGCGTCGTCGCCGACCTCACCCGCCTCAACCGCACGCTGGCCGAGGAGCAGCTCGACCTGCAGAAACTGCAGCGGTATGGCGACTGACACGGCACCGGCCGTGTCGGGTACCGTCGCCCGCCCGCGGGTCGGCCGTGCCGAGCGCGTCGTCGTCATCGCCCTGACGATCGCGTTCGCCGCCGTCCTGGGGGTCTGGGCGATCGTGACGACCACCTACAAGGCGCCGGACGAGCCGACCCACGTCGACGCCGTCCTGCACCTGGCGATCGGTGACGCTTGGCCGGAACCGGGCGCGATGCACTACCTGAACGCCACGCACGACACCCAGATCAGCAACCTGCGCCAGCCGGCTGCCGACAACGCGACGTGGGGCGAGCTGCTGCGCGAGTTCCCGGGCGTGCACCCCACGAGCATCGACCAGATGTCGCAGCACCCGCCGACGTACTACGCGCTGGCCGCCGGGGTGCTCCACCTGGTGCACTTCGAGGACCTGCGGTGGGACCACGCCGTGATGGCCCTTCGGCTGTTCGACGCCCTGCTCGTGCTGCCCCTGCCGTTCCTGGCGTGGGCCACCGTGCGTCGGTTGACCGGCTCGCCCAGGGCGGCGCTGGTCGGAGGGGCCGCGATCCTCGCGGTCCCCGAGGTCGCGTCGATCGGGACATCGGTCACGAACGACGCCCTCATGCTGCCCCTCGCGGGCGCCCTGGTGTACTTCGTCGTCCGGCTGCTCACCGGCGACCAGCGGGTGCGGACCACGGTGTGGATCGGCCTGCTGCTCGGCGCGATGCTGCTGACGAAGGGCACCGCGCTGCCCGCCGTCCCGTTCGTCGGCATCGCCGTGATGGCGGCGGGCTGTACCCGAGCGACCGTGTGGCGCAACGTGCTCCGGACGCTCTGGACGCTGGGCATCGCCGGCGTCGTCGGTGGGTGGTGGTGGCTGCGGAACATCCTCGTGTACCACGCGATCCAGCCCGACGGCATGGCGTACGCCCGTCCGTCGATGCCGTTCCCGGACGACACGGCCGCCAGCCCGGAGGTCTTCCTGCGCGACTACTGGAACGGTGTGACCCGCACGTTCTGGGGCAGCGTCGGCGGCCTCACGCAGTTCCAGTTCGCCCAGTTCCTGGTCGACGGCCTGACCATCGTCTCGGTCGCCGGCATCGTCATCTGGGCGTTCCGCCGCGGCCCGTCGCTGCGACCCGCGATCGTGCTGGCGTCGTACCCCGTCATCCTGATCGCCCTGCACATGCAGAGCGGGTGGGGCGGCTACGTGCGGAACACCATCGTCGCCGGCACCCAGGGCCGGTACTACTACCCCACCCTCATCGCCCTCATCGCCCTGAGCGCCCTGGCCTGGCGCCGCGTGACCGTCACGGCGGCCGGCGCCACACGGCTGGCCGTCGGCATGTCCGTCGCGGCGACCGCCATCGCCCTGTACGGGGTCGTCTACGCGCTCCGGGCGTTCGGCCGCGACGCCGCGTTCTGGATCGACGAGTTCTCGATCGTCAAGTTCGACCAGTACGGCATGCTCGCCGCCGGCGGGAACGTCACGCTCGCCGCGGTGGCCGCGGTGGCGCTGATCGCCACGGCGGTCCTGCTCGTGCGGTTCGTGCGCCGGCCGGAGGTGACCGCGTGACCGCCCGCCGCGAGTGGATCGTCCTCGGGACGACCACCGTCGCGTGGCTGGGCCTGCTGCTCAGCTTCGCCCTGCTGACCCCCGCGTTCGGCGCCCCCGACGAGCCCGCCCACGTCGACGCCGCGTTCCGGCTGGCACTCGGCCTCGGATGGCCGCACGGCGGGGAGATGCACTACCTCGCAGCGGTCCGTCAGATCGTGGAGCACCCGGTGCCCGCCGTCGACCGCCCCACGGTCGACGCGCTCCTGGCGGCGGTGCCCGGCGACTCCCCCGCGATCGACCCGATGTCGCAGAACCCGCCGACGTACTGGCTCGTCGCCGCGGGCATCCTGCGCCTGATCCGCTTCGGCGCGCACGACTGGGCCACCTCGGTGCTCGTCCTGCGCCTGTTCGACGTCGCGCTCGTGACCGCGCTGCCCGTCCTCGTGTGGGCGACCGTCCGCCGGGTGACCCGGTCGCCGCGGACCGCCCTGGTCGCGCCGCTGCTGCTCTTCGCGGTGCCGCAGCTCGCACAGGTCGCCGCCGGCGTGACGTCGTGGGCGCCGATGATCCTGCTCGGTGCCGTGCTCGTGTGGCTGAGCGTGCGCGTGCTCACCGGCGACCGGTCGTGGTGGACGACGGCCGGTCTGGCCGTGGCGGTGACCGGGCTGGCGGCGATCAGCGCCCTCGGCCTGCTGGCAGTGCCGTTCGTCGTGCTCGTGTTCGTGCTGGCCCGCGACCAGCGCACCGCGAGCGACCAGCACGCCGCGACTGACCCGCACGACCAGCGCCCGTGGCGCCGCCCCGCCCTGCACGCCGGTGTCGTCGTCGTCGCTGCCGCCGCGGTGTCCGGCTGGTGGTGGGTCCGCACCCTGCTCGTCAGCGGGACCCTGCTGCCCGACGCCCTGCGCGGCGTGACCACGGTGCAGCCGTACCCGTCCGGTGGTGCGAACCCGGGCGCGTTCGCCGGTCGGCAGTGGGACGGCCTGACCGCCTCGTTCTTCGGGGACTTCGGCGCGAACCAGTGGCCGCTGCCGCCCATGGTCGTCGACGCCCTGGCGATCGTCGGTCTCGTCGCCCTCGGCTGGTCGTACGCCCGCCGCGGCGCCGGACGCCGGGTGATGACGATCGCCCTGGTCTGGCCGGCGCTCGTCGTCGTCGCGACCCTGGCCTACAACTGGCGCAACTACCTCGGCACGCACCAGGGCAACGGCCTGCAGGGCCGGTTCCTGTTCGTGGCCGCTCTCGCGCTCGTGCTGTCGCAGGCCGTGGCGTGGCGTGCCCTGGTCGTCCGTCCGGAACTGCGCCGTCGGCTCGCCCGGATCGCCGCCGTCGGCACGTTCGCCATCGCGCTGTACGGCATCGGCATCGCGTACCGCGGCGCGTGGGAGAACGTCCAGTTCCGGGTGACCCCCGGCGGCCTGTCGGCGATGGCCGGTGGCTCGCTCGCCGGGCCGCTCCCGATCGCGCTGGCCGGCGCGCTGTTCCTCGTCGCGGGCGTCGCGAGCGTCGCACTCGTCTGGCGCGCGACTGCCGTGCCGAGCACCACGACCGACGTCCCCGGCACCACGACCACCGTGCCGAGCACCACGACCACCCCCGTCACCGGCCTCCCGCTAGAATCGCCGCCGACCCACGAACCGACCGTCAGGAAAGAGACCTCGTGAAGATCCTCGTCACCGGAGGGGCCGGCTTCATCGGCTCGAACTTCGTCCGCCGCACCCTGGAGGACGCGTACCCCGGCCTCGAGGGAGCCGAGGTCGTCGTCTACGACGCGCTGACCTACTCCGGCAACGAAGCGAACCTCGCCCCGGTCGCCGACTCCCCCCGCTACACCTTCGTGCACGGCGACATCCGCGACGCCGCGAAGCTCGACGAGGTCGTCCCGACGGTCGACGCGATCGTGCACTTCGCCGCCGAGTCCCACGTCGACCGGTCGGTCCGCGACTCCGGCATCTTCGTCGAGACGAACGTCGTCGGCACCCAGCGCCTGCTCGACGCCGCGCTCCGCCACGGCACCGAGCGCTTCGTGCACGTCTCCACCGACGAGGTCTACGGCTCCATCAGCGAGGGCTCGTGGGACGAGGAGCGCCCGCTCGAGCCGAACTCGCCGTACTCGGCGTCGAAGGCCGGCAGCGACCTGCTCGCCCGCAGCTACCACCGCACCCACGGGCTGAACCTCTCGATCACGCGCTGCTCGAACAACTACGGGCCGTACCACTTCCCCGAGAAGGTCATCCCGCTGTTCGTCACGAACCTGATCGACGACGTGCACGTCCCGCTGTACGGCGAGGGCAACAACATCCGCGACTGGCTGCACGTCGACGACCACACCCGCGGCATCGCGATGGTCCTGACCCGCGGCCGCGCCGGCGAGATCTACAACATCGGCGGCGGCACCGAGCTCACCAACAAGGAGCTCACGCAGCTGCTCCTCGACGCCACCGGCAAGGACTGGTCGTACGTCGACCGGGTCGCCGACCGGCTCGGCCACGACCTGCGCTACTCGGTCGACATCTCGAAGATCCGGGCCGAGCTCGGCTACGAGCCGCAGGTCCCGTTCGAGCAGGGCCTGGCCGACGTCGTGCAGTGGTACCGCGACAACCGTTCGTGGTGGGAGCCGCTCAAGCAGCGCGCGGCCCTGAGCTGAGCGGTCGACCGTGACCAAGTACCTCATCACCGGCGCCGCCGGCATGCTCGGTCGTGACCTGCAGGCCGCGCTCGCGGGCCGCGACGTGACGGCGCTGTCCCGTGCCGAGCTCGACATCACCGACCCGGCCGCGGTGGACGCCGCCGTCGCCGGGCACGACGTCGTGGTCAACTCGGCCGCGTACACGAAGGTCGACGAGGCAGAGGAGCACGAGGACGACGCCCACGCCGTCAACGCGATGGGCCCGAAGCTCCTGGCCGAGGCCGCGGTCCGCCACGGCGCGAAACTCGTCACGGTGTCGACGGACTACGTCTTCGACGGCAACGGCACCGCCCCGTACGCCGAGGACGCCCCGACGGACCCGATCAACGCCTACGGCCGCACCAAGGCCGCGGGCGAGGCGTTCGTGCGCGAGATCGCCCCGGACACGTCGTACGTCGTCCGCACCGCCTGGATCTACGGCGCGCACGGACCGAACTTCGCCGCGACGATGCTCCGGCTGGCCGGCTCGCACGACACCGTGAGCGTCGTCACCGACCAGGTCGGTCAGCCGACGTGGACCGGCGACCTCGCCGCGCGGATCGTCGAGCTCGTCGACGGCGACGCCCCCGCGGGCGTCTACCACGGCACGAACGCCGGGCAGGGGTCGTGGTTCGACTTCACGCGTGCCATCTACACCGAGCTCGGGCTCGACCCCGAGCGCGTCCTGCCGACGGACAGCGCCGCGTTCGTCCGGCCGGCGCCGCGCCCGGCGTACAGCGTGCTCGGCCACGACGGCTGGTCGCGCGCCGGCCTGGCGCCGATGCGCGACTGGCGCGAGGCGCTGCGCGCCGCGGTGGCCGCAGGAGCGTTGACGAAGTAGGCACGGCCGTCGACCGGGAGGCCCGGATCACGTCCGCTGCGTCGCGGACGTGATCCGGGCCTCCCGTCCCGGTCTCCTGCCGCGGCTTCCAGGGGGCGGCCCACCTGCCCTGGTAGGGTCGGGCAGCCGGGCGCCGGGCCGGTCCTCGGCCCCATCACCACGACGAGGAGAGCAGCACCATGACCACCCTCCACGTCCTCGTCGACCAGGTCGTCGCGCCCGTCCCGGGTGGCATCGGGCGGTACGCCGAAGAGCTCACCCGTCACCTCGTCGCGAACGCGCCGAGCGGGTGCGACGTTGCCGGGGTCGTGTCGGCGGTCAGCTCCGACGAGATGGCCCACCTGCGCACGTTGCTGCCCGGCCTGTCCGATCTGCAGCGCCTCCCGTTGCCCCGTCGCGAGCTGTCGCTGGCGTGGCAGGGCGGGTTCGTCGGTGGCATCGCGAAGGGCATGGTGCACGCACCGAGCGTCCTCGCGCCCCTGGTCAAGCACGACCGGTTCCAGGACCCGGGTCGGCAGACCGTCGTCACGGTGCACGACACGGTGCCGTGGACGAACCCCGAGACCCTGACGCCCCGCGGTGTCCACTTCCACAAGGCGATGGTGAAGCGGGCATGGAAGCACGCCGACGCCGTCGTGGTGCCCACCCACGCGGTGGCGAGTGCCCTGAACGAGATCCACCGCTTCGACGACCGGCTGCGCGTCATCGGCGGCGCCCCCAGCGGTCGGCTGCGGCTGCCCGTCGACGCCGACCTGCGCGCCGAACGCCTCGGCCTGCCGGACCGCTACGTGCTGGCCGTCGGCACGCTCGAACCGCGCAAGGCGCTCGGGTCCCTCATCGAAGCACTCGCGCACCCCGACGCACCGACGGACATCCCGCTCGTGATCTCCGGCCCGGACGGTTGGGGCGACGTCGACGTGTACGGCACGGCCGAGCGCGCCGGGCTCGCCCGCGACCGCGTGAAGGTGCTCGGCCGGATCGACGACGCCGACCTCGCCGTGGTCTACGACCGGGCCACGGTGTTCGTGTTCCCGAGCTTCGCCGAGGGCTTCGGCCTGCCCGTGATCGAGGCGATGAGCTTCGGCACCCCGGTCATCCACTCCGACGACCCTGCGGTGGCCGAGGTCGCGTCGGACGCCGGAGTCACCGTCGCCCGGAACCCGCGAGAGTCCTACCCGGAGCGGATCGCACAGGCGGTATACCAGGTGGTCAACGACCCGTTGCTCGCCGGTCAGCTCGCCGTCGCCGGACCGGACCGCGCCCGCATGTACGACTGGAGCGACTCCGCCGCCGAGACCTGGCAGCTGCACGCCGACCTCTGAGCCGGCGGCACGTCACTTCTTGTACGTGTAGGTGCTGACCCAGTCGATGTACAGGTGGCCGGTGGCGCCCCAGTTGCCCACCTGGAACATGTACCGGTGCGCGGTCTTCGGCACGTGCTTCGTGATCGTCTTGATCACCTTGCCGTCGAGGCGGTAGCGCACGGACTTCCCGGGGATCCACTCGATCGAGTACGTGTGCCATGCACGCCACGAGACGCCGGTGCTCAGGCTCGTCGCGTTGACCTCCTGGCCGGGGGTCATCGAGTGGTGGTGCAGCATCGGCTGCTGGTCGAAGTTCGCCTCGGGGTAGTCGATCTCACCGTCCGACCACTTGTCGGACGACGGCCACAGCATGAACGCGGCGCCGTTCCCGTCACCGCCGGTCGCCTTGGCACGGAC
Source organism: Curtobacterium sp. TC1 (assembly GCF_019844075.1). Classification (NCBI taxonomy): domain Bacteria; kingdom Bacillati; phylum Actinomycetota; class Actinomycetes; order Micrococcales; family Microbacteriaceae; genus Curtobacterium; species Curtobacterium sp. TC1. Next base: position 2,662,317 of record NZ_CP081964.1, read on the forward strand.
GATGAACTTGCCGCCCTTGTGCCCCCACGCGCCCGACGGGGTACCGAACGTGCCAGCGGCGCCGTGCTTGCCGTCGAGCTTGACGTCCATGTACCCGTTGTGCGAGCTGATCTGGGCGCCCGAGTAGTACATGCCGCCGGTGCCGTCCGGGTAGGGCTGCCACGACTTCGCGTAGGTCTTGGCGAACGTGCCCTTGGCGGCCGCGGCGGTGCTGAAGTTCTCGCGGAAGGTCTGCTTGAAGTTCCCGACGTTCCCGATCGGTGCCGAACTGGCGGACGCTGCGGTTCCGGTTCCGAGCGGTCCTGCGACGAGTGCGGCACTGAGGAGCACGACGGTGAGTGCGGCCCGCTTGGTTGCGCGTTTCTGCATGAGCTGTCACTCCCTGACGTGACGGTTCGCACCCGTTCCCGTGGGTGCCGGGAGGCCGGATCTCGACCACCCGCCGTTCACCGTAGTTGCGAAATGCAGCCCGCGCGCGGGGTTGACAGAACCGCTTCATCCCCAATACGCGGGGGTTGCAGAACGTTCCGTCTACGTCGAAGAAGTGCTGATCAGCGCCGTGTTGCGCCCCCCGTTCTGGGGCTGCCGGTCGCTCGTGGACTCCGGCGGATGGTGGCGTTCAGACCCGCGCGCGACGGCGGCGTGACGACACGACGGCGGTGACGACCGCGGCCAGGACGGCGACGACCACGACCACCGCGGCGACCTCGGCCACGTGCAGCGCCAGGAGCCACGAGTCGAACTGCGACTTCGTGGCGACGACGTGCTCGTCCGCACCACGGAACCACCGGGCCGCGGGGTTGACCGGGCCGGCACGCCGTGCGGCGACGGCGCACACCAGGGCTGCGACGACCGCGACAGCGATGAGGACGAGCGTCGCGGCGTGGCGACGGAGACGGAGACGAGCGGACACGGCGGCGCTCAGAGGGAGTCGCGCAAGCGCGCGGCCTTCTCCTCGACCAGCTTCTCGAGGCCGTCGGCGTACTCGGTCAGGCGGGCGGCGACGGCCGGCTCCGACGACCCGATGATCCGCGCGGCGAGCAGGCCGGCGTTCGCGGCGCCGTTGATCGCCATCGTCGCCACCGGGATGCCGGCCGGCATCTGCACGATCGACAGCAGCGAGTCGAGGCCGTCGAGGCGTGCGAGCTGCACGGGCACGCCGATCACGGGCAGCGTCGTCATCGACGCCACCATGCCCGGCAGGTGCGCGGCGCCACCGGCACCGGCGATCACGACGCGGATGCCACGCTCGGCGGCGCCGCGGGCGAACCGGGACATCTTGTCGGGCGTGCGGTGCGCCGACACGACGTCCGCCTCGAACGGGATGCCGAGCTCGGCCAGGATGTCGGCCGCAGCACGCATCGTCGGCCAGTCGGAGTCCGACCCCATGATGATCGAGACGAGCGGCTGGACGGGTGCGTCGGTGTCGGTCACGCGACGAGCCTAGCCGAGCAGCACGCGGCGCCAGACGTCGTCGTCACGGCCGATCGTGCGCTCCCCCGCGACCCACTGGACGGCCCGTTCGTCGGCCGTCCCGCGCTCGACGGCGGCGCGCACCGCATCGCACCAGGCCACCACGTCGTCGGGCACTGTGACCGCACCGTGCGTTCGCGCCACGGCGTACGAGGGCCGGTCCGAGACCACCGCGGGCATCCCGAGCGCGGTGTACTCCAGGAACTTCAGGTCGCTCTTCGCCCGGTTGAACTCCTCGTCGCGGAGGGGTGCGACACCGGCGCGCCAGCGCTCCCGGTGCGCCACGAGCCAGCGGGAGAACGCCGGGTAGTGGCCGTCCGGCACCTCGATGCGGCGGAACCAGTCGGCGCCGCCCTCGTCGGTCACGCCGATGACCTCGAGCCGGATCGGCGTGCCGTCGGAGGTCGTCAGGTCGGTGAAGACGTCGCGCAGCAGTTCGAGGTCGGCCGCGTGGGTGAGCGTGCCCATGTAGAGCACCCGGTGTTCGCCCTCGGGGCGGTCGTCGTCGTCCTCGGTCGCACCGGGTGTCCAGAGCCCGGGATCGAGGGCGTTCGGCACGACCGTGACGTCGCGGGCAACCGGGCGCACGACGTCGGCGAGCTCCGGCGTGCTCACGACGACGGTGTCGGCGCCGCGCACCAACGCGTCGATCGAGGCGAGGCGGTCCGGGTCGTACTCGGCGCGGGCGAGGCGCTGGCGGCCGGACTCGGTGAAGAAGTCGTCGTCGACCTCGCCGACGACACGGACCCCGCGGGCGGCAGCAGCGGCGAGGAAGGGCTGCACGGCGTCGCGCGGCAGGATGTCGCGCTGCACCAGGACCGCGGCGTACGGTGTCGTGTCGGTCCCGTCGACGAAGGCGACCGGGTCGACCTGGCGGACCTCGGCCGTGCCGCTCGCCGCCAGGTGCTCGGTGCGCCGGACGACCCGCACGTGGGCGGACGCCGGGTGCGCTCCGTCGGCGCCCGCGACGACGTAGCCCAGGATCGGCAGCGGAGCGGGCACGGGAGGCGTCCCGACGACGGCCCGACGGAGTCGACGAGCGGCTCGGCGGACGAGATCACGCGGCATGCGCCCATCCTCTCGCACCGGGCGACCGGGCTCGCACGCACTGGTCGGACGCGCACCGTGCGGAGTTCGTCGCCGGGGAGACCGTTGACCGCTCCGTGCGAACCTGCACGGCCGCACCCAGCGATCAACCTCGCACCGAGTGAGCAGTGTCGCACCGTGCGACCGCAGCACCCACAACCCGCACGGTGCGGGATCGCGGACCGACCGAACCGTCAGCGCCGCGTGACCGTCACCGTCCGGCAGGGGCTCGCCTTCCGGTCCTTCCCGGTGCCGGTGTTCCGCGCGACCGCACAGACGGTCCGCTTGCCGGCCTTGAGGGCGACGGTGCCGGCGAAGCCGTGCTGCGCGCCGGAACCCCACGTCCGATCGACGTCGGCGCGCACGCGTCCCGCCGACAGCGACGTCACCCGCCTGCCGTCGACCGTGATGGCGACGGTGCTGGCGGACGTCACGGCGTCGCCGTCGAAGGCCCAGCCGCGCACGCTGATGCCGCCCCGCTTGCCCGTCACGGACTCGAGCGCGACGTAGGGGTCGTGCCGGAAGGCGCGGACGGTGGCGCACCCGAGCGTGGTGTCCGACCCGGCGCCGATGTTGACGGCGGTCACGCAGACCCGGCGAGCGCCGGCGGACGCGGGCACCACGGCCTCGAAGCCGTGGGTCGCCCCGACGCCCGCAGCGGCATCCACGTCGGTCCGGCGGAGTCCGGCGGTCACGGCTCCCGCGGCGACGCCGTCGACGGTGGCGCGGACCCGGACGGGCTGCGTGGGGTCGTCCTCGTCGAAGGCCCATCCCCGGACCCGGACGCCACCGCCGGTGCCGGCGACGACCTCGAGCGAGCCCTGTGGTGCGAGGTCGGCTGCCGGGACCCCGAGCCGGGCGTTCGCGACCAGGGCCTGGGCGTAGGACGACCACCACTTGCCCGCGGCGGGGGCACCGTTGCAGGTGCCGTCGCTCGCGCCGGGGGTCTTCACCCACAGCAGGGCGTCGAGCGCGGTGCCGTCGGCGACGACCCGCGGCGAGGTGCCCAGTCCGGCGCCGGGGCCGTTGCACCAGGTCCCGCGCCAGCCCTGCCCGTTCCGCGAGGTGTCGATCACGTAGTGGGAGCCGCCGGTGGAGGCGGAGACCTTCTGCGCGTAGGCCTGTTCCTGCGCGGTCGGGTAGTAGTTCGCGACGTTCGTGAAGAACCCGCGGGCCCGCTGCACGCCGGCGCTGTTCAGCCGTGCGGCCATCGTCGCGGGCGGCACCCAGTTCGAGTTGCCGGCGTCGAGGTAGGCGGGGACCCCGGCGGCGGTGAGTCCGGCGACCGTGCGGGACAGGATCCGGTAGCGCTGGTCGTCGAGCGTGGTGCTGCACTTCGCGTTGCTGAGCATCGCGAGCGAGTCCGGCTCGACGATGACGGCGGCACGGTGTCCGGCGAGTGCGGCGGTGACCTGGTCGACCCACGCGTCGTAGGAGTCTTCGGAGAAGCCGCCGGCGGAGTACCCGCCGCAGTCCCGGTCCGGGATCGCGTACAGCACGAACACCGGGGTGGTGCCGGACTGCTCGGCGCCCGCGACCGCCGTGCTGATCGTCCTGGTCAGCTGGGTCCCCTGCGTCCACTCGCCGAGCCAGGTCGCCACGGGGTAGCGGGCGATGGTCGACGCCGCGGTGGCACCGGCGGGATCGGAGGCGGCGAGCGCGGTGGCCGCCTTCGCTGCCTCGCTGGTCGGCGACCGGTACGGCCCGGCCCCGTAGAGCGAGGCGGCGGACGCGGACCGGATGGTCGTCGCGGACGTCGCTGCGGTGGCGCTCGACGCGAACGAGACGGGCAGCACCCCGCCGACGAGAGCGGTGAGTGCGACGGCGGCGGCGCAGAAGACAGCACGGCGCGGACGGCGGCGCATGGACACACTCCTCGGACGGTCGACCCCTGACCGGTCCATGGGAACACGGGCCTCCGCGCGCCACCACCCGCCAGTGCGGGTGCCACCCGAGCGGGTGTCGGCAGTCCTGGGGACGTGTCGGCCGCCCTGGACGCGACCCGCGGGCGGACGGGAGGCCCGTGGCGGCGTCGCCACGGGCCTCCCGTCCGCCCTTCCGTCGCGTCGACGGGCCCGTCGTCAGTCGTCGAAGTGCGCCGCGGCCGCCCGTGCGCGGTAGACGACGTCGTCGACGTCGTCTCCGATCACGGTGACGTGCCCGATCTTCCGACCGGGGCGGGGGGCCTTGCCGTAGAAGTGGTACTTCGCCTCGGGGAACGCCTCGAGCGCGGCCGGGTACCGGGCCGCGAGGTCGCCGTCCGCCGGCCCGCCGAGCACGTTGATCATCACGGCAGCCGGGGCGAAGCACCCGGTTCCGCCGAGCGGCAGGTCGAGCACGGCACGCAGGTGCTGCTCGAACTGACTCGTCGTCGCACCGTCGATGGTCCAGTGCCCGGTGTTGTGCGGTCGCATCGCGAGTTCGTTGATGAGGATGCGCTCGTCGGCGGTCTGGAACAGCTCGACGGCCAGGACCCCGGTGACCCCGAGCTCCTCGGCGATGCGGACCGCGATCGACTCCGTCACGTCGGCGATGCGGCCGGCGCTGTCGGGCGCGGGCGCGATGACCTCGGCGCAGACGCCGTCGCGCTGCACGGTCTCGACCAGCGGCCACGCGACCACCTGGCCGGACGGACGGCGGGCGACGGACTGCGCGAGTTCGCGGGTGAACGGGACGAGCTCCTCGGCGAGCAGGGCCTGCCCGCCACCGGCCTCGGCGACGGCGATGAACCAGTCGTCGACGTCCGAGGGGTCCGAAACGACCCGCACGCCCTTGCCGTCGTAGCCACCGCGGGGCGTCTTGACCACCGCGCGGCCACCGTGGTCGTCGAGGAAGGCGCGGAGCTCGTCCGGGTCGTGCACCGCGGCCCAGTCGGGCACCGGCAGGCCGAGCTCGGTGAGCTTCGTCCGCATCGTGATCTTGTCCTGTGCGACGGCGAGCGGGCCGGGTCCGGGGCGGACGGCCACCCCGGCGTCGACCAGGGCGCGGAGGACGTCCTGCGGCACGTGCTCGTGGTCGAACGTGATGACGTCGACGTCGCGGGCGAACGCCAGGACCGTCGCGGCGTCGTGGTAGTCGCCCTCGGCCGTGGCGGCGATGGCGGCCGACATGCCCGGCCCCTCGGCGAGGACCCGGATGTCGATCCCCAGCTCGACGGCCGCCGGCACCATCATCCGTGCCAGCTGTCCCCCACCGATGACCCCGACGCGCAACGCCATGCTGTGTGATCCTTCCGGCGTTCACACCATCCGGGGTGAACGCGTTGTCTACAATCGCTGTTCGGGTCGCGTTGTGCACGGCCCGCGACAACTCTACGGATCCTGGAGGGCACGTGCGGCGCCTCATTGCCCAGCTGGCACGCTTCGGCGTGGTCGGCGCCGTCGGCTTCGTCGTGGACACCACGGTGTTCAACGTGTTGCGCATCACCGTCCTCGACCCGGACGAGGTCCACTCCGGGCCGTTCTGGGCGAAGGTGATCTCCACGGTCGTGGCGATCTTCGTCAACTGGATGGGCAACCGGTACTGGACGTTCCGCGAGCAGCGCCGTGCGGTCGCCACCCGCGAGGGCATCGAGTTCGTCGTCGTCTCGCTCGGCGGCATGGTCATCGCCCTCGCCTGCCTCGGGGTGTCCCACTACGTGATGGGGCTGACCTCGGTCCTCGCCGACAACGTCGCGAACATCGTCGGCCTGGTGCTCGGCACGGTGTTCCGCTTCTGGCTCTACAAGGTGTGGGTGTACCACCCCGAGCGGACCGGTTCCGAGCCCGTCGCCACCGACGTCGCACACGAGGGGCGCGCCCTAGACTCGACCGGGTGACGGCCCACGAGACCACCACCAGCACCACCGCACCACCCCGCACCGCCCGCTGGGAGCGTGTGGCGATCGCCGTCGTCACGGCGACCTTCGGCCTGTGGCTCGTCGCCTGGGCGCTGATCGTCCCGGTCTTCGAGGCCCCGGACGAGACGGCGCACGTCGACGCCGCCGTGCACGTCGCGCTCGGTGACGCGTGGGCCGCTCCCGGCGAGCTGTTCGTCACCAACGCCGTGCAGGCCGCGAAGGTCGAGCAGGCGACGAAGCCGTCGAGCGAGTGGTCGACCGTCAGCGAGCTGCTGCAGGACGCCCCCGGGGTGTCCTCGACCGTCAACCAGATGACGCAGCACCCGCCGACCGCCTACCTCGCCGGTGCTGCCGTGCTCCGTGCCGTCGACTTCGGCGACCTGCGGTGGGACCGGGCGTTCACCGCGCTGCGGCTCGCCGACGTCCTCGCCGTCACCGCCCTGCCGCTGCTGGCGTGGGCGTCCGTCCGCCGGGTGACCCGGTCGCCGCGGGCCGCGCTCGTCGGTGGACTCGCGGTGTTCGCGACGCCCGAGCTCGCGTCCATCGGCTCCTCGTTCTCGAACGACGCCCCCGTGCTGCTCGTCGCCGGGATCGTCGTGTGGCTCGCCTCCCGGCTGCTCACCGGGGACACCCGGTGGCGCACCACCATCGCGCTCGCGGTGGTGCTCGGTGCCCTGGTCTGGATCAAGGGCACCGGACTGCCCGCGGTGCCGTTCGTGGCGGTCGTCGTGCTCTTCGCCGGCGCCGGGGTGCTGTCGCTGCGGCAACGGGTGGTCCGCACCGTGGTGACGATGGCGGTGTCCGGTGGCATCGGCGCGTGGTGGTGGATCCACAACTGGTTCGCCTACGGCCGGATCCAGCCGAACGGGTACACGGCGATGCGCCCACCGAAGGACTTCCCACCCGGCGAGCACCCGACGCTCGGGCACTTCCTCGACGTCAGCTGGGGAACGCTCGCCCGCACGTTCTGGGGCAGCTTCGGCGGTCGGGCACAGGTCAGCATGGGCGACCTGCTCACCGCCGTCCTGACGGTCATCGCGCTCGTCGTGCTCGTCGGCTGGGCGTTCCGGCGCGGCCCCGACCTGCGGGTGGCGCTGTGCCTGGCGGTGTTCCCGGCGCTGCTCATCGGCATCCAGAACCGGACGAGCGCGCACTCGTACCTGACCACCACCGAGGTCGCCGCGACCCAGGGTCGCTACTACTTCCCCGCCATCGTCTGCCTGATCGTGCTGAGCGCCATCGCATGGCGTCGCCTGGTGCCCGCCGGGCGCGCACGTTCCCGGGTCGCCGTGTCGCTGGCCGTGCTGCTGCCCGCGGTGGGCGTGTACGGGTTCGCGGTGGCGTCGGCGTGGTTCTGGAACGCGGCGCTGTTCCCGGTGACGGGCCGCGGGCTGCTGCGCTACTCCGAGATCGGGCCCGTGCCGCCCGCGGTGCTCGTGGTCGTCGTGGCGTTGGTCGCGGTGGGACTCGTCGCGTCCGTCGTGCAGGTCGCCCGAGCCGACCGTCGGGTGGTCGCCCCCGCGTCGTGACCTCCCGTCGTGCGCGCTCGCGGCGTGCGCGCTCGCGGCGTGCGCGCTCGCGGCGTGCGTGCTCGCGGCGTGCGTGCTCGCGTCGTGCGCGTCAGGCGGCGGGTGCGCTGCCCTCGACAGCGGAGGGGTCGTCGGTCGGGCGACCACGACGGAACCACGTCGGGGCTGCGGCGCAGAGCAGGAAGAGTCCGTCGACCGCGAGGCTCCAGATGCGGGTGACGACGACCACCACGAGGGCGACCGGCACCGGCATCACCAGCGCGAGCAGGAGGGCCTGGACGCCCTCTCGGACACCGAGCCCGCCGGGGGCGAAGACCGCCAACATGCTGATCGCCGAGGCCATGCTCGCGGCACCGATGACGAACGCCGCGTCGGAGAGCTTCAGCGAGGGGTACACCGCCAGCGTGATGAAGTAGTACGCGGTACCCGACAGCACTGCGCCGGCGATGTACAGTCCGGCCCCGCCGAGCACCGTGCCGAGGTTCGGGCGCACGTCCGCCTCGAGCGGCTTGCGGCGCAGGATCTTCAGCGCGATGCCGATCAGGAACACGAACACCCGCGGGATCAGGCAGACGACGCAGCCGACGAACGCCGCGATCATCAGGGCGATGAGCCACGGGTCGAGGTCGTGCGTGCGCGGGTCGATGAGCAGCAGCACGAGCGCCAGGGCCAGCGTGGCGGCGATCTGCAGGGCGCCCTCGAGCAGGCCGCTCACGCCGAGTCGGGCCTTCGAGACGCCGTGCTTCGAGGCGAAGTAGACCTTGCCGATGATCCAGGTGGCCGCCCCGGGGATGTAGCGACCCATCCAGGACTTCGCGTACACGTAGGTCAGGGTGACACCGCTGCCCTTGAGGCCGGTCGCACCGAGCCGCCGCAGCAGGTAGAACCAGATGCCGACACCCCAGTAGCGGAACCCGAGGCTGATCAGCGTCGCGACGACCACCCACCCCCACTGCCAGTCGGCCTCGGCGAGCTGTCCCCAGTCGACGCCGCGCAGGTACAGCACGAGGAACACCGCGAGCAGGACGTAGAAGACGATCGGGATCGCCTTGCCGAGGAACCGCCGCCACTTCGGCGGACGCTTCCCCTCGGGTGCGGGGGTGTCGCTGGTGGTTCCTGACAAACGTGGTCTCCTGCCGGGCTTCGGGACCAGGTCATCGTAGACGCTGGTGTGGCTCGCTCCCTGGAGCGGCGACTACTTCGCGAACTTGACGATCTGGATGCGGCAGGGGATCTCGGGATCGGTCGACCGGTCGGCGCTGCACGAGATCGTCGCGTTGTACGTCCCGACGAGCTTCCCGGCCATCGAGTAGTCGCGTGCTGGTGCGGTGGCGGGGTCGAACTGCACGAAGTACTGCACGCCCTGGTCGATGAAGAGCTTGCGCATCGCGTCCGAGTGGTACGTGTAGCCCTGACCTGAGCGACCGTACACACGCGTGTCGGTCAGGAACGCGAGCGACGACAGCGAGCGGTAGTTCGAGCCGATGACGGTCGCGTCCTCCGGCAGGACACCGCTCGCCCGGATCTGGTCGGCGAGCCGGACGATCTCGGGCACGTCCGTCGGTCCGGTGACGCGCAGGGCCTCGGTACGGTTCACCGACGGGTAGAAGGGTGCCGGCGACCCGATCCAGTTCTGCGTGAACGACGCCACGGGGACGACGGCGATCGCGACGCACGCGACGATCGTCCGGACCACGCCGCGTCGGCGGACCAGCCGCCAGACGGCCGGCAGCATGAGCGCGCCGATCATCGCCGTCAGGTAGAACAGCGGCCAGTAGTACCGCGCGTTCCCGCCGCCGCTCGACGACGACGTGATCATCCCGTAGCCGACGAAGTAGACCAGGGTCGTCGCCGCCACGATGCAGGTGAAGGCGTACCGGCGGAACCGGACCACGCCGATCACCAGGGCCGCGGCGAAGAGCAGGGCGATCGGTGCGGCGAACGGCGCGAACGTGCTGATCTTCTGCAGGTAGTAGGGCAGCGCGAGCATCCGCTCGTGCAGGTAGTAGCCGGCGCGGGCCGCGATGCCGGAGTCCTTCGTCACCTTCGGCGCGGTGTCCTCGGTCGTGGTGGCGGCGTCGTCGGTCGGCGGCACCACGGCGGGGTCCGGGTTGTCCATCGGGCCCTGCTTGTAGACCGACGGGGTGAAGTCCTCGTTCGGCGAGAACGCGTGCGAGTTCGGCGGCACGGGCAGGAACGGCCAGTCGGTCGCGCGCCCGCCGTCGTCGAACTTCGAGCCGATGTTCACCGAGAGCGACGAGCCCAGGGTCGGCGAACCGTACTTCATGGTGAGGGCGCCCACCCACGGCGCGATGACGACGGCGAAGACCACGATCGTGGCCACGGGCGACGTCCACCAGTGCCGCACCGGCTCGCGGCGGCGTCGAGCGGACCACACCCGCAGCAGCAGCCAGAGGATCACCGCGCCGACCGCCACGGGCAGCAGGAACAGCTTGACGAAGTACCCGATGGCCGCGACGGCGCCGAGCACGCCGCCGGAGACCAGCCGGGCCCGCGTCGACCCGTGCAGCGCCTGGTCCGCCCACCGGAGTGCCCAGAGGTAGCCGACGACCCACGCGACGACGAGCAGGTCGGGGGTCTGCACCGACACCGCGCTCATCAGCGCCGGGATCGCGGTGACCATGAAGAGGACCGCCGGGACGATGCGGTGGTTCTGCGACCAGACCAGCCAGCCGCCGATGCCGAGCACGACGGCGACCGCGAAGCAGTTCACGACCGCGAACGCCGTCTGCATGCCGAGGCCGGCTGCGATGAACGGCGCCATCATCCAGGACACCATCGGCGACCAGTAGGCGTTGATGGCGTCGGGCAGCCAGCCGTTCGCGTACTCGCGGGCGATGCCCATGTAGGAGATGCCGTCGACGTTCGTCACGCCGAGGCGGTTGTGGTACGCGACCGCCGCGCTGAGCGCGACCCCCACGACGACGAGGAGTGCCAGGACGAGCGGTGCGACGACGCGCGCGAAGCGACGCGGAGCGGCCCCCGAACGCCGACGATCCGGCTCGTGGGTGATCTGCGTTGCGGCTGCGCTCGTCGAGGTCACGTGCTTCATCATGACATCCGAACCGAAACACCAGGCACAGGGCGCAGCATCGCGACACCCGCTCGGCGTGTGGGAGACTGCCTGCGACCCCGCTCCGACCACACCGAGGACGATCGTTGGCCACCGAGACCCGCGCAGCAGAATCCGCAGCCGATCCCGTTGCCGCCGCGCCCCGCGCCGGCGGCCGGCTCGAGTTCCCCTACCTGGACGGGCTCCGCGGCCTCGCCGCACTCGCGGTGGTCTTCTACCACGCGTACCTCTTCACCGGGACGACCGGGACCGGCCCGACCGAGCTGCCCTGGCTGCGCCCGATCATCGGCTGGGGCTACCTCGGCGTCCCGCTCTTCATCGTGCTCTCCGGCTACGTGCTCATGCTGCCGGTGCTGACCCGGTTCGACCGGTACCGCCTGCCCGGCGGCTTCTGGAAGTTCGTCTGGCGACGCGCCCGACGGATCATCCCGCCGTACTGGGCGTCGCTCGTGCTGTTCGCGCTCCTCATCCTGTTCGTCCCCGTGCTCGGTCAGCCCGGTGGCACGCAGTGGGACACGAAGCTGCCGATGGGCTGGGGCACGTTCCTGACGCACTTCTTCCTGGTGCACGACTTCTTCCCGCAGTACATCGGCAAGATCAACGGCCCGATGTGGACGGTCGCGGTCGAGTGGCAGATCTACTTCCTGATGCCGCTCCTGATCCTGCCGCTGTGGCGGGTGTTCGGCGGCTGGGCGACGGCCTCGAGCCTGGTGCTGATCGGCATGTGGATGGGCGCCGAGAGCCGCTACTCGTTCATGCACCCGTGGTTCGTCGGCCTGTTCGCGGTGGGGATGCTCGCCGCCGAGCTGACCGTGAAGGCCCGCGACGAGCACCTGTCCGGCGTGGTCCGCGAACACTCGAAGCTCGGCGGGCCGCGGTGGGCGAGCGGCGCCTTCGTCGGCGCGATGGTGCTCGGGACGCTGCTGGTGTTCTTCCGCAACCGCGACTACTGGCAGCACCAGACCTGGCCGTCCGAGGTCGTCACCGGCATCCTGGCCGGCATCCTGCTCACCTGGATGGGCCGCCAGGCGGTTACCGGCAACCACACGTGGCTCGCCCGCTTCTTCGCCTGGAAGCCCTTCGTGCTCGCTGGTCTGGTGTCGTACTCGATCTACCTGTTCCACAGCCCGCTGCTGGGCCTCGGCAACCTGCTCCTGCTGCCCCTCGGCCTGTACCCGAAGTACCAGTTCCTGATGATGGTCTTCGTCGTGATCCCGGTCGTGATCGGCATCTGCATCGGCTTCTGGTGGCTCGTCGAGCGCAACTTCATGAACCGCCGACAGAAGCACGCGACGGCCGAGGTGTCGCACCGCGGACGCCTGCCCGAGGTCGAGACCGACAGCGCCTCCCCCGACGCGGGCAGCCGCAGCGAGCGCTGACGACCGCACCACGTCGCTCGCGGCCGCGGACGCCGTCGTGCTGCGCGTCGCGGACAGCACGGGCGGGCGGCAGGTAGCATCGCTCGGACCGCGGCGTGGGTGATCAGGCCCACGGCATCTCGACAGGGAAGACGAGACGAGACCACATGCGCGCACCGATCACCAGGATCCTCGGACTCGGCACCGCTGCCGCCGTCGCCGGGGCCATCACCTTCGGCAGCGGGACGGCGGTCGCCGAGACCGCCGCGACCACGCCGGCTCCGACGGCCACCGCGTCGGCGGCCCCCGCCCCCGCGGCCGAGCAGCTCTCCATCGCCGAGATGGACCGCACCGGGAACCACACCATGGGCGCCGGCATCGCCGCCCACGCCGGCGAGTCGCACGTCACGGTCACCGCGCCGGACAGCGCCGCCGGCGGCGTGAGCGCCCAGTCGCTGAGCACCTCCGCCGCCGCCACCGCGTCCGGCCCGCCCCCGGGACGCATCCAGGGCTTCGACATCAGCGCCTGGCAGCCGAGCGTCAACTTCCTGCAGGCGTACCGCAACGGCGCCCGCTTCGCCTACGTCAAGGCGACCGAGGGTACCTCCTACGTCAGCTCGACCTACAAGCAGCAGTACGCCACCGCCAAGCAGCGGAACCTGTACCGCGGTGGCTACGTGTACGCGCAGCCGAGCCAGGCGAGCGGCGCCGCGACGGCGAACTACTTCTTCGCGCACGGCGGGCAGTGGAGCAAGGACGGCAAGACGCTGCCGCCCCTGCTCGACATCGAGTACGGCAGTGCGGCACAGGGCACCTGCTACGGCAAGACCTGGGGCCAGATGCGCAGCTGGATCAAGGACTTCTCGAACACCGTCTACAAGAAGATCCACCGCTACCCGGCGATCTACACGACGACGGACTGGTGGAAGCGCTGCACGAACAACAGCAACCAGTTCTCGAAGAACCCGCTGTTCGTCGCGATCTACCCCGTGAAGAACTTCACCACGCCGGGCACCCTCGGACGCAGCTGGTCGAAGTGGACCTTCTGGCAGTGGGCGTCCAGCGGGGTGCTCCCCGGCGACCAGGACGTCTACCGCAACAACATCACGTACCTGAAGCGCTTCGCGGCCAAGACGGAGTGACGCGTCACGCCCTGAGCCGGTGCGGAGGCGGACGGGAAGCCGGTGGCGGCGTCGCCACGCGCCTTCCGTCCGCCACACGGTGCGGACTCCGACACCCGGTGCGCCGTTGCACGCCCCGTGCCACCACACAACCGCGCACCAAACGGGCACGCCCGCACCAGACGACGACGCACGCACGGTGCGCAGCCCACGCACCCACGCGCCCCCCGTCCGCCGCACGGTGCGGACTCCGACACCCGGTGCGCCGTTGCACGCCCCGTGCCGCCACGCAACCGCGCACCAAACGGGCACGCCCGCACCAGACGACGACGCACGCACGGTGCGCAGCCGACGCACCACGCGCCGGCGAGCTTCGCCCGGACGGACGGGAGGCCCGTGGCGGCGTCGCCACGGGCCTCCCGTCCGTCGTCGGCTCACGATCGCGAGCCGCAGGTGTCAGCGGACGTCGCGGGTCGCTTCGGCGAAGTCGGCGTCGAGCGCGGTCGCCATCCGGGCCACGCCCTCGGCGAGCTGCGCGCGGACCGCGTCGCGGTCCGCGTCGAGCCGCTCGAGCTGCGCCGTCACGTCGTCGACGAAGCTCGGCTCGAGCGCCGCCTCGATCGGCTTCGAGAACTCCTGCTGACCCATCTGCTCGAAGAACAGCCGGCCCTTGTCGACGTAGTAGAGCACCGCGGCGGGGACGCCGGCGATGGTCGCGACGATCGCGGAGTGCAGGCGGCTCGCCAGGAACAGCCGGCTGCGCGACATCAGCCCCGCGTACTCGGACGGCGAGAACTCGTCGGCCTCGACGACGTGGGTGCGGTCGGCGTGCCGCATGAGGGCGATGACCTCGCGGGCGAAGGCGGCGTCGCCCTCGGAGGCCTCCATGTGCATCGGGTAGAACACGACGTCGGCGTCCCAGCGGTCGATGACGCGGTCGGCCAGGTCCGCGACGGCCTGGCGGTACGTGACGAGCTTGTCGCTGTCGACGCCGGTCTGCCGGAAGCGCTTCGGCAGGAAGCGGAACGGGATCCAGCCGCTGCGCTTGTAGTGGAACCAGCGGCGGACCCCGAAGCCGATCGAGCCCTCGAGGCGCTCGGCGGTCAGGCCGGTGGTGCGTTCGAGGCGCTCGAGGACGTCGGCGTCGGGCGTGGTGACGGTCCCGACGACGGCAGGGTCGAACGACGACACGATCGGTGTGCGGACGCCCCACGACAGGAGCTTCTCGCGGGACTCGTCGTCGCGCACGGCGAACGAGCGGCACAGGTCGACGGTGGCGCGGATCAGGCGCTTGCTCACGCCGGCGGTCGTCGGGCCGATGCCCTGGAAGGCCCCGACCAGGTTCTTGTTGACCGCACGGACCAGCAGCATCTTGCCGAACCAGTACACGAGGCCGAGCTTGTTCGTGTAGTCCTTGAGGATCTCCCCGCCACCCCACAGGACGACGTCGGCACTGCGTGCGGCACGCAGGAGGGCGAACAGGTCGCCGATGCCGGTGCTGTACGGCGAGACCGGCAGGAACCGGATCCCGAACCACGCGGCGTCCCGCTCGGGGTACTGCGACAGGGAGACGATCTCGGCGTCGGGCCACCGCCGGCGGACCAGCTCGACGTTGCCGGCGAGGATCGCCCGGTCCCCGCGGTTGTGGGGCGAATCGCTATTGTGGATCAGAACGCGCACGGGTGGAGAGCCTACCGGACCGTCCCCCGCGACCCCCGGAAAGGCACGATGTCCCGCCCCACCTCCTCCGCCCGTCCCCGCCTGCTCGTCCTCGGCTCGACGTTCCCGGCCCGTCCGGACGACGGCGTGCCGGCGTTCGTGCTCGACCTCGCCCACCAGGAGGCCCTCGAGTTCGACACGATGGTGCTCACCCCGCGCGTGCCCGGCGGTGCCACCACCGAACGCATCGGCGACGTCGGCGTCCGGCGCTTCCCGTACTTCCCGAAGGCGTTCGAGGACCTGGCCGACGGCGCGATCCTCGACAACCTCAAGGAGCGCCGGTCACGCATCGTGCAGGTGCCGGCCCTGGTGCTCGCGCAGTGGTTCGCGATCCGCCGCGTGGTCCGCTCCGCGAAGCCCGACGTCATCCACGCGCACTGGGCCATCCCGCAGGCCCTGGTCGCGACGCTGGCAGCCCCGGGCGTGCCCGTCGTCGTGACGACCCACGGCGGCGACATCTACGCGCTCCGTGCCGCTCCCCTGGTCCGCCTCAAGCGCTGGGTGTTCGGCCGTTCGGCGCACGTCACGACCGTGAACTCCGAGATGCGGGAACGGTTGACCGAGTGGGGCGTACCCGAGGCCCGGTCCACCGTGATCCCGATGGGCGTCGACCTCGGCCCGGCCCGCGACACCCGCGCCCGCGTCCCCGCCCAGGAGCACCACGTCGTGGCGGTCGGCCGGCTGGTCGAGAAGAAGGGCTTCGGCAACCTGATCGAGGCCCTCCGCGGGCTCGGCTACGACGTGCCGTGGCGGCTCACCGTGGTCGGTGACGGTCCCTACCGGGCCCAGCTCGAGCAGCAGGCCGCCGGACTGCCCGTGACGTTCCTCGGTCAGCGCGGACGCACCGAGGTGCTCGAGACCCTCGCATCGGCCACCGTCGTGGCGGTGCCGTCGATCCCGGCGGCGAACGGCGATCAAGAGGGACTGCCGGTCACCCTGCTCGAGGCTGCTGCCGTCGGTGCAGCGATCGTCGCGAGTGACCTGCCCGGCATCCGCGACGTCGTGCGGGACGACGTGTCCGGCGTCCTCGTGCCCCCTGGCGACGTCCCTGCGCTCCGGGCAGCCCTGCAGCGCGTCCTCACCGACGATGCCGCACGGGCGCGCTACCAGGAGCAGGCCGTCGTCTCGGCGGCGGAGTTCTCCACCGAGCGGATCGGCGAGCGCTACCGGGCGGTGCTGCGCGCGGCCATCGCGTAGGTCACCAGCATCGCGGCGGCGCAGACGACCGCCGCCGCGAACGCGAGCACGACGACGGTGCCGGAGTGCTCGACGAGGTCCGAGCCCCCGAACCGCAGGAGCGACCACGTCGGCACGAACGCGAGGGCGCCCCAGACCAGCACGAGCACCGTTGCCGCGCGACGCCAGGCGAGGAAGCCGGCCGCCATCGCGAACACGATCGGCAGCAGCACCGTGAGCGTGTACCGGTTGAGCGGTGCCCCACCCCCGGCGGTGTAGCGGATCTCGACGACGACGAACAGCAGCGTGACGACGACGAGCATCGCGACCACGAGACGGCGCGGCCACCGGTCGTCGTCGGCGGGCGCCCAGGGTCGCAGGCGCCGCAGCACGAGGGCCGCGACGAACAGCAGCACCGGGACGAGCAGGAGCACCCACGGCAGCGGGCTCGCGATCGGCAACGACCCGCGGTACAGCGCGAAGAGCTGCCGCCAGAAACCGAGCATCGAGACGACCTCGGCCTCGGAGTAGTGCGGTCGCGGCGTGTACCCGGGCCAGGCGGTCGGTCGGCCGCTGAACGACCCGGTCAGTGCCTCGTTCCGCAGCCAGAACCACCCGGAGGCGGCTGCGGCCGCCAACACCGGGAGCGCCGTGACGGCGACGCGGGCCCAGGCACCGCGGAGCCGGCCGAACCGGACCGTGCGGGCCAGCGCGAACGCGACGACGATCGCCACGAGCCAGAGGGCGAACGACAGGCGGGTCGTCGCCCCGGCCGCGGCCACGAAGGCACCACCGACGGCGAGCCCCGGGCCGACGCCGGACCGGAGCGCTGCGCCCGCGACGCCGCACGCCAGCGCGCAGGTCAACGCTGCGAGCGAGTCGTTGTACACGACGCCGCCCTGCACCACGAGGACGCTCGTCGACGCGGTGACGACGGCCACGGTGGCCGGCAGCCGGACGACCCCGGGGAAGCAGCGGCCAGCGGCCCACGCGGCGACCGGCACGATCGCCGCCACGAACACGGCGTTCACCAGACGACCGAGCACCACGGCCTGCACCGGGTGCCCGGCGTCGACGAGCGGCCCCACCACCGGTGCGAGCAGCAGGTAGAAGAGCGGCGGGTGCTGCGCGACCCACTGCACGGGCGGGGTCCCGCCGAACCCCGGACGGAACCGGATGCCGTCGGACAGGACCGGCAGCTGCCCGTGCCAGACCCGCAGCACGTAGTCGACGTGCGCCGACTCGTCCACGCTCGCGAGCGGCATCGACGAGAACGTCCGCGCCACCGACGCCGTCAGGGCGAGCAGCGTCGCCGCGAGCACGACCGGTGTCACCCAGTCGGCCTGGCTGAGTCGTCCGGGTCGACGCAGACGTCCGGCGGCCAGACGCTGGATCCGGCCCACGACGATCGGCGTCAGCGCCCCATGCCGCGGTACGTGAAGCCCGCTGCGGTCCAGGCGTCGCGGTCGAGGCAGTTGCGGCCGTCGATGACGACCGGGCTCGACACCAGGGACGCCGCCGTGGTCGCGTCGAGCTCGCGGAACTCCGTCCACTCGGTCAGCACGAGGACCAGGTCGGCGCCGGACAGCGCGTCCGCCGCGGTCTCGACGAAGTCGAGCTCCGGGTGCACGCGACGGGCGGTGACGACGGCCTCGGGGTCGTAGGCGGACACCGTGGCGCCGAGCTCGTGCAGGCGTGCGGCGATGTCGAGGGCCGGCGAGTCACGGACGTCGTCCGAGTTCGGCTTGAAGGCCAGACCGAGCACCGCGACGCGCTTGCCGGTGACGACCCCGCCGAGCAGCTCCTGCGCGAGCTCGACGACGTGCGCACGACGACGCAGGTTCGTGGCGTCGACGTCGGCCAGGAACGCGAGGGACTCCCCGACGCCGAGCTCGTTCGCCCGGGCCTGGAACGCGCGGATGTCCTTCGGCAGGCAGCCGCCACCGAAGCCGAGGCCGGCGTTCAGGAACTTGCGGCCGATGCGGGCGTCGTGGCCGATGGCGTCGGCGAGCGCGGTGACGTCGGCACCGGCGACCTCGGCGATCTCGGCCATCGAGTTGATGAAGGAGATCTTCGTGGCGAGGAACGCGTTCGCGCTGATCTTGACGAGCTCGGCGGTGGGCAGGTTGACGACGAGTCGGGGCGTGCCGGTGGAGAGCGCCTCGGCGTAGACCTCGTCGAGGGCGTCGACGGCGGCCTGTCCGGCGTCACCGTCCGGGACGCCGTAGACGAAGCGGTCCGGGCTGATGGTGTCCTGCACGGCGAAGCCCTCGCGGAGGAACTCGGGGTTCCAGACGAGCGTCGCCCCGGGCACGGCCTCGGACACCTCGTCGGCGAGGCGCGCAGCGGTGCCGACCGGGACGGTCGACTTGCCGACGACGAACTCGCCGGCGGACAGGTACGGGGTGAGCGCGGCGACAGCGGCGTTCACGTACGTCAGGTCCGCGGCTCCCGTCGGGCTCTGCGGCGTCCCGACGGCGAGGAAGTGCACGCGGGCACCGGCGACCTCGGCCATGTCGGTGGTGAAGCGGATCCGGCCGGAGGCGAGCGCCTCGGTCAGGATCTCCGGGAGTCCGGGCTCGAAGAAGGGGGCCTCGCCGGCGGCGAGCCGCTCGATCTTCGTCGGGTCGACGTCGACCGCGACGACCTCGTGTCCGAGCTTGGCCATGGAGGCGGCGTGCACGGCACCGAGGTACCCGCAGCCGATGACAGAGATACGCACGACGAAGACGGTACCGGTTTCTCGTGGGAGGTCCAGCACCGCAGCGGCCAGGGTGTCGCGGCGGCGTCAGGCTCGGACGTCGCCCCACGGCGGTCGGTCCGGGCCGCCGACGATCTCGTCCCAGTCCGGCTCGCGGTGGCGCCGCCGGGCCTCGTGGGCCTCGACCAGGTCGTGCAGGACGGCCACCACCAGGTCGGCGTGCGGCACGTCGGCGAGCACCACCGCGGGGTCGTCGCCCGGGAACACCAGGACGTCACCGGAGCGGAACACCCCCTGGAGCCCGCGCCGGCGCACCGTCACGTCGTACCCGCGGGAGTGCAGGAGCTCGCGCCGGGTCCGTGTACCGAGCCCGTGCACGACCACGAGCCGACGGGTGGTGACGACGTACCGCTCGGACATCCACCGGAACAGCGGTACGGCACCACCGAACACCACGAGCACCACGACGAGTGCGGCGACGACGACGTTCAGCCACGCCAGCTGCGCCTGGAACACGCCGAACCCGAACCCGCCGGCGACCATGACCAGCACGACGAACACCGCTGGGCGCACCAGTCGACGAGCGTGTGGTCGCAGGCGAGCGACGACGCGTTCGGGCGGCGGCTCGGCGGTCATGCCGTCATGCATACCGCAGGTGGGTGATGTCCCCCACGGCGACGCCCCTGGAGGCGCCCGCTCGATCCCGGATCGTGATGCGGCCCTCGTCGTCGATGCCGGTGGCGTCCGCTTCCTCGACGGTGCCGTCGGGCAGCTCGAGGCGGATGCGGCGACCGATCGTGCCGCACGCGGCACGGACGTGGGACCGGACCGTCTCGGCGGCGGGACCACCCGTGACCAGGGCGGCCACGGCCTCCAGGACGGCGGCACGGAAGGCGGACAGGACCGCGTCGGCCAGGGCGGGAGCGTCGTCGACCGCGCCGGCGACGCGCAGCGACGTCGACGTCGGGGTGGGCAGGCGGTCGGCGGGGATCGTGAGGTTCACGCCGGCGCCGACCACGACGCTGCCGTCGGACGCGACCTGGCAGAGGATGCCGCACACCTTGTCGCCGGCGACCTGCACGTCGTTCGGCCACTTGACGGCGACGTCGGCGCCGGCGGGCAGCACCCGGGCGATCGCATCGCGCATGGCGGCGCCGGCGACCAGGGGCAGCCAGCCGCGGTCGTGGTCCGCGAGGTCGGCGCGCACGAGCAGGCTCGCGGCCAACGCTTCGCCGGCGGGAGCACTCCACGTGCGGTCCAGGCGCCCGCGACCCGAGGTCTGGTGGAGCGTCGCGACCACGCTGCCGTGCTGCCGCGCGGGTGCCGCGGCGAGCAGGTCGGCGTTCGTGGAGCCGGTCTCGTCGGGGACGGCGAGGGTCGCGCCCGCCGACCGGACCGCCTCGCTGGTGACGGGGAACGACGGCGACGGGGATGTGGACATGCACGCAAATGTACGGGCAGGAACCGTGGGGGTCCTCCAACCGGCCCCGACCCCGCCGCCGGTAGGGTGAGCGGGTGACTTCAGGAGACACCCCCGATCTCTCGACGACGGCCGGCCGGCTGGCCGACCTCCGTGAGCGGTACCACGAGGCCGTGACCGCCGCGGGCGAGTCCGCGATCGCCAAGCAGCACGCCAAGGGCAAGGGCACCGCGCGCGAACGCATCGAGCAGCTGCTCGACGAGAACTCCTTCGTGGAGTTCGACGAGTTCGTCCGCCACCGCACCACCTCGTTCGGCATGGACGCCAAGCGCCCCTACGGCGACGCGGTCGTCACCGGCGTCGGCACGATCCACGGCCGCAACGTCGCCGTGTACGCCCAGGACTTCACCGTCTTCGGCGGGTCGCTCGGCGAGGTCGCCGGCGAGAAGATCATCAAGGTCATGCAGCACGCGCTGAAGACCGGCGTGCCGATCATCGGAATCCTCGACTCCGGCGGCGCCCGGATCCAGGAGGGCGTGGTCGCGCTCGGCAAGTACGGCGAGATCTTCCGCCTCAACACCCAGGCGTCGGGTGTCATCCCGCAGCTGTCCATCGTGATGGGCCCGGCAGCCGGCGGTGCGGTGTACTCCCCCGCCCTGACCGACTTCGTGATCATGGTCGACAAGACCAGCCACATGTTCGTCACCGGCCCCGACGTCATCAAGACCGTCACGGGCGAGGACGTCGGCTTCGAGGAGCTCGGTGGCGCGCAGACCCACAACGCGGTCTCCGGCGTCGCCCACTACCTGGCCGAGGACGAGACCGACGCGCTCGACTACGCCCGCTCGCTCATCGGGTTCCTGCCGGACAACAACCTGTCCGACGCCCCCGCCTACGACGTCGCCCCGGAGCTCGAGACCACCGACGCCGACCACGAGCTCGACGTCGTCATCCCCGACTCGACGAACCAGCCGTACGACGTCACCACGATCATCGAGCACATCGTCGACGACGGCGAGTTCCTCGAGGTCCAGCCGCTGTTCGCGCCGAACATCCTGATCGGCTTCGGCCGGGTCGAGGGCCGGACCGTCGGCATCATCGCGAACCAGCCGCAGGCCATGGCCGGCACGCTGAACATCGACGCCGGCGAGAAGGCGGCCCGCTTCGTGCGGTTCTGCGACGCGTTCGGCATCCCGATCCTGACCCTGGTCGACGTCCCCGGCTACCTGCCCGGCACCGACCAGGAGTGGACCGGGGTCATCCGCCGCGGCGCGAAGCTCCTGTACGCCTACGCCGAGGCCACCGTGCCGCTCGTCACCGTGATCACGCGCAAGGCCTACGGCGGCGCGTACATCGTGATGGGGTCGAAGCAGCTCGGCGCCGACATCAACCTGGCCTGGCCGACCGCCGAGATCGCCGTCATGGGCGGACAGGGCGCCGTCAACATCCTGTACCGCGCCGAGATCAAGCGCGCCGAGGAGTCCGGCGAGGACGTCGCAGCAGTCCGCACGAAGCTCGCGAACGAGTACACCTACAACGTCGCGTCGCCGTACCTGGCGGCCGAGCGCGGTGAGCTCGACGGGATCATCCAGCCGCACGCGACCCGCGTCTCGGTCATCAAGGCCCTGCGCGCACTGCGCGGCAAGCGCGCCACGCTGCCGCCCAAGAAGCACGGGAACATCCCGCTCTGATGGGCCGTCACGCAGCTCCGGTCCCCACGGACGAGCCGGCATCGGTCGCCGACGTCCGGGTGGTCTCCGGCGAACCCACCCCCGAGGAGCTCGCAGCGGTCGTGGCCGTGCTGCAGCGCCAGGCCGACGAGGCCGCGGCGGCCGGCCGGGCCGAGGTCGTCGACGAGCCCCGGACCGGGTGGCAGGCGTCGGCCCGCGGTCTGCGTCGTCCGCTCGACCACGGTCCCGGTGCCTGGAGCCGATCGCTCCGCTGACCTCCGCTGACCGTCTGACCTCGCTGTACCCCTGGTGTCACCGTGTCGGTTGCCGTTGCAGGCTGCACTTCCCGGTCGGTATCCCCTCACACGGGGGACACGAATCGCTCAAGGGGACCGGAAATGCCGATTTTGTCCCCCATAATGACGACTGACACGAGGGTTGTGGGTTGGCATAGTTACTGGTGTTCGGTGTCCTTCAACGAAGAACATCGCAGGTCGGTGGCCGACTAGGGTACGACGCCACCGCCCGCTGCGAGGCAGGGCGACATTCGGGTTGTCGCTCAGCCTCGGGTCGTGAACGGGCCGGTCGGATACGACCGGCCCGTTCCCCGTTTCCGGGGCGTTCGCGTCGCTCTGGTCGTCGGTCGTCGACGCGGAACGACATCCTCGACGTCGTACGACGTCCACAGTGTCGTCCCCCGGCGCCTGCAACGGTTGCACGCGCGCACGAGCGACACCCCCGACGTCGTACGACGTCCGTGTTGTCGCGTCAGCCGTCGGCGCCAGCCCGGCGCGACCTTGGTGCGGCCGGGAGGCGCGTGGCGGCGCCGCCACGGGCCTCCCGGCCGGCACGTGTCCCGTCCACCGCCGCGGGCGCGTCCCACGGACCCGGAACGACGTCCTCGACGTCGTACGACGTCTAGGGTGTCGTCCGCACGCGGACACAACAGTTGCGCGCGCGCACGAGCGACACCCTCGACGTCGTACGACATCGACCTTGTCGCTTCCGTCCGGCCGCGCACGACGCCGCACGCGACCACGCGTGCAGGCGCAACGCGCCTCAGGCGGGCTCGTGCCGCGGGATCTCGAGCCAGAGGGCCACGGAGTCGTCCTCGTCGCCGTCGTCGTCCTCCATGCCGGCTCCGAGGGCGGCGGACTCGCTCGCCGCCGTGTCGAGCTTGAGCCCGACGACGGTCACCGCGGAGTCGGACCCCTCGCTGACGGTGCGGACGATGACGTTGTCGGCCTCGCGGGCCTGTCGGAGGGCCTCGGCGATGCGGGCGTGGATACGGCGCACGTCGTCGACCTCGAGCTCGTCGAGGCCGCCGTCGTCGTGCAGCTGCACCGTCGCACCCCGACGGCGCAGGCGCATGACCTCGTCGCGGACGTCCTCGGACAGCAGGGAGCGGCCGCGGATCTCGTCACGGATGGCCTGCTCGAGGTGCAGGCACTCGGCCCGGTCGGCGTCGTCCAGGTCGCCGCACGAGTCGATGATCCGCTGCAGCATCGGCAGGGCCATCCGTGTGGTCTGGCTCAGACGGAACTGCCGCTCGAAGACGTGGGCGTCCTGCGCCGCCTGCCAGTCGGCGGTCTCCTGCTCCGCACGGACGAGCTCGCGGGTGTTCCGGATGGCTCGGTTCATCGCCACGGCGAACACCGTGGCGATCGCGACCCAGGCCACGCTGCCGAGCACACCGAGCGCTCCGAGCGCGTCGAGACCGGCCCACGCCACGGTGTACACCGCCAGGAAGAGCACCCCGGCCCACGCGAACGGGCCACGGCCGCGGACGACCAGGACGACCATCAGCGTGCCGACGGCGGCGATCCACCACGTGGCGTTCCCGGGACCGTTCGCCAGGTCGACGACCGGGGCCGCGACGAGCGGCATCACGACCGCGGTGGCGAGCGAGAAGCACGCCGTCCAGACCGGCAGCACCTTGCCGGGCACGAAGAGCGCGGCGCCGGTGGCCGCCGCGTAGAGGACCATGCAGGCGATGACGGGTCCGACGTCGTGCACGCGCTGCAGTGACGCGACGGCGAGGACCAGGTGGTACACGGAGAACAGCGACGCCAGGCCGATCGCGATGCTCGCGGGGAGGGAGACCTTCATGCGGCGGCTCCGGTCGTCGAGGGCGCGGACGGCGTGGGAGGCGACCAGGTCAGCTCGATGCGCGTGCCCTCGCCCGGGGCGGTGTGCACCTCGGCGCGGCCGTCGACGGCCGCGACCCGCTCGATGATCGAACGCCGCACCCCGAGTCGTTCGGACGGGATCGTCGCGACGTCGAACCCGCGGCCGTCGTCACCGACCTCGACGTGCACGCCGTCGTCGTGCTGCTCGACGCGCACCCATCGGGCGACCTCGGGCCCACCGGCGTGCTGGACGCTGTTCACGGCGGCCTGCAGCGCCGCCGAGGCCAGGGCGTCGGCGACCGAGGCCGGCAGCCGGACCGGGCCGGTCGGGGCGGGCACGAGCCGGACGGGCGCCGCGAGGGCACCGATCGCCTCGCCGATGCGGGCGCGGAGGTCGGCGAGCGGGACCGGGGTGTCGTCGTCCGGGCCGTCGGCCGCCGCGGCCTCGAGGTGGTCGATGGCGTTCCGCGCCATGCGCGCGGCGAGGGTCTTCGCCTCGAGCGTGTCGGCCCGGGCAGCGGAGAGCAGCGTCGTCAGCACGCTGTCGTGCACGATCGCGTCGACCTGCACGCGTTCGACCTCGACCGCGTGGTCACGGATCGCGAGCGAGTAGCGGCGGACCGCGGTGGACTGCGCCGTGTCGACGGACGAGGCGGCCCGGCGCAGGACCACCGCGATGACGAGCACCGCACCGCTGAGCAGCGCGGTGTACACGCCGTCGAGCAGTGCGCGGACGAGCCCGGCGTCACCGCCGACCGGGGTGAGCCGGAGGACCACGTAGACCGCCGGCACGAGCGCGGTGTAGATCGTGGCCCGCCACGTGGCGAAGCCCATCGCCGCAGCGGTCGAGCCGACGGTGCAGAACCACCACGGCCACGGCTGCTGCGTGGACGGGATCGACTCCTGCACTGTGAGCGGCCACGTCGTCAGCGCGACCAGGAAGAGGAGCGCGCACAGGATCTGCGCGAGCTGGGCGATCCGCGGCACGAACGCCGACACCCCGACCAGGACGAACGACGCCCCGAGTGCGATCGCGACGAGCGGACCCCAGAACGGGTCGAGGTACGGCAACTGGGCGAGGACGGCCGGGGTGTCGACGATGCCGAGGCCGACGGCGGCCATCGCCAGCAGGATCGCGAAGGCACGCTCCACCGAAGCCTGCGTGATCGACGCGCGGACGCTGCGCGACGGGTCGGCGCCGAAGGGCGCTCCGTCCCCGACGCCGACCGGGTCGCCACCGGCTTGGCTCGACGCCGCACCAGCGCCGCCCGACCCGCGGCCGGAGCGCCTGCCGGTCCCCCGGCGCGACGCCGGCTCAGCCGCGCTCACCATCGGGTTCAGCGACCGTCGCCGTCGGGGTCGATGCCCGAGTCGAGACCGGGGAGGATGCCGTCCTCGACCGCCCGTCGCAGCAGGTCGACCTTCGTCGGGGCCGGGCGACCGACCTCGACGTACTTCACGCGGATGCGGTCGAGGTACTCGCGCGCCGTGGAGTACCCGATGCCGAGCTGCTGCGCCGCCAGCTTGAGCGGCAGGCCCGAGGCGTACAGGTGCAGGATCTCGCGCTCGCGCCGGCCGAGCTGGGCCTTCGCGAAGTCGCGGTCGGCGTCGATGGCGCTCGCCCACTCGAGGTTGTTCAGCACGTCCCCGCGGGCGACGGTAGCGACCGCGGCCATCACCGTCTTCGTGGCGGACGACTTCGGGATGACACCGGCAGCCCCTGCTGCGAGTGCCTCGCGGACGTTGGCGACGCGGTCCGCGATGGAGTGCACGAGGACGGCGGAACCGGTCCCCTGCACACCCTTGACGTTCTCGGTCACGGTCGAGCCGTCACCGAGGGACAGGTCGAGGACGACGACGTCGACCTCACGCCCGTCGAGGTTCTGGACGTACTCGGGCACGCTCGCGGCGGTGAGCACCACCTCGAAGCCCTCGTTCTGGCACGCCGCCTGGATCCCGAGTCGCACGGACTCGTGGTCGTCCACGATCGCGACCCGGACCGGCCTGGTGGCCGCGCCCGTCGTCTCGGCTGCGGTTGTCGTTCCTGCTCCCACTGTGGCCTCTCGTTCCGATGCGCGTCCCCGGCCCCTGAAACCGGTTCGCCATCAGCGCCCAGGATACCCAGGCTGGACTCAGGTCCGGGGAAACGAGGCGCGCCACGCGGACGAAACCCCGTGGATCCCCGTCAGCGCGCGGGCGTCAGGCGCGCCACGGCCTCCATGTGGTGGGTGTGGGGGAACAGGTCGAACGCCCGCAGCGCCTCGAGCTTGTACCCCAGGTCGGCGAACGTGGCGACGTCCCGGGCGAGCGCGACGGGGTCGCAGGCGACGTACACGACCTGCGACGGCTGCAGGGCCGCGATCTGCTCGACGACCTGCCGACCGGCTCCGGCGCGCGGCGGGTCGAGGACGATCGTGCCGGCGGCGAACCGGTCCTTCTCGGCGCGCGAGGCGTTCGCCACCGTGTTCGCGAGCCAGCGGTCGACCCGCCCGGTCTCGGCACGGGCGCCGAGCCACTCGGCGAGGTTCTCCTGCGCGTGCTCGGTCGCGCGCGCGGCGCTCTCGACGCTCGTGATGCGCGCCTTCGGTCCGACGAGGTCGCCGAGTGCGGCGGCCAGCAGGCCGACGCCGCCGTACAGGTCCAGGTGGGTGCCCTCGGGGTCGAGCCGGTCGCGGTCGACCAGGTCCTGCACGGCCTCGGTGAGCACCGACGCCGCGGCACGGTGCACCTGCCAGAAGCCGTTGTCGTCGACCTCGAAGGTGCGCTCCCCCACGACCTCGGTCACCACGGTGGGCTTCTGCTCGTCGATGACGAGCCGGGCGCCCTCTGAACCGCTCGGCGCGAGCACGTCGATGACCGACGAACCGGGCATCACCCCACGACCGAGCGGTGCGCTCTGCTGCACGGCGGCGTTCGCGAGCGGCAGGCTGGTGACGGGGATGACGGAGTGCGAACGGGCCCCGAACGGACCAGCGGTGCCGTGCTCGTCGACGTGCAGACGGACCCGGGTGCGCCACCCGAGGCCGTTCGCCGCGTCGTCACCGGGCGCGGCCTCGACGACGACGTCCGAGCCGAGCACCGACGCCAGGTCCGTGTGCGCGAACCGCGAGAACGAGTCGACGAGCACGTCGTGCTTCAGCGTGCGCTGGTGGGCGAGGGCGATGTGGCCGAACTCGGCACCACCCGGGCGCGTCTCGGGGTCGCGGTCGAGTGCGGCTTCGGCCCAGACGTGGTCGACGCGGTGCTCGCTCGGCGTGACGACGCTGACCGTGTCGGCGCGCCAGAACGACTTCTTCCGGTCCTCGGTCACCCGGGCGACGACGCGCTCCCCGGGGATCGCGTCCGAGACGAAGACCACCCGGCCCTCGTGCCGTGCCACCGAGATGCCGCCGTGGGCGATCCCGGTGACGTCGAGTTCGAGCAGCGTTCCGACCGATTCACCCATGGTGAGATGGTCCCATGCGTCTGTACCTCGCGAGTACATCCCCCGCCCGCCGAGCACTCCTCGCCCAGTCCGGGATCGAGCCCGTGCTCGTGTCCCCCGGGGTCGACGAGGACGCCGCAGCAGCGGCAGCGGCCGCAGCGCTCGGCCGCGACCTGACCGGTCCGGAACTCGTGTCGCTGCTCGCCGTCGCCAAGGCGTCGGCCGTCGCGGACGCCGACGTCGCCGGCTCGCCGGTCGACGGCTTCGTGTTCGGCGGCGACTCCGCCTTCGAGGTCGACGGGCGCCTGTACGGCAAGCCGCACGACCCGGCCGTGGCCCGGGAGCGCTGGCGGCAGATGCTCGCCGCCGGCGGCGGGACGCTGTGGAGTGGGCACTGCGTCGTCGACCGGCGCCGCGACCTGGACCCGGCAACGGGGCGGACGGGAGGCCCGGATGCGGCCCGCCCCGTGCCTCCCGTCCGCAGCCTGGTGACGTCTCCTGCCGGCGTGCCGGAGCTGGGGGACGTCGCGCCCGGCGGGTCGGCCCTGGCCGCCGGCGGGGACCGCGTGGTCGCCGTGGACAGCGCGGTGCTGACGTTCGCCGACGACGTGTCCGCCGACGAGATCGACGCGTACGTGGCGACGGGCGAGCCGCTCGAGGTCGCGGGGGCGTTCACCATCGACGGGCGGGCGGCGGCGTACATCACACGGATCGACGGGGCGCCGTCCGCGGTGATCGGGATGTCCTTGCCGGTGCTGCGCTCGATGCTGCTCCGGGGCTTCGGGATCGCCTGGCACGACCTCTGGTCACTGTAGACATCCGCACCTCTTCGGGGTGGTTCTTTGTGGGTGCCAGTCAATTCGTCCCCCCGTCGCACGAATACGCTGATGTCTCATGCCCCGTATCAGCAAGGTCCTCATCGCGAACCGCGGCGAGATCGCCGTCCGCATCATCCGCGCGGCCCGCGACGCAGGCAAGGCATCCGTCGCGGTCTACGCCGACCAGGACCGTGACGCCCTCCACGCACGCCTCGCCGACGAGGCCTACGCGCTGAACGGCACCACGAGCGCCGACACCTACCTCGTCATCGACAAGATCATCTCGGTGGCCCGCCGCTCCGGCGCGGACGCCGTGCACCCGGGCTACGGGTTCCTGGCCGAGAACGCCGACTTCGCCCGCGCCGTCATCGACGCCGGGCTGACCTGGATCGGCCCGTCGCCGGAGTCGATCGAGCGCCTCGGCGACAAGGTCTCCGCGCGCCACGTCGCCGAGAAGGTCGGGGCGCCGCTCGCCCCCGGCACCATCGAGCCCGTCAAGGACGCCTCCGAGGTCATCGCGTTCGCGGACGAGGTCGGCCTGCCGGTCGCCATCAAGGCGGCCTTCGGTGGCGGTGGCCGCGGTCTGAAGGTCGCACGGACGCGCGAGGAGGTCGCCTCGCAGTTCGAGTCGGCGACGCGTGAAGCCATCGCGGCGTTCGGTCGGGGCGAGTGCTTCGTCGAGAAGTACCTCGACAAGCCGCGCCACGTCGAGACCCAGTGCCTGGCGGACGAGCACGGCAACGTCGTCGTCGTGTCGACGCGTGACTGCTCGCTGCAGCGCCGGCACCAGAAGCTCGTCGAGGAGGCGCCCGCGCCCTACCTGACGGACGCGCAGCAGGAGCGACTGTACGAGTCGTCGAAGGCGATCCTGCGCGAGGTCGGCTACGTCGGCGCCGGCACCTGCGAGTTCCTCATCGGGGCCGACGGCACCGTGTCGTTCCTCGAGGTCAACACCCGCCTGCAGGTCGAGCACTGCGTCTCCGAAGAGGTCACCGGCATCGACCTCGTGCGTGAGCAGTTCCGCATCGCCGAGGGCGGCGTGCTCGACTACTCCGACCCCGTCGCGCGCGGCCACTCGTTCGAGTTCCGCATCAACGGCGAGGACCCGGGCCGCAACTTCTTCCCGGCGCCCGGCCCCGTGCACGCGTTCAACGCGCCGTCCGGCCCCGGTGTCCGTGTCGATTCGGGCGTCGTGTCCGGCGACGTCGTCTCCGGTTCGTTCGACTCGATGCTCGCGAAGCTCGTCGTCACCGGCGCCACCCGTGCCGAGGCGCTCGAGCGTTCCCGGCGAGCACTCGCCGAGTTCGAGGTGACCGGCCTGCCGACCGTGCTCCCCTTCCACCGTGCGGTCGTGTCGGACCCGGCGTTCGCCACGGACGACTCCTCGCCGTTCTCCGTGTACACGCAGTGGATCGAGACCGACTTCGTCAACGAGATCCCAGCATGGAGCGGCTCTCCCGAAGAGCTCCCGGCACCGGCTTCGCGCGACTCGGTCGTCGTCGAGGTGCAGGGCAAGCGCATCGAGGTCACCATGCCGTCGATCGTCGGTGCCGCTGCCGGTGTTGCCGGTCGTCGTCCGGCCGGCCCCACCGCTCCCCCGAAGCGTCGCTCGTCGGCGGTCAAGGGCGGCATCGCGAAGTCCGGTGGGTCCGTCGCGTCGCCGATGCAGGCCACCGTGGTGAAGCTCGCGGTCGCCGAGGGTGACACCGTGGTGAAGGGCGACCTGCTCGTCGTGCTCGAGGCCATGAAGATGGAGCAGCCCGTGCAGGCCCACAAGGACGGCGTCGTCACCGGCTTGAACGCCCCGGTCGGTCAGACGGTCTCGTCCGGCCACGTGCTGCTCGAGCTGGCGTAGCCCGGGGCGCGTTCGCGCGCGGTCGCCGCTCCGCTCCGCGGTCGTCGGGTTGCGCCCCGCTGTGGTCATCGCGCCCCGACTCTTCGGGGCGCGATGACCGTCAGAGGGCGCGGATCGCAGCATGACGCCAAGCCGTGCCCCAGTTCGGACCAAGCGGCACCCCGGCATCGTGCAGGATCCGCGGGAGCTGCCCCGCGGGCATCGCATCCGACCACATCACCCGTGCGAAGCCGTTGACCTCACGACGACGGCGGAGACGGTCCTCCCGGCGCTTCTCGTCGACCAGGGCGTCCGCCGCTGTCCGCCCTCGCCGCGGGTCGTCGTACTTCACCCGGCCGTCGAACTCGACGATCACTCCGGCTTCCGCGAACCACAGGTCCACCCGGTCGCGGAGCAGGCCGTCGTGCCGGAACTCCTGCTGCAGGACCGGGTCCGGAGCGCCGAGCACGTGCGCACCCCACCGTGTGATGCTCTCCCCCGGTGACTCGGCGAGCGGATCCGCGTGCTCGACCAGTTCCCGCGCGCGCCGATGCCCGCGAGCACGGCGACTGCCGAGCGCTTCGAGGATCGTCGCCCGCTCGACGCCGCGCCGCAAGACTGCGTCGAGCACGACGATGGCACGCCACGGGTGTTCGCGAAGGGCGACGTCGACCGCGGTCTCGGTCAACGTCGTGACGGGCACACCGTCGACCTCGACGGAGGACGGTCGCCGGCCGGCGCTGCCGATGCGCTGGATGCTCTGTTTGACCTGTCCACGGTCGCGGGACGGGTCGGTCACCGTGACACGTCCGCCGAACGCCCCGATCCACGGAAGTCCGAGCATGGCGACCGCGGACCGGTGGGACACCACGACGGAGCCCCTCCCGCCGTCGACCACACTCCGCACGAGCGTGCGATGTCGTTCGCGTCCCGTCATGGACGCCCACTCGCCCGACCCGACGTACGTGCCACGGTGCACCCGGACGAGGGAGCCGGCATCCGCCGCGCGACGGATCGCCGATGCACGACCGGGGTCCTGCGCGAGGCCGACGGTCGAGATGAGTTCGTGTTCCACGCTCCGATGATCGCGACGCACGGCCCATCGGGAGCGAGGTCTGCGCAATCTGTGGACAGGCCATGGAGCAGCGCACGAACGAGCGGAACCGGCCCCGGGGCTAGGAGACCAAGGGGCGGACCGAGCTCGCCAGGGCGTCGACGAGGCGCTGCGCCTCGGCGGGGGTCTCCGCGACCGTGTCGATGTAGACCTTGACCTTGGGCTCGGTCCCGCTCGGCCGGACGATCACCCGTGCGTCGCCGGTCAGGTCGTAACGCAGGATGTCCGACGGCGGGAAGCCCTCCACCCCGTCGACGTAGTCCGTCACGGTGAGGACCTCCAGCCCGCCGAGCGACGTCGGCGGCGTGGATCGGAGCGACGCCATGATCTCCCCGATGCGCGACAGGTCGTCCACACGGGTCGCGACCTGCCCCGACGCGAACGCCCCGAACTCGGCGGCGAAGGCGTCGAGCTGCCCGGCGATCGACGAGCCGGCAGCGGCGAGGTCCGACGCCAGCGACAGTAGCGACAGCGCCGCGGAGATGCCGTCCTTGTCGCGCACGACCTCGGGGTCCACGAGGTAGCCGAGCGCTTCCTCGTACCCGAAGAGCAGCCCGGGGACCCGCGAGACCCACTTGAAGCCGGTCAGGGTGTCCCGGTACTCCAGGCCGTGGCGGGCGGCGACACGGGCCAGCGCCGGCGACGAGACGATCGACGCAGCGAGCGTGCCGGTCGTCCCCGCCTCGGACGCCCGAGCGGCAGCCCGCCACCCGAGCAACCAGCCGACCTCGTTGCCCGAGAGCCTCCGGAAGGAGCCGGACCCGTGCGGGATCGCGAGCGCGAGCCGGTCGGCGTCGGGGTCGTTCGCGATGACGAGGTCGGCGCCTACGGCGACACCGCGGGCGATCGCCAGGTCCATCGCGCCGGGCTCTTCGGGGTTCGGGAACGACACGGTCGGGAACGCGCCGTCCGGGTCGATCTGCTCCGGCACCACCGTCGGCGACGCGAACCCGGCCGCGGCGAACACCGCACGGGCGGTCTCCCACCCGACACCGTGCATCGCCGTGTAGACGACCTTCGGCTGCGCTTCGGGTCCGAGTGCCGGCGGGGCGACGGTCGCGGCCGTGGCGGCCACGTAGGCGTCGAGCAACGCGGACGAGGCGACGGTGTAGTCGGTGCCCCGGAGCAGGTCCGTGATCGACCCTGCGGCGACGGCGTCGATGGCGTCCGCGATCTCGCCGTCGACGGGCGGCACGATCTGCGACCCGTCGTCGTCCTGCCCGAGGTAGACCTTGTAGCCGTTGTCGCGGGGCGGGTTGTGGCTCGCGGTGACCATCACCCCGGCGCCGACGTCGAGGTGCCGGACGGCGAACGCGAGCACCGGTGTGGGGAGGGCACTCGGCAGCAGCGTGACCTCGAGCCCGAGACCGCGCATCACCTCGGCCGAGTCGCGGGCGAAGACGTCGGAGTTCACGCGGCCGTCGTAGCCGATGACGACACTACGCGACCGGCCGGTGTCGATCAGGAAGCGTGCGAGCCCTGCGGCCGCCTGGGTCACGACGACCCGGTTCATGCGGAGGGGACCGTAGCCGAGCTCGGCGCGGAGTCCGGCGGTGCCGAACTGCAGCCGTCCCCCGAACCGTGCGGCGAGGGCCTGCACGGCCGGACCGGAACCGTCGGCGGCGGCGTCGATCGCGGCTGCGAGCTCGTCGCGGGTCTCCGGATCGGGGTCCTGCGCGAGCCAGGACCGTGCGGTCCCGAGCACGTGGTCGAGATCGATCTTCACGAGGCCGTCTGCCCGAGCGCCGTCACCACACGGGCGAGGAGGTCCGCGATCACCGGTTCGGCCTGCTTGCCGGCCTCGAGCACCTCGGTGTGCGACAGCGGCGTCTTCTGGATGCCGGCCGCCAGGTTCGTGATGAGCGAGAACCCGAGGACCTCCATGCCGGCCTGCCGGGCGGCGATGGCCTCGAGCGCGGTGGACATGCCGACGATGTGCCCGCCGATGGTCTTCGCCATCTGCACCTCGGCCGGGGTCTCGTAGTGCGGCCCGCGGAACTGCGTGTAGACGCCCTCGTCCAGGGACGGGTCGACCGACCGCGCGACGTCACGCAGACGGGCCGAGTACAGGTCGGTCAGGTCGATGAACGTCGCACCCTCGAGCGGGCTGTCGGCGGTCAGGTTGATGTGGTCGCTGATGAGCACGGGGGTGCCGGGCGTCCAGTGCTCCTTGATGCCACCGGCACCGTTCGTCAGCACCATGATCGAAGCACCCGTCGCCGCAGCGGTGCGGACGCTGTGCACGACCCGGCGGACGCCGTGGCCCTCGTAGTAGTGCGTGCGGGCCCCGATGACCAGCGCGTGGCGGCCGTCGGCGAGGCGGATCGACCGGATCGTGCCGGAGTGTCCGGGCACGGCCGAGGCGCTGAAGCCGGGGACCTGGTCCGCCGGGATCTCGGACACGGTCTCACCGATGATGTCGGCGGCCTTGCCCCAGCCCGAGCCGAGGGTCAGGGCGATGTCGTGCCGCTCGATGCCGGACTTCGCGGCGATGACGGCAGCGGCGTCGCGCGCCACCTCGAACGGGTCGGCAGCGGGGTCGTTCAGCGGGTTCTCGGTGCTCATGCCCCAACTCTAAAGGGCCGATGCCCACGCAGCGGCCGTGGCCGCACCCGGCTCAGTGCTCGCCGAGCGCCCGGTCCACCGCCGCCGTGATCTCGCCCTGGTCGAAGTGGTTCCGGATGACGATGACCTCGGCGTAGGTGTCACCGATCGCCTCGACGAACTCCTGGCTGGTGAGGATCACGTTGGCGTCGTCGGACACGTCCCGCACCGAGGCCACGTCGGCCGCGACGACCGACGCCCGCAGGCCGAGTGCGGACAGCGCCTTCTCGGCGTTCACCTTGAGGATGCCGCTCGACCCGATGCCGGCACCGCAGATGGTCACGATCTTCACGCGGACACCCCCATGATCGTGCGGACCTCGTCCGCCGTCGTCGCGTCGGCGATCCGCCCCGTGACGGCCTGGTCGTTGAACAGGTTCGCGATCTCGCCGATGGACTCGAGGTGCGTCCCCACCCCGGCGACCGCGAGCCCCAGGACGACGCGGACGGGGTCGTTGTGCGGGTGGCCGAACGCCACCGGCGACGCCAGGGTCACGACGGCGAGCCCGTCGCGCAGGACCGCGCCACCCGGCCGGGCGTGGGCGAAGGCCAGTCCTGGGGAGATCACGATGTACGGCCCGTGTTCCTCGACCATGCCGACCATGGCGTCGGTGTACTCGTCGGTCGCGGCTCCGGACGCGACGAGCGCGCCGCCGGCCAGGCGCATCGCGTCACGCCAGGTGGGCGCGGTGGCCCCGAGGAGCACGGCGGCGTCCGGCAGCGGCGGCAGTCCCATGCGTCAGGCCTCCGAGTACCCGGAGGTGATGGTGGCGATGATCTCCTCGCGGTCCTCGAGCGGCAGGAACGAGCCCAGTGCGGCGTTGATCTGGAACGCTGCCAGGTCGTCGAGGTCGTAGCCGAACGTGCCCGCGAGCAGTGCCAGCTCCTTCGACAGCGACGTCCCGCTCATCAGGCGGTTGTCGGTGTTCACCGTGACCCGGAACCCGAGCTGGTAGAGCACGTCGAAGGGGTGGTCGGCGAGATCGTCGCCCCAGGCGGCGATCGCACCCGTCTGCAGGTTGGAGGACGGCGACACCTCGAGTGGGATCTCGCGGTCGCGGACCCACGATGCGACCTCGCCGAGGGAGGCCAGCGTCGAGCCGTCACCGGCGTCGGAGAGCGTGACGTCCTCGAAGATCCGGACACCGTGCCCGAGGCGCAGCGCGCGGCCGTCGACGAGCGCGGACCGGATGGAGGCGAGCCCGTCGGCCTCGCCCGCGTGCACGGTGACGGGGAAGAGCTCGGACGCGAGGTGGTCGAACGCGGCGCGGTGGTTCGAAGCGGGGAACCCGGCCTCGGCACCGGCGATGTCGAAGCCGACGACACCGGCGTCGCGGTGCCGCACGGCGAGTTCGGCGATCTCGAGCGAGCGGTCGGCGTGCCGCATCGCGGTGACGAGCTGGCCGACTCGGATGCGGCCACCGGCGGCGTCGACCGCTTCCTCGATGCCGGCCTGCACGGCCTCGACCGTCTCGTCGAGCGTCAGCCCGCCCTGCAGGTGCTGTTCCGGGGCCCACCGGACCTCGCCGTAGACGACGCCGTCGGCGACCAGGTCCTCGACGAACTCCTTCGCGACGCGGTGCAGCTGCGGAGCCGTCTGCATGACCGAGATGGTGACGTCGAACGTCTTCAGGTACTCGACGAGCGAGCCCGAGTTCGACTGGTCGGCGAACCACTGCCCGAGCTCGGACGGGTCGGTGGTCGGCAGCGTGACGCCCGCGGCACCGGCGAGCTCGACGATCGTCGTGGGGCGCAGACCGCCGTCGAGGTGGTCGTGCAGCGAGACCTTCGGCAGGTCGTTGATGACCGCTCCGGCGTCGGGCAGGCGGTAGGTCGGGGCATCGGCGCTCATGCGACCAGGCTATCGGTGGTCACCGACCGCGCGCAGGCACCTGTGCACAACACTCACCGGAACAGACTGGAGGCTCCCCACAGCAGTGCAGGGAGCCCGACGGTTCGTCAGGTGGCCGGGTTCAGGACCCGATGCGCTCCCGCACGATCGGCCCGCGGGCAGCGACCGCAGCGTCGGACGAGCCGATCGACCACGCACCCTCGAGCGACTCGAGCGCCCGCGGGATCCGTGACGCGTCGTCGGTGTGCAGCGTCCAGAGCGGCTGTCCCTCGGTCACGGTGTCACCGGGCTTGACGTGCAGCTCGATGCCCGCACCCGCCTGCACCGGGTCCTGTGCTCGGGCGCGGCCGGCACCGAGGCGCCAGGCCGAGACACCGAACGGCAGGGCGTCCTGCTGCGCGAGCACACCGGACGACGGCGCGGTCACGACGTGCTGCTCCCGGGCGACCGGCAACGCGGCGGAGGGGTCCCCGCCCTGCGCCTGGATCATCCGGCGCCAGGTGTCCATCGCGCGGCCGTCGGCCAGCGCCGCGGCCGGGTCGGCGTCCGGCAGCCCGGCGAGCGTGAGCATCTCGGTCGCGAGCGCGACCGTCAGCTCCACGACGTCGGCCGGACCACCGCCAGCCAGGACCTCGACCGACTCCCGCACCTCGAGCGCGTTGCCGATGGTCAGACCGAGCGGGACCTCCATGTCGGTCAGCAGCGCCGAGGTCTTCACCCCGGCGTCGTTGCCGAGGTCCACCATCGTCTGCGCGAGCTCGCGCGATGCCTCGTACGTGGGCATGAACGCCCCGGACCCGAACTTCACGTCGAGCACGAGCGCACCGGTGCCCTCGGCGATCTTCTTCGACATGATGCTCGACGCGATGAGCGGGATGCACTCGACGGTGCCGGTGGTGTCGCGGAGCGCGTAGAGCTTCTTGTCGGCGGGTGCCAGGCCCGAGCCAGCGGCGCAGATGACCGCGCCGACGTCGGACAGGATCTCCATCATCCGGTCGTTCGACAGCGCGGCCTGCCACCCGGGGATCGACTCGAGCTTGTCGAGCGTCCCGCCGGTGTGCCCCAGGCCACGACCGGACAGCTGCGGCACCGCGACGCCGAACGACGCCACCAGCGGCGCGAGCGGCAGCGTGATCTTGTCGCCGACGCCGCCGGTGGAGTGCTTGTCGACGGTCGTCTTGCCGAGCGAGCCGAACGACATCCGCTCCCCCGACGCGATCATCGCGAGCGTGAGGTCCTTGATCTCGCGCCGCTCCATCCCGTTCAGGAAGATGGCCATCGCCATCGCCGCCATCTGCGGGTCCTCGACGTAGCCGCGCGTGTAGGCGTCCACGAGCCAGTCCACCTCGGCGGTGCTCAGAGCGCCACCGGATCGCTTCGTGCGGATGAGGTCGACGGTGTCGAACGGCTCGACGGCCATGTGATCAGTGCTCCTGCTGGTAGGTGGCGAGGGTGCGCGGCCCGAACGCGTCGGGCAGGACCTCGTCGATGGTGCGGATGCCCGAGACCGTCTCGAGGAGCATGCCCTCGGTCGAGTGCTCGAACAGCAGCTGGCGGCAGCGGCCGCACGGCATCAGGGTGGCGCCGTCGCCGTCGACGCACGTGAACGCGACGAGCTTGCCGCCACCGGTCATGTGCAGCTGCGACACGAGCGAGCACTCTGCGCAGAGCGTCACCCCGTACGACGCGTTCTCGACGTTGCAGCCGGAGACGATCCGTCCGTCGTCGGTGAGCGCCGCGGCGCCCACCGGGAACGACGAGTACGGCGCGTAGGCGCGCCGCATCGCGGCGGTCGCTGCCGTCCGCAGGGCGGTCCAGTCCACGTCGTCGACCGGGAGGCCCGTGGCTGCGTCCGCAGGGGCGGTGGCGGTGACCGCCTGGTCACCTGGTTCGTGCGTGTCGGTCATGTGCCGTGCCTCCAGGCCGTCAGCTCTTGATGTAGGGCTTGCCGGACGCGGCGGGGCCGCGTGACTGGCCGACCAGGCCGGCCACGGCGAAGATCGTCACCACGTACGGCAGCATGAGCAGGAACTCGCTCGGCACGGGCGAGTCGATCGCCCCGAGCGTGTTCTGCAGGTTCGACGCGAAGCCGAACAGCAGGGCGGCGAGCGTGGCCTTGATCGGGTCCCAGCGACCGAAGATGACGGCGGCCAGGGCGATGTAGCCGGCGCCCGCGGTCATGTCCTTCGTGAACGGCCCGACCGCGTCGAGCGTGAAGTACGCGCCACCGAGGCCCGCGATCGCGCCGGCGAGCGACACGTTCCAGAACCGGGTGCTCGTGACGTTGATGCCCACCGTGTCGGCCGCCTGCGGGTGCTCGCCGACCGCGCGGAGGCGCAGGCCCCAGCGGGTCTTGAACAGGCCGAAGGTGACCACCGCGACGGCGACGTAGGCCAGGTAGACGATGACGCTCTGCTCGAAGAACACCGGGCCGATGACCGGGATCTGGTGGAGCAGCGGGATCTCGAACTTCGGGAACCGGATGCCGATGTTCAGCGTGGTCTCGTTCGGCGACAGCACCTGCGAGTACAGGAACCCGGTCAGCCCGGAGATGAGGGCGTTGATGACGACACCGACGATCACCTGGTCGACGAGGTACTTGATGCTGAACGCGGCGAGGATGAACGACACGAGCACACCGGCGACGAGCGCGCCGACGAGTCCGACCCACGCGGAGCCGGTGATCGACGCGATGAGCGCCGAGGTGAACGCACCGGCGAGGAACTGGCCCTCGATGGCGATGTTGACCACGCCGACCCGCTCGGAGATGACGCCGCCGAGGGCACCGAACACGAGCGGGACGCTCAGGCCGAGCGCACCGACCAGCAGGCCGGGCAGCGGGATCGTGGCGCCGGCAGCCGCCCACGTCAGGAACCCGACGACGAAGACGATCGCGAAGACCGACGTGACCCAGAGCGGGACGTGCCGGTACGCGCGGACCTCGACGACGGCGTAGACCGTGGCGATCGCCAGGAGCACGACGACCACGTAGCCGGTCGGTGCCGCGGACAGCGGCACGTTCGGCAGGGCGATGAAGTCGCCGGCGTTCGCGAGCCGGAAGGTCGTCGTGCCGGTGCGGCTGAGCAGGACGAAGAACACGACCGCGAGCAGCGTGAACACGCCGTACCCGATCGGGAGCTTCCAGCTGCGGGTCGTCTCGACCGGACGGTCGGACAGGGGCGACGCGGGCGCCGCGGTGGGGCTGAGGGTGCTCACGCGGCGACCGCCTTCTTGCTGTTCTTGCTCGTCTTCGTGCGCTGGCGGGCTCCCGGCTGCGGGATCCGGAAGATCGCGCGGACGAGCGGCGGCGCCGCGATGAACAGGACGATGAGGGCCTGGATGACGCCGACGATGTCGATCGGGATGCCGTTGGCGGCCTGCATCGCGTAGCCACCGTTCTTCAGCACACCGAACAGGATCGCGGCCCAGAACACGCCCCACGGCTTCGAGCGGCCGAGCAGCGCGACGGTGATCGCGTCGAAGCCGATGCCGGCGTCGATGCCCGAGGTGAAGCCCGTCGTGACGGCGCCCTGCACCTGGTAGGCACCGGCGATGCCGACCAGGGCACCGG
Organism: Curtobacterium sp. TC1; assembly: GCF_019844075.1. NCBI lineage: Bacteria > Bacillati > Actinomycetota > Actinomycetes > Micrococcales > Microbacteriaceae > Curtobacterium > Curtobacterium sp. TC1. The sequence continues at coordinate 2,701,847 of NZ_CP081964.1, forward strand.
AGATGACCATCACCCAGATCGTCAGCGCCGGAACGCTCATGCCGGCGACGCGGGCGGCCCGGGGGTTCTCACCGATGGTGCGGAACCGGAAGCCGAGCGAGGACTTGTTGACGAGCCACCAGACCACGACGACCGCGAGGATCGCGACGATGAACCCGGCGTCCACCCCGTACCGCACACCGAAGAGCTGCGGCAGCAGGGCGCTGTCCTTCGTGGCGGGCGAGATCGGGTTGCTGCTGCCCGGGGCCTGCAGCAGGCCCGGGGTGCGGAGCAGGTAGCTGACCAGGTAGAGCGCGACGTAGTTGAGCATGATCGTGACGACCACCTCGTTCGCGCCCGTGCGGGCCTTGAGGACACCGACGATCCCGCCCCAGACCGCACCGCCGACGATGCCGGCGACGATGGTGAGGGGGATGTGGATCGCGGCGGGCATGTCGAACGAGAAGCCGACCCACCCGGCCGCCGCGGCACCCATCAGGATCTGACCCTGGCCGCCGATGTTGAACAGCCCGGCGCGGAACGACAGCGCGATCCCGAGCCCGGCGACGACGAGCGGCACCGCGTAGTCGATCGAGCGGGTGAGCGGCCCGATGGCCTGCTGGAAGCTGTCGGCGCCGAAGTTGAACACCGAACCCTGGAACAGCGAGGCGTAGGCGCCGCCGACCGCGGTGCCGATGGCCTGGAGCATGTCGGCCGGGCGGGCGAAGAAGTAGCCCGCGGTGGCGCGGACGTTCTCGTCCGTCAGCGCGATGAGGATGCCGCAGGCCACCAGCGCGAGGACGACGGCGAGGACCGTGACGAGCACGGACCCGTTCAGGATGCTCTGCAGGGCGGCGTGCCAGCGGTCGGTGCCGGGGGCGCCGTTGCGGCGTTCGGTGTCCTCGGCCGAGTCCGTCATCAGGTGCGGGGTCTCCGGCGCCTCCTGCAGGCGGTCGTCGGTGAGCGGGGCATCGGCCTCGGCGCCGGCGGTGGGCTGCGTGTTGTCTGGGTCCTGCGCGGTCACGCTGCCAGCTCCGTTCCGGTCGTGGATGTGGCTTGGATCTCGCCGGCCGAACCGGTCATGCGGCCAGCTCCGTTCCTTCTGGGATCTCGCCGGCCATCATGAGGCCGAGGACGTCCCGCGGGGTGGTCGCCGGCACGATCCCGACGATGCCGCCGCGGTACATGACGGCGATGCGGTCGGCCAGTGCCACGACCTCGTCGAGCTCGGTGGAGACGACGATGACGGGCACACCGGTGTCGCGGGTGGCGACGATGCGCTTGTGCACGAACTCGATCGACCCGACGTCGATACCGCGCGTGGGCTGCGCGGCGACGAAGAGCCGGAGTTCGCGGCTGAGCTCGCGGGCGAGGACGATCTTCTGCTGGTTGCCACCGGACAGCCGGCCGGCAGCGGTCGCGCGGCCCGGCGTGCGGATGTCGAACTCGGCGATCTTCTCGTCGGCGAAGGCGTCGCGCTCGGCGGCGCGGATGGTGCCGGCACGGACGAACGCGTCGTGGTCGGACCGGTCGAGCATGAGGTTCTCCGCGATGGTGAACTCGCCGACCAGGCCGTCCTCCTTGCGGTCCTCGGGGACGAAGCCGACGCCGGCGTCGAGCACCTGCTTGACGCTGCGGCCGGTCAGCTCCTTGCCGTCCAGCGTGATGCGGCCGGCGTGGACGGGCTCGAGGCCGAGGATCGCCTCGGTGAGCTCGGTCTGGCCGTTGCCCTGCACCCCGGCGATCGCCAACACCTCGCCGCGACGGACCGAGAACGACACGTCGTCGACGAGCACGATGCCCGACGGGTCGGTGACGGTGAGGCCCTCGACGACGAGGGCGTCCTCGCCACCGGTCGACGGCGTCTTGTCGACGACGAGCGAGACGGCGCGGCCGACCATCAGGGCGGCGAGCTCGTTGTTCGTCGCGGTGGGCGATGCCTCACCGACGACCTTGCCGAGCCGGATCACCGTGATGCGGTCGGCGACCTCGCGGACCTCGCGGAGCTTGTGGGTGATGAAGACGATCGCGGTGCCGGCCTCGCGGAGCTGGCGCATGATGCCCATCAGCTCGTCGGTCTCCTGCGGGGTGAGCACGGCCGTCGGCTCGTCGAACACCAGCACGGAGGCGTCACGGGACAGTGCCTTGATGATCTCGACGCGCTGCTGCACGCCGACGGGCAGGTCCTCGATCTTGGCGTCGGGGTCGACGTCGAACCCGAACCGGTCCGAGATCTCCTTGACGCGCTTGCGGGCACCGGCCAGGTCGAGTCGGCCGCCGAAGGTGGTCTGCTCCTGCCCGAGCATGACGTTCTCGGCGACGGTGAACACGGGCACGAGCATGAAGTGCTGGTGCACCATGCCGATCCCGGCGCGCATGGCGTCGCCCGGGCCGTCGAAGTCCTGGACCACGTCGTCGAGCAGGATCTCGCCCTCGTCGGCGTCGTACAGGCCGTAGAGCACGTTCATCAGGGTGGACTTGCCGGCGCCGTTCTCACCCAGGAGGCAGTGGACCTCACCCGGCTCGACGGTGAGCGAGATGTGGTCGTTGGCGACCAGGGCGCCGAACCGCTTGGTGATGCCGCGGAGTTCGAGCTTCATGTTCGGGAGTCTATTTCTGTCTCGAGTGCGCCACGCGGGCGCACGGTCTCGCGTGCACCACTCGGGCGCACGAGAACGCGGGCGAGGGAAGCCCCTCGCCCGCGTCCGTCGGGTCAGGACTGGGTCTTGACCTTGATCGAGCCGTCGATGATGCCGGCCTTCACGTCGTCGAGCTCGCCCTGCAGGCTCTTGTCGACCTTCGACTCGAAGTCGTGGAACGGCGCGATGCCGACGCCCTCGTTCTTCAGCGTCCCCACGTACGGGGTCTTGGAGAACTTGTCGTCCGCCGCCTGCTCGACGACGTCCTTCACGGCCGGGCGCATGCCCTTCTCGACCGAGGTGAAGGCGATGTCCTTGTAGCGCGGGTCGGCCTCGTAGAGGTCGCTGTCCGCACCGATCAGGACGGAGCCGTTGTCGGCGTCCTTGATGGCCTCGGCAGCCGACTGGTAGATCGGGCCACCGACGGGCAGGATCACGTCGGCGTCCTGGTCGAGGAGCGTCTGCGCGACCGACTTGGCCTGCGTGCCGGCCTCGAAGCCACCGGTGAAGGAACCCTTGCCGGTGTCGACGTTCCAGCCGACGACCTTGACGTCCTTGTCCTTCTGCTCGTTGTAGTACTTCACGCCGTCCGCGAAGCCGTCCATGAAGATGGTGACGGTCGGGATCTGCATGCCACCGAAGGTGCCGACGACGCCGGTCTTCGAGTACGACGCCGCGGCGTAGCCGGCGAGGAACGCGGCCTGCGAGGTGTCGAACGTGATCGGCTTGACGTTCTCCGCGTCGATCGAGCTGTCGTCGATGATGGCGAAGTCGGTGTCGGGGTTCGCGGCGGCCTGCTTCTTCGTGGCGTCGGCGAGGTTGAAGCCGACGGTCACGACGAGGTTGCAGTTCTGGCCGATGAGCTGCTCGATGTTCGAGTCGTAGACGGTGGCGTCCTTCGACTCGGCCTCCTTGTAGGTGGCACCGAGTTCCTTGGCGGCGTCCTTCATGCCCTCGTAGCCGAGCTGGTTGAACGACTTGTCGTCGAAGCCACCGGCGTCGGAGACCATGCAGGGGCGGAAGTCGGTCTTCTTGGCGGTCGTCGTGTCGGACGGCGCCGAGGCACAACCGGCGAGGACGGCGGCGGTGCCGAGGAGCGCGAAGCCGCTGAGGACGACGCGTCGGGTACGAGATGTCACGGGTGGGTTCCTCCGGGGAGCGTGCCCGGACCACGTGCGTTCCGGGCGATCGTGGCGACAGTACACGACCGCCCGGCCGGTACAGGACCCGTTGCCCCGGTCCGGTGGATCGGTTACGGGATCGCGACCGCGCCGAAACGCGCCCGTAACGCGAGGTCACCCGCAGACCCCCAGTTCGAGGGGTTTGTCGGTGGAGCGCTACAGGACGTCGCCGCGGCCGCTGATCTTGAGCGCGTCCACCACGCCCTTGACCCGCTGGGCGTTCGCACTGGTCGTGACGAGCAGCGCGTCGGGGGTGTCCACGACGACGATGTCCTCGACCCCGATGAGCGAGATGAGCCGCTGGCTGTGCGAGATCACGATGCCGCTCGACGAGTCGGCGAGGATCCGGGCGCCGTCACCGAGCACGGCGAGGTTGTTCGGGCGGCCACCGGACTGCAGCTTGGCGAGCGAGGCGAAGTCGCCGACGTCGTCCCAGTCGAAGTCGCCGGGGACGACGGCCATGCGTCCGGCAGCGGCAGCGGGCTCGGCGACGGTGTAGTCGATCGCGATCTTCTCGAGCGTGGGCCACACCGCGTCGACGACCGCGCCGCGGGCCGAGGTGTCCCAGGCGTCCGCGAGTTCGTTGATGCCGGCGAGCAGCGTCGGGTTGTTCCGGCCGATCTCCTCGAGCAGCACGTCGGCGCGGGCGATGAACATGCCCGCGTTCCACAGGTACGTGCCCTGTTCGACGTAGGAGCGTGCGGTGTCCAGGTCGGGCTTCTCGACGAACGACCGGACGGCGTGCGCGGTCGGTGCACCGTCGATGTCAAGGGTGTCGCCGTGCGCGTGGATGTAGCCGAAGCCGATGGCGGGCTCGGTCGGCGTGATGCCGATGGTCGTGATGTAGCCGGCGCGGGCCACCGCGACGGCCTCGCGCACGGAACGGCGGAAACCGCGGGCGTCACCGATCACGTGGTCGGCGGCGAAGGACCCGATGACGACGTCGGGTTCGCGGCGGACGAGGATCGCCGCGGCGAGGCCGATGGCCGCCGTGGAGTCCTTCGGCTCGCTCTCGAGCACCACGTTGTGGTCCTCGACCCCGGGCAGCTGCGACTCGACGGCGACGCGGTGCGCCCGTCCGGTCACGACCATGATCCGCTGCTCGCCCGCCAGCGGGGCGAGCCGGTCCCAGGTCTGCCGGAGCAGCGAGGCACCGGAGCCCGTCAGGTCGTGCAGGAACTTGGGTGCGTCCGCACGCGAAAGCGGCCACAGGCGCGATCCGATGCCCCCTGCGGGGATGATCGCGTAGAAGTCTTCGAGAGCGTCAGCCACGCGCTCACCGTACCGGTCCCACGGCGTGGATCCTGGGTGGTCCCCGCACGATTCCCGCATGCGGGCTCCCGCAGGGCAGTGTCGAGCGTGCGCGCGGCGACGGCGTCGCGTTGTTCACCCGTCGCCTCCGCCCCGTTCACGTCGTCGGCCCCGCGGGGTCACGTGGCGCCCGGAGCATGGGCAGCACCATGAGCGCACGCAGCGTGGAGCGCGGCACGTCCCCCCGGACCGTCGCCGTCGTGACCGAGAGCTTCCTGCCCACCCTCAACGGCGTGACCACCAGCGTCCTCGCGGTCCTCGACCACCTGGAGCGCCGTGGCCACCGCGCGGTCGTGATCGCACCGGACACCCCGGGACTCGCACAGTTCCGCTCGCGCACCAGCGTCGAGCGCTACCGCTCCTTCGACGTCCACCGGGTCCCCGCCGTCGCGTACCGGCAGTTCCCGGTCGCACTCCCCCACCCGGTGCTCGACACGATCCTCGCCGCCTCCGGCGCCGACGTGCTCCACGCCGCGAGTCCGTTCCTGCTGGGCGGGCGCGCGATCACGGCGGCCGGGAGGCTCGGCATCCCCTCCGTCGCCGTCTTCCAGACCGACGTGGCCGGGTTCGCCCGCCGCAACGGCTTGACCGCGACCGTCCCGTTGGTGCGGAGGATCCTCGGACGCATCCACGCCGGCGCCTCGCTGACGCTCGCGCCGTCGAGCGCGACCGCCGCGATGCTCGCCGAGGACGGCGTGCCCCGCGTCGCCCGCTGGGGTCGCGGCGTCGACACCGAGCTCTTCCACCCGGCCCGGCGGGAGTCCGCCCACGTCCGGGCGCTCCGACGCCGTATCGCGCCGGACGGCGAGACGATCGTCGGCTACGTCGGGCGGCTGGCCCCGGAGAAGGAGGTCGAACGGCTCGCCGAGCTCGGCGGGATCCCCGGCATCCGCGTCGTCGTGGCCGGCGGTGGGCCGTCCCGGACGCTGCTCGAGCGACGACTGCGGCACCTCGACGTCACCTTCACCGGACCGTTGCGCGGCGACGCCCTCGCCGACGCGTACGCCTCGCTCGACCTCTTCGTGCACACGGGTCCGGCCGAGACCTTCGGGCAGACCCTCCAGGAAGCGCACGCCTCGGGGCTGCCCGTGATCGCGCCGGCGTCGGGTGGTCCGCTCGACCTCGTCGCCCCCGGACTCGACGGCGAGCTCTACGATCCCGACGCACCGCAGGCACTGCGGCAGGCGGTCCTGCGGCTGCACCACGACCGCGCACTCGCGGATCGGATGGGTTCCGCGGGCCGTCTCCGGGTCGAGGGCACCACGTGGGAGGCCGTCGGCGACCAGCTCCTCGGGCACCACGACACGGCTCGCACCATCGGCGCGCCGCCCGTCGGTCGGGGCCTGCGGGCCGGTCGGGACGAGAAGGTCAGCGCCCGAGCATAGGATGGGTCGTGTTCCACACGAACGCGAACGGCAAGGGCTCGCCGATCGGGCGAGCCCGTCCTACGGAAGGACGAGCTCATGGCTGAGCCCACCGGCGGCGGTACGGCGACCGCCGTCCCCGACGTCACGATCGAGGCGCCTCGCGCCTCTCGGAAGCTCGAGGGCACGCTGTACCGCGGATCGACCGGCATGTGGTCGTGGGTCCTGCACCGGATCACCGGTGTCGCGATCTACTTCTTCCTGCTCGTGCACATCCTCGACACGGCGCTTGTGCGGCTCTCCCCCGAGGCGTACAACGCGGTCATCGGCACGTACAAGACGCCGATCATGAACCTCGGCGAGATCGCCCTGGTGATGGCCATCGTGTTCCACGCGTTCAACGGGCTCCGGATCATCCTCGTCGACTTCTGGTCCAAGGGGCCGAAGTACCAGCGGGCCATGTTCTGGATCGTCATCGTCCTGTGGGCGATCGCGATCGCGGGCTTCCTGCCCCGCCAGCTCATGAACCTCTTCGCGGACTTCAACTAGAGGGGCACCTGATGACCACGCAGATCGTCGAACCTCCCCGTTCCGCCTCGGCCGCCCGCCGCTCCACCAACTGGGAGAAGTGGGGCTGGATCTACATGCGCGGCTCGGGCGTCCTGCTCGTCGTGCTGATCTTCGGCCACCTCTTCGTCAACATGGTGGCGGGCGAGGGCGTCAAGCAGATCGACTTCGCCTTCGTCGCCGGCAAGTGGGCCAACCCGTTCTGGCAGGTGTGGGACTCCCTCATGCTCGTCCTGGCGCTCATCCACGGCTCGAACGGCATGCGCACGATCGTCAACGACTACGTGTCGAAGCCGGGCATCCGGAAGACGCTCCTCGCCGCGATCCTCATCGCGTGCGTGGTACTGATCGTCCTCGGCCTGCTCGTCTGCTGGACGTTCGACCCGTGCCCCGCCGGCGCCGCCGCCGCGGACCTGCCCTCCTTCTGCCCGGCGCAGTAGCACCATCCCCGCTGCCGACCGCCTTCCCACCGTCTACGGAAAGACCCCTGTGACCGAGACCACCGTGCACCACCACCAGTTCGACATCGTCATCATCGGCGCAGGAGGCGCGGGCATGCGTGCCGCGATCGAGGCCGGCCCGAAGGCGAAGACGGCCGTCATCTCGAAGCTCTACCCGACCCGCTCGCACACCGGTGCGGCGCAGGGCGGGATGGCCGCGGCCCTCGCGAACGTCGAAGAGGACTCGTGGGAGTGGCACACCTTCGACACGATCAAGGGCGGTGACTACCTGGTCGACCAGGACGCCGCCGAGATCCTGGCGAAGGAGGCGATCGACGCAGTCATCGACCTCGAGAACATGGGCCTGCCGTTCAACCGCACGCCCGAGGGCAAGATCGACCAGCGTCGCTTCGGCGGTCACACCCGCGACCACGGCAAGTCGCCCGTCCGCCGGGCCTGCTACGCGGCCGACCGCACGGGCCACATGATCCTGCAGACGCTGTTCCAGAACTGCGTCAAGCTCGGCGTCGAGTTCTACAACGAGTTCTACGCGCTCGACCTCATCATGGTCGACGTCGTGGGCGAGGACGGCGTCACGCGCAAGCAGCCGGCCGGGGTCGTCGCGTTCGAACTCGCCACGGGTGAGCTGCACGTCTTCCACGCCAAGGCGATGATCTTCGCCACCGGCGGCTTCGGCAAGATGTACAAGACGACCTCGAACGCACACACCCTGACCGGCGACGGCGTCGGCATCGTGTGGCGCACCGGTCTGCCGCTCGAGGACATGGAGTTCTTCCAGTTCCACCCGACCGGGCTCGCGGGCCTCGGCATCCTGTTGACCGAGGGCGCTCGTGGCGAGGGCGCGATCCTCCGCAACGCCTCGGGTGAACGCTTCATGGAGCGCTACGCCCCCACCATCAAGGACCTCGCGCCCCGCGACATCGTCGCCCGGTGCATGGTGCAGGAGGTCGCCGAGGGCCGCGGCGCCGGTCCGAACAAGGACTACGTCCTGCTCGACTGCACACACCTCGGCGCCGAGGTCCTCGAGACCAAGCTCCCGGACATCACGGAGTTCGCCCGCACCTACCTCGGCGTCGACCCCGTCGTCGAGCCGGTGCCGGTGATGCCGACCGCGCACTACGCGATGGGCGGCATCCCGACGAACACCGACGCACAGGTGCTCTACGACAACACCACCGTCGTCCCCGGGCTGTACGCGGCCGGTGAGTGCGCCTGCGTGTCCGTGCACGGCTCGAACCGCCTCGGCACGAACTCGCTCCTCGACATCAACGTCTTCGGCAAGCGCTCGGGCAACAACGCCGCCGAGTGGGTCAAGACCGCCGAGTTCCTCCCGCTCCCGGAGGACCCCGCCGCCGGTGTCCGAGCCATGCTCGACCAGCTGCGCGCGTCGACCGGCACCGAGCGCATCGCCGTCCTGCGCAAGGAACTGCAGGACGAGATGGACAAGAACGCCCAGGTGTTCCGTACCGACGAGTCGCTCGCCCGGGTCACCGAGACGATCCACACGCTCCGGAACCGTTTCATGCAGGTCTCCGTGCAGGACAAGGGCAAGCGATTCAACACCGACCTGCTCGAAGCCGTCGAACTCGGCTTCCTGCTGGACCTGGCCGAGGTGGTCGTCTACTCGGCCCGCAACCGCAAGGAGAGCCGCGGCGGCCACATGCGCGACGACTACCCGAAGCGCGACGACGAGAACTACATGCAGCACACGATGGCGTACCTGACGGGCGACCCGCACTCGTCACTCGCCGACGACCACATCACGCTGGACTGGAAGCCGGTCGTCGTGACGCGGTACCAGCCGATGGAGAGGAAGTACTGAGATGACCGACACCCTGGTCTCCGACGCACCCCGGACCGACACCACCGCGGCGCCTCCCGGGTCCTTCTCCGTCACGCTCATCATCCGGCGCTTCGACCCGGACGTCGACGACGAGCCGCGGTGGCAGGACTTCGACGTCATGATGCTGCCGACCGACCGCATCCTCGACGCCCTGCACAAGATCAAGTGGGACCAGGACGGTTCCCTGACGTTCCGTCGGTCCTGCGCACACGGCGTCTGCGGCTCGGATGCGATGCGCATCAACGGCCGGAACCGTCTGGCGTGCAAGACCCTGATCAAGGACCTCGACGTCTCGAAGCCGATCTACGTCGAGGCGATCAAGGGCCTGCCGCTCGAGAAGGACCTCGTCGTCGACATGGAGCCCTTCTTCAAGTCCTTCCGCGAGGTCCAGCCGTTCCTGCAGCCCGCGACCGCCCCCACCCCGGGCAAGGAGCGCATCCAGTCGGTGGCCGACCGTGCTCGGTTCGACGACACCACGAAGTGCATCCTGTGCGCCGCGTGCACCTCGTCCTGCCCGGTGTTCTGGACCGACGGGCAGTACTTCGGGCCGGCCGCGATCGTGAACGCGCACCGGTTCATCTTCGACTCCCGAGACGACGCCGCGAACGTCCGCCTCGACATCCTCAACGACAAGGAAGGTGTCTGGCGCTGCCGCACGACCTTCAACTGCACCGACGCGTGCCCCCGTGGGATCCAGGTGACGAAGGCGATCTCCGAGGTCAAGCAGGCCGTCATGCGGGGCCGCGCCTGACACTCGGGGTCGTCCAAGACTCGACATCGACTCCACCGATAGGCTCCGCTCCATGACGTTCGCGGCCACCCGCCCCATCCTCGACCAGCTCGGCTACACGATCCGGTACGTGCAGCTCCCCGGAGAGACCCTGCACGAGCCGCCGGTCGAGGGCGCGCTCCGCGTGGTCCCGGCCGAGGCGTCCGACGAGTTCGCGCTCGAGGTCGTCGACTACGGCACGGCCCGTCGCCTCGCCACCGCGCGGGGCGAGGAAGACGCGGTCGAGATGCTCCGTCGGTTCCTGAACCGACCGTTCCCGGCCCCGCGCGACATCGCCCGGCATGAGCTCGACGGGCTCCGCGACCGTGCGGCGTCGACGTACCCGCAGCTGGCGCAGCAGGTATCGCAGGCCGGCGAGCAGGGTCTGACCATCCAGATCCCCGCCGGCGTCCCCGTCGACCGCATCGGTGGTCCGGACGGCTACCTGCTGCACCCCCTCGACACCCCGCTGCCGAGCCGGTCGCTCCCGCCGCACGTGGCCGGGGTGCCGGAGACCCACCGCTACCTGGTCGAGCGCCCGTTCATGGTGATCGTCCGCTTCGTGCAGCCGTGGTTCGACCAGCCGGGCGGTGCGCTCCGCTTCCAGATCGCCGACCCCACGGTCACCGTGCGTGACCTCGTCGTCGACGGTGCACTGGCTCGACTCCGCGTGGTCTGACACCTCGCCCGACGCAGATCGGCCCGCACCGCGCATTCGCGCAGTGCGGGCCGATTGCCGTTGAGCGGCGCTACGCCCGGTCGGGACGGTCGTACTGCGCACCGGCCGGGTTCGGCGGCAAGCAGCCGAACACGATCGCGGCGACGCTCACGAACAGGCCGATGATCCAGAGCGCACCGGGCAGGTTCGCGTCGTGGACCCGACGCCACCCGAGCGCGAGGTTCGGCACGAGCGTCGCGAGCCACCACAGCCCGTAGAGCGCGAGCAGGACGAACGCGAACGGCGACGGCGCCGACGAGCCGACCGTGTTGCCGTACTCGTCGATCCGGGTGTTCGCGGCGATGGACGAGAACAAGATCGCGTAGAACCCGCCGAACAACACGACGGTGACGATCGCGTTCGCCAGGATCCAGTACCAGTACTCACTCCGGCTGGCGCGCCCGTCGAACCGGGCGTACTTCTTGAAGAACCGCGTGAAGGCGTCGAGGAACCCGGCACCGTAGAAGGGTGCCCACAGCGGCGGGGCACCGTCAGGCCCGACCGGGATCGGCGGACCGGCCTGCGGGTAGGGGTCGGCGTACTGCTGGCCGTACCCGGGCTGCTGCCCGTACCCGGGCTGCTGCCCGTACCCGGGCTGCTGCCCGTACCCGGGCTGCTGGCCGTACGGCCCCGGCTGCTGCCCGTACCCCGGCTGCTGGCCAGGGTCAGGCTGCCCCGACGGCTGGTCGCCACCGGGCTGGCCCCACTGCGGTGTGTCGTTGCTCATCGAGCGCCGGTGGGTCGGTCGTAGCGCTCGCCCTGCGGGTTCGAGGGCAGCAGGCCGAACACGATGCCGACGATGCCGACGAAGATCGCGATGATCCACAGGGCACCGGGCAGGTTCGCGTCGTGCAGGCGACGCCAGCCGAGGGCGAGCGTCGGGACGATGATCGCGAGACCCCAGAGCAGCGCGAGGATGCCGGCGATCACGAAGAGCGCGGACGGGCTGGTGACGGTCGACTGCACGCTCGCCGAGGTCGCGGTGGACATCGACACCGTCGAGCGCTCCGACGTGGCGAAGCCGATGCCGTACAGGATGCCGAGGACGATCCCGACGATCGTGTTCGCCAGGTACCACCACCAGAACTCGCTGCGGCTCGCGCGGCCGCTGAAGGTCGCGTACTTCTTGAAGAAGCGTCCGACGGCCTTGCCGAAGGAGATCCCGTACCAGGGTGCCCAGATCGGCGGCTCGCCGTTCGGGCCGGCCGCCGGCTGCTGGCCGTACTGCGGCGTTCCGTTGTACGGCTTCGGCTGGCCGCCCGGCTGCTGGCCGGACGGGTTCTGCGGGTACTGGTCACTCACGGTGTCCCCCTCGATCGTTGGCTGGTAGTCGGGTCCGAGTCAACCAGAACCGTCGCGCGGCCGTCGCTCGCTACCCGCGGTGGGGTTCGTCGTAGCGCTGCCCCTGCGGGTTCGAGCCCATCAGACCGACGATCAGCGAGAACAGGACACCGAGCGGCGGGATGATGAAGAAGAAGGCGAAGTACCCACTGAGGTTCACGTCGTGCAGTCGTCGCACCGTCAAGGCGATGAAGCCGAGGGCGCAGGCCAGGGACCACAGCCCGCTCAACCCGTTCGATGCGTCGTCGACGAACGGCAGGACGTCGAAGAACCCGCCGACGATGCCCGTGGCCGCCGAGCCGATGACGTACCAGAGGGCCCAGAACCAGAACTCCGACTGGCTCGCGCGGCCGTCGAACCGGACGTACTTCTTCCAGAACCGCGGGAACGCTTGCACGAACGGGATCCCGTACCAGGGCGCCCACATCGGGGGCTGGCGCTGACCGGACGGCTGCTGGCCGTACGGTCCGGGCTGCTGGCCGTACGGCCCGGGCTGCTGGCCGTACGGTCCGGGCTGCTGGCCGTACGGGTTCTGCGGCGGGTACTGGTCACTCACTGGTTCGTTCCTTCCGGGGCCGGCTGCGATCACCGTCGATTCTGGCAGCGGCAGCGGCCGGACGCGTCCCCCCAGCGGAGGACAGCACGGCGACAGGGCTCCGACCGGCTCAGGGCAGCAGTGCCAGCTTGCCGCCGGGGTGCCCGGACTCCAGCAGCTCCGCGGCCGCCTTCGCCTCGGCGAGTGGGAACGTGCGCGCAACCGGGACCTCGAGCTCGCCGGCCGCAGCCAGGTCGATCAGTCGCTGGCGCACCGAGTCACGGAACGCCTTGCTCTCGGGCTGGGCTCCGCCGATCGCCGCGAACCCCGCCTCGGCGGCGCGCGCCGGCGCGGCGATGGTGACGATGCGGTCGCGGTCGGCGACCACCGCGAGCGAGACGTCGACGGCCTCGTCGGTCCCGACGCAGTCCAGTGCCACGTCGATGCCGGAGGGCGCGATCGACCGGACCCGCGCCTCCAGGCCGTCACCGTACGCGACCCACTCGCCGCCGAAGCGTCCGACGACGTCCGCACCACGCTCGGAGGTCGTGCCGATCACCCGCGCGCCGAGCAGGCGGAGCTGCTGCAGCAGGCTCACGCCGACCGCCCCCGACGCGCCGTGCACGAGCACGGTGTCGCGCCCGGCGGCGCGCGTGACGCGCAGCATGTCAGCGGCGGTCGTGCCCGCGAGGAGCAGGTTGGCTGCCTCGGGGAACCCGAGCACCGCGGGCTTGGCGAACACGTCGGCCGCCGGCACCGTCAGTTCCGAGGCCCATCCACCGGCGACCCGGAACGCCAGGACCTCGTCGCCGACCGCTCCCCCACCCGACGCGATGGTCGTGTCGGGTCCGACGGCGGTGAGCACCCCGGCGACCTCGTAGCCGACGAGGACGGGCAGGTCGGCCGGGTCCCCTTGCCGCGTGTGCTTGGTGTCGGCAGGGTTCATGCCAGCGGCTCGGACGGCGATCGTGACCTCGCCGGGCCCGGGTGCGGCGACCTCGGTGTCCACGAACTCGAGGACCTCGCTGCCGCCGAACCGCGGTGCCACCCAGTGCTTCGTCATGCGGCCGACGCTACGCCGGGGCCACCGACACCGTCAGTGCCGGGACGACCGACGGCGCCGGCTCCGTCACCCGTCAGTGGTCCTCGGACAGGATCCGGCGTCGTGCACGGAGCGTCCGTCCACGGAGCACCATCACGGCGATGCCGGCGAGCAGCATCGCGCCCGCCGCGGTGAGCGGGATCGTCGGGTCGCTCCCCGTGAAGGCGAGCTCGGTGGTGCCGCCACCACCACTGCCGTTCCCACCCACGACCGGCACGGCGGGAGCGGTCGAGGCGGGTGTGGTGGGAACCGGTGCCGGAGCGGTCGGTGTCGGTGTCGGTGTCGGCGTCGCGGTGGGCGCGGGCGCGCGGACGGTCACGACGTACGTCTCGGTGTCCGGCGGTGCGGTGCCGTTGTCGACCGTGATCGTCACCGTGGTGGTACCGGGTGTGGTCGGCGTGCCGGAGATGACGCCCGTGTCCGGGTTGATCGTGAGTCCCGGCGGCAGGGTCCCGCCGTCGGAGTACGTGGGTGCGGGGTTGCCCGTCGCGGTGACGGGGAACGAGTACGGCGTCCCGGCGGTCGCGTCGGTCGGGGTGCCGGACGTGATCGTCGGTGCGACGCTCTCCGACGGTGTTCCGGCAGCCGGGCAGTTCGTCGGCCGGGTGATGGTGTTGTTGTCGAGCGTCACCGATGCGTTCCGGGCGAGCAGTCGGCCCACGACGGTCGCACCCGTCGTGGCGGTCACGGACTGGTCGGCGAGGACAGTGCCCTGGAACTGGGCGGCGGTCCCGATGGTCGCGGAACTGCCGACCTGCCAGAACACGTTGCACGAGCTCGCCCCGCCGGTGATGACGATCCTCGTACCGGACCCGATGGTCAGGGTCGATGCGGCCTGGAACACCCAGACGGAGTCCGCGCTGCCGGCGAGCGTCAGCTGGCCGTTGTTCGCCAGCTGGAGCGTGCTGCCGTTGTAGACGCCCGGGGTCAGGCTCAGCCCGTTGAGCTCCTCGAGTCCACCGCGCGTGGGGGTCAACGACGCCGCGACGCCGTACGCGGTCGTGGTGTCGGCCTGCGCCTGGGCCGCGGCGGCGTCGGTCTGGTGGACGGTGCCGTTCACGATCCCGTTGCCGGGACCACCGAAGCCGGTGATCGACGTACCGGGCGAGACGCCGAGGTCGCCGTTGACCACGCTCGGCCCCGTGTTGGTGACGCTCTGGGCGCCGAGGACCCCGTAGCTCGCGGCGGTCCCGAGGCCCACGGGGCCGTCGATGATGGTGGCGGCAGACGCAGTTGAGGAGGCGCCGACGGCGAGCACGGCGGCCAACCCGATCCCGGTGCTGACGACAACGAACGGACGGAAGATGGGGTTTCTGGCCACGACGGCCCCTGCCTGTGATGGCGAAGTGCGGAAAGAGCGTCGGAGACACCCGGCGTTCACCGTGTCCCGAGTCTGTCCGTATCGCATGTGTTCCGCGGCCCTGACTCCCAGGTTCGCCCGGATCAGCCGATACCGGATAGAACCCGCCCGTTCTGGTCGACGACGACTGTTCGGTATCGTCCTCTCATGCCGCGCGCCGCGATCGTCGTCAATCCCGTCAAGGTCGACCTGCGGGTCCTCCGCAACACCGTGGCCGCCGAAGAGCAGCGGAACGGCTGGGCGCCCACGACCTGGTTCGAGACGGCGGCGTCCGACGACGGCCTCGCCGCCGCACGCGAGGCGCTGGCCGCCGCGCCGGACGTCGTCCTGGTCGTCGGTGGCGACGGCACGCTGCGCGTCGCAGCCGAGGCACTGCACGGATCCGGCGTGCCGCTCGCCCTGCTCCCCGTCGGGACCGGGAACCTGTACGCCCGGAACCTGCGCATCCCGCTGAACGACGTCGCCGGCTCGGTCCGAGCCGCCTTCAGCGGGACCGATCGGCCGGTCGACCTCGCGTTCGCCGACCTCACCGACCCGCAGGGCACGACGACACGCCACGCGTTCCTGGTGATGGCCGGCATCGGACTCGATGCGAACATGGCGGCCAACACCAACGCACGCCTGAAGAAACGGTTCGGGTGGCTCGCCTACTCCGACCCGATCATGCGGTCCGTCATCGGCAACCGGCAGATCGACCTGCGGTACGCACTCGACGACGGCGACACCCGGACGATGCGGGCGCACACGGTCATCGTCGGGAACTGCGGGACGCTGACCGCCGGCGTCCTCCTGCTGCCCGAGGCGGAACCGGACGACGGGGTCCTCGACGCGGTCGCGTTCCGACCGGGTCGGACGGTCGGGTGGGCCGGGGTCGGCTACGGGCTGTCCCTGAACCGGTTCTTCCACCGGACCGGGTTCGGGCGCTTCCTGTCGTGGCTCATCCCGGCCACGCGGACGCTGCGGTACACGAGCGCGCGGGTCCTCGACCTCGCGCTCGATCACCCCGAGCAGATCCAGCTCGACGGTGACCCGTTCGGCACCGTGGTCGCGGTGCGGCTGACGGTCGACCACGGCGGGCTCACGATCCGGGTGGGGCCGTCGCGGTGACCACGTGACGACGGGAGGCCCGGTGCCAGCTGGCACCGGGCCTCCCGTCGTCATCGGGCCACGTCGAGAGCGTCAGCCGCGCGCGACACGCACCCGGTCCGCGAACGCCGCGTGCAGCGGGTGCTCCGCGGCCAGGCCGGTGATCTGCGTCACCACGTCGGCATCGGACGTGTCCGAGGCCAGGAGTGCCTGCAGCTCGACGCTCTGCTCGTCGTCCGCGACGTCGAAGCGGAGCGCCGCGCCCATCGCGTCGAGCAGCGCGGTCGGCTCGGTGCCGTCCTCGGCCAACGACGCGGCCGGCGAGACGAAGCGCTCGTCGCGCGACAGCTTGCGGAGGGGCTGACGGCCGACGCGCGTCACCGTGTCGGGCAGGTGCGGGTTCTCGAACCGCGCGATGATCGCCTGGACGTAGGCACGGTGCACCTCGGGGTCGAGTTCGTGACGCCGCACGAGCAGGTCGCTCGTCTCGGCGAGCACGGACTCGAGCTCGGAGCGCACGGCCGGGATCGCGACGGCGTCGGAGATCTTGTCCGCACCGGCGACGAAGCCGTGGTACGCGACGGTGGCGTGCCCGGTGTTGACCGTGAAGAGCTTGCGCTCGATCGAGGCGGCGAGGCCGTCGACGTAGTGCGCACCGGGGATCTCCGGCTCGTTCCCGCCGAACGGCGTGCGGTCGATGGCCCACTCGAAGTAGGTCTCGACGGTGACGTCCAGGCCGGCACCCTCGGGCTGGGCCGGCACGATGCGGTCGACGGCGGTGTTCGCGAAGACGGCCTTCGCCAGCGCCGCGTCGCGGCCCTCGGCCGGGAGCGCGTCGACGATGAACTCGCGCAGGCGGTCCGTGGCGTTCAGCGCGTTCTCGCACGCCATCACGGCGATCGGAGCGGCCGAGGCGTCGCGGGCGACGAGCGCACGCGCGATGACCGGGGCGATGAACTTCAGGACGTTCGGGCCCACGGCGCAGGTGACGACGGCGGCGGCGGCGATCTCGGCGACGACACCGTCCTCGTCCTGCGCGCTGTTCAGCGCACGGAAGTTCGTGACCTCGTGGTCCTGCGCGCCGGCGCCGACCTCGTGGACGGTGTACGAGTCGGCGGCGGCCAGGGCGTCGATCAACGGCGCGGCGACGTCGGCGAAGACGACCTCGTAGCCCGCTTCGTGCAGGAGCAGCCCGACGAAGCCGCGGCCGATGTTGCCGGCTCCGAAGTGGACGGCGGTGCCCCGGTCGGTGGTGCTCACTCGTTGACCTCGCCGAGGATCGACAGGATCGCGCTGGTGTCGGCCGCGTCGGTGAGCTTCTGGACCTCGTCCTCGTCGGAGAACACGATCGCGATCTTGGACAGGATGTCGAGGTGCTCGTTGTTCACGCCGGCGATGCCGACGACGAAGCGCACGGGGTTGCCGTCCCAGTCGATCGGGCTGGCGTAGCGGATGAACGACAGTGCGGACGAATTGATGGCGTCCTTCGCGTCGTTGGTGCCGTGCGGGATGGCGAGGAAGTTGCCCATGTACGTGGACACGCTCTTCTCGCGCTCGAGCATCGCCGGGTAGTAGTCAGCGGTGACCGCGCCCGCAGCCTCGAGGATCTCGGCCGCCTCCTTCATCGCCTCCGACTTGGTCGGCGCGGTGTCCTCGGTGTGGATCCGGATCTGGCTCTCCTGCAGGACGGGCATCGTGGTTCTCCTTGGTGTTCGAGGGCGTGTCGGAGGGGACGGGTCAGCCCCGTCCCCTCCGATACTGCACTTCGTTACTGGTGGTGGCGTTACTGGTTCTTGAGCTGCTCGACGACCTGGTCGTACTGCGGCGCGTTCATGAAGTTGCCGACCGACACGTGCTGTGCGTTCGGGTTCTTCTGCTTGGCGCGGTCCGTCAGTTCCTCCTGCGTGATGATCAGGTCCTCGTCACCGGTCAGGTTCGCGATCGCCTTGTTGGACACCGTGACCCCTTCGATGCCCGCCTTCTTGATCTTGTTGCGCAGGACGCTGGCGCCCATGGCGCTCGAGCCCATGCCCGCGTCGCAGGCGAAGACCAGGTTCTGGACCTTCGTCGCGGTGGCGGTGGTGCCCGACGCGGCGGCCTCTTCGGTGTTCGCCGGGGCGTTGGTGCCGAGCAGACCCGCCGTCGCCGAGTTGACGTCGCGGCCCTTGTTCGCCTGGAGCTTCGCCATCGCGGCACTCATGTCGCCGCCGCCGTTGGCCAGGTCGCGCTTGCGGCTGGCGAGCAGGAAGAACGACGAGACCGCGAAGGACACCGCGGCGGACAGGACGACCGACAGGATGACGCCGAGGAAGCTGTTGCGCTCCGTGGCACCGAGCACGGCGAAGATCGACCCGGGCGACGCCGGAGCGACGAGGCCGGACTGGAACGCGACGTTCGTCGCGACGCCCGTGGCACCACCGAGGATGACGGCGATGAACAGGACCGGCTTCTGCAGCACGTACGGGAAGTAGATCTCGTGGATGCCACCGAAGAACTGGATGATGATCGCGCCGGGAGCGGTCGAGCGCGCGATGCCGACACCGAAGAAGGTGAAGGCGAGGAGCAGACCGAGGCCGGGGCCGGGGTTCGCCTCGAGCAGGAACAGGATCGACTTGCCCGACTCCTGGACCTGCTGCGCGCCGAGCTGGTCGAGCACACCGTGGTTGATCGCGTTGTTGAGGAAGAACACCTTGGCCGGCTCGATGATGACGCTGGCGAGCGGCAGCAGCGAGTGCTGGACGAGGAAGTTGACCGCGTCGCCGAGGCCCTCGGCGATGAGCTTGAACAGCGGGGCGAGCCAGAAGAACCCGGCCATCGCCAGACCGAAGCCGAGGATGCCGGCCGCGTAGTTGTTGACGAGCATCTCGAAGCCCGGCTTGATCTTGCCGTCCCAGATCTTGTCGATCTGCTTGATGAGGTACGCACCGAGCGGTCCGCAGATCATCGCACCGAGGATCATCGTGGTGCCGTTCGCACCGATGATGACGCCCATGGTCATGATCGACCCGACGACGGCGCCGCGGGTCTCGTAGACCATCCGGCCGCCCTGGATCGCGATCGCGAGCGGGATGAGGTAGGTCAGGATCGGCCCGACCAGGCCGACGTTGGCGACGCCGCCCGTCTCACCGAAACCACCGAGGATGCCCACGGGCGTCCAGCCGGTCTCGATGAAGAAGGCGGTGATGATGCCCCACGCGATGAAGATCGCGATGTTGGGCATGACCATGCCGGAGAGGAACGTGCCGAACTTCTGAACGGCGACGCGTGCGCCGCCCCGCGACTTCGCGGGTGCGTCGGGCGCTGCAACGGACGACGTTGTCATGTGCGGTGACTTTCTGTGTGGTGGAGCTGCTGCGTGGTGCGGGGAGGGGTGGTGCCGGTGGTGCGTGCTCAGGCGGCGTGCGCTGCGGCCGCGGCGGACTTCGCGGCCGCCGCCGTGCTCGCGGCGAGTGCCGCCTGGGCCATCTCACGGGCCTGCTCGAGCGTGTGCTGACCGAGTTCGGCGCGCACGTCGGCCAGGGCCGCGGGAGTCATGGAGAGGGTGGTGGCGCCGAGGCCGACGAGCACCACGGCGAGCAGCGGGTCGGCCGCGGCCTCACCGCAGATGCCGACGGCCTTGCCCGCGTCGGCACCGGCCGCTCCGAGCTGCGCGACGAGGCGCAGGACGGCGGGGTGCCACGGGTCCTGGTACGACGCGACGGTGCCGAGCATGCGGTCGGCGGCCATCGTGTACTGGGTCAGGTCGTTCGTGCCGATCGACACGAAGTCCGCGTTCTGGAAGACCTGTTCGGCCATCAGGGCGAGCGACGGTACCTCGGCCATCACGCCGGCGGTGCGGATGCCGAGCTCGCGGGCCAGGGTGACGAAGTACTCGGTCTCCTCGGCGTCGGCGACCATCGGGGCCATGACCCAGAGGTCCGCCTCGGTCGCGGCGTCGGCCTGGGCCAGGGCGACGAGCTGGTCGCGCAGGACCTCGGGGTGGTTCCGCAGCGCACGGAGGCCACGGCGGCCGAGCGCGGGGTTCTCCTCGTCCTTGTCGGTGAGGAACGGCAGCGGCTTGTCGGCACCGGCGTCGAGCGCGCGGACGACGACCTTCTTGCCCGGGAACGCGGCGAGGAGCTGGCGGTACGACTCGGTCTGCTCGTCGACGGTCGGCGCCTTCGGCGAGTCGAGGAAGAGGAACTCGGTGCGGAAGAGCCCCACGCCCTCCGCACCGAGAGCAACGGCACCCGCGGCGTCGGCGGGGCTGCCGAGGTTCGCGAGCAGGGGCACGACGTGACCGTCGGCGAGGGCACCGGCGGTGAGCGGTGCGGCGGCTGCGGCGAGCCGGTCGGCGATGCGCTGCTCGACCTCGGACACGAGCGACTCGGACGGCTCGGTGACGACGGTGCCGGCGACGGCGTCGACCACGATCGCCTGACCGTCGACGAGGTCGTCGGCGCCGGTGACGCCGACGATCGCGGTGATGCCCTTGGCGCGGGCGAGGATCGCGGTGTGCGAAGTCGGACCGCCGTCGCGGGTGACCAGCGCGAGGACCTTGTCGAGGTCCAGCAGCGCGGTGTCGGCCGGGGCGAGGTCACGGGCGACGAGGACGAAGGGGGTGTCCGACTCGGGGACCCCGGGGGCGTGCACGCCGCGGAGCTTCGCGATGATGCGCTGGGCGACGTCGTCGAGGTCGGCTGCGCGCTCCCCCATGTAGCCGCCCATGCCGACGAGCAGGTCGCGGAACTGGGCGAACGCCTCGTACACGGCGCGCTCGGCGTTGGTGCCGCCGTCGATGCGCGTGTGCACGTCGTCGAGGAGCGTCGGGTCCTGCGCCATGAGCGCCTGCGCCTCGAGCACGGCCTGGGCGTCGCCGCCGGCGAGCTGTCCGCGCTTGTTGAGGTCCTCGGCCACGGCGGCCAGTGCGTCGTGCACGGCCTGCTTCGCGTCGTCCGCCGAACCGGTCAGGGCGTCCTTCGACGGTTCGCCGAGCGGGTCCGCCATGCGGAGCACGGGGCCGTGGGCGACGCCACGGCCGACGCCGGTGCCGAGCAGTTCGGACATTCGAGACTCCTTCATCTCACACGCGCTTGCGGTGGGGTGTTCGTTCGGTGCGCGCACGGCTGAGACGGGACCTCGCCGGTGCGGCTGAGCAGCACACTACCCCGATCCGCGTTGACAAACAAACACATCCGGGGATAAAAATGCAGAAACAGATGCCCGTTTGCGTCTGGCGGCCAGCCGCTCCGGTTCGGTTCCGTCAGGTTCGTGCCCGGACATGTCCGTTCCGTTCCGACCAGGAGACGACGAGGTCCGATGTACGCACCAGAACGCCACCAGCGCATCGTCGAGCAGGCGCGCGCGCAGGGGCGGGTCGACGTCAAGGACCTCGCCGAACTGCTCGAGGTCACGCCGGAGACCATCCGTCGCGACCTGACGAGCCTCGAACGCCGCGGGCTGGTCCGACGTGCCCACGGCGGCGCGATCCCCGTCGAGCGCATCACGATCCACCCCGGCGTCGGCGACCGCGGCGGCATCAACCAGGCCGAGAAGATGGTCATCGCCGAGGCCGCGCTCGAGGAGCTGCCGGAGAACGGCTCGGTCATGATCGACGCCGGCACCTCCACCATCTGCCTGGCCGAGATGCTGCCGACCGACCGCGGACTCACCGTCGTCACGCACTCGCTCCCCGTGGCGATGGCCGTCGCGAACCGTCCGGGCATCGACCTCCACCTGCTCGGCGGCAACATCCGCAGCGACTCCCTGGCCGGCGTCGGCACGTGGACGCACCAGCTCATCGGCATGGTCAGCGTCGACGTCGCCTTCGTGAGCATCAACGGCATCACCCCGGAGCGCGGCCTGACGACCCACAACATGGCCGAGGCGGCGGTGAAGTCGGCGATGATCAAGTCCGCCCGACGGAGCATCCTGCTCGCCGACCACACCAAGTTCGGTCGCGAGGAGTTCGGCCGCGTCGCACCCCTCGCCGCCATCGACACGATCATCACCGACCCCGCCGTCAACCTCGACCTGGTCCGCGAGGTCGAGGCCGCCGGCACCGAGGTGTTCTGGCCCGGTCGACCCTGACCGCTCGCCCGACCCGCCCATCCGGCGCTCGCTAGCATGAGCGCACCACCCATCGACAGGAGTACATCGATGTCCGAAGCCACCCGCACCGTGACCGTCGCCAGCGCGTCCGGACTGCACGCGCGCCCCGCGTCCCTCTTCGTCCAGACCGTGACGGCCTCGGGCCACCAGGTCACGATCGCCAAGGGCGACAAGTCCGGCAACGCCGGCAGCATCCTCGCCCTGCTCGGCCTGGGCATCGAGAACGGCGACGAGGTCGCCCTCACCGTGACCGGCGACAACGCCGAGACGACCGCCGACAGCCTGGTCGAGTTCCTGCAGACGGACCACGACGCGGCCTGATCGCGCGGTTCGACGGACGGGAGGCACGGTGCCAGCTGGCACCGTGCGTCCCGTCCGTCCGTGCTCGCCCCCACCGCCCCGCCCCGCCCCGCTGTCCCGCCCACCGCCCCGCCCCGGGGGTTCCGAAATCTCGGAACCTCGGTGTCCCTCCGGGCGATCTGCGGAACCTCGGCGACGCGCACACGGCGAGTCGTGGAACCTCGGCGACGGGCGCACGGCGAGTCGTGGAGCCTCGAACCGGTGCGGCCCAGGGCTGTCGGCACCCGCCGATAAGGTGGTCTGCATGACACGCCTGCGCCTCGCATCCGTCAACGTGAACGGCGTCCGCGCCGCCTTCCGCAAGGGCATGGGCGACTGGCTCGCCACCCGCGACGTCGACGTGCTGGCCCTGCAGGAGGTCCGTGCCTCGACCGAGGACCTCGAAGGTCTGCTCGGCGACGGGTGGGACATCGTGCACGACCCGGCCACCGCGAAGGGCCGGGCGGGGGTCGCGATCGCCTCGCGGCACTCCGCGCACATCCACCGCGTCGCGCTCGGACCCGACGACTTCGACTCCGCCGGCCGGTGGCTCGAGGCCGACTACGAGATCGGCGGCACCACGGTCACGGTCGTGTCCACCTACGTCCACTCGGGCGAGGTCGACACCCCCAAGCAGGACGAGAAGTGGAAGTTCCTCGACGCCATGACCGAGCGGCTGCCCGCACTCCGAGCGCACAACCCGCTCGCCGTCGTCGTCGGTGACCTGAACGTCGGGCACGACCAGCGCGACATCAAGAACTGGAAGGGCAACGTCAAGCGTGCGGGCTTCCTGCCGCGCGAGCGTGCCTACTTCTCGCGCTTCTTCGGTGCCGACGGCGAACCGGTCGAGGGCGCGGACGGCTCGACGGGGCCCGGCCTCGGTTGGGTGGACGTCGGGCGCGCGCAGGCCGGCGACGTCGAGGGGCCCTACACGTGGTGGTCCTGGCGCGGACAGGCGTTCGACAACGACACCGGCTGGCGCATCGACTACCAGATGGCCACGCCCGACCTCGCGGCGAAGGTCACGGAGTACACGGTCGACCGGGCTTCGGCGTACGACCAGCGATGGTCCGACCACGCCCCCGTGGTCGTCGACTACGAACTCTGACCCCCTCTGCTTGCGCTCCACCTGACCCACAGGAACACCACCATGACCAAGACCCGCATCTTCTCGGGCATCCAGCCGTCCGCCGGCTCACTGCACCTCGGCAACTACGTCGGGGCGCTCATGCAGTGGCGCGACCTGCAGGACGACTTCGACGCCATCTACTGCGTCGTCGACATGCACGCGATCACCTCGCCGCAGGACCCGGCAGAGCTCCGCGCGAGCACCCGGGCGACGGCAGCGCAGTACATCGCGTCGGGCATCGACCCGACGAAGTCGACGCTGTTCGTGCAGTCCCACGTGCCCGCACACGCCGAGCTCGCCTGGGTGCTCAACACCCTCACCGGGTTCGGTGAGGCGAGCCGCATGACCCAGTTCAAGGACAAGTCGGCGCGGCAGGGTTCCGAGGCGGCCTCGGTCGGGCTCTTCACGTACCCGGTCCTGATGGCGGCCGACATCCTGCTGTACGACACCAAGGTCGTGCCGGTCGGCGACGACCAGCGGCAGCACGTCGAGCTGACCCGCGACCTGGCCGGACGCTTCAACTCGCGGTTCGGCGACACGTTCGTCGTGCCCGAGGCCCGGATCGGCACCGAGACGGCGCGCATCTACGACCTGCAGGACCCGACGAGCAAGATGAGCAAGTCGGCGGCGTCCGACAGTGGCCTGATCCGTCTGCTCGACGACCCGAAGCGCACCGCGAAGAAGATCAAGTCGGCCGTCACGGACGACGAGCGCGAGATCCGCTCGGACCGCCAGGCCAAGCCGGGCGTGACGAACCTGCTCGCGATCCTGTCGGCGTTCAGCCGGACCCCCGTCGCCGAGCTCGAGGCCTCGTTCGCGGGCAAGGGCTACGGGGACCTCAAGGGCGCGGTGGCCGAGGCCGTCGTCGCCGAGCTCGAACCGGTGCGCGCCCGCACGCTCGAGCTGCTCGACGACCCGGCGGAGCTCGACCGTCTGCTGGCCGTCGGCGCGGACCGTGCCGAGTCCATCGCGCAGGAGACCCTGGCGCGCGTGTACGACCGGATCGGGTTCGTCCCGCGCTCGCGCGGCTGACCGTGCTGCCGGTCACGCTGGAGTCCGCCGGGGTCCGACTCGACGTCCCGACCCGGGCGGACACCGCGGCCATCACCGATGCCTGCCAGGACCCGGACATCGTCCGCTGGACGACGATCCCGACGCCGTACCGCGAGCAGGACGCACGGACGTTCGTCGACGCCCTCGTCGGTCCGGGGTGGGCATCGGACCGCGAGTACACCTGGGCGATCCGTCGCCGCGGATCGACCTGGCTCGAGGGGATCATCGGCTACCGCACGGCGGGCCGTGACCTCGGCTTCTGGCTGGCGCCCTCGGCCCGCGGTGCCGGCTTGATGCACGACGCGGTCGAGCTCGTCGTGGAGTGGGCGTTCGCCGACGGAGCCCCGGACGTCTACTGGGAGTGCTACGAGGGCAACACGGCGTCGGCCGCGGTCGCCCGGAGCGCCGGGTTCTCGTTCACCGGCGTCGGGCCCGCACGGATCCCCGGACGCGACGGCGGACCGACGACCGCGTGGACCGCCCTGCGCCGGGCCGACAGTGCGCCCGCATCGGACCTCCCGTGGCCCGACGCTCCGTGACGCAGCGCCCCGTGACCCGGTCCCGCATGACGCCACGCTCCCGACGATGACGCGTCACCGATCCACCGCCGGTAGGCTCGATCCGTGAGCGACACGGCACGACCCACCGAGGTCCGGGCGATGCGCCGCGGACTCGAACTCGCGGCCCTGGGCCCGGTCGTGGGCGACCACGCACGGGTCGGCGCGGTGATCCTCTCCCCCGACGGCGACGTCCTCGCCGAGGGGTGGCACAAGGGTGCCGGCACCCCGCACGCCGAGGTCGACGCGATGGCGAAGGTCGACCCGGCACAGCTGCGCGGCGCCACGGCCGTCGTCACCCTCGAACCCTGCAACCACACCGGACGGACCGGCCCCTGCGCGGTCGCCCTGATCGAGGCCGGGGTCGCCCGCGTCGTGTACGCGATCGACGACCCGGGCGCGGACGTGCACGGCGGTGCCGACCGGCTCCGGGCCGCCGGGGTCGACGTCGTGTCCGGCGTGCTCGCGGACGAGGCCGAGGCGTTCCTCGAACGGTGGCTCCTGTCGGTCCGCCTCGGCCGCCCCTGGGTCACCGTGAAGTGGGCCTCGAGCCTGGATGGCCGCGCCGCCGCTGCCGACGGCACGAGCAAGTGGATCACCGGCGCCGCCGCCCGGCAGCACGTCCACGAGCAGCGTGCCGCGCACGATGCGATCCTCGTCGGCACCGGCACCGTGCTGGCCGACGACCCGAGTCTCACCGCTCGGGGCGACGCCGGCGAACTGCTCGCCGACCAGCCGCTCGCGGTCGTGCTCGGCGACCGCGCCGTGCCCGACGACGCCGCGGTCCGACGACACCCGCGCGGGCTCGTGACCCTGCCGGGGCGCGACCTCGCGGCCTCGCTCGCCGCCCTGCGCGGACACGGCGTGCACTCGGTGTTCGTCGAGGGCGGCCCCACCGTCGCGTCCGCACTCATCGCCGCCGGACTCGTCGACGAGTACCTCGTGTACGTCGCCCCCGTCCTGCTCGGCGGACCCCGCGTCGCCCTCGACGACCTCGGAGTGGGAAGCATGTCCGAGCGTCGGCGGTTGGACGTACTATCGACCACCAGCCTCGGCCCCGATCTGCTGGTCCGAGCCCGACCGCAGCGCACCGACACGACGCAGCCGCAGCAGCAGCAGCAGCAGCAGCAGCAGCACGATGCAGCACCCGGGTTCGGAGACGACGGGCCCACGAACGACCGGAGCACCCCATGACCGACGCGCTGACCTCCTCCACCCCGGGCAGCCCCGTCCAGTTCGAGGTCTCGACGAACGTCCCGACCACCCACGGCACGTTCCAGATGCGCGCCTACCGCGACCTCGTCACCGGTGCGGAGCACGTCGCGATCATCGGTGCACTGCCCGACGGGTCCGCACCGTCGGACGGCGCCCTGGTCCGTGTGCACTCCGAGTGCTTGACCGGCGAGGCGTTCGGGTCGCTGAAGTGCGAGTGCGGACCCCAGCTCGACGCCGCCCTCGACACCATCGCCGCCGAGGGCGGGGTGGTGGTCTACCTGCGCGGGCAGGAAGGGCGCGGCATCGGACTCATCAACAAGCTCAAGGCCTACCGCCTGCAAGAAGACGGCCTCGACACGCTCGACGCCAACCTGGCGCTCGGGCTGCCGGCCGACTCACGCGCGTACGGCGGGGCCGCCGGCATCCTCGCCGACCTCGGCATCACCCGGGTGCGACTGCTGTCGAACAACCCCGAGAAGCGTCGGCAGCTCGAGGAGCACGGCATCACCGTCGAGTCGCTCGTGCCCCTGGTCGTCGGCGTCTCCACGCAGAACGCGGGGTACCTCGACACCAAGCGCGACCGGATGGGGCACCAGCTGCCTGCACACATCGAAGCGGGCGCGGCCAGCTGACTCTGGGCTGATTCGCAGGTGGGCGACATCTGTCGTACGATGGTGGCTTCCGTCACAAGCGGTCCCCCACCAACCGAACGCACCCGATCGGTGCCCGCGCCACCCCGCGCGAACCGATCGGTGTCCGCCGCTTCGGGTACCCGTGCTCCCTGCCAGGAGCGCGCACCACGGAAGACCACACGACACCCATGACCGCCGCACCGGCACCAGCAACCCCGACCTCAGCTCCGGCACCAGCAGGCAACCCGCGCTCGCGCGTCGTCATCGCCAGCCTCGTCGGCACCTCGATCGAGTTCTACGACTTCTACGTCTACGCGACGGCGGCGGTCCTCGTCTTCCCGACGCTGTTCTTCCCGAACGAGGACCCCACGGCATCGCAGCTGTCGTCGTTCGTGACGTTCGCCCTCGCCTTCTTCGCGCGGCCGATCGGGTCGATCATCTTCGGGCACTTCGGTGACCGGGTCGGCCGCAAGACCACCCTCGTGGCCTCGCTGCTCGTCATGGGTACCGCGACGTTCCTGATCGGCTGCCTGCCGACGTTCAGCAGCATCGGTGTCTGGGCTCCGGTCCTGCTCGCCGTGATGCGCTTCGCCCAGGGTGTCGGCCTCGGTGGTGAGTGGTCCGGTGCGGCCCTGCTCGCGACCGAGAACGCCCCGAAGGGCAAGCGCGGCGTCTTCGGTTCGATGCCGCAGCTCGGCGCGCCGATCGGCTTCCTGCTCGCGAACGGCCTGTTCATCGCGATCAACGCCGCGATGCCCGCCGGCGCCGACGGCACGCCGAACGCCGACTTCCAGGCGTGGGGCTGGCGCATCCCGTTCCTGCTCTCGGCGGTGCTGGTCATCGTCGGGCTCTACGTGCGCTTCAAGCTCGTCGAGTCGCCGGTGTTCCGCGGCGTCCAGGAGTCCGGCACGGTCGCGAAGATCCCGCTGGGCCGGGTGTTCCGCACCTCGTGGAAGGCGCTCATCGTCGGCACGCTCGGCATGGTCGCGACCTACGTGCTCTTCTACTTCATGACGACGTTCACGCTGTCCTACGGCACCACCGGCGCCGAGGCCAGCCCGCTCGTGCCGAAGGTCGGCCTCGGCTACAGCCGTGGCGAGTTCCTGACGCTGCTCATGATCGGCGTCGTCTTCTTCGGCATCTTCACCCCGATCGCCGGCATGCTGGCCGACCGGTTCGGTCGCCGGAAGACCCTCATCCCGACCACGATCGGCATCGCGCTGTTCGGTCTGACGTTCCAGTTCTGGTTCGCGGCGTCGCAGGGTCCGATCACGGTCGTGACGTTCCTGATCGTCGGGCTGTCCCTGATGGGTCTGACCTTCGGGCCGATGGGCGCGCTCCTGCCGGAGCTGTTCCCGACGAACGTCCGGTACACCGGCTCGGCGATCGCGTACAACGTCGCGTCGATCCTCGGCGCCTCGCTCGCTCCGACCATCGCCCTGGCGCTCTGGCAGCCCGACGGCAACATCTTCCTGGTCGGGCTGTACCTGACGATCGCCGCCGTCGTGACGCTCGTCGCGCTGCTCTTCGTCCGTGAGACGAAGAGCAAGGAGTTCGCCGACGCCTGAGACGTCACCACCGACGGACGGGAGGCCCGGTGCCAGCTGGCACCGGGCCTCCCGTCCGTCGTGTCCGCGCCTCGACCGCCCGGCGCGCGATGCCGACGTACCAGCCTGTCCGTCAACTCAGGTTGACAGATGTCGGTGCGTCAATGTAGGTTGACACCCATGGACCGACCGACCATCACGAGCCTCGCGGCCGGCGCCTCCGGGGACGACCCGTTCTCCGCCCTCGCCAGCGTGCGCGAGCTCCGCCGTGAACTCGACCGGACCGAGGAACTCGCTGCCCGCGCCGCCCGCAACGCCGGGGCGTCGTGGCAGGAGATCGCGACCCTGCTCGGTGTCAGCCGACAGGCAGTGCACAAGAAGTACGGCAGAAACTAGGAACACGATGAGCCTCCCCTTCGCGCGCCCCAAGAAGACCGACGGCCCCCGCGCCACCTTCGGCCGCCTGTTGTCCTACCTGTTCGAGAACAAGCCGGCGATGGTCGTCATCATCGTGCTCAGCATCCTCGGCGCCGGGGCGTCCCTCGCGCAGCCGTTGCTCGTCAACCAGGTCGTCACGGCGGTGCAGCAGGGCAACACGCTCAGCACGCTCGTGTGGCTGCTCGTCGGGCTCGTCCTGGTCGCCGGCATCCTGAACGGTGTGCAGCACTTCCTGCTCCAGCGTGCGGGTGAGGGCGTCGTGCTCTCCACGCGCCGCAAGCTCATCGCACGCATCCTCAACCTGCCGATCTCGGAGTTCGACACCCGTCGCACCGGCGACCTGGTGTCCCGCGTCGGCAGCGACACCACGCTCCTGCGCGCCGTCCTCACCCAGGGCCTGATCGAGTCGATCGGCGGCGCCCTCACCTTCATCGGCGCGATCATCGCGATGGCGGTCATCGACCCGCTGCTCCTCGTGATCGTGGTCGTCATCGTCCTGGTCGCGATCGTCGTCGTCGGCGGGCTGAGCCGTCGCATCCGGGTCGCGTCGAAGCGCGCGCAGGAGAAGGTCGGTGACCTGACCGCGGCCGTCGAGCGCGGCATCGGCGCCGTCCGCACCATCCGTGCCGCGGGCGCGACCGAGCGCGAGGTGCACGAGGTCGACGGACACGCGACCGAGGCCTACCAGCGCGGCCTCGACATCGCGAAGATGTCCGCGTTCGTCGTGCCGGTCGCGAGCATCGTCATGCAGGTGGCGTTCATCGCCGTGCTCGGCGTCGGCGGCGCGCAGGTCGCCGCGGGCACCATCACCATCGCCACGCTCATCACGTTCATCCTGCTGCTCTTCATGATGATCATGCCGCTCGGTCAGGCGATGGGCGCCGCGGTCGCGGTCGCCCAGGCGCTCGGTGCGCTCGGCCGCATCGAGGAGATCCTGCACCTGCCGACCGAGGCGCAGGACGACGCTGCTGCGCGCCCCGCCGCCGCCGTCGCCTCCGACGACGCCATCACGTTCGAGCACGTCACCTTCCGCTACGCCGCCGCCGCGGATGCATCGGGGGCCGACGGCGCGGTCGCGTCCGACCCCGCGGACCGTCCAGGAGGCCCGGATCGCCTCGCCGACGAACGTCCGGCCGACGACGTGGTGCTCCATGACGTGTCGTTCCGCGTTCCCCGCGGCTCGCGTGTGGCACTCGTGGGTCCGTCGGGTGCCGGCAAGTCGACGACCCTGGCCCTGATCGAGCGGTTCTACGACCCCACCGAGGGCGTCATCCGGCTCGGTGGCATCGACGTCCGGGGCATGGACCGCCAGGAGCTCCGTGCCCAGATCGGCTACGTCGAGCAGGATGCCCCGGTGCTCGCCGGCACCATCCGCGCCAACCTGCTGCTCGGGTCGCCCGACGCCACCGAGGACGACTGCGTCCGGGTGCTCGAGGCCGTCAACCTCGGCGAGGTGCTGCACCGCGATCCGCGCGGGCTGGACGCCCAGGTCGGCGAGGACGGGGTGATGCTCTCCGGCGGAGAACGGCAGCGCCTCGCGATCGCCCGCGCGCTGCTCGCCGCTCCCCCGATCCTGCTGCTCGACGAGTCGACGTCCTCGCTCGACGGCGTGAACGAGCAGAAGATGCGGCTCGCCATCGACGCCGTCGCCGAGGACCGCACCCTGCTCGTCATCGCGCACCGGCTGTCCACCGTCGTGGACTCGGACGTCATCGTCGTGCTCGAGCACGGCCGGGTCGTCGGTGCCGGCACACACTCCGAGCTCGTCGAGTCGACGCCGCTCTACCGCGACCTGGCGAAGCACCAGCTGCTGGTCTGAGACCCGCCGCCGGGCGCGTTCAGGCGGCGAACGGGTCCGGGGTGAGCACGTACACGGTCTCGAGGTACTCCTCGATGCCCTCGTGCGAGCCCTCACGGCCGAGGCCGGACGACTTCACCCCGCCGAAGGGGAACGCCGCGTTCGACACCACGCCCGTGTTCAGCCCGAGCATCCCGGTCTCCAGGCGCTCGGCGAGCCGCTGCCCACGCGGGAAGTCCGTCGTGAAGGCGTAGGCGATGAGCCCGAACTCGGTGTCGTTGGCGAGCCGGATGCCCTCGTCCTCGGTCGCGAAGCGGGTGATCGACACGACCGGTCCGAAGATCTCGGTCGTCAGGATCTCCGACCCCGGCTGCACCTCGTCGAGCACGGTCGGCGCGAAGTAGGTGCCGGGCCGCTCGACGCGGTGTCCACCGGTGACGAGCCGGGCGCCGCGGGCGACGGCGTCGTCGACGAGCCCGGCGGCCTTGTCGACTGCGCGGTCGTCGATGAGCGGACCCATCGTCGTACCGTCCTCGGTGCCACGGCCGATGCGGAGCGCGTCGACCTTCGCGGTGAGGGCGGCGACGAACGCGTCGGCGATGCCCTCCTGCACGAAGAACCGGTTCGCGGCGGTGCAGGCTTCGCCGACGTTCCGGAACTTCGCGAGCATCGCGGCGTCCACCGCGGCGTCGAGGTCGGCGTCGTCGAAGACCAACAGGGGCGCGTTGCCGCCGAGCTCCATGCTCGTCTTCAGCACGTTGTCCGCCGCCTGCTTGAGGAGCGCGGACCCCACCGGCGTCGACCCGGTGAACGTGAGCTTGCGGAGTCGACGGTCCGCGATGATCGGCTCGGACAGCCCCTTGGCGTCGAGGGACGGCACCACGTTGAGGACGCCGTCCGGCAGCCCGGCGCGGCGGAACAGCTCGACCAGGAACAGCGTGGTCAGGGGGGTGAGCTCGGCGGGCTTCACGACGACCGTGCAACCGGCCGCCAGCGCGGGACCGATCTTCCGGGTGGCCATCGCGAGCGGGAAGTTCCACGGGGTGATCGCGTACACCGGACCGACCGGACGCTTCAGGACGATGGCGCGTCCGGTGCCCTCGGGGGTGGTGCGGTAGTCGCCGCCGATGCGGACGGCCTCCTCCGAGAACCAGCGGAGGAACTCGCCGCCGTAGACGACCTCGCCGCGGGCTTCGGCCAGGGGCTTGCCCATCTCGAGCTTCATCAGGGCGGCCAGGTCGTCCTCGCGCGCGCGGACCAGGTCGAACGCGCGGCGCAGCACGTCGGAGCGCTGCCTCGGTGCGGTGGCGGCCCACTCCTGCTGCGCGGCGACCGCGGCGTCGAGTGCGGCGATGCCGTCCTCGGGGGTGGCGTCGGCGACCTCGGCCAGGACGTCGCCGGTCGAGGGGTCGCGGACGGCGAACGTGGCGCCGCTCGTCGACGACCGCCACGCCCCGCCGATGAACAGGCCGGTCGGGACGCCCCGCACGGTGACGTGGTCGTCGCCCACGGTCGTGACGAGGTCGCCGGTCGTGGTGTCGGTGTCGGTGCTCGTGGTGTCGGTCACAGCTGTGCTCCTCCGGGGTTCGCGAGCCCCTCGTCCATGTCGCTGCGGTCGACGTGCCCGCCGGCCGCTCGGATCTCGTCGAGCGCGCGGTCGCTGCGCTCGGGGTCGACGCCGGCCACCAGGTCCTCGTAGACGGCGACGTCGATGCCGGCGGCGCGCGCGTCGAGGGCCGAGGCCCGGACGCAGTGGTCGGTGGCGATGCCGACGATGTCGACGGAGTGCACCCGGTGCTCCGTCAGGATCTCCGGCAACGGCACGCCGTCTTCG
The DNA here is from genome assembly GCF_019844075.1 of Curtobacterium sp. TC1. Taxonomy (NCBI): domain Bacteria; kingdom Bacillati; phylum Actinomycetota; class Actinomycetes; order Micrococcales; family Microbacteriaceae; genus Curtobacterium; species Curtobacterium sp. TC1. The sequence goes on from NZ_CP081964.1 coordinate 2,734,735, forward strand.
GTCCTCGCCTGGAACGCCGAGTAGTCCGGCGTGCCCTGGCCCTTGAAGACGTCGACGTCGATCGGATCGGTGTCGAGCTCCGGGTGGTACTCGGCGCCCGGCGTGCCGGCGACGCAGTGCACGGGCCACGTGTCGACGAAGTCGGGGCCCTCCGGTCCGGCGAAGTGTCCGCCGTTGTCGTCGTCGCCGTGGTGCCAGTCGCGGGAGCCGACGATCAGGTCGTACTCCTCGGCGTGCCGGCCGAGGAACGCGCTGATCCGTTCCGCGAGGGCCGCGCCACCGGTCACCCCGAGCGCACCGCCCTCGGTGAAGTCGTTCTGGACGTCGACGATGAGGAGAGCCCGTGCCATGGGCCCATCCAACACCCGGTGACTCAGGAGTCGGTGAGCTTGCTCCCGCAGGAGTACGTCGCCGCGGTCACCGCGTCGAGCGCCGGCAGGGCGGCCGCTCGCGACGACCCGATGGCGTAGAACGCGAAGGTCAAGCGTGATCCGTCCGCGGCGTCGATGTACCCGCCGAGCGTGTTCGCGCTGTCGATCCACCCGGTCTTCGCGTGCACCTTGCCGCGCGCGACGGCGTTCGCGCCGGTGAAGCGGCTGGCGAGGGTGCCGGACTGGCCCGACACGGGCAGGGCGTTCGCGAGGGTCCCGAGGCCCTTCGCACCCGCGGCGACCTGCACCATGAGGTTGGCGACGAAGTTCGGCGACACCGCGTTCGCAGCGCTCTCGCCCGACCCGTCCTTGATGACGATGCCGGCCGGGTCGACGCCGTAGGAGCCGAGCGCCGACTGGTACACCGAGGTGAGCGACGCCGCCGAGCCGTTCGAGCCGGACTCCTTCGACGACACCCGGGCGAGCATCTCGGCGAGGGTGTTGTCCGAGTTGGGGATCATCTGCCCGACGAGCGTCGACACCGGCTGCGACGACACCGTCGCGATGGTGTTCGTGCTGGTCGTGGCACGCTTGACGATCTGCGCGTTCGCGGCGCCCGCCACCCCGGCGTTCGCCAGTGCCGTCCGGAACGCCGCACCGGCCCGACCGACCGGGTCCTCGGACCGGGGCGAGGTCGCCGCGGCCGGGTTCGCCCGGTCACCGTCGACCATCAACGCGGTGACCTTCGGCTGGTAGCCGATGGTGCGCTCGGACACCGGCCACGTGGGGTCCCACGCGTCGGCGTCGCTCCAGTACGTGTCGTCGGTCACGATCGTGGTGACGGCGGCGTCGCCGACCTTCGCCTTCACCTGCTGAGCGAGCTGCGCGAGCGTCGGGGCGCCCGGGTAGACCGTGCCGTTGCCCGCCGACAGGGTCGCGTCGCCGTGTCCGACCAGTGCGATGGTCCCGCCGGACTCCTGCGTGACCGTGGTCGGGATGCGGTGGTCGCCCCCGAGCACCGCGAGTGCCGTCGCCGTCGTCAGGGTCTTCATGACACTGCCGGTCTGGGCTGGCGTGTCCCCGTCCTTCGAGAACAGGACCTCGCCCGTCTTCGCGTCCATGACGTAGCCCTCGAACGCGCCGAGACCGCTCGCCGACGCCGCGCCCGCGATCGAGCAGGTGCGCAGCGCGGACGGGCCGGCCGGGTCCTTCGGCACGGCGCGGGCGTCCGGGGTCGGTGTCGGCGTGCTCGTCGGTCGCTTCGTCGCGGCGGTCGAGCGACTCGGCGTCGACGTCGCGCTCGAGGTCGTCGGCGGTGCCGCGGACGTGCGGGTGTCCGGTGTCATCGCCGCGGCGACCGCGACGGCGCCGCCCGAACCGACCACGAGCAAGGCGGCGAGCCCACCGGCGATCCAGGGCACCGGACGTCGCACGGCGGAGGCGCGCGCTGCTGCGACGGCGGCGCGGAGACGCTCCGGTACGGAAGGCGGGGTGGGCTGCTGCTCGGACATCGCGACCGATCCTACGGAACTGCGGCAGGAGCCTCCAGGCCGGATCGTCGCCGTGTGGACGACGCGACCCGGATCAGGGTGCTGTGGGGTCGTCGTCCGCGGGGTAGCGCACGCCGACCTGTCGGCGGGCCTCGTCCATGACGGCCATGATCGCGACCGACTGCTCGGCGTCCATCGGACCGCCTTCGTGCACACCCGACCTGATCATCGCCTCGAACGCACGGGCCTCGTGCCCGTAGCCGGCGAGTTCCTCGCGCGCGTCGAACTCCTCGACCACGACACCGTCGCGGTCCCGGATCCGCCAGGTCGTCGGCGTGTACCAGGTCGAGTCGAGGTCGATGCGCCCCGATTCGCCGATGACCGACGCGGTGTTCGGACTGCGCAGGTCCATCCCGAAGTGGATCATCGACTGCGCCCCGCCGTCGTGCGTGAGGACGACGCCCATCTGCGTGTCGACGCCCTGCTCGCTCAGTGTGCCGGCCGCGACGAGCGAGGTGGGCACCCCCAGCACGTCGACGGCGAAGGACACCGGGTACACGCCCAGGTCCAGCAGGGCCCCACCTCCGAGGGCGGGGTCGCGCAGCCGGTGCGACGGATCGGTGGGCAGGGCCTGGTGGTGCGTCGCCTCGACGAGCACCGGCCGCCCGATGCGCCCCTCGGCCAGGACCTCGCGGATCATCGCCATCTGCGGCAGGAAGCGGGTCCACATCGCCTCGGTCACCGCGACGCCGGCCCGACGGGCAGCGTCGACCACCGTGCGTGCCTCGGCCGCGGTCATCGTGAAGGCCTTCTCGACGAGGACGTGCTTGCCGGCGCGGATCGCGAGCAGGGCGTCCTCGGCGTGCCGGACGTGCGGGGTCGCGACGTACACCGCGTCGACCGCGTCGTCGGCGACGAGGTCGTCGTAAGAGCCGTGCGCCCGTGCGATGCCGAACTCCGCCGCGAACGTCTCCGCGCCCTCGCGGGTGCGGCTGCCGACCGCCGTGAACTCGATGCCCGCGGCGACGCAGTCGCCCACGAAGGACCGGGCGATGCCGCCCGTGCCGATGACTCCCCAGCGAACCGTCATGCGGCCATGTCTACCAGGACTGGCTGCAGCACTTTGGTATGGACTCCACGGGCGATTGCCAGCTAACGTGCTGCGAGATCCCCCATCCGGGGGTCACTCCTCCCCGAGTCGAAGGTGTGCAGGTCCTCCATGCGCCGTTCCGTCCTCACCGTCGTCGCCACCAGCGCGGCGATCGTCCTCACGTCCACCCTCGTCGGCGGTCCGGCCAGCGCACACGGGTGGGGAGGACCAGGACACGGACCAGGGCACTCGCCAGGGCACTCCGCCGACGCCGGCCTGACGCCGCGGACGCACTTCACGATGGCCGCCGACGGCACGTCCGGTGCGACGCAGGGCGGCGAGGGCATCCCGAACATCGACTCCGTCAAGAAGACCATCGCCACGTACTACGGCGACCCCGGTACCGGACTCGCGAACCGGACCGACTCCCCCTACATCCGTGAGATGCGGTCCATCGTCGCCCGCCAGGGTGCGTCCCTGCAGCGCATCCACGACCGAGCCGTCCGCCACGGCGAGAAGCCCGCGATCGTCCTCGACGCCGACGACACCACCCTGTGGACGTACGACATGGAGGTCGCGGACATGCACTTCGTCTTCGACCCCGCGCGGCAGGACGAATGGGTGCAGGACGAGCGCTTCGCCGCTACCCCGTCCATGGTCGGCTTCGTCAACCGCGCCGCCGCGATGGGCTTCACGGTGTTCGGACTGACCGGACGGAACGACGACCAGAAGACCGCGACCGTGCAGAACCTGTCGAAGGTCGGCTACACGGCCTTCGCCGAGGACCGCTTCTTCACGAAGTGGACCGGCACGGGCGCCTCGCAGCAGCCGTCGTACATCACCTGCGCCACGGCGAAGTGCACCACCGTCGAGTACAAGGCACTCACCCGCAAGCACATCGAACAGGACCTCGGCTACGACATCACGCTGAACATCGGCGACCAGTGGAGCGACCTGCAGGGCGGGTACGCCGACCGGTCCCTCAAGCTGCCGAACCCCACCTACTCCCTGCCCTCGGCCGACCTGCCCGGGGTCTCCGAGCCGCGGCTCGCGCCCCGCACACAGTTCACGATGGCGGCCGACGGCTCCTCCGGCGCGACCCAGTCCGGTGAGGGCATCCCGAACATCGACTCGGTCAAGAAGACCATCGCCACGTACTACGGCGACCCCGGCACCGGACTCGCGAACCGCACGGACTCCCCGTACATCCGCGAGATGCGGTCCATCGTGCAGCGACAGGCCCCCGTCGTCGCCGCCCAGTGCGCCGTCGGCCGGAAGCTGCATCGCAACCCCGCGATCGTGCTCGACGCCGACGACACCACGCTCTGGACCTACGACATGGAGGTCGCGGACATGCACTTCGTCTTCGACCCCGCGCTGCAGGACGAGTGGGTGCAGGACGAACGGTTCCCGGCAACTCCGTCGATGACCTCGCTCGTGTCGATCGCCCAGCGTTCCGGCTGCACGATCATCGGGCTGACCGGCCGGAACGCCGATCAGGAGACCGCCACCATCGACAACCTGCACCGCGTCGGCTACCCGCAGTTCTCGGCCACGAAGCGCGGCACCGAGACGTACTACACGAAGTGGACCGGGGTCGGGGCGTCGCAGCAGCCGTCGTACATCACCTGCGCCACGGCGAAGTGCACCACCGTCGAGTACAAGTCGCAGACCCGGGCGCACATCGAATCACGAGCGGGTGGCCGGTACGACGTGGTCGCGAACTTCGGTGACCAGTACAGCGACCTGCTCGGGGGCTCGGCGGACCGCAGCGTCAAGCTGCCGAACCCGACGTACTACCTGCCCTGAGCGGCCGCGCCGGCGCGCTCGCGTCGGCGCGCTCGCGTCGGTGCGTGCGCGTCGGTGCGTGCGCGTCGATGCGTACGCTCAGCGTCGGTGCTTGCCGAGTGCGGCGTCGGGGGCGGCCATCGGGTGCGTGCGGAACCAGCGCAGCAGCGCTCGCGCCTTGCTGGTGTCCGCGCTCCGGTCGCCGTCGGTCAGGAACGTGTCGAAGCCGTCGGGGAGCGCGGCCTCGTGCCCGCGGTCGAACGCCATCGTCCACTCCCCGAACCGTGGGGTGTGGATCCGCTCCTCGACGAGCAGGCCGACGTCGGTGTGCCGGGGGTCCTCGATGATGCGCTGGTACGTCTCGAGGACGGCGGCCTCCGGGCCCTCGAGCAGCTGCATGAACCGGCCGTCCTTGTACACGAGCAGGCCCGACAGGCCGGATGCGGCGTTCCGGGCCCTGGCGTGTTCGAGCAGCGCATCGAGGCGATCCTGGTCGAACGGTTCGTCGGCGGCGCTCATGTAGACGAGTGACAGGAGCATGACGACCTTTCGAACGGAGAACGCGGCTTCGGTTCGATCGTCGCGCACGTCGGCGCTTTCCGCGCAGCCCCAGAACGGGGAGCGCGTCGGCGTCACTGCGCGTCGTACGTGCGGACCCAGTCGATCTGCAGATGGCCGGCCTTGCCCCAGTTGCCGACCTGCACCATGTAGCGGTGCGGGGTCGTCGGGACGTTCCGCGCGACCGTGAAGACGAGCTTGCCGTCGAGGTAGTAGTGGATCGCCCGCCCGGGGATCCACTCGGTCGTGTAGGTGTGCCAGTCCCGCCAGGACACCCGGGTGTTGTAGTTGTCCGACGCCTTCTCGTCCCCGGGCAGCATCGAGTGGTGGAACACCCGCGGCGAGCCGTCGAAGTTGCCCTCGGGGTAGTTGAGTTCGCCGTCCGCCCAGTCGTTCGACGTCGGCCAGAGCATGATCGCTGCGCCGTTCTTGTCGCCGCCGGTGGCACGGGCGCGGATGCTGAACGACCCGCCGACGTGCGACCAGGCGTCCTCGGGGGTCCCGAACGCGCCGGCCGAACCGTGCTCGCCGTCGAGGGCGATGTCCATGTACCCGTCGTGCGCGCTGACCATCTTGCTCGACCAGTACTTGCCGCCGGTAGCGTCCGGGTACGGCTGCCACGACTGCGCGTACGTCGCCGCGAACGGGCCGTTCGCCGCAGCCGGGGTGTCGAAGTCGACCGAGAAGGTCGGCGTGCGCCCGATGGTCGGATCGGTGGCCACCGTGGTCGGGTGCGGGGTCGGGGTCGCGCTGCTGCTCGATGCGCCGGCCGGGGCCGCCGATGATGTCGCCCGCGACTCCGGCACCGCGGCGGCCGTGATGGCCAGCGCAGCAGCCGCAGCAGCCACCAGGACGACGGTCGTCGCACGCTTGAACACGGTACCTCCGTCGGTCGTCCGCCGAGGGGGTACGGGGCGGTGCAGGTGGTCGGTCGCGGGGATCCCCGCGTCCTGACGAGGCTAACCCGCGTCCTCCCCCGCTGTCTGGTCCGGAGCCAAGGGGTGCGGTTTCCCGCAGACGCAGAAATCCCCGGTCAGGACCTGATGCAGATCCGTGACCGGGGACGTGTTCCGAGCCGCCTGTCGGAATCGAACCGACGACCTATTCATTACGAGTGAATCGCTCTACCGACTGAGCTAAGGCGGCGCGCTCGCTCCGATTCCGGAGCGGCACGAGCAATGACTATACAGGTTCAGACGAGTGAACGCGAAACGAGCACGCCGAGCTCGGCGAAGGACCGGCGGAGCTCGTCGACCAGGTGCGAACCGCCCTCGGACCCGGACCACTCCCACCACGCGTGCCGCAGTGCGCCGAGGGCGACGATCGACGCCAGGCGCGCCCGCCGACGGAGCGCATCGGGGTCTGCAGCGAGCTCGGGGTCCTCGCGTTCGAGCCGCCGGGTGACCGCGGCCTGGATCTCGGCCTGGAACTCCTTCATCGACTCCATGCGACGGCTGAAGAGCTCGGGGTTCGCTCGGAGCACCTGCTGTCGCTCCTCGATCAGTCCACGCTCCTCGATGAGCTCCTGCGTCGAGTGGACGAGCAGCGCGCCGAGGTCCGACAGCAGGTCGCCCCCGGGTCCGCCGTCGACGAACTCCTGCAGCGCGGCGTCGTCGGGCAGTTCCGGGTCGTCCCCGAGGATCGCCTGTTCCTTGCTCGGGAAGTAGTTGAAGAACGTGCGGGGTGAGACATCCGCCCGACGCGAGATCTCGTCCACGGTGACCGCGCCGAGGCCGTCCTCGATCGCGATGCGGAGCGCGGCGGCCTGGATGGCGCGGCGGGTGGCGCGGCGTTTCCGTTCGCGCAGGCCGGGTTCAGCGTCGGGCATGCCGTGATTGTCCCACGCCCCGATCGGCGCGGGGAGCGTCGGCGGCGGTCAGTGCCGGACGCGGGCGATCGTGACGAGCAGCGCCTCGAGCGCGAGCAATGCCGCCACGTTCGCGGCGATCCGCTGCCGGGCGAGGGCGATCGCGTCGAGCACCTCGAGCGCCGCGGCCGGCGTGACCGACTGCAGGGCGTGGTCGAGGTGGTCGCGCATCGCCAGGTTGACCGGCTCGGCAGGCGCACCGAGACCGAGCAGGAGCAGGTCGCGGTAGAGCGAGGACACGTCGACCAGGATGCGGTCGAGGCCGTCGCGCAGGCTGCGGGTCGCACGGCGCTTCTGGTCCTCTTCCAGCAGGCGGAGCTGCGAGCGGAGGGCTGGCGGGATCGTGCCGCCGGGCTCGATGCCGAGCGACCGCAGGGCGGCGTCGCGTTCCTCGGAGTCGCGCTGCTGCGTGATGGCCTTGGCGTCCTCGTCCGCGACGGCGAGCAGGTCGGCGGCGGCCATCACCGCGTCGCCGACGCTCCGGACGCCGAGCACGGTCGTCAGGGTGCGGCGACGGCGATCGCGGGCCTCCTCGCTCGTCGCGAGACGCTGCGCCATCCCGATGTGGCTCTGCGCCTGCCGTGCTGCGTCCATCGCGAGGGTGCGGTCGATGCCGGTGCGCGCGACGAGCAGGTCGGCGACGGACTCGATGCCGGGGACCCGGAGTCGCACGGAGCGCACGCGCGACCGGATCGTGGGCAGCAGGTCCGCTTCACTCGGGGCGCAGAGGATCCACACCGTGCGCTCCGGTGGCTCCTCGAGCGCCTTGAGCAGCAGGTTCGAGGTGCGTTCCGTCATGCGGTCGGCGTCCTCGATGATCACGATGCGGTACCGCCCGACCGACGGCGAGTAGTACGACGACGTGACGAGCTGCCGGATCTCGTCGATGGTGATGATCACGCGTTGCGTCGTGAGCACCGACACGTCGGGGTGCGTCTTGGCGGTGATCTGCTGCAGGGTGTGGTCGTCGTCGGGACCGTTGCCCACGAGGGCCGCCGCGAACGCCGTCGCCACGTTCGACCGGCCGGATCCGGGAGGGCCCGTGATCAGCCACGAGTGCGTCATGCCGCCGGTGCCGTCGGTCGACTCCGCGGCGTTCCGGAGGGAGGCGACTGCCTCTTCCTGCCCGGTCAGGCCGTCCCACACGCTCACGGGACCATCCTGTCAGCGACCACCGTCAGGCGGCCGACCATCGTCGTCCGTGTGGCCACGGTCATGCCGGGTCGATCGCGACGAGCGGGGCGACCGCGGCGCGGATGGCGCGCTGGACGTCCTCGGTGGAGCCGCCGGCGTCGACCACCAGGAACCGGTCGGGCTCGGCCGCCGCCATGTCGAGGAACGCCCGTCGCACCGACTCGTGGAACGCCTCGGCCTCGGACTCCAGGCGGTCGAACGTGTCCCCGCGGGCCGCGGCGACCCGCGCACGGCCGACCGTCACGTCGAGGTCGAGCAGGATCGTCAGGTCCGGCACCAGGCCGTCCGCCGCCCACGCCGACACCGAGCGGATGTGCTCGGCGCCCAGACCGCGCGCGACCCCCTGGTAGGCGACCGACGAGTCGATGTACCGGTCCTGCAGCACGACCTCGTCGCGGGCGATCGCCGGACGGACGACCGTCTCGACGTGGTGGGCGCGGTCCGCCGCGTACAACAGCGCCTCGGCTCGGGGCGACACGTGCCCGCGCTCGTGCAGGACGATCTCGCGGATCCGCAGGCCCAGCTCGGTGCCACCGGGCTCGCGGGTCCGCAGGACGGTGCGGCCGTGCTCGACGAGCCACGCCGAGAGCAGCTCGGCCTGGGTCGTCTTGCCCGCGCCGTCGCCGCCCTCGAGCGTGATGAACCGTCCGGTCACTTCTTCTTGGCCGGCGCCCGTCGGGCCGGCGTCTTCTTCTTGACCGGGCCCTTGGCGCGCTTGTCCGCGATGAGCTGGACGGCACGGGCGTGGTCGACGGCCTCGACGTCCTCGCCCTTCGGGATCGTCGCGTTCGTCTCGCCGTCGGTGACGTAGGGGCCGAAGCGGCCGTCCTTCATCTTGATCGGCTTGCCGGACACGGGGTCCGCCTCGAACTCCTTCAGCGCGGAGCTCGCGGCACGGTTGCCGCCGTACTTCGGCTGCGAAAAGATCTCGAGCGCACCGGCGAGGTCGATGTCGAAGATCGCGTCCTCGCCGGGCAGGGTCCGGGTGTCCGTCCCCTTCTTCAGGTAGGGGCCGTAGCGACCGTTCTGCGCGGTGATGTCGTTGCCGGTCTCCGGGTCCTGGCCGACGACGCGGGGCAGGTCGAGGAGCTTCAGCGCGGTCTCGAGGTCGACGGTCGCCGGGTCCATCGACTTGAACAGCGAGGCCGTCCGTTCCTTGGGTGCCGCGGCCTTCTTCGTCGTCCTCTTCGCCGGGGCCTTCTTCGCCGGTGCCTTCTTGCCGGTCGTGGTCTCGGCGGGGGCCTCGGCCGCTGCGGGCTCGGGCACAGCCGCGGTCTCGACGACCTCGCCGGTCTTCGGGTCGACGGTGGGCTCGGGCTCCGGGGTGCGCTCCGTGACGTAGGGACCGAAGCGGCCGTCCTTCGCCAGGACCTCCTTGCCGGTGTCCGGGTTGATGCCCACGACGCGGTCGCCGATGACGGGGGCGTCGACGAGTTCCTTCGCCTTCTCGACGGTCAGCTCGTCGGGGGCCAGGTCCTCGGGGACGTTGACGCGACGCGGCTTCTCCGGGTCGTCGCTCGGCACCTCGATGTAGGGGCCGTACCGACCGATCCGCAGGGTGAGGCCCGGTGCGAGCTCGACCGAGTTGATCTCACGCGCGTCGATCTCACCGAGGTTGTCGATGACGGTCCGCAGGCCGCGCTGGTCGTCGTCGCCCCCACCGAAGTAGAAGCCCTTGAGCCAGTCGACCCGGTCGGCGTCGCCGCGGGCGATCCGGTCGAGGTCCTCTTCCATCTCGGCGGTGAAGTCGTACTCGACCAGTTCGCCGAAGTACTCCTCCAACAGCCGGACCACGCTGAACGCGATCCAGTTCGGCACGAGCTGGGTGCCGCGCAGCGACACGTAGCCGCGGTCGATGATCGTCGGGCTGATCGTCGGGTACGTCGACGGACGCCCGATCCCCAGCTCTTCCAGCGTCTTGATGAGGCTGGCCTCGGTGAAGCGCGGCGGCGGCGTGGTGTCGTGGCCCTTCGCCAGCACGTCGTGCACCTCGAGGTGCTCGCCCTGCTTGACGTCGGGCAGGGCGACGTCCTGCCCGGCACGCTCGCTCGACTCGTGACGGTCCTCGTCGCGGCCCTCTTCGTAGGCGCTGAGGAAGCCGCGGAAGGTGATGACGGTGCCGGACGCGGTGAACTCGGCGTCGGTGCCGTTCGCGGTCGACGTGATGCCCTCGACCGACTCGGTCGACGCGATGCCGAGCACGATCGACGCGGTCGAACCCTTGGCGTCCGCCATCTGGGACGCGATGGTGCGCTTCCAGATGAGGTCGTAGAGCCGCCACTCGACGCCGGTCAGCGTGCCCTGGAGCTCCTGCGGGGTGCGGAAGGAGTCACCCGACGGGCGGATCGCCTCGTGCGCCTCCTGCGCGTTCTTGCTCTTGCTCGCGTACAGGCGGGGCTTGTCCGGCACCGTCGCGGCGCCGTACAGGTCGGCCGCCTGCTTGCGTGCGGCGTCGATCGCCTGCTTCGAGAGCGAGACCGAGTCGGTACGGATGTAGGTGATGTAGCCGTTCTCGTACAGGGTCTGGGCTGCACGCGCCGTCTGCCGCGGCGACAGGCGCAGCTTGCGCGCTGCCTCCTGCTGCAGGGTCGACGTGGTGAACGGTGCCGCCGGACGCCGGGTGTACGGCTTCGAATCGACGCTGCGGACGGTGGCGTCCCCGGCGCGCTCGAGCACGGCGGTCAGCGAGGCGGCTGCGGCCTCGTCGAGGCGCACGACGTCGCCACTGAGCGCACCGCGGTCGTCGAAGTCGCGCCCCGAGGCGACGCGGGTTCCCTGGATCCGGGCGAGTCGCGCCGAGAAGGAGGACTCCCCCGCCTTCTCGAAGCGCGCGGAGAGGTCCCAGTAGTTCGCGGAGACGAAGGCGAGGCGTTCGCGCTCACGGTCGACCACGAGCCGGGTCGCGGCGGACTGCACACGACCGGCCGAGAGGCCGGGGGCGACCTTGCGCCACAGGACCGGCGAGACCTCGTACCCGTAGAGACGGTCGAGGATGCGGCGGGTCTCCTGCGCGTCGACGAGGGCGGTGTCGAGCTCACGGGTGGCCTCCTGCGCCCGCTGGATCGCCTCCTTCGTGATCTCGTGGAAGACCATCCGCTTGACGGGGACCTTCGGCTTGAGGACCTGGAGCAGGTGCCAGGCGATCGCTTCACCCTCGCGGTCTTCATCTGTTGCGAGGTAGAGCTCGTCGGCGTCCTTGAGCGCACGCTTGAGCTCGGCGACCGTCTTCTTCTTGGCATCGGACACGACGTAGTACGGCTCGAAGCCGTTGTCGACGTCCACCGAGAACTTGCCGAGGGAGCCCTTCTTGAGCTCGGCCGGCAGGTTCTTCGGCTCGACGAGGTCGCGGATGTGTCCGACCGAGGCCTGGACTTCGTATCCGTCACCGAGGTATTGCGCGATCGTCTTCGCCTTCGCAGGGCTCTCGACGATCACGAGCTTCTTCGTGCCTGGCACGTGTCTCCTTGATCCGTGGTGCTGGTCGGCCCTGGACACGAACGTGTCCGGGTCGCCCGGGACATCGGTGACCGGTGGCCGACAGGCACACCATACACACAGTGCTCGGGCTGGCAGTCCGCCGGACCGGCGACCGCGGATGCGCCGACGGCGAACGGTCCGGAGCCGACGACCACGCGCACCCGGGCCGTCGTGGCGGTGAGGTCGCAGCTCGCGAGCGCCGAGCCGTTCGCCCGCGCGACCCGCTCGGCGACGTCACACGGCTGCCCGGTGAGGAGCCCGATCGACGTCGCGGCGGCCGAGGTCGCGGCGGCGTCGGCGGCGTCCCCGGCCCGGACCACCTGCGTGCGGTGTCCGGCGGCGGCGAGCGCCGCCGACGCGACGAGCACCCCGATGCCCAGGACCGCGGCGACGAGCACGGTCACCGAACCGCGCTCGGGGTCAGCGTCCTCGTGCCGCGGCACAGGCCGTCGCCCGGAGCGGCAGCACTGCGAACGGACCGGTGCCGCCGCGCGTGGCGTCGACGCACACCAGGTCGGCCGTGCGCCGGACGGTGACGGAGGATCCCGGCGCGATCCGCTCGGCGGCAGCGAGTCCGACGGCGTCGTCCCCGCGTCCGACACCCCGCGCAGCCACCGCCGCGGCCGACTGCAGGCGTCCCTGTCCGTCGACGACGAGGACGGCCGCGACGAGCAGTGTGAGGACGAGTGCGACGACGGGCAGCACGACCGCGAACTCGACCGTGACCGAGCCCCGGTCACCGGATCCCGCACGGTCACAGCGCGAGGGCACCGCGGACGAGCTCGGTGAGGATGGTCTGGACCTCGCCCGAGCGCATGACGGCGACGAGCACGCCGGCGAACGCCACGGCGGCGAGGATGACGACCGCGTACTCGGCGGTCGCGGACCCCTGGTCGTCCTGGACGGCGGCGTGGAGCCGGTCGGCGACGCGGCGGGTGCGACGGATGCGGTTCGGTGTGGTGCTCATGGGTTTCGTCCCTTCTGTTGCGTGGTTTCCAGCGTGGCGCGCGGTCACCGCCCGGTCGGGACCTCGATCGGCATCTGTGGAGAGGTCACCGCGCACCGACGACGGTGGAGGAGAGGACGCCGACCACGACGGGCACCACCCCGACGAGCACGAACGCGGGCAGGACGCAGGTGCCGAGCGGCAGCACCAGTCGGACCGCCAGGCGCTCGGCCGCGGCGAGTCCGGCGGCAGCGGCGTCGTCACGGACGTCCTCCGCGGCACGACGCAGCAGTCCCGCGGCGGGGACGCCCGCGCGCTGGGCCAGGTCGAGCACCTCGCGCAGGCGGACCGCGTCAGCGGCCGGAGGGACGTTCCCGCCGGTGGCGCGACGGACCGCCTCTCCGGCCGCGATCCACGAGCCGCCACCGGACACGGCGACCGCCCAGGCGTCGAGGACGACCCCGGGCACGCGCCCGTCCGGCGTCGCCGACCGGACGAGCCGCGCGGTCCACGCCCGCCCGAGCAGCACGAGCAGCGCCGCGACCGCCGAGCACCCCCAGCCGAGCGGCGATCCGGTGAGGACCTGCACGGCTCCGGATCCCCACGACGCCCCGAGTCCGAGCCCGAAGAGCGGCAGTGCCAGGACCACGCGGGCACTGGTGCGCGGGCCGGCGAGGGCGACCCGGATCGCCCGGTCCGATGCCGCCGATCGACGGAGCGCGCCGGCGAGGGCGCCGAGCGTCTCCGCGACGGGCGCGCCGGTCCGTTCCGCGACCCGGAGGACGACGGCGATGTCCGCGGACGCCGGGGCGTTCCCGGCCGGGAGCCTGCCGACGAGCTCCCAGGCCCGCGCCGGAGGGACCCCGGCCGCGACGAGCGTCGCCACCCGGTCCAGGGTGCCGGCCACGCGCGCCGGGTCGAACGGCGCCGGACGCCGATCGCGCCGCCCTCGGCGGAGCAGCCACCTGCTCACGGAGCGCCGTCCACCGGGCGGACCCCGAGCCTCCCGTCCGACCCGACGTGGAACGCGCCGACCGCGGCGAGCCGTCGCCCGCCTGCCCGGCGCTCGACGTGGAGCACCAGGTCGAACGCACTGACCGCCTGTCGGGCCAGCGCCTCGACCCCGAGCCCGGCGAGGGCACCGAGCGCCTCGAGCCGAGCGGCGACGTCCGCGACACCGTTCGCGTGCACGGTGCCGGCACCGCCGTCGTGGCCGGTGTTCAGCGCGGACATCAGCTCGCGGACCTCGGCACCCCGGCACTCCCCCACGACGATCCGGTCGGGTCGCATCCGCAGCGCCTCGCGCACGAGGCGGTCCAGGCCGAGCGCTCCGACGCCCTCGGCGTTCGCCTGTCGTGCCTCGAGCGCGACCACGTGCGGGTGGGCGATGCGCAGCTCGGCGACGTCCTCGACCGTGACGATCCGCTCGTCGGCAGGGACGGCGCCGAGCAGCGCGGCGAGCAGGGTGGTCTTGCCGCTGCCGGTCGCACCGGTGACCAGGACGTTGCGGCGCGCGGCGACGGCGTCCTCGACGACGGAGCGTGGCACCTGCTCGAAGGTGCCGGCGCGTTCGAGCGCGGCAAGGGTCGGACGCTCGGGGTGCGGGAGTCGGATCGAGACCGCGGTGCCGCCGACCGCGACCGGGGCGAGTACGACGTGCACCCGGATGCCGTCGCCGTGCCGGACGTCGGCGCACGGCGTGGTCTCGTCGACGTGGCGTCCGCCGAGCGCCACCAGGCGCGTGGCGAGCTCGCGAGTGCGCGACTCGGTCAGGCGCGGCGCGGCGGCTTCGAGTCCGCCGCCACGGTCGGTCCAGGTGCCGACACCGCCGACGACCAGGACGTCGGTGACCCCGGCATCGGAGACGAGTCCGGCGAGTTCCTCGAACTCGACGACACCGTGCGTTCGACGTCGGAGGACGGTGGCGGTCGCGGGAAGCGAAGGCCCGGCCCCGGGCAGGAAGGGCGCGGCACGGTGACGGTGCATGACGCCAGAGCGTACGAGGCGAGCCGCTTTCGGCATCTGGTGCCACAAGCAGCCTGTGGAGCGGTAGAGACGCGAGCGACCAACGGACCGGTTTGTCCCCCGAAACAGAAAGTCGTACCCCACTCCACGGCGCGACAGTCGGCGAGCCTCGCAACCGCTGATCGCAACAGGACCCCGGACGCAGGGCTGCCGAACGGGAGTAGCAATTGCTACGACGGAGCTGCACGCTCCATGCGTGAGCATGTACCGGTCTGTCCACTCGACCGGCATGCCTGCGCGGATCGCCGCCGATCGCCGGAGGCCGACGAGCGTCGATCGCTCGAGCCGGACTCCGGGCAAAAGAAGAGGCGGCACCGGTTGGGGGGAACTGGTGCCGCCTGGACATCGAAGGATTGGGGGGAATCCGATTCGATGCCGCCGGAAACGAGTCCAGCAGGAACTACTGTACCCCACGATCCGCCCCTCGTGGCAACCCCCGACACGACCGCCGGGCGTGCCGCCGCGACCAGGACGCACTCGGACCCGCCGTCGAGCCGCCGCTCGTCACGGAACCGCGCAGCGCACGGGCCGAGGGGTAGTCTCCGTGGCGCACCCTGAGGACGCAACGACGCGAAAGGACATCGATGTCCACTCCGACCCAGACCGACCACCGCGAGGACGACGGCGCCACCTTCCCGCCGACACCCGAGTTCGTCGCCGACGCCGTCGCGCACGAGGACCTGCACGAGGCCGCCGCCGCCGACCGCGAGGCCTTCTGGGCCGAGCAGTCCCGCAGCCTGCTCGACTGGCGCACCCCGTTCACGCAGACCCTGGACTGGTCCGGCGCCCCGTTCGCGAAGTGGTTCGCCGACGGCGCGCTCAACGTTGCCGAGAACTGCCTCGACCGGCACGTCCGTGCGGGCAACGGGGACCGGGTGGCGATCCACTTCGAGGGCGCACCCGGCGACACCCGCCGGATCACCTACGCCGAACTGACCGCCGACGTGCAGCGCGCCGCGAACATGCTCACCGACCTCGGCGTCGGGCAGGGCGACCGCGTCGTCGTCTACCTGCCGCTCATCCCCGAGGCCGTCGTGACGATGCTCGCCGTCGCCCGCATCGGTGCCGTGCACTCCGTGGTCTTCGGCGGGTTCAGCGCCGAGAGCCTCCGCGCCCGCATCGAGGACGCCGGCGCGAAGCTCGTCGTCACGGCCGACGGCGGCTGGCGCCGCGGCGCGGTGTCAGCGCTCAAGCCCGCGGTCGACGAGGCGCTCGAGGGCGAGGGCACCGACAGCGTCGAGCACGTCCTGGTCGTCAAGCGCGGCGGCAACGAGATCGCCTGGAACGACCGCGACCTGTGGTGGCACGACGAGGTCGCGAAGGCCGCCCCGGAGCACACGCCAGAGGCCTTCCCCGCCGAGACCCCGCTGTTCATCCTGTACACCTCGGGCACGACCGGGAAGCCGAAGGGCATCGTGCACACCTCCGGCGGGTACCTGACCCAGGCCGCGTACACGCACAAGAACGTGTTCGACATGCACCCGGAGAAGGACGTCTACTGGTGCACCGCCGACATCGGCTGGATCACCGGGCACTCGTACGTCGTCTACGGCCCCCTGGCGAACGGCGTGACGCAGGTGCTGTACGAGGGCACACCGGACGAGCCGAAGCCCGGCCGCTGGTGGGACATCGTCGACTCCTACGGCGTCACCGTCCTGTACACCGCGCCGACCGCCGTGCGTGCGGCGATGAAGGCCGGCCGCGAGATCCCCGAGGCCCGCAGCCTCGAGAGCCTCCGGCTGCTCGGCAGTGTCGGCGAACCCATCAACCCCGAGGCGTGGAACTGGTACCGCCAGGTCATCGGCCACGACCGCACGCCCATCGTCGACACGTGGTGGCAGACCGAGACCGGCGCGATCATGATCTCCGCCCTGCCCGGCGTCACGAAGCTCAAGCCCGGCGCCGCGCAGACGCCGCTGCCCGGCATCGTCGCGGAGATCGTCGACGACGACGGCAACCGTGCCGACCCCGGCGAGAGCGGCTACCTCACCATCACCGAGCCGTGGCCGTCGATGGCGCGCGGTATCTGGGGCGACCCGGACCGCTTCGTCGAGACGTACTGGTCGAGGTTCCCCGGCCGGTACTTCGCCGGCGACGGTGCACGGCTCGACGGTCAGGGCGACATCTGGATCCAGGGCCGCGTCGACGACGTCATGAACGTCTCCGGACACCGCCTGTCGACGGCCGAGATCGAGTCCGCCCTGGTCGGGCACGAGGGCGTCGCCGAGGCCGCCGTCGTCGGAGCCGCCGACGAGACCACCGGACAGGCGGTCGTCGCGTACGTCATCCTGACGGCGGAGGCAGCGGCGGACGTCGACCGCGAATCCGCATCGACCGAACTCCGCAACTGGGTGGGCAAGCGCATCGGTGCGATCGCGAAGCCCCGCCAGGTGGTCATCGTCCCCGAACTACCCAAGACGCGCTCCGGCAAGATCATGCGGCGCCTGCTGCGCGACGCAGCCGAGGGCCGCCGCATCGGCGACACGACGACGCTGGCCGACCCGACGATCATGGCGACCATCGCGGAACTCATGTAGTCCTGGGAACGAAAGCAGGGCCTCCAGTCAGATCCGGACTGGAGGCCCTGCTCACGTTCGTTCCGTCGGTCGCCGCCGTCAGGCGGTGAGCTCCACCACCAGCTCGACCTCGACAGGAGCGTCCAGCGGCAGCACCGCCACGCCCACCGCGCTGCGCGCGTGGACGCCGGCGTCGCCGAAGACCTCGCCGACGAGGGTGGAGGCGCCGTTCGCGACCCCGGGCTGGCCCGTGAAGGACGGCTCCGAGGCGACGAACACGGTGACCTTGACGACCCGGGCGACGCGGTCGAGCGAGCCGGCGACCGACTCGACGGCGGCCAGGGCGTTGAGCGCGGCCACGCGGGCCTGCGCGGTGGCGGTCTCGGCGTCGACCGACGCCCCGACCTTGCCGGTGACGGGCAGTGCGCCGTCGACGAACGGCAACTGGCCGGCCGTGTAGACGTACTGGCCGGTGACGACCGCAGGGACGTAGGCGGCGACGGGTGCGGCGACCGGCGGGAGCGTCAGCCCCAGCTCGGCGAGGCGGTCCGCGACGGTCATGCGTCGGCCTTCGGGCGCTTGAGGTACGCGACGAGCCCACCCTCGGGGCCGGTGACGATCTGGACCAGCTCCCAGCCCTCGTCCCCGTAGTTGTTGAGGATGGCGGTGGTGTTGTGGATCATCAGGGGCGTGGTGAAGTACTCCCAGCGAGTCATGCGGTTCCTTGCCAGCCTTTCAGTCGTGGGTGTCGTTTAGGCTGCATCCTATGTCTGCCCAGAAGACGTCTGCCTCGCGGACCAAGCCCGTCTCAGCAGTCGGCGCCTTCATCGGATTCGTCGGGTTCAGTGCCCTTGCCGGCCTGCTCGTCACGATCGGGGTCACCCCGGCCATCGCGGTCGCCGGTGTCACGACGACGTCGACGATCGGTGTGTTCGAGTCGCTGCCGGAGTACATCGAGATCGGTGACCTGCCGCAGCGCAACGAGCTGTACGCGTACTCGGGCGGCAAGTCGGTGCACTTCGCGACGCTGTACGACCAGAACCGGCAGGAACTGAAGTACGACCAGATCAGCGACCAGCTGAAGAACGCCGCCATCGACGGCGAGGACAAGCGCTTCTACAGCCACGGCGGCGTCGACATGACCTCGCTCATCCGTGCCGGCGTGGGCAGCATCGCCGGCGGGCTCGGCGACTCGGGCGGTGGGTCGACGTTGACCATGCAGCTCGTCCGCAACATCAAGATGAACGAGGCCCTGAACCTGCCGACCAAGAAGGAGCAGGAGAAGGCCTACAACGAGGCCGTCGAGCAGACCATCCCCCGCAAGCTCGAGGAGATGAAGCTCGCGATCGGGCTGGCGAAGAAGTACTCCAAGAAGGAGATCCTCACCGCCTACCTGAACATCGCCTACTTCGGCGACCAGACCTACGGCGTGCAGGCCGCGGCGCAGCACTACTACAACAAGAGCGCGACGAAGCTGACGCCAGCCGAGGCCGCGTCGCTGATGGCCATCGTGCAGTACCCCGAGGCACGTAACCTGTCGACCCCGAAGAAGTACGACGCCAACGTCGCCCGGCGCAACGTCATCCTGCGCTCGATGTACGACCAGAAGAACCTGACCGAAGCCGAGTACCGCACGGCCCGCCTGTCGAAGCCGGCGGACTACGTGCACCTGACGCAGCCCTCGCAGGGCTGCCGGGCATCCGTCGGTGACGGCTCGCAGTTCTTCTGCGACTACGCCAAGAAGGTCGTGCTCGAGATGTCGCAGCTCGGCTCGTCGCAGAAGGCGCGCGACACCGCGTGGCGGAACGGCGGCTACAAGATCCAGACGACGCTGAACATCGACCTGAACGCCGAGCAGAAGCAGCTCCTCAACACGTACGACAACAAGGCCGAGACGAGCCTGGCCCTGGGTGCGACGCTCAACTCGATCGAGGCTGGGTCCGGCCGCATCGTGACGATGGCGCAGAACAAGGACTTCGATGAGTCGCTGAAGTCGGCGCCGACGTCGACATCGCTGAACTACAGCGTCGACGAGAAGTACGGCAGCGCTAAGGGGTTCCAGACCGGCTCGACGTACAAGCTCTTCACACTGCTCGCGTGGCTGCAGGCCGGCCACGGGCTGAACGAGGTCGTCAGTGGCGCGCCGCGTGACATGTCGACGGGCTGGACCCAGTGTGGTCAGCCGTACTACGTCGGAGGTGGATACCGGCCGAAGAACGATAGCGCTGGCGAGAGCGGCAACTACACCGTCGCTGCAGCGACCGCGCAGTCCATCAACCTGGCGTTCCTCAACATGGCGCAGAAGCTCGACCTGTGTGACATCAAGAAGGTCGCCGAGTCACTGGGGGTCCACCGTGCAGACGGAGGAGAACTCCTCTCCAACCCCTCGTCGGTCCTCGGTATCAACGAGATCGCGCCCATGACGATGGCTGCCGCGTACGCGGCCGTCGCGAACAACGGTATCTACTGCAAGCCGATCGCGATCGACCAGATCACCTCACCCTCCGGCAAGAAGCTCGGCGGACAGACCAAGGACTGCAAGCAGGCGATCGATCCCGAGGTCGCCCACGCAGCCGTCTACGCCATGAAGGGCACGATCGCTGGCGGTACCGCTCGCGGCGCCCAGACCCCGGATGGCATGCAGCTCTTCGGCAAGACGGGTACGACCGACGATGGCAACCAGATCTGGCTGGTCGGTTCGAGCTCGCGTGTCGCCACCGCCTACTGGCAGGGCAACACGGACGGCAAGCTCACCAACCTCCGCAACTTCAGCAACGGGGTGAGCGGCACGTACGCCGCCAGCCGTGCGGACGTGTGGCGGCAGGCGCAGACGCCGGTCAACGCGATCTACCCCGCCGGTCCGTTCACCGACCCGAACAGCTCGGCACTCCGCGGCAACGCCAAGGCACTGCCGAACCTGCAGGGCAAGACGGCAGACGAGGCCCGCGCGGCGATCTCGGGCGCCGGCTTCAACTACGTCGACGGTGGCACCCGCCCCGGCACCGGCAACCCCGGTTCGGTGTCGTCGACCTCGCCGTCCGCCGGTGCACTCCTGTCCTCCGGCTCGAGCGTGACGGTCTACACCTCGGACGGGTCGCAGGCCAACGTGCCCGAGATCGGCGGAGACTCGCTCGGTGATGCCCGCTCGGCACTGAACGACGCCGGCTTCGGCAACGTCACTGTGGCGGATGACTTCGCGAAGGGCGGTGGCAACAAGACCTGCAAGGTGGCCGCCGTCGCCCCGGCGATCGGTGATGCCGCTGACAAGAACGCCGGCGTCACGATCCAGCTGTACGGAGACAAGAACGGCAAGGCGCCCAAGGACTGCAAGTGACCCGCGGTCGCGCCGCGCTCGGGGTCCTCGCAGCCGGCGCGGCCGTCGGCGCCGCTTCGTTCGCCTGGGGTTCCCTGGTCGAGCGTCGACGCTTCGGCATCCGGTGGGAGACAGTTCCGGTCCTCCCTCCGGGGTCCCGTGACGTCACCGTCCTGCACCTGTCCGACATCCACATGGCCCCGTGGCAGGCCGACAAGCAGCAGTGGCTGCGCGACCTGTCCCTGGTCGAGCCGGACTTCATCGTCAACACCGGCGACAACCTCGGGCACCCCACGGCGAACGCCGCCGTGGAGTACGCACTGGAGCCGTTCCGGGGTGTCCCCGGCGTGTTCGCGTACGGGTCGAACGACTTCTTCGGGCCGTCGCCGCGCAACCCGCTGAAGTACTTCTCCGGTCCGAGCCGGATGCACAGCGAGGCGAAGCCCGTCGAGCTCGACATCGACCGGCAAACGGCGTTCTTCGAGTCCCTCGGGTGGCTCGACCTGAACGACCACGCCCACGCCATCGAGCTCCGCGGCTCCCGGTTCGAGCTGTTCGGCACCTCGGACGCGCACCGCGACTGGGACCGGCTCGACCTGCTCCCCACGAACGTCGACGAGATGCGCGGAGAGGTCCCCTGGTCCGAGGACGAGGACGGCCCCGCCCCCGTCGCGATCGGCGTGACGCACGCGCCCTACCGCCGCGTACTCGATGCGTTCGTCACCCAGGGAGCCGACGTCATCTTCGCCGGGCACACCCATGGCGGTCAGGTGCAGGTGCCCGGAGTCGGTGCGCTCGTCACGAACAGCGACCTCCCCCGCCGGTACGTCAGCGGGCTGCACAAATGGGAGCACCGGAACCACTGGTCGTGGCTCGAGGTCTCGGCCGGTCTAGGCACCTCGATCTACGCCCCGGTGCGGTTCGCGTGCCGCCCCGAAGCGGTCGTCGTGACCCTCACCGCCCGCACCGCCTGACGACGCGCCCGGGAGTTGGCCGGATGGTCGTGAGCACCCCCGATCATCGGATAGACTTGTCGGGTTGCTCCGGTACGGAGTGATCACACCGCGGGGTGTGGCGCAGCTTGGTAGCGCGCCTCGTTCGGGACGAGGAGGTCGCAGGTTCAAATCCTGTCACCCCGACACTGTGTTGAGACAGTACGAAGAAGGCCCTGGTTCTCCGGAACCGGGGCCTTCTGCTTTTCGACGGATAGCCTCGACCACGATGGAACACTCGAGGTCCCGGCGCCCAGCAGCCATCGGTGCGATCGCTGTCGCGACCATGCTGATCGCCACCGCGTGCAGCGGTACGGCCAAGGTCACGCCAGCGATGGACGACTCCGTCCGCTCGGTGCGCGATCGTCTCGAGACCGTGGCTCGCGCGAGCCGGAGCGCAGCGGACCTCGAACGCCGGATCGTCGACGGGGAGAGCTACACGCTGCTCCTGCTCGACGCGACGCCGCAGGAGATCCGGACGACGAAGCCGTTCCCGTCGACCGTGATCACCGCCGTTCGACGTGACGGCGAGCGCGTCGACGTCGAGATGTACACGACCGGGCAGGGCTCGTCCAGTGCCGGCTGGTTCGGGGACGAGTCCGTGAACGCAGTCGGGTGCGCCCGCCTGACCGCCCGACCTGGTCGCAACGCCACCGCGACGGGCGTGCAGTGCGGCGACACCGTACGAGCAGTCTTCGTGGATCCCTGGGTCGAGGTCCGACTCCGGCCTTGATCGGGGCAGGCGTCGTGACTCGATGTGTCCAGTGACCCATCGTTCGGCGTGCGGCGCCATCGCGCTGCGACACGGGCGATACGCTCGCGACCGTCATGGCGATGTTCATCCGGTGGTTCCCGACGAGCAGGAGTGCACTGACCATGCGGTCCTGGGCCGCCCATGTCCTCGCGTTCCTCACCGCACTCGTGCTGAGTGCGGTGAATGCGCACAGCGCTGCGCAGTTCATCGCGCATTCTTCGGGCCGGACAGGACTGCTGCCGCACCTGTTCCTGTCAGTGGTCCTCCACGCGGTCCTGTCACTGATCTACGGACTGGTGATGACCAGGCAGACGATGGGCGATCGGCGACGATGGGCCACGGTCGGGTCGCTCTGCGCAGTGATCCCGATCGCCGCGCTGTTCGGCT
Source organism: Curtobacterium sp. TC1 (assembly GCF_019844075.1). NCBI lineage: Bacteria > Bacillati > Actinomycetota > Actinomycetes > Micrococcales > Microbacteriaceae > Curtobacterium > Curtobacterium sp. TC1. The sequence continues at coordinate 2,757,503 of NZ_CP081964.1, forward strand.
TCCTGACGCTCTTCGCGGTGCTCGGAACGGCGACGGACCCGCACCCTGCGGGTTCGGTCGTGTCCGCGAGCAGCCCGGCCATCGCGGCTTCGGCGGTGCTCGTGTACACGACAGCTCTCGGCCGTCAGATGCCGTGTTGGGCGCGTTGCAGTGGCCTCGTCGTGGTCTCCGCTGTGCCGGTCCTCCTCGCGATCGCGCGGGTGTTGCTGGTGCCCTGATCGGCGAGCAGCACGCTGCTCGCTGGCGAATTTGACGCTGCGGTAGCCTGAGCGTGTCATGCAGTATCCGAGCGCGCACCTCACAGCGATAGCCGAGCAGATCCGAGAACAGTTCCCCGAGCTCGCCGACGACCCGGTCCTGACGCAGAACCTCGTCGACAACGTGACGTCGATGATCGCCGAGGCACACGCGCGCTACGCCGCCGGCGCCCCGGACAGCGTCGTGAGCAACACATACCTCGATCCGGAGCACCTGGCCACCGGCTCCCTGCACGCCGAACACGCGCAGCACCCCGCCGGCGCGATGCTCGCGGCGGAGATGCTGTTCGACGCCTACCTGCCGCTCTTCGTGGAGGAAGTCGGCGCGGAGTCCACCGCCGACGTCCTGCGCGCCACCAGAGCCCTGCACGCGGGCATCTGGAGCCGGTTCCCCGCCGGAGCCGTCGCCTACACCGAGGCGCTGCGCCAGCGCGTCACGACGGCGCACCTGGACTCCCGCACGCAGATCGCGCGAGACCTGCACGACCGCGTGGCGCACGGCATCCTCGCCGGGCTCCAGCGGCTCGACCTGGTGCTGCTGACCGATCCCCCGGCCGACGAACGGGCCGATCAGCTCGACGACGCCGCACGGCTGCTGCGCGGAGCACTCGGCGACGTGCAGAACCTGGCGGTCAGCCTGCACGCCCGCGTCGGCGACGCCATGCTCGACGATGCGCTCGCCCGGCACGCCCGGGACCTCTTCCCCGACGACGACCGCTTGTCGTTCCGTGCCACGGGCACGCCCGAGCAGCTGCCGAACTGGCAGGCCGAGGAAGCACTGACGATCCTGCTCGAGGCGCTCACCAACCGGCGGAAGCACGCTCCGGACTCCACCGCCGAGGTGCACTTCGCCTGGACGCCGGCCGCCCTCGTCGTGACGGTCGCCGACGACGGTCCGGGTTTCGACCCTGATGCCGACGCGGACGGACGCCTCGGGCAGCAGACGATGCGCGAGCGGGCCGCGGTCATCGGCGCGCGACTCGACGTCGAGAGCGTCGAGAGCGTCGAGAACGTCGAGAACGTCGAGAGCGTCGAGAGCGGACCTGGTCCCGGCACCGCCAGCGGCACCACCGTCCGCCTGACGATCCCGCGGGGCACGCTGTGACCGTCACGCACGTCGCCATCGTCGACGACCACCAGCTGTTCCGCGAAGGACTGGCCACGATCCTCGCCGCCGTCCCCACGATCCGGGTGGTCGCACACGGCGAGCGTCCGTCCGACGTGCTCGACTCCCCCGAGGCGGCCGCCATCGACGTCCTGCTCCTCGACGTCGAGCTCGACGGTCCGCCGGCGCGCACCACGATCGCCACGGTCCGCCGTACCCGTCCGGACATCCGCGTGGTGGTGCTCACGATGCACCGCGACGCCGTCCTGCGTCGGACCCTGCTCGACGCCGGCGCGGTCGACTTCGTGACGAAGGACACCCCGAGCCGCGAACTCGTCGACCGCATCGCCCGCGCCGCGCACGCCGACGCCGCGCCGGTGACGTTCCCGGTGGACCTGGTCACCGAGGCCCGCGCGGGGTCGCCGCTCAGCGACCGCGAACTCGAGGTCCTGCGGCTCCTCGCGGCCGCGCGCACCAACGCCGAGATCGCGGCGGACCTGCAGCTCGCGATCGGCACGGTCAAGCGGCACGTCTACAACGTGTTCCGGAAGCTCGACGTCGGTTCGCGGGTCGGCGCCGTGGCTGCGGCGACGCGCCTGGGCCTGCTCGCCTGAGGCGCCGCCCCACTTGGTGAGCAGAAATGGTCGGGTGCCCGAGGGCGACCCGACCATTTCTGCTCACCAAGCGAACGAACGAGCGAACGAGCGAACTAGACCGACGCGGACGCCGCCGCGCCCGCGGGCACGAGCTGCCCCGCGGCGTGCAGCCCCGCCACGACATCGAGCGCCTGGTGCCGGTACCGTGCCTGCGCCGCACCCGGAGCGACGATCACGCCGTTCGCCCCGGTGGACGCCACGAGCGCGTTGATCTTGTCCGCCACCTGGTCGGCGGTGCCGTACGCCTGGCGCTCGGTGCGGGCGGCGATGAACCGACGCTCGAGGTCGGTGAACTCGTACGCACGGGCCTCGTCCATCGAGACCGGCTCGGGCTTCGCCCCCTGCCGCATCCGGATGAACGAGATCATCCCGGGAGCACTCTGCTCGTCGACGACGGCCGGGTCCTCGTCGGTGACGACCTGCACGCCGATGAGGGCGTTCGGCGTCTGGCGGAACCGCGAGGGCCGGAACGAGTCCCGGTACAGGGCGAGCGCCGCCTCGGTGTTGTCCGACGCGAAGTGGTGGGCGAAGGCGAACGAGACGCCGAGCGCCCCGGCGACCTGCGCGCTGTACCCGGAGGACCCGAGCAGCCAGAACTCCGGCACGTCGCCGTACCCGGGGACCGCACGGATGCGGGACAGCGGGTTCGACTCGTCCATGCCGGTGAAGAACCCGATCAGGTCAGCGAGACGGTCCGGGAAGTCGTCGACGTCGAGCCGGTCGGTACGGCGCAGCGCCATCGCGGTCGCCCCGTCGGTGCCCGGCGCACGGCCGAGCCCGAGGTCGATGCGGTCGCCGTACAGCGCACGGAGCGTGCCGAACTGCTCGGCGATCACGAGTGGCGCGTGGTTCGGCAGCATGACGCCGCCGGAGCCGATGCGGATGGTCGAGGTGGCCGCGCCGACGGCGCTCAGCAGGACCGCGGGGGCCGACGAGGTGATACCGGGCATGCCGTGGTGCTCGGCGACCCAGAACCGCTCGTAGCCGAGCTTCTCGGCGCGGACCGCCATGTCGATCGAGCCCTGCAGGGCCTCGGTGTTGGACTGGCCGTACTCGCGCGTCGCCAGGTCCAGGACGGACAGGTGCAGGGTGTCGTCGCTCATGTGGTTGCCAACGCGCGCCGCGTCGCACGCATTCCGCGTGCCCTGGCCGCATCTGACGGACGGACGGACGGGAGGCCCGTGGCGGGGCCGCCCCGCGCCTCCCGGCCGTCCTCCGCTCACCTGCAGGACGCGACCCGGCAGGACGTGTCAGGCGCCGTCGAGGCGGCCGCCGGACTCCGTCAGGTAGCAGTCGGCGCAGAGCGACTCGTACGCGACGTCGACGCCGTCGATGGCCACCTGCGAGCCGTCGAACACGAACCGGCCGTCGACGGTGCGGGCGTTGAAGACGGCCTTGCGACCGCAGCGGCAGATCGTCTTGAGCTCTTCGAGCGAGTGCGCGACCTCGAGCAGGCGCGCACTGCCGGGGAACGCCTCGGTGCGGAAGTCCGTGCGGATGCCGTACGTGATCACCGGGATCTCGTCGAGGACCGCGATGCGCAGCAGGTCATCGACCTGCTGCGGGGTGAGGAACTGCGCCTCGTCGACCAGGACGCAGCTGACCGCGCGGACCATGCCGTCGAGACGGGCCGACTCGGGGTCGACCGCACTGGCGGCGGCGACCGCGGACCGGACGTCGGCGTCGGGTGCGAAGACCAGGTCGACGGTCCGGGTCACACCGAGGCGAGACACGATCTCACGGTCGCCCTTGGTGTCCACCGCGGGCTTGGCGAGCAGGACCCGGTGCCCGCGCTCCTCGTAGTTGTAGGCAGCCTGCAGGAGCCCCGTGCTCTTGCCGCTGTTCATCGCGCCGTAGCGGAAGTAGAGCTTCGCCACTACGCGAGGAACCCGTCCTCGGCCGCCCGCCGGATCAGGTCGGACTTCTTCGAGGCGGGACGGCCGACCTTGCTGTACTTCTCGCGCACCCGGCGCAGGTAGGTCTTCGCCGTCTCGTACTGCACGTTCATCTGCCCGGCGACCTCGTTGGTCGAGTAGCCGGACACGTACAACCGCAACGCCTCTTCCTCGCCGGCACTGAGCTTCGGACGCTGGTGCGCGGCCGCCCCGGTGGGCAGCGGACGCCATTCGCGTGGCTGCGGGGTCTCCCGTGCGACGCCCATGATCTCGCGGGCGACGTCCATGACCTCGCGCATCGGCAGGGACTTCGACAGGAACGCAGCGGCACCTGCTGCCAGGGCACGGTCGCGGGACTCGCGGCTGTCGACGCTCGAGAGCACGATGACCTTCGCGCCGGCGGCACGGCAGGTGCGGACACGGGCCTCGATCGACACGGGTTCCTTGAGCTGGAAGTCGAGGAACACCAGGTCGGTCGGGAAGCTGTCGCTGTGGACCATCTCGAGCCAGGTGTGCGCGGTCAGGGCCAGGTCGAAGTCGAACGCGTTCACCGCGATCCAGCTCGACAGGCTGTCCAGCAGCACCTCGTGGTCGTCGAGGATGGCCAACCGCACACGTCGTGCCCCCGGGTTCGGGAGGGACGGGGACCCCTCCGAGAGCCTGTTCGGGTCAGTGCTGGTCATAGGAGAACCTTAGTGCGAGGGCGGACGGACGAACCGCGACGTCGAGGTCGGGGAACGTCACACGGAGGACGGCGAAGTAGGGGTCGAAGGTGCGGTGGATCCCGATGTCGGAGTCGGCCACGGCGAGGTCGAGCTCGAGCAGCACGCGGCCGGCTCCGGTGCGGGCGTGATCGGCGCGGGTGGCCGCGTCGTCCTGCTCGTCCGCGCGCCGGAGCGTTGCCCGGAACCCGGCGGGGTCGAAGGTCGACGCACGGAACGCCGCCCGCAGGAACGTCCGCACCACGGAGCGCTGGTCGGCGTCGAGCGCGGCGGCGAGGCCGTCCGGGTCGTCGACCACCGGAGCGTCCCCACCCTCGACCCGCACGGCCTGCTCGAACCACGTGCGGTCCGCATCGGCGACCATCGCCCGGCGGATGCCGTCGGCGATCAGTCGGGCCCGTGCGCGGTCGGCGTCGGTGATGACCTCGCGCGTGCGGAGCTCGGCGAAGAACGGCGCGACGTCGCGGGCCAGGATCGTCGACCGGTCCTGCTGCACGCTCGCCGCGATGCCGTCCCGCTCCGCGCGCTCGACGGAGTAGGAACCGGCCCGGATCTGCACCCGCTCGGCCAGGCCGGCGAACGTCCAGGCGAAGACTGCAGACGCCGCGGTCAGCACCAGGGTCGGGGCCGCCGCCAGGAAGGCCGCGACGGCGACGGGGATCTCGTGGGGGAACGTCGCTGCGCCCACGCCCCACGTGACGGCGTTCACCACGGCGAGCAGGGCCCCGCCGATGGTGAGGTCCGTCCACGGCCGGTAGGGCGCGACCATCACGATGCCGGTCGCCGTGATGAGCGACATGAAGTCGTTCAGGGCACTGCGGTCGGGGCCCCACTGCGCGGCGACGCTCGTCACCGACGCAAGGCCGAGCAGCCCGACGTGCGCGACGAACGCCCACCGCGGGAACGGTGCGCGGAACGGACTCGAGGCGGTGAACACGACCGCTGCCGACGCCGCGACCAGGATGACGGTGAGCGCGCTGAGGGTGGGGCTGCCCACGACGTCGCGGTCGAACACGGACACCAGGAGCGCCCAGACGATGCTGAAGGCACCGAGCCCGATCGCGAGCGGACGTGATCCCATCGCGCCGAGCGGGTCGTACTGCTGCGCGGTCCGGCGGGCCCCGGTCGTGGCGCTCACCGGTCGGTCCCCCGCCCGCCGACCTCACCGGGGACCACGGCGTCGACGTGGCCGGGGGCGACGGTGTCGACCGTGTCGGTGACCGGCCCGAACGGCACCGTCATCATCACGCTCGTGCCCGAGCCGGGCGACGACCAGATCTGCACGTCCCCGCCCACCCGGGCGATGCGGTCGCGCACGGAGCCGCGCAGTCCCATGCGGTCGGCGCCCGTGGTGTCCTCGTCGAAGCCGCGACCGTCGTCGACCACCATCACGGTGCACGACGTGCCGTCGTCGAAGACGCTGACCTCGGCCGCGTCGGTGCCGGCGTGCTTGCGGACGTTGGCCAGGCACTGCCCCACGGCACGGACGAGCGCGGTGACCGCACGCTGGTCGAGCCGGTCGAGGGCGGCCGGATCGCCGGACACCGTGACGTCGAGACCGGCCGCGCGGTGCTCGTCGACCATGACGGCGAACGCGTCGACCGCGGCGCCGGGCCGTTGCCGCGCGGGTGGTGCGAGCCAGCCCTTGCCGGTCAGGACGGCGACGTCGGCCTCGACGGTCCGGGCCAGGTGGGGGTCCATCGGACCGTCGGGTGCCAGGGCGATCGCGTTGAGGTGGTTCAGGACGGTGTCGTGCAGGATCGCAGCCGCCTCGGCCTCGACGCCGGCACGGTACGCGGAGACGTGCTCTTCACGCGCCGACCGCAGCAACTCCGGTTGCACCCGCTCCGACCGACCGGTGCTCCGACTCGTGAACAGCACCAGCACGACCACGAACCCGAGCGTCACCCAGGCGAGCACGAGCGGACGCGGTGGGCCGTCAGCCTGGACGACCGCGATCCACGTCGCCGCCCGACCGGTCAGGAACCCGAGGAAGGACCACAGCACGACGCGGCTCGGCACGGCGCCGGCTCCGCCGACCAGGATGAGCGGGATGACCGCCAACGACAGCAGGTACGAGGTGACCCAGCCCAACGGGACCTGTTGCTGCACGACCATCGCGAACCACCACGCACAGACGCCGCCGACGACCAGGAACGCGACCGCGGAGCGCCAGGTGCCGAACTGCACGTGCACACCGATCATGCCGAGCATCGGGACGAGCGCCAGGACCGCACTGATCACCTGCACGTCGGGCTCGGACAGCCGGTACAGCAGCAACGCGATCGCAGCCGCCACCAGCGATCCGATCGCACCGGCGTGGAACGCCCGCACCGTCGACCACGCGTTCACTCGCGGTGCGAGGTGCGTGGGGATACCGAGCACGAGGTGGGTCCTTCCGGGTGGCGGGATAGCCGCCCACGATCCAACACCGCAGCGCTGACCGTGTACCCCGAAACCTGGGCAGTTCGGCGACCCGCTCGATGATACCGGCCCCCGCCGAGTACCACTGTCCCCCGAACGCGGAGCGCCTGGTGCTCAGAACAACGTCTGCGTGGCGACCGGTCGGAGCAGTCGTCGGTCGAACCCCGGATCCGCGCGCTTGAGCGGCGACGCCGTGGGGATCGACTGCTCCTGCGGCACCGTTGAAGGATCCGAGAAGCCCATCGACCCCGTCGCCGGGTCCACCCGCCCGAGGCCGACGCCGTGCGCCGCCAGGATCGGCCGGATGCGCTCCGACAGCCAGCGGCGGTAGTCCTTCGGCGCGTAGGTGTTGTCGAGGTACATCGCCCGGTAGCGCGCGACCAGGTCGGGCCGTTCCCGTCCGAGCCACTCGAACCACCACGGCTTCACGCCCGGCCGCAGGTGCAGCGCGGAGTACATGACGCTCGTTGCCCCGGCAGCCGCAGCCCGACCGACGGCGTCGTCGAGCTGGGCACGGGTGTCGGTGATGTACGGCAGCACGGGCATGAGGAACACCGCACAGTCGAGGCCCGCGTCACGGATCGCCCGGACGGTGGCGAGCCGCGCCGCCGTCGTGGGCGTACCGGGCTCCACCGACTGCTGCAGGTCGTCGTCGTACACGGCGATCGACATCGCCAGGTCGACCGGCACCACCTTGGCGGCCTCGGCCAGGAGCGGCAGGTCGCGCCGGAGCAGTGTGCCCTTCGTCAGGATGCTGAACGGCGTCCGGCTGTCCGCCAGCGCCTGGATCACCCCGGGCATCAGGCGGTAGCGGCCCTCGGCACGCTGGTACGGGTCGGTGTTCGTGCCGAGCGCGATCGGGTGCCGGTCCCACGTCGGCTTGCCGAGCTCACGCCGCAGGACGTCGGCGACGTTCGTCTTCACGACGATCTGCTGGTCGAAGTCGGCTCCGCCGTCGAACTCGAGGTAGGTGTGCGTCGGCCGCGCGAAGCAGTACACGCACGCGTGGCTGCACCCGCGGTACGGGTTGATGGTCCAGCCGTAGGTGCCGGAGCCGTCGGCGCTCGGCACGCGGTTCAGCGCGCTCTTCGCCAGGACCTCGTGGAACGTGACGCCCGCGAACTCCGGCGTGGTAACACTCCGGACGAAGCCGCTGTTCGACTCCATGCCCGGCAGCGCATCGCTCTGCTCGGCATCGATCGCCTGTCCACTCCACCGCATGCCGCCATTCGAACACATGTTCGAACGCGTCGCAAGCGGGGTGGCGGTCAGTGGTGCAGGCCGAGCACCTTCGCCGTGCGCTCGAGCGTGGCGTCAGCAAGGGCGGCGTCGTCGCCGAGGTCCTGCCCGTAGGTCGGGACCATCTCGTGGACCGCGTCCTGCCAGCCGTCCCAACGATCGGGGAAGCACTTCCCGAGCAGGCCGAGCATGATCGGCACCGCGGTCGACGCGCCCGGCGAGGCGCCGAGGAGCCCGGCGATCGAACCGTCGGCAGCGGTGATGACCTCGGTGCCGAACTGCAGCACCCCGCCCTTGCCCTTGTCCGGCTTGATGACCTGCACCCGCTGGCCGGCGATGATCTTGTGCCAGTTCTCGGGCTCGGCGTTCGGCATGAAGTCGCGCAGGGCGTCGAACTTGGCCTGCTTCGAGGCGAGCAGCTGGCCGATCAGGTAGCGCACCAGGTCGAAGTTCGAGAACGCGACGCTCAGCATCGGGCGCAGGTTGTGCGGCCGGATCGACTTGAAGAGGTCGAGCAGCGATCCCTGCTTCAGGAACTTCGGGCTGAACCCGGCGTACGGGCCGAACATGAGCGATGCGCTGCCGTCGACGATGCGGGTGTCCAGGTGCGGCACCGACATCGGCGGCGCTCCGACGCTCGCCTTGCCGTAGACCTTGGCCGCGTGCTTCTGCACGACCTCGGGGTCGTCGGTGCGCAGGAACTCACCGGAGACCGGGAAGCCGCCGTAGCCGCGGATCTCCGGGATGCCCGACTTCTGCAGCAGCTGCAGGGCCCCGCCACCGGCACCGACGAAGACGAACTTCGCGGCGATCTTCTGGGTCGATCGACCGACCTCGTTCAGGACGTCGAGCGCCCAGCCGTCGAATTCCTTGCCCCGCGTGATGTTCTTGACCTGGTGGTTCGGTTCGAACTCGAGCCCGTCGAGCTCGAGCTGGTCGAACAGCTGCCGGGTGAGCGATCCGAAGTCGACGTCGGAGCCGGCCGCCGAGTAGGTCGCCGCGATCGGCTGGTCCTTCTTGCGGCCGGGGATCAGTGCCGGCGCCCACTTGCGGATCTGCGCGGGGTCGTCGGAGAACTCGATCCCGGCGAACAGCGGGTGCCCCTGCATCGCCTCGTACCGCTTGCGCATGTACTCGACGTTGTCGGCGCCCCACACGAACGAGATGTGCGGGGTCGGGTTGATGAAGCTGGACGGATCAGGCAGCGTGCCGGTCTCGACCAGGTGCGACCAGAACTGCCGCGAGACCTGGAACTGCTCGTTGACCGTGACGGCCTTCGCGATGTCGACGCGACCGTCGGCGAGCTCGGGCGTGTAGTTCAGCTCGCAGAGCGCGGAGTGCCCGGTGCCGGCGTTGTTCCACGGGTTCGAGGACTCCTGCGCGACGGTGCCGAGGCGCTCGTACACCCGGATCTTCCACGACGGCTCGAGCCGGTGGATGATGGCGCCGAGGGTGGCGCTCATGATGCCTCCCCCGACGAGGACGACATCGATCGGATCCACCTGCTTCACTGCCACCCGTCGATCCTACCGGCGTCGACCGACAGGCCGGTCAGCAGCGCGCGGTGACCGAGTCGCTGCGCGCAGCCGTGCCGCTACGCGGCGACGGTGCGGCGCGCGACGATCGCCTCGGCGATCTGCACGGCGTTCAGCGCGGCCCCCTTGCGCAGGTTGTCGTTGCTGACGAACAGCGCGAGCCCACGACCCTCGGGCGCGGACTGGTCGGCACGGATCCGACCGACGAACGCGGGGTCCTGGCCGGCGGCCTGCAGCGGCGTCGGCACGTCGGAGAGCTCCACGCCGGGTGCGCTCGACAGGATCTCGGTCGCACGCTCGGGCGACAGCGGACGCTCGAACTCGGCGTGCACCGAGATGGAGTGACCGGTGAACACCGGCACCCGCACACAGGTACCGGCGACGAGCAGGTCGGGCAGCTCGAGGATCTTGCGGCTCTCGTTGCGGAGCTTCTTCTCCTCGTCGGTCTCGCCGAGGCCGTCCTCGACGATGCTGCCGGCGAGCGGCACGACGTCGAAGGCGATCGGGCGGACGTACTTGACCGGCTCCGGGAACGTCACGGCGGAACCGTCGTGGGTGAGCGCTGCGGTGTCCTGTTCGAGGGCGGCACGCGCCTGACCGAGCAGCTCCTCGACGCCGGCGAGCCCGGAGCCGGAGACGGCCTGGTAGGTCGTGGCGACCAGACGGCGGAGCCCGGCCTCGGTGTCCAGCACCTTGAGCACCGGCATGATCGCCATGGTGGTGCAGTTCGGGTTCGCGATGATGCCCTTCGGGGCATGGTCGATCGCGTGCGGGTTGACCTCGCTCACGACGAGCGGGACCTCGGGGTCCATGCGCCAGGCGCTCGAGTTGTCGACGACGAGCGCCCCGGCGGCGGCGAACTTCGGCGCGAGGGCCCGCGAGGCCGTGGCTCCGGCGGAGAACAGGGCGATGTCGATGCCCGACGGGTCGGCCAGCTCGGAGTCCTCGACCACGATCTGCTCGCCACGGAACGGCAGCGTCGTGCCGGCGGACCGGGCGCTCGCGAAGAACCGGACCTGGTCGGCCGGGAACGCGCGCTCCTCGAGCAGACGACGCATCACGGCGCCGACCTGTCCGGTGGCGCCGACGACGGCGACGGTGAGGGTGCTCATGCGGTGCTCCTGGTGTTCAGCGGGTCAGCGTGGTTCAGCGGCCGGTGCCGGCGTAGACGACGGCTTCGGAGTCGGCGTCGAGGTCGAACGCGCTGTGCACGACCCGCATCGCCTCGTTGAGGGTGTCGGCGCGGGTGACGACCGAGATGCGGATCTCCGAGGTGGAGATCATCTCGATGTTGATCGACGCGTCGTGCAGCGCGCGGAAGAGCTTCGCCGAGACGCCGGCGTTCGTGCGCATGCCGGCACCGACCAGGGCGAGCTTGCCGATCTGGTCGTCGTACTGGATGCTCTCGTAGCCGATGTCGGACTTCGCGACCTCGAGCGCCGTCAGCACGGTCTGGCCCTGGTCCTTCGGCAGCGTGAACGAGATGTCCGTCCGCCCGGTCGACGCGGCCGACACGTTCTGGACGATCATGTCGATGTTCGCTCCGGCGCGCGCGACGTTGGTGAAGATCTCGGCGGCCTTGCCCGGCTGGTCCGGGACGCCCACGACGGTGATCTTCCCCTCGGAGAGGTCTCCGGCGATCCCGGTGATGATCGGTTCTTCCACGGTTTCCCCCTCGGCAGGGTTGTAGACGATGGTGCCCTCGGTGTTGTTGAACGAGGACCGGACGTGCAGGGTGACGCCGTGCCGGCGGGCGTACTCGACGGCACGGATGTACAGGACCTTGGCGCCGGACGCGGCGAGCTCGAGCATCTCCTCGCTGGTGATGCGGTCGACCTTGCGGGCCTTCGGGACGACACGGGGGTCGGCGGTGAAGATGCCGTCGACGTCGGTGTAGATCTCGCAGACGTCGGCGTCGAGGGCGGCGGCGAGGGCGACTGCGGTGGTGTCCGAACCGCCGCGGCCGAGCGTCGTGATCTCACCGGTCGTGCGGTTGAACCCCTGGAACCCCGCGACGATGGCGACGTGACCGGAGTCGAGCGCTTCGCGGACGCGCTTCGGGGTGACGTCGACGATGCGCGCCTTGCCGTGCTGGGCGTCGGTGAGCATGCCCGCCTGGCTGCCGGTGTACGACGAGGCTTCGACGCCGAGGCTCTTGATCGCCATCGCGAGCAGCGCCATCGAGATGCGCTCCCCCGCGGTGAGGAGCATGTCGAGCTCACGGCCGGCGGGGATCGGGGTGACCGAGTGCGCCAGGTCGACGAGTTCGTCGGTGGTGTCGCCCATGGCCGAAACGGCCACGACGACGTCGTTGCCGGCCTTCTTCGTCTCGACGATCCGCTTCGCCACGCGCTTGATGCTCTCGGCGTCCGCGACGGAGGATCCACCGAACTTCTGCACGATCAAGGCCACTGGCTGGTACTCCCGGAGACGGCGACACCGCGAGGTCACGCGGTCTCACAATGGTAGTCGGTGTTTCGAGGATGTTGCGTGCGGGCCGCCCCACACGCAACGATCCTGCGTGGGGCTCAGCCGCCGACGACGCGACGGCCCTCGAACGCACGACCGAGCGTGACCTCGTCGGCGTACTCGAGGTCGCCGCCGACCGGCAGGCCCGAGGCCAGCCGGGTCGTCCGGATGCCCATCGGGACGAGCAGCCGGCTCAGGTAGGTCGCCGTCGCTTCGCCCTCGAGGTTGGGGTCGGTCGCGATGATGACCTCTTCGACCGTGCCGTCGGCCAGACGGGTCATGAGCTGCTGGATCCGCAGGTCGTCCGGACCGATGCCGTCGATCGGGCTGATCGCGCCGCCGAGCACGTGGTACAGCCCGCGGAACTCACGGGTGCGCTCGATCGCCGCGACGTCCTTGGCCTCTTCCACCACGCAGATCGTGGCCGGTGACCGACGCGGGTCGCGGCAGATGCTGCACTGGACGTTCTCGGTGACGTTGCCGCAGATCTCGCAGAAGCGCACGCGCTCCTTGACGTCCGCCAGCAGCTCGGACAGCCGCGACGGGTCGAACGACTCGGTCTGCAGGATGTGGAAGGCGATGCGCTGCGCCGACTTCGGGCCGATGCCCGGCAGGCGACCGAACTCGTCGATGAGGTCCTGGACGATCCCGTCGTACATCAGGCACCGTCCTGGTGGAGCGCGGTCTCCTCGATGAACCGGGCGTTGAGGATCTCACGCACGACGGCCTCGCCGTAGCGACCGGCCACCGGTGCACGGCGTGCCGGCGGCGCGGTGCGCGCTGCTGCCTGCTGCGGTGCAGCGGCCTGCTGCGGTGCAGCGGCCTGCGGCGCCGCCTGTTGGCGCGGGGCAGTCGGTGCCTGCGCGGGGGCCGCGGCCGATCGGCCGTGGCCGGGGTCCGGGAACGGCGCGCCGTCGTCGTACGGTTCGTCGTCCAGCGGGTAGTCGTCGACCGGGACGGCGGGACCGCCCGGCGCGACGGGTCCTCCGGGAGGCGCGGCGACCGTCGTCGACGCCGCCGGCGGTCCCCCGTCGGTCGGCTGCACCCCACGCGGCGCGGTGGCACCGGCGGGTTGCGCGGGTGCTCCGGAGCCGGACTGCTGCGGGTCGACGGACTCGGCCGGGGCGACGGGCGCAGCGGCCGGCGCGGTGCCGAACGGGGCGGCCCAGCCGGGTTCGACGGACTCGGGCACGGCGTCGGCGGTCGGGTCGCTGGCGGGGATCGTCGCGACCGCCCAGTCGGTCACCGGAGCACCGGACGGTTCCGGCGCTGCCGGCTGCGCGCGAGCGGGTTCCTGCGCGGGAGCCCGTGTCTGCTCGGCGGCAGGTGCGGGCGCGGGGGCGGGAGCAGGTGCCTGCGCGGGAGCAGGTGCCTGCTCGGGAGCAGGTGCCTGCGCCGGACGCGGCTCGGGCTCGGCCGCGGCGACCGAACCGGACCCCGTGGCCGCAGCAGCCTCGGCGGTCGGGGCCGACGCGTGAGCGGCCGCGGCGGACTGCGGTGCCGACGACGGCTGCGATGCGGGCTGGTTCGCCGACGCCGGCCGGCCGGCAGGGGCGGACGGCTGCTGCGTGGGAGCCGGCGGCCGCTGCTGTCCGGGGCCACCGGGGCCGCGGGCGACGAACTTCACGCGGAGCCCGATGACGTCCATGATCGCGGCGCGGAGCAGTTCGCTCACACTCGCCGAGGGGTCGGACATCTCCTTGAACGAGGCGACGTCCTGCTGGCTCGGGAAGGTCAGCGTCAGTACGTCGTCGCGCAGTGCGGTCACCTGCGCGGTGACGACGACCGACCAGGCCGACCGTTTGGCGTGCTCCACGTGCTCGACGATCTGGGGCCATGCGTCGCGCATCTGCTGGAAGCCCACGGCGCCGACCGTCCGGACCGCCGGCTCGTCGCCGATCGTCGTGCCCTGCCCCGTGGAGGAAGCACTGACCGGGTCAGGGGTCGTCGGGGCCGCCGGAGCAGCGGGCTCGGGAGCGCTCGGGACGGCCGCGGCCCACGACGCTGCAGCGTCACGTGCAGCACTGCCGGCGTCGGGCTGCGCCGCCGGAGCCGGGCTCGAGGACGACGCGGCGGGGGTCTGCTGCGCAGCTGGGGCCTGCTGCGCCGCCGGTGCCTGCTGCGCGACGGGCTCCTGACGACGCGGTGCCGCAGCCTGCGCCGGGGCCGGTGCGGGCGCCGCGGTGGTCTGGATCGACGCCGGTGCCGCGGACGCGCCGGCCGGTGCCTGGTGTCCCCCGGCGTCCCCGACACCGACGCGACGCTCGAGCCGCTCCACCCGGGCCAGGGCACCGCGCTGGGTGTCGTCCGCCTCGGGCACGAGCATGCGCGCCGTCATGAGCTCGAGGTGCAACCGGGGCGAGGTCGCTCCGGTCATGTCGGTCAGCGCCTTGTTCGCGATGTCCGCGCCGCGGGACAGCCCGGTGGCGCCGAAGACCCCGGCCTGCCGGGTCATCGTGTCGAGCTCGTCCGGCGAGACACCGCGCAGGACCGCGGCGGCGCTCTCGTTCGTCGCAGCGACGACGATCAGGTCGCGCAACCGCTCGAGCAGGTCCTCGACGAACCGACGCGGGTCCTGACCGGTCTGCACGACACGGTCGATCGCGGCGAAGGCGGACGCCGGGTCGGCCACGGCGAGGGCGTCGACGACGTCGTCGAGCAGCGCAGCGTCGGTGTACCCGAGCAGGGCGACCGCACGCTCGTACGCGATCGCGCCGTCCTCGCTGCCCGCGATGAGCTGGTCGAGCAGGGACAGGGTGTCGCGGACGGAGCCGCCGCCGGCGCGCACGACCAGGGGCAGGACGCCGGGTGCGACCGTCACCGATTCCTGCGTGCAGAGCTGCTCGATGTACTCGAGCATGACCGCGGGCGGCACGAGCCGGAACGGGTAGTGGTGGGTGCGCGACCGGATGGTGCCGATGACCTTCTCCGGCTCGGTCGTCGCGAAGATGAACTTGACGTGCTCCGGGGGCTCCTCGACCAGCTTGAGCAGCGCGTTGAACCCCTGCGGGGTGACCATGTGCGCTTCGTCGAGGATGAAGATCTTGTAGCGGTCGCGTGCGGGGGCGAAGACCGCGCGGTCGCGGAGGTCACGCGCGTCGTCGACGCCGTTGTGGCTGGCTGCGTCGATCTCGATGACGTCGAGCGAACCGCTGCCGTCGCGTGCGAGCTCGACACAGCTCGGGCAGACGCCGCACGGGGTGTCGGTCGGTCCCTCGGCGCAGTTGAGGCACCGCGCGAGGATGCGGGCCGAGGTCGTCTTGCCGCAGCCGCGCGGGCCGCTGAACAGGTAGGCGTGGTTGACGCGGTTGGTGCGGAGCGCCGTGCGGAGCGGGTCGGTGACCTGCGACTGCCCGATCAGCTCGGCGAAG
Organism: Curtobacterium sp. TC1; assembly: GCF_019844075.1. Lineage (NCBI taxonomy): Bacteria > Bacillati > Actinomycetota > Actinomycetes > Micrococcales > Microbacteriaceae > Curtobacterium > Curtobacterium sp. TC1. The sequence continues at coordinate 2,773,176 of NZ_CP081964.1, forward strand.
TTCTCGGGCCGGTAACGGCGATACAGGGCGGTGACCACGCGACCAGGGTAGCCGGGACGACCGACACCCGCGTGCCCCTCCACAGGTGCACGGGCACTGGACCGGACCACCCGCGCAGGCGGGCCGAGCGTCCGGACCGCACCGCGCCTCCCGGTCGACACGAGGTCGCGGATGTTCCTGCTGGGACGAAGAAGACTCCTCACGCACCCGCGCCGGAGACGGACACAGCCCCGGCTGCCCTGCTGAGACGAAGAAGACTCCTCACGTACCCGCACCCGAGACGGACACAGCCCCGGCTGCCCTGCTGAGACGAAGAAGACTCCTCACGTACCCGCACCCGAGACGGACACAGCCCCGGCTCCCCTGCTGGGACGAAGAAGACTCCTCACGCACCCGCGCCGGAGACGGACACAGCCCCGGCTCCCCTGCTGAGACGAAGAAGACTCCTCACGCACCCGCGCCCGAGACCGACACAGCCCCGGCTCCCCTGCTGAGACGAAGAAGACTCCTCACGCACCCGCGCCCGAGACCGACACAGCCCCGGCTCCCCTGCTGAGACGAAGAAGACTCCTCACGCACCCGCCAGAGCCCGGCTACCCTTGCTGCGTTTCCGCCCTGGGGGAGTTCACCTGGATGGCGTCACGTGAGGAGCCGCCGACAACTCTACCGGATGCGACCGGGCAGGATTGACACATGAAGATCGCCATCGCCGGAGGACACGGCCAGATCGCACTGCTCCTCGCCCGCCAGATCACCGACGCCGGACACGACGCCGTCGCGATCGTCCGCAACCCCGCCCACGTCGCCGACGTGGAGCAGCAGGGTGCCTCGGCGATCGTCGCCGACCTCGAACAGCTCGGGGACGACGACCTGGCACTGCGCCTGCGCGGCGTCGATGCCGTGGTGTTCGCCGCGGGTGCCGGCCCGAACAGCGGTGCGGAGCGCAAGCTCACCGTCGACCGGGACGGCGCGATCCTGCTGGCCGACGCCGCTGAGCGCGCGGGCATCGACCGGTACGTGATGGTGTCGGCGATGGCGGCGGACGCCTACGACCCGGAGGCTGCGGTGGTCCCGGCGAAGGACGACGCCGCCGTGTTCCAGGTCTACCTCCGCGCGAAGGCCGAGGCCGACGCCAACCTGCGCGCCCGTCGACTGCGCTGGACGATCGTGCGTCCGGGCGCCCTGCTCGACACCCCGCCGCAGGGCACGGTCGACGTCGGGCGCACGGTGCCGCGCGGGTCGATCCCCCGGGCCGACGTCGCCACGGTGGTGCTGCACGCGCTGCTCGACGAAGCGGCCGTCGGGGTCCAGTTCGAGGTCACGAGCGGCAACACGCCGATCCCCGCGGCGCTCGACGCCCTGTCCTGAGGCGCGCGCCCCGTCCGCACCGTGCGCACCTCGTCACCCCGTGCCAGCTTCCACGCTCGGTGCCGCGCTGCAAGCGCGCACCCAGCCACCAAGCCCGCACCAGCCGACGAAAGCCGCACCGTGCAGTGAACGCGCCCGAGTGCCGGACAGGAGGCACGGCGCCAGCCCGCCCCGCGCCTCCCGTCCGCACCTCGTCACCCCGTGCGAGCTTCCACGCTCGGTGCCGCGCTGCAAGCGCGCACCCAGCCACCAACCGCGCACCAGCCGACGAAAGCCGCACCGTGCTGACAGCGTGCAGCCGCGCCGTCAGAGCGCGACCGCAGCCGACTGCCGGGCGATCTCCAGTTCCTCGTTCGTCGGGATCACGAGCACCGCGACACGTGACGTGTCCGTGGAGATGACCCGCGCCTCCCGGGATCCCAGCTCGTTGCGGTCCGCATCGATCTCGATGCCGAGGTGCTCGAGCCCGGCGAGCACGCGCCGGCGCAGCAGCGCGTTGTTCTCGCCGACGCCAGCGGTGAACACGACCGCGTCGAGCCCGCCGAGCTGCGCCGTGTAGGCGCCCACGTAGCGGCGGATGCGGTGCCGGTACACGGCGAGCGCCGCCTCGGCCACCTCGTCGCCGTTCAGGGCGGCGTCCTGGACGTCGCGCATGTCGCCGTTGCCGGTCAGGCCGAGCAGCCCGGACTGCTTGTTGAGCATGGTGTCGAGCTCGTCGAAGGACAGCCCGGCCTCGCGGTGCAGGTGCAGCAGGACGGCGGGGTCGAGGTCGCCGGAGCGGGTGCCCATGACGAGGCCCTCGAGCGGCGTGAGCCCCATCGACGTCTCGATCGACTTCCCGCCGTCGATCGCTGCGGCCGACGCGCCGTTGCCCAGGTGCAGCACGATGGTCTTCAGCTCGGACAGCGGGCGGTCGAGGAACACGGCTGCCTGCTCCGAGACGTACTTGTGGCTCGTGCCGTGCATGCCGTAGCGGCGGATGGCGTACTTCGCCGCCAAGTCGGCCGGGATCGCGTAGGTGTACGCGTGCGGCGGCATCGTCTGGTGGAAGGCGGTGTCGAACACGGCGACGTGCGGGACGTCGGAGAAGACCTGCTTCGCGGCCCGGATCCCCTCGAGGTTCGCCGGGTTGTGCAGCGGCGCGAGGCTGTTCAGTGCCTCGATCTGCCGTTCGACGTCGTCGGTGACCACGGTCGCGCGGTCGAAGGTGGTGCCGCCGTGCACGACCCGGTGCCCGACGACGGCCGGCGGGTGTTCGTCGAACGAGGGGCCGACCTTGGCGAACGCGTCGATCATCGCCTGGAACCCGGCGGCGTGGTCGGGCACGGACGCGGCGTCGTTCGACGACGACTCCCCCGTCAGCGCGTTGGTGTGCTTCCACGCGCCGGCCGACTCACCGATGCGCTCGACGAGGCCGGAGGCGAGCGTGCGCTCCCCCTCGAGTTCGATGAGCTGGTACTTGAACGAACTCGATCCGGAGTTCACGACGAGGGCTGCGGTCACGGGATGGGTCACTTTCTCTGTCGGACGGGAGGCACGGCGCGGGTCGCGCAGGTCAGGCCGCGTCGGACGCGGTGCCGGCCTGGATCGCGGTGATCGCGACGGTGTTCACGATGTCGCTGACGAGAGCACCGCGCGAGAGGTCGTTGATCGGCTTGCGCAGTCCCTGCAGGACCGGCCCGATCGCGACCGCTCCGGCGGAGCGCTGCACGGCCTTGTAGGTGTTGTTGCCGGTGTTCAGGTCCGGGAAGATGAACACGGTCGCCTTGCCGGCCACCGGGGAGTCCGGCATCTTCGTGCTCGCGACCGTCGGGTCCGCTGCGGCGTCGTACTGGATCGGGCCCTCGACGAGCAGGTCCGGCCGGCGTTCGCGGACGAAGGCGGTCCCGGCGCGGACCTTGTCGACGTCGGCCCCGGAGCCGCTGTCGCCGGTCGAGTAGCTGAGCATCGCGACGCGGGGGTCGATGCCGAACTGGGTCGCGGTCTCGGCGGACGAGATCGCGATGTCCGCGAGCTGCTCGCTCGTCGGGTCCGGGATCACCGCGCAGTCGCCGTAGACCAGGACACGGTCGGCGAGCGCCATCAGGAAGACGCTCGACACGATCGAGGTGTCGGGACGGGTCTTGATGATCTCGAAGGACGGCCGGATGGTGTGCGCCGTCGTGTGCTTCGCGCCGGAGACCATGCCGTCGGCGAGCCCGAGCTGCACCATCATCGTGCCGAAGTAGGACACATCGGTCACGGTGTCGCGGGCGAGCTCGATCGACATGCCCTTGTGCGCCCGGAGACGGGTGTACTCCTCGGCGAAGCGTTCGCGCAGCTCGGGGTCGAACGGGGACACGAGCTGCGCGGCCTCGAGGTCGAGGCCGAGCTCGGTCGCGCGGGTGCGGATCGCGGCGGGGTCGCCGAGGATGGTCAGCTCGCAGACCTGCCGGGCGAGCAGCGTCGAGGCCGCGCGGAGGATGCGGTCGTCCTCGCCCTCGGGGAGCACGATGCGCTTGCCGTAGCCGCGCGCCCGGTCGAGCAGGCTGTGCTCGAACATGAGCGGCGTGACGACGCCGGACGGCGTGAGCTGCAGACGGTCGCGCAGGGACTCGGCGTCGACGTGCTGCTCGAACAGGGCGAGTGCGAGGTCGGCCTTGCGCGGCGAGTCCGCTGCCAGGCGCCCGCGGGTCTGGGTGATGCGGAGCGCGGTGTCGTAGGTGCCCAGGTCGTTCTGGGCGATCGGCAGTGAGCTCGACAGCCCCTCGAGCAGCCGGGAGATCTGCGGCGCGGTCTCGAACCCGCCGTTGAGGATGACGCCGGCCAGGCTCGGGAACGTGTCCGACTGGTTCGCCAGCAGGGTCGCGATGAGCACGTCGCTGCGGTCGCCCGGGACCACGACGATGCCGCCCTCGATCAGGCGGGGCAGGACGTTCTCCATGCTCATCCCGGCGACGACGGTGCCGAGCGCCTCGCGGTCGAGCAGGGCGTCGTCCCCGCGCACCAGGGTCGCGTCGGTCGCCTGCAGCAGCGCGCGGACGGTCGGGGCGACGAGGACGCGGTCCTCGGGGATCGCCCACACCGGCACGTCCGGGTGGTCGTCGTGCACGGCCCGCTCGACGCTCGCCACGATCGCGGCGAGCGCGTCCGGGTCGGCGCGGTTCACGACGACGCCGAACAGCTGCGCGTGCGCGGCCCGCAGTTCGCTCGTCGTGACGTCCGCGACCTGCGCCATGCCCTCGGGCGTGCGGGCACCGCGCTCGGCCGCGTCACGACCACCGAGGACGAGGAGTACCGGGGCACCGAGGTTCGCGGCGACCTTCGCGTTGAAGGAGAGCTCGGTGGGGCTGCCGACGTCGGTGTAGTCGGACCCGAGCACGACGACGGCGTCGCACTGCCGCTCCACCTGGGCGAAGCGGTTCACGATCGTGCCGAGGGCGGCGTCGGGGTCGGCGTGGACGTCGTCGTAGGTGACCCCGACGGCGTCGTCGTACGAGATGCCGACCGCGGTGTGCTGCAGCAACAGCTCGAGCACGTAGTCGGGCTCGGCGACCGAGCGGGCGACGGGGCGGAACACGCCGACGCGGCCGACGGAGCGCGCGAGGGTCTCTAGGACACCGAGGGCGACGGTGCTCTTGCCCGTGTGCCCTTCTGCTGACGTGATGTAGATGCGGGTCGACACGCGCCCCAGGGTAGTCGCCGGACATGTCACGACAACTGGGAGCACGGGCGTCGACGACACACGGTCGTGAGCACCCTCGGGAACCTGTACCATTGGGTGTCGCCGTCGCGAGACAGCGCAAGGAGAATTCGCCTAGTGGCCTATGGCGCACGCTTGGAAAGCGTGTTGGGTGCAAGCCCTCGGGGGTTCGAATCCCCCATTCTCCGCCGAAGCACGAAAATCCCCGGAAACTCAACGGTTTCCGGGGATTTTTTTGTGTTCGACACGCCACCGGTTGGGCACATCACTAGGTACAACCTCGTTGCGTGATTCGAACCCCGCCCGTTAGCGTGAGCCCGATGGCCGACACGACAAATCCTCGACCGAAGCGCCCGAACCGGTCGGGGTCGCTCCACCAGTTCCGACACACCGTGGGCGGACGTGAGTACCTGCGTTGGCGGGCGACCGGTTACTTCACACCTCCAGAAGGGAAGCCGAAACGTCTCGTCGGCACCGGTACAACTGCCGCAGCCGCACAGGAGAAGCTGCACCAACGCATCCTCGAGGAACGCGTCACCTACGGGCTAATCGGTCGCGATGCGCTGGACCTCCCTGAACGCTCGAAGAAGCGTCTCCTCTCCGACGTGGCCGACGAATGGCTGAGGGATCGAGAGGTTGACCCGAAGCTGCGACGCAACTCCTTCAAGGGCTACGAGGCGAAGGTGCGCAACTACGTGCTTCCCCATCTCGGAAGCACACCTGTCCGCATGATCGACCACGACCAGATTCGTTCGTTCGTATGGGACACGCTTCCGAACATCACGACTGCCGAGGGGACTCCGGTACTCGGACAGACCGCTCACAGAGGCGTGTTCGGTGTGCTCCAACTGATCCTCGCGTTTGCGGTGAAGCGGCAGTACATCGACTACAGCCCCATCGCGGCAGTGCGCGCGCCCCAGAAGGCGAAGCGAACCAAGGAAGACATTCGTATCCTGCGCGACCTTGCCGACACCGTTCCAGCGCAGGTCGTGCACGCCGTAGGTGAGGACCCTCCGGCAGAGTTGCGGTGGTTGCTCGCATTTCACGGTCTGCGTCAGGCAGAGGTGTTGGGTCTCACGGATGACTGCATCCACTGGTACGGCACGATGCCCACCAAGATCACCATTCAGCAACAGCTGGATCGCATCACCGTTCAGCACGGATGTGGGGACTACGACGCCGCTAGCCGCCGATGGTCCTGTGGGAAGCAAGCGGATCGATGCCCGAAGCGAAACGGGGGTGGTCACCAGTTCATCCGGTACGAAGCAAAGAGCGAGTCCGGTGACCGCGAGCTCCCGTTGACGAACGATCTTCGTGACGCGGTGCTTCGACACTACGACTGGCTTCGCAAGGTCCGAGCAGGTGACGGGTTTAGTCCTCTCAGCGGGGACAAGATGGATAGCCTCGTGTTCGTGAAGTCCAACGGGCATCCAATACGGCCGCAGGATGATCGTGCAGCGTGGGCGAGGGTTTTAAAGAAGACAGGGGTTAGCCATCCCCTTCGAGTGCACGATGCTCGACACCTTGCCGCGACCATCGCTGTGAACGAAGGGGTATCCCCGGACAAGATCGCTCGCATCTTCGGGTGGAGTGTTCGTCATGCTCACGAGATGATCAGGCTGTACGCGCACCCCACCGCAGCCATCCTTCAAGACGGCATGGACAGCATCGGTGCTCGCCTGCAGGATCGCCGCCGTGTCACTGAGCAGGAGATGAGCAGGATCAGTGACCTGCTGCAGGCCGGCATGGACGCGGACCTCGTCTCGTTTACGCTCACCGATAAGAGGATGCGGGCGATCCCCGACGCAGTGCGAGCAGATCCTGACAAGCGGACGCGAGCACTCAAGGATGCTCAAGTGACGGAAGCCTTGGTGAACGCGATCATTACGTCCACACCCGGTTTCGATGTGATCTAGGACGCGGTAGCTCCGCATCTAACAGACGAACCGGTCGCCGGTCACACGATGACACCCTCCGGCGATGAGCACTCTTAGACCGTCGCTCACAGTTCGGTCCCCTAAATGCTCAGGGTAGGTAAGTCGATAGATGCACTGCCCCGAAATGTGTGGACGGGTGAGAAGCCCTCGGCGGGATAGCTGCTCACCGAGGGCTTCGCTACGGGTGCTCACGCGCGAGTGCTCACCGAGGGTCGGGCGATATTCGCAGGGACCTCAGGAGGCCCCATGCGATTCCACATCATCATGAGCACCGGCGACGTGATGCAGTGCCGGTCACTCGACTGCTCAATACCTGCCCACTACGAAGACGTGAGCACTGCGCGTGCTCACTACGAGGAGATCGCCGACGCCGAGTTCCGCCCGATGGTGTCGCACACTCGGCGTCACACTCCGCAGAAGCGGGCTGAACCGGCCGGGGCGCAGGCACTACGTCTCCGCCAAGCCCAGGCAATCGCTGAGCAGGAGAGGGCACTCGAACGCGACTTCGAGAACCTCAACGCGAACTTCCAACGCTTCCGCACTTCCCCTGAGGCTTCCGCACCTCCGGTTGAGCGTGGTGACTGGCGCGCAAAGCAGGCCTCAGATGCTCAGCGCAACGGGGATGCACACCACGACGCGAACCCCGACACGTCTGTCTCGGGCTACCACGACTCATCGGTACAAGAAGGTGACGACGATTTCGTGGATGACGACTCCCTCCCGTGGGAGCTCCGCCCGTTCTGAGCCTCAGGCGATATAGCTCGTGTTGAAGGGTAGGGGAACCCGCCAGAACAAGAACCCCCGCTTGGAACAGAGGCCAAGCGGGGGTTCTTTGTGTCTGAGCAGCGTCAGCGTATCAAGCGGCGCATATCTCCTCTGGTAGGAGGCGCACTCCAGCCGATGATGCAGCGCGCTGCCAACATGGCTTCGGGTGAGTGCTTGTAGGCAGAGGCGGCTTCCTCTGCACTGATACCCATGTAGACAGCGAGGTCTTCGATGGTGCCCAACCAGCCAGCAGGTGGGAATCTCGAAGGGTCATCGCCGACAATCGCTTCGAGATTCCGACGCACAGCCCATTGGATGTAGGGGCTCCCGTCCGGATTGGGTCCTTGTTCGAAGTCGTCGCAGGGTTCGCCGGTAGGTGTGTAGACGAGTTGGCCGTTGATGATTGCGAAGCCAGCAGTCGCCTGTTCCTCACTCAGTTCTTGATTCACGATCCTTTCTCCTTCTGATGGGTTAGTTTCTTGCCCAGCTGCGGGCGAGCTTCATCGGTGTCTTGTTGTCGTTGTTTAGCAATGGCAGGATGACGAGTTTCCCTGCATCCTCTAACCCGAAGCCTTTGTCGGCCAGTCTGAGGTTACGAACGGCTTCCTTGCTGTTCGTGAAGTACACAAGCTGTTTGTAAACGGTTGGAGAGGTTTGCCAGCGCGGTGGTTGTACTTGCACTTCCGCGCCGTCTCGCATGGTGCCCTTACGTTCTGGCGCGAGTTCGCAAAAGTTCCAGGTCGCTAGGTGCTTGCGGTAGGTACTCGCGTCCTTGGGGTTTAGCTCCACCTCAACCGCGACACTGACAGGTGATCTACCTTTTCGCTGCTCTTCAAGATTGAACACGAGGTCTGGATGGTGATGATTCCGAACGTCGTAGCGCTTGGTGCCGTACTCGTTCGAACCAATCGTCCAGAGTTCGGGGTACCAGCGCGTGATGTCTTTCCACTCGAAATCAGATTCTGCTGCGTCCTGACGAATCATGGACATGAGGTCTCGCTCGCGCCAGGCTCCAAAGTTCTTTGGAGTCATGTCGTCAGGGAGGTCCTTCCCTTCCTCTTCAAGGAGATTGCGACGGACCGCCCAGTGATGCCGTATCTCGTGCTCGCTCAGAATCTGGTCGTATGTAAGTGTTGGCACACGGAGCTTCCGCTGCCAATCGAAGATCGTTGGACTCATTGCCTGCATCGCGATCTGCACAGCGCCAAGCTGGTGAGCCGCTTCTGACGGGTTGAACTTCGTGAGAGGGTGGGCCTCGGCCGTGCGGAATTGGTACGCGAGATCTGCCGCCGCATGGCCTTTGTCCGTTGCTGCCCAGAGGGTATCGGTTCCGACGATGGAGTGCGACCGGACTAAGCCTGCTTCTTCCAAGCCACGCAGGCGATGGGTCACGGTGTCTGACTTTACAAATCTGTGAAGACGGGCATTATCCGGATTCTGGATGACCTGCAAGGGACGCAGTAGGTCAGCAGTAGCGAACTGGAACTTGGCTAGAGGGACAAGGAGGTTCATGTCCTTCTGGGTCAGGGTGCGGCGTCGATACACCGGGTTCGGAACGTTCTTCTTCCGTCCGTCGGGAACTTCCCCCGACGCTTTGCGACGGTCTACTTCCTCTTGTTCGGCTACTGAACGCACCGGAGCGTAGGGGTTGGCGTGCGAGGCTCGGGCCCTTGAGTGCCCGGTCATCGGCTCGCTGTCAAAGTGAGGCTCTGGGTAGTCGTCTTCGTCGTCTTCGAAGAACGGGTTTGGCGCGATGTCAAGATTGGTCATGTCAGTACTCCTTTGCCATTTTGCGGCAGTCAGGAGTAATATCGGTTTACCCATACAGAGGTCGTACTAAGCCCACAAACCCGTGTATCAGGGAACCCGTACTCGTCACCGTATGGGACTGGTACGCGCCTAGTACGTTACGGGTGGTCTCTACGCGGCTTTCCGCTAGTCGCATAAGGGGGGATCGGTAATCGCTCTTCCCATTCAGAGACCAGTCATTCGGACCGGAACCAACGCTAGAGACCATCGCTCAGATACCCGCCACGCCAGGGCATGAAGGAGTGTGCGCACCTTCAAGAACATCCAAAAGCAGGAAGGTGTGACACCTTCCCACCGCGTGCCGCTGAGTGTGCGACACCTTCCCGCTGTCACTCTGAACGTGCGACACGTTCCCGTCAGATCACAGTCGGGAGTGTGCGACACCAACGGGAGTGTGCGACACCAACGGGAGTGTGCGACACGTTCCAGAAGGTGTGACACCTTCTCGAAGACTTCCCCCGGACCACTGGGTTGCGTCGGCGTCTCTGTACCGAGGGATCGGCTACTACGGAACACGATCCGGATGGAGGGGCGACGGCACACCCTCCAAACCTCCGTGCCTAGGGGACGAGCGAGCGGACGGCAGAGGACCCGCGCAGTCAGTCTTTTTCTTTTTTTGACGATCAACCGAAGTCGATCGGCGAGCTATCTCCTCGAACCTTTGGACCGGTTTGCGACACCACACTCCCTGCCCGCATCAGTTGTTCGGTATTCAAACCGATCGCCCTACACAGCACTAGCGAGAGCACCGCACGGGTGTCCCTATCGACCCTGGCGAGGACATCCTGCTCCCCGGTTCCCACAGCTGTCACGTGGGAGCCGGTGTGGGCAATGCGGTCCCGAACGTGCATCACGTCTTGCTCCCAAGCGCGCAGATCTACCGCTGCTTGCTCCAGTAAGGGCTTAGAGAGGTCTCTACCGACTGCCTTGAGCTTCTGACGCAAAGTGGGTCTGTTCGAAAGGCCGTCCAGGAGTCTCTTGAAGTCATCGTCGTCCTCATGCTCTAGGTGCCACCGTTGCCGTTCCGCAAATACTGTCGCATCCATTCGATGTCGCGGTAGATGGTCCAAGTGTTCGTAGGTGGACTCCAACGCTGCGACCGCACTAGCCACCTGACTCTCGATGAAAGGAAGCTTCGCGTAATATCCGCCGGAGAGGATTTGCGGCAGCGGGTACAGGTCCGTCGTTGCACGCCACCATCCGGCTAGAACAACGCTAGGGTTCGAATCGTTGGCTGTGAAGAGCATCTGAAACCCAGAGTGCTTATGAGCATCCCGCTGTACTGATCGATGGCGGTATATTCGCACGCGCCTGCCATCGATTGATGCTTCCTGCCGAACCAGATGCGCAGGTCGCTGGTATGCGAAGGTAAGGCAGTTCCGTGCGTCCATCGTAAGCCGCTCGTGAAAGGCGAACGGGGCCGCTGGCGCAGTGTTGATAACAATGGCTGCAGTATCCCCCGAGCCCTGCGGGATGAAGAGGCTTCCGTTTGACGCTCGGCGGCGCACTACCTGGGGCTGCGCCACTTCGACCGTCACCTCGTGCTGTGAGCCGTACGGGGCAAAAGTAGCGGCTTCATGCTGCGGCTCAGGTGCGCCTTCCGCAACAGGGTCGGGGTGCCTGCTCCACATGCCTAGGTGTTGAAACTGCAGCCGGCTTTCCGTTACGCGCACCTCGTCCATCGCCCCGAGGTGAGCGCCAACAGCGACCACGCTGATTGCTCTGTGCCATCGTTGTTGAGTGTCAGTGCCACCCTGGCGGGGCTCGATGGGGCTCCACCCCAGCGACCAAAGAGTCACTTCCCTGCCGTCGCTGAGCTTGCCGTGTAGCGCGGGAACATCCATCTTGTAGACGGCTTGGTCGTCGAACGCCGATGACCAGTGGAGGGACGAGCGACCGGAAGACCGCACCTTCACGTAGCCGCTGTAGCGACGTCCGGGTTCGGTCGGGCTCCACCAGTCGCCGTCGAGCCTCGTACTCGTCATGTCGGTCGTTATGCCGAAAGGGTCTTGTTGATCGCCTCGAATAGGCTTGCCCACCGGTCGATCGTGCCCTCGCTGAGTGCACCTAGGAACTTCTCCCGGTCAGCGGATCGCATCAGGTACTCGGCGGGCTTCCCGTGCTCCTTGAACGTCTCGCCGTTGGCCCGGCCGATGCGGGCGATGATGCGGTCGGTCCCGTTGAGGTCGCTCACCTTGAGGTTTGAACCGAATGCTGGGTTGTAGAGCTTCAGGTACTCCCCGGGCGTGAACAGGTCCTCGATGTCGCTCGGCTCCATCGCCGCGAAGTCGTTGGTGCTGATCACCCGCTTCTGCGGCAGGGCCTTCGCGCGAACGAGGGTGTCGAGCTTGCCGGTGGACTTCGAAGTCCCGTCGATGAGGAGGGTCACGTCGAGTTCTGCGAACAGCGAGACGAAAGCAGGCATGTTCGTCGCGCCGTGCGTGCTGACGATGCGCCAGCGCGGGTCCAGACCCTCGCGACCGAGGGACCGGAGGTGGTCGGACATGATCCGCAGGTACGTGTCGTCGCTGCCCCCTTCGAGCAAGAGGTTGTCAGGACCGATCAAGAGGTTCTGAGCTATGTCGTACCCGAGAGCCGCCTGCAGGGGGAACGTCGCGTCTCCACCGACCGTGTGTACATCCTCGGTCACAACGGAACCGGAGTCGGGTCCCTTGTCCTCCACGATCCGTACTCGCTCTACGCGGTTCGGCTCCACCATGAAGGGAGAGTGGGTCGTGTAGACGACCTGCGACCGTGCTCCAAGCCGTTCGTTGATGAACCGCAGGAAGTCGGCCTGAGCCTTGCCGTGCAGGGACATGGCTGGCTCATCCAGGAGGACGATCACTTCGTTGCCGCGGTCTTCGAACTCCGAGAACGCAGCGAAGAACGAGAAGAACCACTGGAACCCCTTGGAACGCTGGTCGAAGCTCCCCGTGAACCCGTGGCGGCTATCCTTCACACGCACCTCGAGGAAGCGAACGACGGTCGACTGGTTGTAGCTGTTGCCGACGACCTTCTTGTCCGCATCGATCTCCACTGACAGGTTCGAGTTCTGGGTCCAGTACTCGAATACCTGCCGCGTCAGCTCGTTGCTCGCGGCCTCCAACTCGCTCTTGCGCTCGTCAAAGTCCTCTGCCTGAACGTTCGCCGTGTCTGCGCCGGCGAGCCGGATCAAAGCGCGCGCGGTCTGATTGGCGGAGGCTCCGGGCGTTTCCTCTTCCGACCCGATGGACTGAAGGTCGATTCGCGAGGGAAGGGTCTGGTAGTCGCTGAAGTAGAAGAACTTGGGGAGTCGCTTCCCGAGCAGATTGCCCACCAGCGCTCGCAGTGTTGTGTCCTTCGGGATGGTCTCGTCGATCTTCTCGACGAACTCATCGCAAAGACCCTTCGTGGCCGCGGCTGCCTCGCCTTCCGAGTCCTCAAGCTCTTCGGCAAGTGCTTCAGCGAGGCCCCGCGCTTCCTTCAGAGAAGGCGCGTCGATCTTGGCGCGGAGGTCTGTTGGGGTGCCAAGGAACCCGAAGATGTGATCGAGCGCGGCCCGCTCGCTCACGTCGAGTACGCGCCAGGCCTTGTTGCTGTAGGTCTTGTAGTACGTGAAGATCCGCTCTGGCAGAACTCCGACGCCGTAGAGAGCTTCGGCCTCGGCAACGTCCTCGTCGTCAAGCGTGAAAGTGGCGCGGATCGGTTCCACATCCTCGGCCTCGCCGCTCTTGCGGTCGCGCGTGAGCCGCCAGCGGGGGTAGTCCTTCTGCAAGGAGAACTCTGCGCTGCCGTTAGCAGGGTTGAGACGATGGAGGGCCATCAGCAGTGCTGTCTTGCCGGATTCGTTCTTGCCGACGAGGGCGGTGACATCGTCTTGAAAGCGGATGGTTCCGCTGTCGATCACATTGCGGAACATACGGACGCGCGCCTCGCTGAGCTTCACACGCTCAGCCTAGGGCTTCGCCCTGGCAAAACCGAGCCGTTCTCGCGGAAGCTCGTTAGAGAGCTCCAGTGATATCTCCTCCACTAGGTGCACACCTCTGGACCACTGACCACAGGACCCCGCTCATGACGACGAAGACCCTCCCCGACTGGCGCACGATGACTCCTCAGGACCTCGTAGACCTCAGCGTCGCGGACGAGAGCACATGGTGGGCGCTGTACACCGCAGGGTGGGGCGATCCGGCGTGGCACGCCTTCAAGGACACGGCGGCAGCGCTCGCGCCGCGCGAAGGTGTCACACCGACCAGCGAGCGTGTCACACCTTCTGGTGTCTGGTTCGAGCGGCGCTGGCTCCGCACCCAGTAGCTCCGCGGCCCCACTCGGCTTAGCTGTCCGGCTCGCAGACGATCTACCCGTCTCCGCGGGATCGCGTGGGTACGGCGTCGGGAGGCTCAGACTGCCGCGTAGCGCTCTCTCTGAGCGCGTGAAACGTACCCGCGCCTAATCGCCGGTTCTGTCAGTCCTTGTACGCAGACACAGCCGGTCTAACCCTCGCGTCGGTCATCGAAATCTGGTGCAAGTTGATAGAAGTACCCATGGGGCGCTTTCCTTTTTTCCGCCCTCCTGATCACGGGTTGATTCCGACATTTGCCCCGTGATCCGCCGCTCCGCCACAGTCTCGCTCACTGGTGGCGGAGCGGCGTCGTTAGAGATGCCGATATCTATTCTGTCGCCGTCGGAAGCGACCGGAAAAGGGAGTTGGTCACGTTGACCTGAGTTAATGCTGTCGGAGCTTCGAGAAGCTGTGGATGCGTGAGCGAGTCGCATCTATCTACCACGCGCTCCCGGCACACGCGCAATACAGGATCGGCATGGGATGCGTTGAGAGCGCATCGTGTGAGGGGCCGACTCCGCGCGCTCTTCGGAGCAGGTTGGCGAGTCAGGCGAAGGCCACTATCCCTACGCAACGCAAAGATGATCGGCGTTGGTGTGACACGTTGGGACGATCGAAGCTGCTGGGCTGATCGGTGCACGTTATCGGTCACATGGTGCGCAGGTTGACAATCCTCCGCGCGGGGCGTTTAGGCGGGAGCTCGTCCCACAGGATCATCACTCCTTCACTCTTTCCCGGTGGGGGTCTTGAACAACGAGCCTAAAGCCACTGCTGCTGCACTCGACTAGGGGCGGCTACTTCCTTTTCGCGGCCGAGGCAATGTCTTTGAGCGAGGCGGCAATCTCGTTGATGCGTCCTCTGATTGAGTCGGATGCGACAGCCCACGTGGTCAACGTCACGATGTCCAGATCCAGCATGAACGAGTCGCGCAACCACCGACGCCCCAAACCGCGGTATCGAACAGTCACTGTCACACGCTCGGGTGTCGGTTCGCCGTTCACACGCTTATTCGATCCCCCGTCCACTCCGATCCAATAGGTGTTCGACATTTCCTGGCCAGGGGCAAGATTGGGGATAGGCCGACTGTAGCGACGAATCAGGGTGGTCGTCGCCAAGCTTTCGAGTCGACGCGCCTCAGGGAGGGTGATGGCAGGATCAAACGAGACAGTAAGGTCGCGCGCCACGGTCGGACCGACATTCCTTACTATGAAGTCAATAACAGTGTCCGAGTCCTGTGCCGGGCGGAGCTCGGCGATCACACTCGGCTGACTCCGACGACGACTGTCCATCCCCGTTCGCACGATTGTCACTATTGCAACGATGGCAGTCAGGATCGCGGTCATCGCCGACACGCCTCCGCCGTGCTTGTCGAACCACTCAAGCAAATCGGTCAACCTGTCCCCGCTCTCTGTCAAACCTGATTGACAGGGTAGGCCGAAATCTGTGGTCCCGCCACAAGCTTCGCGGCGCGGCGGGACTCTCCGCGCACTGCGACAAGAATCCCCGTTCTTGTCCCCACGATCTTGTCACCACGTTGTTGATATTAGTACAGCGACAAGAACGTCAGACAAGGAGAACCACATGAAAACCGTACGATTCGGATACATTCGACTGTCCCGCGATGACAGGCCATCACACAGCATCGCGAACCAAAAGAAGGCACTTCTCGCCTACGACCCGTCCATGCGACTGTTCGTGGATGAAGGGGTTAGCGGAGAATCGAATCTCACTGACCCGAAATCAGCGTGGCGCTCAGAACTTCTTCCAGCTCTGCTCGAAACACCGACGGCAGAGGTCGTTCTCTACAGCTTCGACCGTCTGGGGAGAAAGAAGGGAAAAGTGATTTCAGCCGTCGAGGACATAATCGACGGAGGCGGAACGCTATACATCGTTCGGGAGAATAAAACCTTCGATGATGTGGAGGAGGCCTCGCAATCAGTGGAGTTGATTTTTACCGCATACGCCAACGAGAACTACCGAGTTGATGTTGAAAAGAAGACGGCTCGTGCGCTCGGGGAGCTTCACAAGATCGGTGTGAAGCTCGGGCGTCGTCCTTCTTTGTCCGAGAAGGATGCCGCGAAGATCAAGGAGCTTCGTCGCCGCGGCCTTGGAGCTACGGCCATTGGACGAGTCGTTCAGACGACTCGCGTTGGCGGGCGGATGTTTGATACCGCCCCGCGAGAGGTTCGTCGGGTGTTGAACGGCACTTACGTGACGAGGGAAGTCTGGGAGCGCCGCAATCAAGCGGCACGCCTCAACCTACTCAACTCTTTAGACAAGTGAGTCCGACCATGACCATCATCAAGCGGACACTCACGCTGATTTACGCCGCAGCGATCCTCTCATTCGCCCTCGCGTTCACCGTCGGCGGGTACTCGGTTGGGCACATCATGAGCGGATCGATGGACCCGACAATCAAAACCGGTGACTGGATCATCCAGCACAAGGCGTCCGCCGAAGACATGAAGCTCGGAAACATCGTCACGTACACGGGCCACGAAAAGGCAATGGGCCACGAGTTCATCACCCATCGGATTATCGGTGTCGTTGGGGATAAAGCCTTCACGAAAGGTGACGCAAACCCTGTGGCTGATCCCGAACTGATCACTGATGAAGACCTATTCGCTGTCGTCGTGTGGCACTTCTCGCTGCCGTTCGGCAACTAGTCAGTCCTTGTACGCACTGATATTCGTTCTACTCAACACAAAGGAGCACCATCATGCACATCAGACCCAGAAAGGTCCTCGAAGACGGCTTCACTCTCATCGAGCTAGTCATCGTCGTAGTCGTCATCGGCATCCTCACCGCCATCGCAATCCCCTCCTACGGCGCGATCCAGCGCACCGCCACCCTCAACGCGCTTGCCTCCGCGAATCAGCAGGCATACACCGCTCGAATGGCGACCCTGGCGGCCAACGGTGACGATGTTGGTAAAGCGAAGATGGACGACCACGGCAACATCGAGGACGGTGAGGTTCGTACGATGACGTGGGGTATGTCTTATGGCGACTACAGAGCAGACATCGGTGACCCACAACCCGAATGGGACGGAGTCACAGACCCGATCGAGCCGGAGGGATGGAACAAAGAAGCCCCTATTCTATGCTCGTACTCCGAAGTGAAGCGTGACGGCGAAGGCTTCGGGCAGAACAAGGTGGGCCGCATTGGTGGAGACCCCATTTGCGCACGCGCCTATGGGGGCGATAGCGGAGGCTGGGACATTGGGTATGGAGCTGGAATCGACCCTGCCACACTCCCAGAGGAACCGTCGGAAGATCAGCCCGATGTTTGAGCGCATTAGACGTGATCGAGACGACGGCTTCACACTGATCGAGCTAGTGATCGTCCTGGGCGTCGTCGGCATCCTCACAGCCATCGCGATTCCGTCCTACACAGCGATTCAGGATCAAGCTTTGCGATCGGTCGCTAAGCAACGCGCGACAGCATCCCTCTCGCAACTTCGTCAGAAGGCAGAGCTTGCTGGCGGAGACGGGTCGTACGTCAGCTCGGACGATCGGTACCTGTACCTGCCGGACTACGACAGCAACGGGAAGACCCTGCACTCCTACGCTGTGACGTTCAACGTCTACGGCCTCGCGACCTACAACAAGTGGGTGCCATGCGCGGGGACCACGACCTACAACGCCGACAAGTCGGTGCGGGAGACTGTCGTCGTCGGTGACCCAATCTGCAAGCAACTGTGGAAGACGGACACCTGGGCTGGGACTGTGTCATGAAGTACCACCTAACCTCCGACGGGACGTGGATGCGCTGTCGCGCCGAGGTACGCGCAGGTCGCGGTGTGACGGACTGCCCCGTGGGAGACGGGCCACACGTCATTGGGCGTGCCGGCATAGCCGCTCTCCCGAACGGAGGCAAGGAGGCTCGGTGGGAGAACGGGGAACGCGTCGTCGCGACCATCAGCCCGATCGACGCTGAGTCGGGAACCTTCACCGTCACGTCCCACAAGCAGAAGGTGCGCGTCTACACCGCTAGCGGTGCACACCTTCCCTACCCGGCAACGAGTGAAGGAGGACCGGACACGGGAGGACACGTGATCGGAAGGCTGAGGCGGGGACCTCACCTGTTTGCAAACACACGCTTCCTGTCCAAAACCGTTCGGCTCATAGTCGCAGTCTCTCGCGCGCAAACCCCACTTCCGTATAACCCATCGGAACGGGGGTTTGTGCTGTAAGAGCCTTGATAGCTGCGTCTACAGACCCTCTACTCCCCCGGACTAGCGCGGGACTTTTAACCGCCGAGCATAGCGCTGTTTTGAGCTCAACTGAGGTTCTAGGAAACTGCGCGAAGGAGTTTCGCTGGTGGGGTTGTGGACTAGTAGTGGCCCATCAAGATGGCATCATGACGAACACCGCGAACACCACGAAGAACACGCCTACCGCAGACGCCGCCGAGGTCGCACTCCCCGAGCGTTCGGAGATCACCCGCACGCTCAACATCCTGAAGCTGTCAATCAGCGACCTCTACGCCGACGCACGTCGTCGTACTCCCTACTTCGCGACCGGCAAGGCGGAGGCTACCGCCAAGCTCAACTCCGCCCTCAAGGTCCTGACGGAGTTCAGCAACCAGCTCGACTCGATCAAGAAGTCCTGACCCTCGCAACCCCACGGACCGCTGAAGGCCTCGGACCCGAACCGGGGCTTTCAGCATGAGAGGAACCCTTGCCGACCTACGACGCTACCGAGACTCACAAGCACGTGAAGCCCGAGATGATGGACAGCTTCAAGCAAGCACTCGCAAACGCCAACCGCGACGGGCAGGAGGTTTACTCCGTGATCGTGACGAACGGCGTGCCGATCATCTACTCGGTGCGCGACCGGGTCTAACGCAACCGCGGCACCGCCATTACGACTGCCAGCGCAGCGGAAGGGGTAGCTCACCACGTGCCGCGAGAGCCGCCGTGTCTCGTGTATCTGCTTGTGCGTCCTGCTTCGCGGTGTACCCGCCGAGCTCGACGTCGAGCTGATCGATGAAGTTTTGCATCACCTTCGGAGCGTCGTGGATCGGCAGCAGCTCGTCAGGCTCCCAGGACAGGTCAACAAGTGTTGCGTACAACTCGCGCGGCCCCGGCTTCACTGGTGACACACCGGCTTCTTCATCCTTGGCGGCTGCTCGCGCTCGCTGCACCCTCGCCCACTCCCCGAGGCTCTGCTTCGTTGAGTCAAACGTGGGTGCCGCAGTTCTTTCTGGAAGAGGCAGCGCCGTCTCCGTCCAGGCGATGTCCGGCAGCACGGCGGCCGTGTAAAGCCCGTACGGCTCATAGACCGGCCGCAGTTGTGGGTGAGTGTCCGCGAAGCTGTACAGCGCAGCCCAATCCCACGCTTGAAATTCGCTCGTGCGATTTAGGACCATACGCAGATAGCTCGACTGTTCCGCGCTTCGCTTCACGATCAGCGCAGGCACACTACCCCGCGGCCACCAACCTTCCGCGTGAAGCTCCCGGATCACCTCGAGGCGAGTCATTCCGTCGATCACCGTCAGGTCTTGATCAAGGATCAGCGGTGCGACGAAACCGGTGATGGCAACGGCCCGCTTAAGTGCGGTCCTTTTCTCCCACTGCGGTCGCTTGTAGCCGCCACCATCGCGGATCGCGTTGAGCGGCACGGCCCCATCGAGACGCATCGATGACAGCCGTTGCCTCACCCTCTTCGCTCTTGCGCGCGCCTGCAACACTCCTGCTTCGCGCCTCCGCTCAGCCCACTCCGCGTAGGCAGGCTCCTGCCGGTAACGCGCCTGTCCCGGAGTGCCGTCGAGCGTGTACGCGCGCATCGAGTCGGCCATGAAGCTTTCTGGAATAACCCGCTCACCGAAGAAGCCAAGTGGTTCGAGCGATGCGAGGTAGTTGAAGGCGTTTTGCGGCGCTGCCAAGAAGTCATCAACCTGCGCGAAGTCCCAACGCTGGAACTCCGCTGCTTTGTTCAAGAGGAAGCGTAAGAGTCGTGCTTGCGTCTCGGTGGCTCGCACACGCACGGTAGGTACGGACGCCCACTCAGCACGAACTGCGGCTCGTACTCTCGCCTCGCCGTCGATGATGCGGTTGTCCTGATCAACGATCACCGGAGCAACGACACCGGATACGTGCAGCGTGTCACTAACTCGCCGCTCGTGCCTGCCTCGTTGCTTTCCAGCAAAGTAGGGCACCAACCCGCGCGGTGCTGCCTCTGCGTACTCCACCACGTCGATGACATCGCCCATGCCGCCCCCTTGATCTCCGCGATTCTAGTAGCCTGTTGCAAGCTGCCGCAGCTCAGGCGGCGGGTCGAGCAGGGGGAGCGATGGCGAAGGTAATGCTGGAGAAGACCCACGCTGGCTACTTCTACGAAGGCTCAGGAGCGCTCTTCACCGAGGACGAGATTACGGAGCGGAGCAACACCGAGCGTCGCAAGAACGCCGACGCGCTCGATGCCGTGCGAGACGCTGGATTCGTCTGCTATCCGCTCTTCGTGAAGACCATCGACGGTCGTTCCGTTGAGAAAGAAGCCTGGGTGCACCCGAGCTTCGAGCCGTCATGCAGCGCGGGCTTCTTCGAGAAGCACGGGATGCGCTACAACGTCTACATCCCGTCATACGAGCGCGCTGGTACCGCCGGCACGATGAAGATGCTAGATGGCTTCGATGTGACCAACTACTACATCTGCATCGACCCAGCGCAGTTCGCAAAGTACAGCACCGTCTACCCACTCGAACGGCTCGTTGTCCGTGACATCAGCTTCCGTGACCCGGACATGCTGGACGCCACAAGCGGGATGAAACTGCCGATTACGATGGCAGGTCACGCGCCGTTGTGTAACTTCACGCTCGCTTTGTCCCGAAGCATGGGCGAGAGTCACTTCTGGTTCATGGACGACGACATCCTGAACCTCGCGGTCAAGACCCGCCGCAACGACTGCACTTTCACTAGCACCGAGCCCTACGAAAAGTCGAAGTACCACCGCGTTTCACGCCTCACCGAGGATCTGGGCTTCGACTTCAAGGACTTCATGCAGCGCATCGAAGAGGTGATGCTGTCGATCCGCAACCCTGGCTTCGTCGGTCTGGAGAAGTTCGGCGCTGTCTGGACCACCCCTGTGATGTGGCGCACCGGTACGCGCGTGTACTCGTACTACCTCACCAACAACGAGACACAGGTCACACATTACGGGCGGCAAAACAACGATGTGATCACCTCTCTTGAGCTGACCAAAAACGGTCTCGTCAACCTGCTTCATCAAGGTGTGCGATACAACTCGGAACCGACGCAGATCGGTACCGGGGGGCAAGCCATTCTCTACCAGACCCTAGGTACAGCTGACAAGGGCCGGGTGCTCTGCCGTGCGCAACCGGCGCACACCAAGATCGCTTATAGGTACCATCGCATTCATCACGAAGGTACCTTCAGGCACGGAACTTCACAGCGCGTCGTGGGTCAAGTGCTGGAGTCCTGCTAGGAGGCCAGCGAGCACTCGGTGACGGTACGGGATGGTCGGTGTTAACCCGCCGCTTCGGCCTTTACCTTCCGCTTCGGTGCCGCACGCTTCTTGCCGAGCGTCTCTTTGATTGATGACAAGGCCGCAGCCCCCTTCAACCGCTTGGCGGCAAGCGGCGATCTAGAAGTGCGGAACTCCTCAAATGCTCGAAGAGCCGAGTCGTTGAGCTTCACCGTTGCGTTTTCGGACTGGTGTGCGGTCTTCAGCCAGGCGAGAAAGTCACGTGTGGTGACGCCCGTGTTTGCGAAGAATCGTGCTGCCTGCTTTTCGTTCTGAACGTTCTCGTTGAAGTCAGCCACGAGCCGCGCCGTCCGGTCAGCCTTCATTTCGGCCGCAATAGCGTCCGCGTTGCGCCAGTCGTCCGCCCACTTGCGCCGCTGGAAGATCGTTGCGTACTTCTCCATGTCTTCCGCAGTGGCCTCGCGAATCAGCACCCCGATGTGCTGCGCGAGGAACTCCCCCTTCAGCACCTCTGCGACCCACGCATCCTGGCTGCCGCGGTACAAGCCCCGGTGCCTCTCGAACAAGGCCGTGAGGTCGTCAACGGGATATGTCTCGACCTCCCAATTGTACTCACCGGTTTCGTCCTGTACCTGCTTACCGGTACTTTCTTGCACCAGATAGGTGACCCCACCCTCTGTCAAACTCATCTCATCCCCTGCTCTTTTGTCGACTGGAGTACTTACTTCTGCGACGCGACTAAGAAGTCGTAGAAGCACGCACTCGCTGCAACAAAGCCTCTTGGCTCCGTCGACTGCGTACATCATCCTTGCGAAGGCTTCGCCCTTCGCTCAGCACTGTCTGGAAGTGATCCCTCGTCAGGTCCATCACTGTTGCGATTGCCGCCTCGATTGCATCAGAGAGCTTCTTGTCCGAGACACGGAAATTGAACTTCTTAGGCTTCGAAAGTCGGAGCGCCGCGGCCTCCACATCCCCCTTCTCGAAGATGCCAACCAGTTCCGGATTCACGGAGGCGGAGACCATCATCGCCATGTGGTATTTAGCCGCCTTTAGCGTCGTTGAATCGGCCGTACGGGCAAAGTATCGATCGAGGCGGTAGATGATCCATGCTGCGTAATAATATGCTTCCTCCGGATATTCACCCCATACGAACGAATCTGCAGCTTCGAGTTCCTTTGGCGCAGCAATCGCCCTAGCGGACTCTCCAAACAGGGTCGCCGCGACTGCTCGATTCAGCTCGGGGGTTGTGACGACGCGAGTTCGAGCAAAATCGAGTGCGGTGCCACGGTTTTGACGCTCGTAGCGCAAGCCCTCCACGCCGGTTTGCGTGAAGTACTCTTCGACATCCTTCGCAACTTTCGAGCTCGCTTGAATGTCAGACGAACCAATCGCAGTTTGCAGATTCGTTGCAACCGAAACGCTCGTCCGGACATCGGCGTCCCGCGAGCTCACTATTTTGACCGGCACCCACAGCTCATCGAGAAGCTTCGGATTCCCTGTCACTTGCGCGGACTCCGACCAACGAATCAGCTGATTGCTCGTCTGCCCTCCGTTTACGACCTGGTACCCCGAGATCGTGAACCGGTCACCCAAACCCCGCAGTTCCGTCGCGATGATTGTGAGGCCGTTGTTCAAGAATGGGAAATGTTCACGCTCTTCGCTGAGTAGCGTCGCCATGATCCGAGAGTTGACGGGATTACTCGCTCCGAGGTCGAGGCGAACGTTGTCATCAAAGATCCCCGCTCGCACTTCGCCCGCCTCGTCCTTGAGAAGCTTCAGAAGCTCGACCGCGGACACTAACCCAATGTGAGCTTCGCTGACTCGGGTGGTTGCAGGGATGGTCTGACGCTTCTCAAAAGAGAATTGAACGTTCTGCGGGCCGTGACGCTCCTTCTGCTTCGCAGTGAGCTCTTCGTGGCCGTGCGTTCGCAGCCTCAGATTTTCAGGGTATGCCCCGATCGCACGGATGCGATCCATCGCCTGAGTCACTTGCAACTCGGACTGCGCACTCTTTCCGTCATTGGAACTCGTGGTTACATAAAAGAGCTCACAGGGAATCCGGCTTTCCTGGAACTTGTCTCCGCTTTCCGCGATCCTGTCGATGAGACTCGCGAGATCCACCAGACGAGGGGGTAGCTGCACACTCCCCGGCTTCATAGCATATGTCGTCACGGATTCAACGCCGTGCAAGAACTTGGCGATCATTTTGGAGTCGTAAGACTCGCTAGTCTTCGCCTGAATGAAGACTACCTTTGAGGTGTTCGTGGCCTGATCTGCGATGAGGTCATCAATTTCTTTTGGCTCCGAAACAACCTTACCATTCACCATTACCGCCGCGATGTCGATACCTTCATCGCTCCCACCCCCGAGCACTGACGCCTCGATGAGTTCTACACTGTTACCCACCCACTGGTAGAGATAGTTGGCGGCGACATAGCGCTCGAACTTCTCGGACTCCGAGCCGTCAAAACCGAAGTCCCGCGCGAACTTCTGAACGCGCTTGCTGGTGAGGGTGTGCATCTAGCTCTTCCTTGAGTGGTCAGAAGTACTTTGCGCATGAAGCAGCAGCGCGCATGGTCTTCGTCCCCCACTACGAGCCGCGCCGAAACGCCGTCCTTGCGTAGTGTGCCAGACGAGGAATCGTCACGGCAAGGCGACGTTTGCCACCAGACTGGTAGGCCAATGACGCAGCGACGAGCCCGCGTTCGCTGCGACAGGCACGCCCTCCACGCGCCGTAGAACGCCGTCTAACGGACGAACGCGCCGCATCGACCCGATCACGTGTGATTGCCTCCTCGACCCTCACACTGCCACATAGCGCCTTTTATCGAGAATGGGCACAAAGCTGGGCACAACGCCGAGTGTTTTGGGTGTCGTCCTGCGCAAAATGGGGGATGCATGGGTATGGGTTCGAATCCCCCATTCTCCGCCAGCAGCAGTTGGGTGCGCGCGCAGCACCCAACTGCGGGGTTCGAATCCCCCGTCCTCCGCCAGCAAGGCCCCGCACTCCGGTGCGGGGCCTTCTTCGTTCGCGGCGTTCGTCGTCGCTGTCCCCCGCGCGGCGGACCCAGCTGTCCCCTGTTCGCCAAGGACTGGCCGTCAAACGCCGATACGGGGTGGAACGGGCTGTCCCCGGTCCGTGTCGGTCACTTATGCTTGCAGGAGCGGACGGCTCCGGGACGAGCCGACCGCGGTGCATCGAGCGGCAGGGGCGTCGCTCGCAGGGCGGCCGATTCGGCGTGCCCGTGAGGCCCGAGGGTTCAGGAGACGCGCATGGGGGACATGACGGTGCCAGCGACGCCACACCTGCGCGCCAGCGTGTACGACGTCGTCCTCCGTCCCCGCCGGTCCCTGGTCCGCTCGACCGCGCTGAGCATCGTGTTCTCGGCAGTGCCGCTCGCCGTCGCCCTGGTCTGGGTGTCGTTCCCGTTCCGGACGTGGGCGCTGGTCGCGACCGTGGTCGTGGCGCTCGCGGTCCTCGTCGGCATCGTGTTCGTCCGACTGAGCACCGCGTACATCGGCATCGACCCCGACGGCCTGACGATCCGGGGCGTGGTCACCGCGCACCGTCGGATCCCCCGCGACCGCGTGCACAGTCTGGTGCTCGCCACCACCTACGGCAGCTCGGTCGACCGCACCATGCGCGAGCTCGTGGCCTTCGACGCGACGGGCGCGCACCTGTTCCGCATCCGCGCCGACGTGTGGGGCGACGACGGGCTCGCCCAGGTCGTCGACGTCCTGGGCGTCCAGCTGACGGAAGAGGCGCGTCCGGTCTCGGCCCGGGTCTTCGCGAAGCGCTACCCGTCGAGCCGCGCCTGGTACGAACAGCGGCCGGCCTACCTGCTCGTCGGCGGCGTGGCGGCACTCGTCGTCGTGGGTCTGCTCGTCGTCGAGTTCACGGGGCTGCTCGGTCGCTGACGCGCGGAGCCGTTGGACGTCACCGACGTCGGCGCAGCGTCGAGAAGATCCCCTGCACGACCTCCTTCGCGATCGTGCTCCCGAGTCCTGACCCGAGCAGGTCCGACAGCGGGTCGTCCGCCTTCCGCGAGGCCGTCGTCCGTGTGCTCCGCCCCGACCGGCCCGAACGCCGCGACGCCGCAGCCCGCTCGGCCTTCTCGAACTCGCGCTGCGTCCGTTCGTACTCCTTCTGCGCGGCAGCCCGCTCGCGTTCCTCCTGCTTGGCCTGCGCGGCGGCTTCCCTGGCCGCGGTCGCCGCAGCTCGCGCCGCTTCCTTCTCGGCCTCGGCAGCCGCGAGGGCTGCATCCTTCTGCGCGTCGACCGCGGCGGCCTCGGCAGCTGCTGCCTCCATGCGGCGCGCGAGCATCTCGTGCGCCGAGTCCGGGTCGACCCGGGTGCCGTACGTCGCGAGCAACGGCGATGCCTGCACCCGCGACTGCATCTCGGCGGCGGGCATCGTGTCCATCGAGCCCTGCGGCGCGCGCAACCGGGTCCACGCGACCGGCGTCGGCGCCCCCTTCTCGTTCATGATGGTGACGATCGCTTCGCCGGTCGCAAGCGAGGTCAGTACCTCGCCCAGGTCGTAGTCGCTCGACGGGTAGGTCGACACCGTCGCCCGGAGCGCCTTCGCATCGTCGGGGGTGTGCGCCCGCAGCTGGTGCTGGATGCGCGAACCGAGCTGCGCCAGCACGTCGTTCGGCACGTCCTTCGGGGTCTGGGTCACGAAGAAGATCCCGACGCCCTTCGACCGGATCAGCCGCACGGTCCGCACGATCTGGTCCGTGAAGTCCTTCGACGCCCCGCTGAACAGCAGGTGCGCCTCGTCGAAGAAGAACACGAGCTTCGGCTTGTCCTGGTCGCCGACCTCCGGCAGTTCGTTGAACAGGTCGGCGAGCAGCCACATCAGGAACGTCGAGAAGACCTCGGGCTGGTCCTGCACGCCCGGGACCTCGAGCAGGCTCACGATCCCCCGCCCGTCCGCCGCCCTGCGCAGGAACACCTGCGTGTCGATCTCGGGCTCGCCGAAGAACTGGTCGGCACCCTTGTCGGCGAACGTGATGAGCTCACGCAGGATCACCCCGGCGGTTTGCTTCGACAGACCACCGAGCTCGGCGAGTTCACCCTTGCCCTCGTCGCCCACCAGGAACGTCAGCACGCTCCGCAGGTCGGCCAGGTCGACGAGCGGCAACCCGGCCTGCACGGCGTAGTGGAAGACGAGCCCGAGCGAGGACTCCTGGGTGTCGTTCAGTCCGAGCACCTTGGACAACAGCAACGGCCCGAACCCGGACACGGTCGCACGGATCGGCACACCGGTGCCCTGCCCGCCGAGCGAGAAGAGCTCCGCCTGGCTCGCGACGCCCTGCCACTGCTGGCCGATGTCCTCGGTGCGCGCGAGCAGCTTCTCGTTCCCCTGCCCGACCACCGCGAGACCGGACAGGTCGCCCTTGATGTCGGCCGCGAACACCGGCACGCCGTTCGCCGCGATCTGCTCGGCCAGGACCTGCAACGTGCGGGTCTTGCCGGTGCCGGTCGCGCCGGCGACCAGCCCGTGCCGGTTCAGCATGCCGAGCGGGATGCGGACCTGGACATCCGGCTGCGCCTCGCCGTTCACCAGGGCGCCGAGTTCGAGCGCCGGCCCCTCGACGGTGTAGCCGGTGCGGATCGCGGCGACGGCGTCCGGTCCCAGCGGGCCCGCTCCGCCGCTGACGGGAGGCACGGTGCCGGCAGCCGGGGCGGGCTCTGGAGACGACGGGACGGCGGAGGCGGGCTCCGCGTCGGGGGCGAGCCGGGCCTCCTGTCCGGATGGTGCCGGGGACCCGGCGACAGCCGGTTCGGCGTCCGGCGTGAGTACCGGCGCTTGTGCCGCGAGCGCGGCCGCGAGCTCCTCGGCCCGCTGCACGGCTTCGTCGGCCAGCCGACGTGCCTCGTCCGCTGCCCGCTTGGCGGCCTCGGCCGCTGCCCGTGCCTGCTCCACCGCGTCGCTCATGGGCACAGCCTATGGACGCGCGGGGGCCGCTGTCCGGCCGGTCCCGCAAGCTCGATGCCGAACGACGAGACCGTTGTCGGACGACGTCGATCTCGTCGTTCCGAGTCGCGTGCGAACCGTCAGTGTGTGAGCTCTGGGACCGTCCGGGGCCGCACCACGAACCACAGGATCAGGATGGCCATCACCGAGGTCGAAGCCATCACCATCGCCATCGGGGTCGCGGTCGTGATGCCGAGCCAGCCCACGATCGGCGAGATCAGGCCGGCGACGCCGAAGTTCAGGGCGCCGAGCAGGGACGCTGCCGTGCCGGCCTCCTTGCCGTGGGCGGCGAGCCCGATGACCTGGACCAGCGGGAACGAGAACCCGCAGGCCGCGATGAAGAACCACAGGGGCACGAGCACGCCCACGAGGCCCGCGCCGACCTGGTCGAGCACGATGATCGCGATCGACGCCAGGAACAGGGTCGCCGTCGAGCACGCCAGGATCCACTGCGGACCGACGCGCTGCGCCAACCGCGCGGATATCTGCACACCGAGCACGACGCCCACCGAGTTCACGGCGAAGAGCAGGCCGTACTGCTGGGCGTCGAGTCCGTAGACGCCCTGGAACAGGAACGGCGACGAGCTGAGGTACGAGAACAGCCCGCTGAACACCATCGCCCCGATGAGTGCGACGCCGACGAAGATCCGGTCGGAGAACAGCGCCTTGTACCGCTGGCCGATCGTGGAGTGCCCGGCTTCGCGGCGACGGGCCGGTGGCAGGGTCTCGACGATGAGCAGGATCGACGCGATCACCACGGCCAAGCCGTAGCAGGCGAGGAACACGAAGATGCCGCGCCAGCTGGTGAACTGGAGCATCTGCGAGCCGATGAGCGGTGCGAGGATCGGCGCCAACCCGTTCACCATCGCCAGTCGGGACAGCATCCGGACCAGCGGCTTGCCGCCGAACAGGTCGCGGACGGTGGCCATCGCGACGACACCGCCGGCGGCCGCACCCATGCCCTGGAGCACGCGGAACACCGCGAGGAGCTCGATGTCGGGGGCGGTCGCCGCACCGATCGACGCGGCGATGTGCACGGTCGTCGCGATGATGAGCGGCAGTCGGCGCCCGACCTTGTCGCTCCACGGACCGACGAGCAGCTGCCCGAACGCGAACCCGAGCGTCGTCGCCGTGAGCGTGAGCTGCACGGCACCGTCGGTGACGCCGAACTGCTCCTTGATGGCCGGGAACGCCGGCAGGTACAGGTCGATCGTGAACGGCCCGAGCGCCGTCAGGGCGCCCAGGACGAAGACGTAGACGAGTCGCTGCCCGCGGGAGAGCGAGTCTCCGGGGTGCAGGACGACCCGGAGCGAACCGGTGGTGGCGGGCGCGGTCACGAGCAGGAGTCCTTCGGCGGTGAGGGGTGAGGAGGTGATCGCGGCGTCGATCGAATCGATTCGTCCGCGGAACCATCTTACGGGCCGAACGAACGCTCCCGACGCGCTCGGCACGGAATTGCCCGCGTGTTGCCGTCGCTCGTCCGCGTACCGATCCCGCGCCATGCGGTACCGTCGGACTGCTCGGGGGCCTCCGGGTGAACCGGATCAGAAGGGGGTGGGCGTCATGGTGGATGCCCGGATCCTGCACACGACCGCCGCCCTGCGCGAAGCGATCCTGCGGCTGGCGGCGGACCGCCCCGTCTCCGAGATCACCGTCGCCGACGTCACCCGCGCCGCCGGCATCAACCGCGCGACGTTCTACTCGCACGCGGTCTCCCCCGGATCGCTGCTCGCCGACGTGCTGACGCCGGAACTCGACCGCATCCGTCAGGACGACGCCGACGACCGCCGGGCAGCCGCCGCGCGCGGTGCCGACGCGGCCGAACTCGCGGCCATCACGCGGCGGGGCATCAACGCGGTCGTCGAGCACGTGACCATGCACCGCGACATCTACGCCAAGGCGCTGCCGGACCCGAACGACGCGTCACTGCACCGGCTGCTCGTCGGCCACTTCACCGAGTCGAGCGCCCTGCACATCCGCGAGCTCGACGCGGAACGCCGGCCGGAACTGCTCGACGACGTGGCCGCCGGGTACGTCGCGCAGGGCTTCGTCGGCGCGATCGAGGCCTGGCTCGCCGGGCCCCGACGTTCGAGGAAGGCGCTGGTCGAGACGATCACGCTGTCGTTCCCGGCCTGGTGGAGCTGAACTGAGCCGTCTGGTGGCACCTCGCTGACCGGCCTGGTGTCGCCGCGCTGAGCCGCACCGGTCACTCGGCGTCGGTCGAGTCGCCGTCGCTCGGTTCGGTCTCCGGCTTCTCGCCGCGCTGCAACGACTGCACGACCTCGACGGCGGTGGCCGACAGGTCCGCGTCGTCGGCACCTGCTGGCACCCGGTAGTCGGCGGACACGCCGTCGCCTCCCGTGCCGCTCGCCGGCAGCGGGTCACCGAGCGACACCACGACGACGCCGGCGTCGTGCGCCGTCTGGATCACCCCGGTCAGCGCCGACGGCCGAGCCGCGTGCACGAGCAGTGCTTTGGCACCCTTGCGGACGAGCTGGGCGACCGCGGTCCGCTGGGACGCCGCCGCACCCGACGCGGGTGCGACCCGGACGTCGGGACGGAAGCCGGCGTCGGACAGGCCGGTGCGCAGGTCTTCGCCCAGGGCCGTGTCGTCGTGGACCAGCACGACGCCGATCACGGCCTGCTTGTCGAACCCGCCGTCGGAGCTCGTGAGGTCCGTGCTCTGCACCGGCGTGGGCGCAGCGGACGTCGTGCCCTGGCAGCCGGCCAGCGCGAGGGCGGCCGTCAGGACGACGGCTGCAGCGACGATGCGCACCACGGGGGTCTCCTTCTCGGTCCGGTTTGCCACGCTACCCGGCTGCGCGGTCCGCCGACGCCGACGACACCGGCGCGGGGACCGGTCCGAGCCGCCGGACCGCGGCGACCGCCAGTGCGGCGAAGCAGATCATCGCCGCGAAGACGAGCGGGAACGACACCGTGCCGTCGGCGCCGCCGGTCGCGGTGAAGAGCAGTCCGGTGACCGCCAGGCCGATGACGCTGCCCGCGGCGTCGGCGATGGTGAGCGCCGAGCTCGCGAACCCGTCGTCGCCCTCGCCCGAGAACCGCAGGGTGAGCATCGACGTGCGCGGGTAGATCGCGCCCATGCCCGCGCCGCCGACGAACCACCCGGCGACGAGCACCCACCACGACAGGTCGAGCGTCGCCACCGCGAGCGCTGCCAGCAGGCTCACGAGCACCAGCGCGAGTCCGACGCCGAAGGTCCGGCGTGCGGTCAGTCGCTGCTCCCCCAGCCGGCCGTGCACCCAGCTCGAGGCCGCCCAGCTCAGCGCCGCGACCGTCAGCGCGAGCCCCGCGGCCGATGCGGACAGGCCGTGCTGTGCCTGCAGCAGGAACGGCACGTACGCCTCGCTGCCGAAGAACGACGCCGCCACGAGCCCGCGCAGCAGCACCACCGAGGGCAGCCCGGCGGCGGCGCGGAAGGTGCCCGCCGGCAGCAGCGGCCGCAGGGCGAACCACGTGCCGACCAGGCCGACCAGGACCGCGGCCACCATCCCCCACGGGGTCAGGTCCGGCGCCACGTTGAGCAGCAGGATCGACACGGCCGCGGCGACCGACCACCCGATCCGTACCCGCTGCCACGGCGGTCGCAGCTCGACCGCCGGTGCCTGCAGCCGTCCGAGTGTCGGCACGAGCACGGTGAACGCACCGACGGCGATCACGAGCGCCCCCGCGAAGACCCAGTGCCAGTTCCACGTGTCGGTGACGATGCCGGCGATCGCCGGGCCGATGAGCGCCGGCACCACCCAGGCGGCGGCGAACCCGGCGAAGACCGGTCCGTGCAGTTCGGCGGGGAAGATCCGTGCGACGAGCACGTAGAGCACGACGTCGATCGCGCCGGCGCCGAAGCCCTCGACCAGGCGCCCGACGAGGAAGACCTCCATCGTCGGCGCGAGCATGACCACGGCGGTCCCCACGGCGAAGAGCAGGGCGGAGACCCAGGCGACCACCCGGCCGCCGGCGCGGTCGGTCCAGTTGCCGGCGAGCACCATGCCGGGCACCCCGGCGGCGAGCGGCGCGGCGAACGCCAGCGCGTAGAGCGCCTCGCCGTCCAGGTCGCGACTGATCACCGGCATGATCGTCGTCATCGCGAGGTTCTGGAACGCCGCGACGCCCACGATCGCGACCATCCCGATCGTCGCGAGGGCGTAGCGCCCGCTCAGCAGGCCCGTCCTCGTCGCCGTGGTGCTCACCCGCTCATCGTAGGGGCGAGGGGCGACACCACGGACCCGCCGGGAGGGCGCCGCAGACCGCGGTCCCGCGGACCCGCCGCGAGCGCGCCGCAGGCCGCGGTCCCGCGGGAGCGCGTCAGCGCGTCAGCGCGCGAGCGCCTGCTGCAGGTCCGCGACCAGGTCGCCGGCGTCCTCGATGCCGACGGACAACCGCACCACGTTCTCCGGCACCGCCAGCTCCGTGCCCTTCACCGAGGCGTGCGTCATCTCGCTCGGGTACCCGATGAGCGACTCCACACCCCCGAGGGACTCGGCCAGTGCGAACAGCTCCGTGGACTCCGCGAAGCGCCGGGCCGCGTCCGGTCCGCCGGACAGTGCGACGGACAGCATCCCGCCGAACCCGCGCATCTGGCGGGCCGCGACGTCGTGCCCCGGGTGGTCGGTGAGTCCCGGGTAGTAGACACGCTCGACGCCCGGCGCGGCGACGAGCGCCTCGGCGACGGCCTGCGCGTTCGCGGAGTGCCGCTCCATCCGCACCGCGAGGGTCTTGATGCCACGGGTGGTCAGGAAGGCGTCGAACGGCGACGAGATCGCACCGGCGCCGAACTGCAGGAACTGCACCTTCGCCGCGAGCTCCTGGTCGGCGAGCACCACGGCGCCGCCGACGACGTCGGAGTGGCCGCCCAGGTACTTCGTCGTCGAGTACACGACGACGTCGGCGCCGAGCGACAGCGGCTGCTGCAGGTACGGCGAGGCGAAGGTGTTGTCCACGACGACGAGCGCACCCGCCTCGCGCCCGAGGGTGGCGAGTCCGGCGATGTCGGCGATCTTCATGAGCGGGTTGGTCGGCGTCTCGACCCAGAGCACCGTCTCCTCCGGCGCACCCTGCAGCGCGGCACGGACCTGGTCGAGGTCGCTCATGTCGACGACGACGAGCTCGACACCCCACGGCACGTGCAGCCGGCTGACCAGGCGGTGGGTCCCGCCGTACACGTCGTTCCCCATCACCACGCGGGCGCCGGGGCGGAGCGCGGCCCGGAGCAGGGCGTCCTCGGCGGCGAGGCCGGAGGCGAACGAGTACGCGGCCACGCCCCCGTCGAGGTCGGCGAGCAGCGTCTGCAGGGAGTCCCGCGTCGGGTTGCCGGCGCGGGAGTACTCGTAGCCGTTCCGCATGCCGCTGATGCCGTCCTGCACGTAGGTGGACGTCAGGTGGATCGGCGGGATGACCGCGCCGGTGGGGCCGTCGGGCTCCTGGCCGGCGTGGATGGCGCGGGTGCTGAACTCGGTCATGCTGGCTGCGTTCCTTACTCGGAGAGGTAGGTCAGGAGGTCGTGGCGGGTCAGGACCGTGACCGGCTTGCCGTCCTCGACGACGAGCAGGGCGTCCACCGTCTCGAGGGCCCGGCGCGCTGCGGACACGGACTCGCCCACACCGATCAGCGGGAGCGGCTCGCCCACGAAGCCGGTCAGGGCGTCCGCCATCTTCGCGGCGCCGGTGAAGACCTGTTCGAGCAGGTCCTTCTCGGCGACGGCCCCGATGACCTCGCCGATGACGACCGGCGGCTCCGCGCTGAGCACGGGCATCTGGGACACCCCGTACTTGGTCATGATGTCGACGACGTCGCGCACGGTGTCCGCCGGGTGCGCGTGCACCAGGTCGGGCAGGCGGCCGTCCTTGCCGGCGATGAGCGAGCCGACGGTCCGCGCCTCGTCGGTCTCGGCGAAGCCGTACGAGCGCATCCACCGGTCGTTGAAGATCTTGCCGAGGTAGCCGCGGCCACCGTCGGGCAGCAGCACCACGACGACGTCGTCCTCGGTCAGGTCACGGGCGGCCCGCAACGCCGCGACGACCGCCATGCCGCTGGACCCACCCACGAGCAGGCCCTCTTCCCGCGCCAGGCGTCGGGTCATCGCGAATGAGTCGGCGTCCGAAACCGCGATGATCTCGTCCGGCACCTCGGGGTCGTACGCGGTCGGCCAGAAGTCCTCGCCGACGCCCTCGACCAGGTACGGACGGCCGGTGCCGCCGGAGTAGACCGAGCCCTCGGGGTCGGCCCCGACGATGCGGACACGGCCGTCGGACGCCTCCTTCAGGAAGCGCCCGGTCCCCGAGATCGTGCCACCCGTCCCGACGCCCGCGACGAAGTGGGTGATCTGCTGCTCGGTGTCGCGCCAGATCTCCGGACCGGTGGTCTCGTAGTGGCTGCGGGGCCCGTTCGGGTTCGCGTACTGGTTCGGCTTGTAGGCGCCCGGGATCTCGCGGACGAGCCGGTCGGACACCGAGTAGTACGACTCCGGGTGCTCCGGCGGAACCGCCGTCGGCGTGACGACGATCTCGGCGCCGTACGCCGTCAGGACGTTGCGCTTGTCCTCGCCGACCTTGTCCGGCAGCACGAACACGCACCGGTAGCCGCGCTGCTGAGCGACGAGCGCGAGTCCGACCCCGGTGTTGCCCGAGGTGGGTTCGACGATCGTGCCGCCGGGTCCCAGGTCACCGGAGGCCTCGGCCGCGTCGATGATCCGCGTCGCGATGCGGTCCTTCGACGATCCGCCGGGGTTCAGGTACTCGACCTTCACCAGGACGGTCGCGCGCACCCCCTCGGTGACGCGGTTGAGCTTGACGAGCGGGGTGTCGCCGACGAGGTCGACCACGGAGTTCGCGTAACGCACGAGGCCGAGTCTAGGACGCGGACACCGCGTTCTGCTGGGTCGTGACGCGCGCCTCGCCCTGGTCGTGCGCCGCACCGGACGGGAGGCCCGTGGCGGGGCCGCCACGGGCCTCCCGTCCGGTCTGGGGGTGCGTGTCCGATCAGCGCACCCGTCCTTGCGTCGGTGGCCGTGATCGGTGGGGTCAGCGGCCGACGGCGTCGGCCGGCGTGTTCTGCTGCCGGTGCAGGAGCGCGTAGGTGCCGTCGAGCGCGAGGAGTTCGTCGTGCGTGCCCTGCTCGACGATCCGACCGTGGTCGAGCACGAAGATGACGTCGGCGTCGCGGATCGTCGACAATCGGTGCGCGATCGAGATCGTGGTGCGCCCGGCAGCAGCGGTGTCGAGCGCGGTCTGCACCACGCGTTCCGAGATCGAGTCCAGCGCGCTCGTGGCCTCGTCGAGCACCAGCACCGGCGGGTCCTTGAGGAGCACCCGGGCGATGGCGATCCGCTGCTTCTCACCGCCGGACAGGCGGTACCCGCGCTCCCCCACGACGGTGTCGTAGCCGTCCGGGAACGAGGCGATCGTGTCGTGGATGTTCGCTGCCCGCGCCGCCCGTTCGACCTCGTCGTCGGTGGCGTCCGGTTTGGCGTAGCGCAGGTTGTCGCCGATCGTCGCGTGGAACAGGTAGGTCTCCTGGCTGACGATCCCCACGTGGCGCATGAGGTCCTCGTGCACGAGGTCGCGGACGTCCTGCCCGGCGAACCGCACGGAGCCCGCGGTCGCCTCGTACAACCGCGGCACCAGGTACGACACGGTGGTCTTGCCCGCGCCCGACGGACCGACGAAGGCGGCGAACTGGCCGGGCCGGAGCGCGAAAGACACCCCGCGGAGCGTCGGCTTGTCGGGCTCGCCGTCCGGGTACGTGAACGTCACGTCGTCGAAGGCGACGTGACCGACCATGGTGTCGTCGACGGGCTTCGCGGTGGGCGAGTCCGTGATCGCGGGCTGCAGGTCGAAGTACTCGAAGATACGGGCGAACAGCGCTCCGGAGGTCTGCAGGTCGAGCACCACCCGGAGCAGTCCGACCGTCGGGAACAGCAGGCGCGACTGCACCGTCGTGAACGCGACGATGGTGCCGGCGGTGATCGGGACGTCGCCGATGATCAGCCAGGCAGCGACGAGGTAGATGACCGCCGGGATGATCGACAGGAAGATCTGCACGATGGCGAAGAACCACTGTCCGGACATCTGCTGGCGGACCTGCAGCTGGATCTGGTTGCGGTTCTCGTCACCGTAGCGGCGGGTCTCACTGCGCTGCTGGTTGAAGCTCTTGGCCAGCAGGATGCCGGAGACGCTCAGGGCCTCTTGCGTGATCGCCGTCATGTCGGACAGTGACTCCTGCGTCTGCCCGGCGATGCGCGCACGGACCTGGCCGACCCGACGTTGCGCGATGACCAGGAGCGGCAGCAGCACGACCGCGACCAGGGTCATCTGCCAGCTCAGCAGGAGCATCGCGACGATGGCGGCGATGACCGTGACGGTGTTGCCGAGCACCGACGAGATCGTGTTGTTCAGGACGCTCGCGACGCCGCCGACGTCGTTCTGCAGGCGGGACTGGATCACGCCGGTCTTGGTGCGGGTGAAGAACGCGAGCTCCATCCGCTGCAGGTGCCCGAACAGGCGCATCCGCAAGGCGCCCATCACCTTGTTGCCGACCGTCGCCGTCAGGTAGGTCTGCCAGACGCCCACCCCGGCGCTCGCGATCCAGAGGAGCACCATCGCCGACACGAGCTCGACCAGCACCGGGACGTCGGGTCTGCCGGACGGCGGGAAGAGGCCTCGGTCGAAGGCCTGCTGCGTCAACAGCGGCGGGATCACCGAGATGGCGGCGCCGATCAGGACCAGGACGACCGTCAGGATGATGGCCCTGCGGTGCGGGACGAACAGCCCCGCGATCCGTTTCACCAGGTGCGGGATCTTCGGCGCCTCGGCGTTGGCGGCCTTCTGCGCACGGAAGTCACCGCTCGAGATCCGGCCGCCGCCGCGCGGACCACCGCCACCGCGCATCCCGCCGCCCATGCTCATGGAGCAACCGTATCCTCGCGGTCGGACATCGGCGCGCGCTCGTCGGTCACCGTTCCGCCGTGCGGTCCGGCGGGTGTATTTGACCCCGTTCAGGGGGCGTGCGAGCATGTGCCGTCCCCGCCCCCGCACCACCGAGGTCCCATGACGTCCGCGCCGTCCCGTCCCACGTCCCTCCGCCGGCAGCTCGCCCGCCGCAAGCCGATCGAGCAGCTGCAGTCCGAGGCGGCCGTCGGCGTCAACGGTGAACCGCTCCGCCGGTCCCTCGGCGTCTGGCACCTGACGATGATCAGCGTCGGCGCGACCCTCGGCACCGGCATCCTGGTCGTGCTCGGCACGGCCGTGCCGCTCGCGGGGCCGGCCGTGTGGATCTCCTTCGTGGTAGCCGGGATCGCCGCCCTGCTCTCGGCGCTGTCCTACGCCGAGATGGCCGGAGCAGTCCCGACCTCGGGGTCGAGCTACTCGTACACCTACGCCACCATGGGCGAGGGCATCGCCTGGGTGTGCGGGTGGTGCCTCGTCCTCGAGTACGCCGTGTCGGTGGCAGCGGTCGCGGTCGGCGCGAGCGAGTACGTCGACGAGACCCTGCGCGTGTTCGGGCTGCACCTGCCGACGGCGCTGTCCGCGCCCCCGGTGGACGGCGGCGTCGTGAACCTTCCGGCGGCCGTCCTGGTCCTGCTCGCCACCGTGGTCCTGATCCCCGGAGCCCGCGAGAGCGCCTGGGTGAACACCGTCATGGTCGTCGTGAAGATCGCACTGCTCGTGTTCTTCGTGGTCGTCGCCTTCACGGCCTTCCAGGCGCAGAACTTCGAACCGCTCGCACCGATGGGTGCCGCCGGGGTGACCGCCGCGGCGTCCCGGCTCTTCTTCTCGTACATCGGTTTCGATGCCGCGTCCACCGCAGGCGAGGAGGCGAAGAACCCCCGCCGCGACCTCCCCCGGGCGATCATCGGTTCGATCGCGCTCATCACGGCGCTGTACATCCTCGTCGCCATCGCCGCGATCGGTGCCCGTTCGTGGACGGAGTTCTCGTCGTCCGAGGCCTCGCTCGTCCGCATCGTGGTCGACGTCACGGGCCAGCCCCTCGTCGCGCTGGTCTTCTCGATCGGTGCGGTCGTCGCGATCGCGAGCGTCGTGCTGACCGTGCTCTACGGACAGACCCGGATCCTGCTCACCATGGCTCGCGACGGCCTCGTCCCGAAGGTCTTCGGTCGGGTCTCGCGCCGCACCGGCACCCCGATCGCGAACACGCTGATCATCGGCATCGCGGTGACGATCGTCGCCGCCCTCGTGCCGCTGGGCGAACTCGCCGACGCGACGAGCATCGGCACCCTGGTGGCGTTCGCGCTCGTGAACGTGTCGGTCATCGTGCTCCGCCGCTCGCAGCCCGACCTCGAGCGCTCGTACCGCGTCCCGCTGTTCCCCGTCGTGCCGGTCCTCGGTGCCCTCAGCTGCGTGCTCCTCGCGGTCTTCCTCGGCGCCACGACGTGGATCGCATTCGGCATCTGGATGGTCGTCGGCGCCGTGCTCTACCTGGCCTACGGCCGCCGCCACAGCACCCTGCGCTGACCCGCGCCGGCCGAGGCTCGCGCTGAGCGACCCCGCGGTACCCCTGAGCCGCATCCGGCAAAGCGACAAGGTTCCGCCAACTGTTTGCTGACATCTGTCGCTTTGACGGGAGGCTCGGCCTGGCTCCGGCAAGAAGTGTCGCCCTGGCAGCACGGATGGGTTTCACCATCAGCGGCACGGCACGCCGTGCTGTCGGAACAGCGACCGAAGTCGTTCCGGTGCCACGACGTGTTCCCAGTAGACGCGGACGAAGCCGTTCACCTCTGATCGTCCCCGGACGCGGTCCTCACGCTGCTTCTCGGCCCACACAGCCTCGGCGCCGGTCCTCCCTCCCAGCATCCCGGGGTCCTCGTACTTCTGTCGACCGTCGAACTCCACGACGATTCCCTGACGTGGGAGCCAGAAGTCGACACGGTCGACACGGCCGTCCGGTGCGCGGAACTCGTGCTGCGGTTCCCAGTCCGGACAGTGCAGCTCGGCGGCGCGGGCCGCCAGGAACGACTCCCCGACCGACTCGTGGCGCTCGTCGCAGATCATCAGGGCCTGCTCGAGTCGTGCCGATCCCCACGGACCAGCGGCGGCACACAGACGCTGGAGTTCCCCGCGGCCGACACCGCTCCGCAACGCGTGATCGAGCCCGACGACCGCATCCGCGAGGGTGCCACGGCGGGCGTTCTCCACGGTGGTCTGGGCCAGCGCGGTGAACGGGGCACCGTGGAACAGCTTCCCGGACGGCTCGGGCGCTCCGGCGTGGACGGTCAGTCCCACACGGTGCCGATCGTGCGCTATCCCGGCGTCCACGGCGTGGACACGCTCGGGCCACGGATCGAGTCGTGGCACACCGAACACCGCGGCGGCCGAGTCGAGCGCGAAGACCGTGCCGGACCGGAGCAACGGGATGACGGCCCGCATCCGGACGAGGTGTCGACCGCGGCCGTCCAGTCCCTCCCACGGCGCACGTTCGACGTAGACGCCGTGCCGGACGCGCACGAGCTCATCGATCCGCTGCCGTCGCTGGAGATGGCGCGCACCAGCCCGGTCGAGGTCGTTCGTGCGGAAGATCTCGATCGCGTTGGCAGGGTGCATGACAGCACACTGTCGCTCGGAACGACCGGTCTCAGGGTCCGGAGCCGATCTGTGGACAACCGCCGCGCCTCCCCGGCGTCAACGGTGTCCTGCCACAGCGACAGATCTCAGCGATGAGCGGCTGAATCTGTTGCCATCGCGACAGAATCCCGCGAACAGTTGGCGGCACTCTGTCGCTTTGGCGGAAGCGCCTCTCGGGCACGCACGCACGCACACACCCGCGCACGACGAAGGCCGCCACCCCGAGGGGTAGCGGCCTTCGTGAACCGAACGGTCGAGACTACGCGAGCTCGATCGTGGCGCCAGCGGCCTCGAGGGTCGCCTTCGCCTTGTCGGCGGTCTCCTTGTTCGCACCCTCGAGGATCTTGGCGTCGGCGGTCTCGACGAGCGCCTTGGCCTCACCGAGGCCGAGCGACGTCAGGCCACGGACCTCCTTGATGACCTGGATCTTCTTGTCACCAGCGGACTTGAGGATGACGTCGAACTCGGTCTTCTCCTCAGCGGCCTCGACCGGGGCAGCGGCGGCCGGAGCGGCAGCAGCGGCCGGGGCAGCAGCGGTGACCTCGAAGACCTCTTCGAACTTCTTCACGAAGTCCGAGAGCTCGATGAGCGTGAGCTCCTTGAAGGCCTCGATGAGCTCGTCCTGCGAAAGCTTCGCCATGATTTTCTCCTACTACTAGCTAATACGTGTGGTTGTGGAACGCGAGCCTGATCAGGCCGCGGACTCCTGCTTCTCGCGAAGGGCGTCCACGGTGCGGACGGCCTGCGAGAGCGGGGCCTGGAACAGGTACGCAGCACCGAACAGCGAGGCCTTGAAGGCGCCGGCGAGCTTGCCGAGCAGAACTTCACGGGACTCGAGGTCGGCGAGCTTGTCCACCTCGGTCGCGGAGAGCGGGTTACCGTCGAAGTAACCACCCTTCACCACGAGCTCGGGGTTCGCCTTGGCGAATGCACGCAGCGACTTCGCGACGGCGACGGTGTCACCGTGGACGAAGGCGAGAGCGGACGGACCGGCGAGTTCCTCGTCGAACGAGGAGATGCCGGCGTTGTTCGCCGCGATCTTGGTCAGCGTGTTCTTCACCACGGCGTACGTGGCGTGCTCACGGATCGAGTTACGGAGCTCCTTGAGCTGCGCGACCGTGAGACCGCGGTACTCGGTGAGCAGAACGGCGTTCGAGCTACGGAAGGACTCCGTGAGCTCGGCGACCGCAGCTTCCTTGTTCGCCATGGTTCTCCTTGGGGTTTCTTGCCGGCTAGCCCCAGGTCTCCACACATGAAAAAAGCTCCGGCGCAGAGGCTCGGAGCTGCTCTCACCTGACGGCGGGAGTGGTTCGGAACACCTGCGCGGGATGCCTCACGAGTGAGGACCTTCGGTCGTGATGTTCACAAACACTTTGCAAGCAGCACGACATCCGGCGGTCTTTGGCTTCGAGAACAGTACCAGATGCGGTGGACGACACCAAACGGCGGCCTGGAGGCACGGTGCGGGCCCGCACCGCGCCTCCCGGTCGTCAGTGGGTCGCGTCCACCGCAGCGGGCGTCCCCGACCAGTCAGCAGACGCGTCCGACGCGGATGCCGCCGCCGCGGCGGGATCCACCGGCAGGTGGACCGTGAACACCGTGTCGCCGGGCACGCTCGCCACCTCGACGCTGCCGCCGTGCGCCTGCACGACCGCGTCCACGATCGCGAGGCCGAGCCCCGTCGACCCCACGGTGCGCGACCGGGAGCTGTCGGCGCGGGCGAACCGCTCGAACAGCTTCGGCAGGAACTCCGGGTCGATGCCCTGCCCGGTGTCCCGGACGGTCAGGTCGACACCGGGGCCCGATGGTGAAGGCGCGAGGCCCACGGTGATGCGCGTGCCCTCGGGGGTGTGGGTCCTGGCGTTGGTGACGAGGTTCACGATGACCTGGTGCAGGCGCGCGGCGTCCCCCACGACCACGACGGGCGACGACGGCACGTCGATCTCGATGACG
The DNA here is from genome assembly GCF_019844075.1 of Curtobacterium sp. TC1. Lineage (NCBI taxonomy): Bacteria > Bacillati > Actinomycetota > Actinomycetes > Micrococcales > Microbacteriaceae > Curtobacterium > Curtobacterium sp. TC1. The sequence continues at coordinate 2,814,036 of NZ_CP081964.1, forward strand.
TGCTCCGGCGAGGCGGCGTGCGCGTCGTTCACGGCGTCGAGCACCAGTCCGGTCAGGTCGACCTCGTCGAACTGGATCTCGCGACCCTCGTCGAGGCGGGCGAGGAGCAGCAGGTCCTCGACCATCGACGTCATCCGGATGGACTCGGACTCGATGCGGCTCATCGCGTAGACGACGTCCTTCGGCAGGTCACCGCCCATCCGCCGGGTGAGTTCGGCGTACCCGCGGACCGACGCGAGCGGGGTGCGGAGCTCGTGCGAGGCGTCCGCGACGAACTGCCGGACCTTCTGTTCGGACCGTTCCCGCGCCTGCATGGCGCCTGCGATGTGCCCGAGCATCCGGTTGAAGGCGCTGCCGACCCGGCCCACCTCGGTGCGCGGGTCGGTGTCCGGCACTCGGACGCCGTCCAGGGCGTCGCTGCGGTCGAGCGGCATCCGGGCAACGGTCGACGCGGTCTCGGCGACGCGTTCGAGTGGCCGCAGCGAACGCCGGACCACCACGGCGGCGACGATCGACGCGGCGAGCAGCGCGGCGGCGACGACGATGACGACCACCCAGAACAGTTTCCAGACGCTGTCGTAGACCGACGCCATCGGCAGTCCGACGACCAGCACGGCAGGACCGACGTCCACTGCCGTGATCCGGTAGCGGCCGATGCCGGAACCGAGGTCGACCGTGGTCGGATCGGCACCGACGCGCACCGTGCCGAGTGCCGCCACGCTCGACTGGGTGATCCCGCCCGGGCGCCCGTACTCGTCGAGCACGTTCGCGATGACGACCTGCCCGTCGACGAAGTAAGCAGTCAGGGTCCCGGCGGCCTGCCCGGACAGCCGCGTGAGGTCGATGCCCGGCTGCCCCGACTCGTTCTGCTGCAGGTACCGCTGCGCGCGGTGCGTGGCGCCCGTGATCTGCTGGTCGATCGCGTTGGTCTGGATCGAGGAGAGCGCGATGATGCTCACCGCCCCGATCACCGCGCTGACGGCGACGACGAGCGCGACGATGCTCAGGACGAGCCGACGCCGGAGGGTCACGAGGTGGGCTTGATGACGTACCCGACGCCGCGGACCGTGTGGATCATCGGGGTCTCGCCGGCGTCGATCTTCTTGCGCAGGTAGGAGATGTAGATCTCGACGACCGAGGACTTCCCGCCGAAGTCGTACGACCACACACGGTCCAGGATCTGCGCCTTCGACAGCACGCGACGGGGGTTGCGCATCAGGAAGCGGAGGAGCTCGAACTCGGTGGCGGTCAGCTCGATCGGCCGGCCGGCACGGTGCACCTCGTACGATTCCTCGTCGAGCACCAGGTCGCCGACGACGATGCGGGAGTCGCCCGCCTCGGAGATCGAGATCTGCGAGCGGCGGATGAGGCCACGCAGCCGCGCGACGACCTCCTCGAGGGAGAACGGCTTCGTGACGTAGTCGTCGCCGCCTGCCGTCAGACCGGTCACGCGGTCCTCGACGGAGTCCTTCGCGGTGAGGAACAGCACCGGGGTGTCGTCGTTGTTCTGCCGCAGTCGGCTGAGCACCTGCAGACCGTCGAGGTCCGGCATCATGACGTCGAGGACCATCGCGTCGGGCTTGAACTCCCGCGCCGTCGTCAGGGCGTCCTGCCCGCCGTTCGCGCTCTTGACGTCCCAGCCCTCGTAGCGGAGCGCCATGGACAACAGGTCGGTGAGGCTGGCTTCGTCGTCGACGACCAGGATGCGCAACGGGGTTCCGTCGGCACGCGTGAGGCGCGGGGCTGCTGCAGGCTGGGAGATGGTCACGTCTTCGAGTATCGAGGAATTCCTATGAGCACTCTGTGGGTCGGCCGTCATCCGACTGTGGGTCTGCGATCAACGGGTCGCCGCCGCCTCGGACTCCGGTGTGCGCAACCGGGAGCGCGTCCGCAACCATCCGCGAGAGGACGGGAAGGCAACAGCGGCCAGGCAGCCGGTCAGCAGTCCACTCACGGCGGGGACGAGCACCGCGGAGAACGCGTCGGTCGGTGCCACGGACTGCGCCAGCCAGGCGCTCCCACCCGCGACGGACGCGACGAGCGCGGCCGGGCCGGCAGCCGAGACCACGCGCCACGTGCTGAGACCACTCCCGCGCAACGCGACGGCGAACGACGGCAGGACGAGTGACACCGCGGCAGCAGCGGAACCGATCGCCATGCCGCGGACACCCCACACCGACCCGACGACCAGTGCGAGGACCGTGACCGGCTGCGCGACCAGGACCCATCGCACTTGCGCACGGACTCGGCCGCTGGACACGAAGAACCAAACCGGCACGCACCCGAGGGCCTGCGCGGCGCCCGCCACGGCGATGAAGGGGACGAGGTCTGCCGTCGATCGCCAGGTCGGACCGAAGAGCAACCCGACGACGTCCTCGGCGAGCACCCCGAGCAGCGCGAGGACCGGCCAGACGAGGAGAGTCGTCGCCGCGACGAACTGACGGCTGCGATCGAGCAACTTCGCCGACCCGGCAGCGGCGAGGGCCGGGACGGCGATGCGCTGCACGGCTGCGCCGACCTGGTCGAGGGGCATGGAGACCAGTTGGTTCGCCTGCGTCCAGAACCCGGACGCAGCCGGCCCGAAGAGCGCGATCGCCAGGACCCGGTCCCCCGTCCGCGACACCATGGAGATGACCTGCACGAGGGAGACGTCCACGGCCAGACCCACCATCGGCCGGACGGTCGACCAAGGCGCGACGTCGTCGCGGGGTACCCACGGGACGCGGCGCAGCATGGTGATGCCGACCCCGACGATGATCCACATCACGACGACCTGCGCGATGACGGCAAGGGGGCCTGCGCCGGCCACGGCCAATGCCACTGCGATGACCGCACCGACGACGGCGGCGGTCGACTCGACGGCGACCACCCGTCCCATCTCCGATCGCTGCACCATCGTCGCGATGGGGACGGCTGCCGTACCGGAGATGGGGAACGCCACCGCGATCGTGAGCAGCAGCACGCCGTAGGGATCTTCCGGGGCGAGGGTGAGGAACGCGATCCCCACCGACGCGACGACGAGGCCGAGTGCGAGCCCGGCGAGCGCGCTCATGCGGTGGAGAGCTGCGAGTACCGCCACGGGCTGGTCGCCTGAGCGCAGCACGACGGACGCGAACCCGCCGCTGCGCACCAGCTCGAGGACGACGGAGAGACCGAGGACGACGGCGGCTTGCCCGTAGTGTTCCGGCCCGAGGATCCGAGCGACAACGAGGTTGGCGGCGATCTGGACCCCGGCGCGGAGCAACGTGCCACTGAGACTCAGTACCCCACTCCGCAAGAACATCACGCATTCAAAATATCACATGTTCAGCATACTGACTCGGCTCTCCTCCTTCCGCTCGCCCGTGAACGCACCCGGTCGCATCGCCGTAGCGTGGCCGGCATGCTGCGTGCCACGACCTGGCCACCGTCCGCGATGGATGCGGACCTCCCGACGATCGAGCGTTCTGCCAGGAGGCTCGGCGTGTCTCCCGACGAGCGGCTCGCGTTCGCCCGGACCCTCGCGTCTGACCTCCCCGCGCTCGCGGCCGGGACCGCCGGTGGCTTCTTCGCGGCCCTTGCTGCCGTCGCGGCCGCGGACGTCGCCCTCGCCCGCACCGTCGAACCCCACCTCGATGCGCTCGGCATCCTCGCCCAGGCCGGGATCGACGCACCCCGCGGCTCGACGTGGGGTGTGTTCGCCGCCGAGGGCCCGGGTCTCCGGCTCGACGCCGCGCCGCAGGCCGACGGGAGCGTCATCCTCGAGGGCACGAAGCCGTGGTGCTCGCTCGCGTCGTCGCTGTCCCACGCCCTGGTCACCGCGCACGTCGGCGACGATCGGGTCCTGGTCACCGTGGACCTGCGCCAGGACGGGGTCACGACGCACGACGAGACCTGGGTGGCCCGTGGGATGCCCGACGTACCGAGCAGCCCGGTCGACTTCCGCGGTGTCCGCGCCGAACCGGTCGGTGCTCCGGGCTGGTACCTCACCCGCCCCGGGTTCGCCTGGGGCGGGATCGGTGTGGCCGCGTGCTGGTGGGGCGGCGCCGTCGGCCTCGGCAGGGTCCTCCGCGACCTGGCCGGCGACCACCCCGACTCCGAATTGCTGCAGGCCGCCCTCGGCGCCACTGTGCTCGACCTCGCCGACGCCGAGGACGCCCTCGCCGGAGCAGCAGCGGAGATCGACGCCACGGCGGTCGACGGAGCCGCCACCGGTCCGGACTGGTCCCTGCTCGCGCAGACCGTGCGGTCCCGGGTTCGACGCGCCGCGGCCGCCGTGCGTGAGCGGGTCGTCACCACCGTGGGGCCAGCGCCCCTGACCACGGATCCGACGGTCGCCGCACGGGTGGCCGACCTCGAGCTGTACGTCCTACAGGACCACGGCACCCGCGACCTCGCGCGCATCGGCCGGATCGTCGTCGAGCGCGGCGGTGTGGCGTGGTGAGCTTCGATCACCGCGAGCCGGGCACCGACCCGGCAGCGTGGACCGCGTTCCTCGACGACCGTCGGGCGGAACCGGTCGACCTGGACGACATCGGAACCGTGGTCGTCGTCGCTCCGCACCCGGACGACGAGACCCTCGGCGCCGGCGGCCTCATCGCGAGCGCAGCGGCCCGAGGCATCCCCGTGCAGGTACTGCTGCTCACCCGTGGCGAGCACTCGCACCCGGACTCCCCCACCACGACCCCGGACGAGCTTGCCGCCGTCCGCGACGACGAGTTCACCGCGGCACTCCGCGTCCTCGCTCCCGGAGCGGGATCGACCTCGCTCGGCATCCCCGACGGCGCGACGCGGGAGCACCGCTCCGAGGTAGCCGCCGCCCTCGAGCGCGCCGTCGACACCGCCGTCGGTCCGACGCTGGTCGTCGCGCCGTGGTCCGGCGACGGACACCGCGACCACCGCATCGCCGGTGAGGTCGCAGAAGAGCTCGCGGCGCGTCGGGCCGACGCGTCGCTGCTCGCGTACCCGATCTGGACGTGGCACTGGGACGACCCGGCGGCATCGGCGGCACCCTGGGACGCGGCCCGGGCCTTCACGCTCACCGAGGACGCGCTCGCCCGGAAGCGGGCCGCACTCGAGTCCTACCCGTCGCAGACCACACCACTGTCACCGGCGGTCGGCGACGAGGCGATCGTCGACGGTCGGCACGCCGCACACCACCTGCGCACGACCGAGTGGTTCCTCGTCCCGGCCGCCGCGACGTCGCGATCGCGGGAGTCGTTCGACGCCCACTACGAGCGGAAGCCCGAGGGATGGGACTTCGAAGGATCCTGGTACGAGCGACGCAAGCGTGCGGTGACCCTTGCCTCGCTGCCCCGTGCGCGGTACCGATCGGCGCTCGAACTCGGCTGCGCGACCGGGGTCCTCACTGCGGCGCTGACCGAACGAGCGGACGCCGTCCTGGGCACGGACATCTCGGCGGCCCCGCTGGAACGTGCTGCCCGTCGTGCACCGGGCGCCCGGTTCGCGCAGGCCGCACTCCCCGAGGAGTGGCCGGTGGGCCGGTGGGACCTCGTGGTGATGTCGGAGGTCGGCTACTACCTGTCCCCCGCTGACCTGGACGCGACGATCGACCGAGTCCTCGGCTCGCTCGACGACGACGGGGTCCTGGTCGCCTGCCACTGGCGCCACCCGGACGACGAGGCGGTGTCGGGCGGTGACGCCGTCGACGCTCGACTGACGGCGCGGTGGCCGCGTCCGGCACTCGTCCGGCACATCGAGGAGGACTTCGTGCTCACGGTGCTGCCGGGCGCAGCGGTCCCCTCCGTCGCCCGTGCCGAACGGCTGGTCCGATGACCAGCGAGCGACCACGGATCGACGTCGTCGTCCCCGCGCACGACGAGGAGGACCGCATCGGTGCCTGCCTCGGCGCGCTGTCGCGGGCAGCCGACCGGCTCGGAGCGGAGCGCCCGGAGTTCGACGTGGCCGTCACGGTCGTGCTCGACGGCTGCACCGACGGCACCGCTGCCGTCGTCGAGCGGTATCCCGTCGCTGCCCTGCGAACCGAGCACCTCGGTGTCGGTCGGGCACGAACGGTCGGGACCGCGCACGCGTTGCGAACCCACCCGGCAGCCCCGTCACGGCGCTGGCTCGCGCACACCGACGCTGACTCGAGGGTGCCGGACGGTTGGCTCGTGCAGCAGGCGGATGCCTTCACCTCCGGCGCGCACCTCCTGGTGGGTGCCGTGGTGCCCGATCCCGACGACCTCGACCCGGTCGTGCTCGAGCGGTGGATCGCGGCGCACCCGCCGGGCGCGGCCCTCGGGCACGTGCACGGCGCCAACCTCGGCGTACTCGCAGCCGCCTACTTGGCCGTCGGCGGGTTCGACCCGGTCCCCGAACACGAGGACGTGCGGTTGGTCGGCCGTGCGCAAGCCCTCGGCCTGCGGGTCGACGCCACGATCGACCTGCCGGTCGTCACGAGCGGCCGGTTCGCCGGACGTACCCCGGGCGGGTACGCGGAGCACCTGCGGCTGCAGTACGGCGACGCGAGCTGACAGAGCGGGTCAGCGCCGCAGCAGACGATGCTCGACCCAACCGTCGAGCCACCCGACGAGCGTGCCGAGCCGGTTCGCCGCGACGCGACGCCGACGTCGTCCGGACGGTGCTCGGACCACGGCGAGCGCGGTGGACACGACGTGGCGGACGACCGCTCGGCGTTCCCACCGTGCACCCGCAGCACGGTGCTTCGCCACCAGTGTGTGATCCCACCGGGCGTACAGACGCTGGTTCCGGAACAGCGCGAGCAGGCCCGGCCGAAGACGGTACTGCACGGCAGCGGCGGTCTCGAAGTGCGTCGGGAAGCCGGCGTGGGTCGCGCGCCACGCGAGGTCGATGTCCTCGGCGGCGGCGAGTCCGACGTCGAAACCACCGATCGTCTCGAGCACCGCACGCCGCACGCCGAGGTTGGCCGACGAAGTGTGCGGCAGGTGTCCGAAACGGACGACGGGCCAGGCCTGCTGCGCCGTCTCGACCATCCACGGCTCGTTCAGGGCGTCGTGCAGGATCGGCCCGGTGCAGACACCGGCTGCCGCGAGACCGCGCACCATCCCGGCGACCCAGGTGTCGGACACGACGTCGTCCGCGTCGCAGAACAGGACGAGGTCGGCGTGGACCGCGCGCCAGCCAGCGTTCCGTGCCGCCCCCGGACCGCGGACCGCGGAGGAGTCGACGACCGTGACGGTCCACGTCGGCGGCCAGCCGACCGCAGCGGCGACCCGGACGACGCGGTCCACGGGTTCGCCGTTGCAGCTCAGCACGACGGTGACCGGGCCGGGCCACGTCTGCCGACCGAGTGCAGCCAGCTGCGCACGGAGTTCGCCGGACGCTCCGGGTCCGACGGGGACGACGACGCCGACCGTGGTGGCGAGTCCGAGGGACGGCCCGGTGGTCATCGTGTGGCACCTCTCCTGATCGACGGGAGCGGAGCGGAGCGCGCCGGCCGGGCAGCGCGGACGGCGGGGAACGCGACGGCCACGGTGAGGGCGACCACGGCGGCGCACACACCGGGCACGAGCACCCCGAGAACCGCGTCCTGCGGCACGGCCCGATGGACGACCCAGGCGGTCGCGGCCGCCGCGGTGGCCGCGACCGCTGCGGGCACGACGGCCCCGAGGAGGTCGACCAGCCGGATCCCCGAACCGCGGGTGGCGACCGTGAACGAGGGGACGACGAGCACCAGGCAGGCGGACGCGTAGGCGGCGGCCATCGGGACGACGCCGCCGACCGAGCCGACGACGAGGGCGATCACGATCACCGGCTGCGTCACCAGCGCCCATCGCAGTTGGACGTCCGATCGCCCGCTCGCCACGAAGTACCAGACCGCGGAGTAGCTCATCGCCTGTGCGGCTCCGGCGACGACGAGGAACGGGAGCAGCACGCCGGAACCGAGCCACTGCGGGCCGAAGAGCAGTGCGACGACCGGCCCGGCGAGGACACCGAGGACCGCGAGCACCGGCCAGACGAGCAGCGTCGTCGTCCCGACGAGACGGCGGAACCGTCGCCGGAGATCCGCGCCGTCGGCCCCGGCGAGCGCGGGCACGGCGACGCGCTGCACGCCCGCGCCGATCTGCTCGAGCGGCAGGGCGACGAGCTGCACGGCCTGCGCCCACATGCCGGACGCTGCTGACCCGAAGAGCACCGCCACGAGGGAGCGGTCCCCTGCACGGGCGACGACAGAGATCAGCTGCACCGACGAGAGGTGCCGCGCGGTCCGGACGAGCGGCCGAACCGTCGGCCACGGCGCCCGCACTCCGCGCGGCATCCGACCCTGCACGGCCACGCCCAGCGCGACGACCGCCCAGAGGACGACGACCTGGACGACGACGGCGATCGGGCCGGCTCCTGCCGACGCCGCCCCGACGGCCACGCCCGCCGCGAGCACCACGGCCGCCGACTCCACGACGACGACGCGGCCCATCTCGTGCTGCCGGGCCATCCGAGCGATGGGTACCGCGACCGTTCCAGCCATGGGGAACGCCACGGCGATGACGAGCAGCAGGCCACCGTACGGTCGGGTCGACGCCCCCGACAGGAGCACGGCTCCTGCGAGGGCGACGACGGCTCCGAGGACGACCCCGACGCAGATGCTCGCACGGTGCAGGGCGACCACCACCGGTTCGGCGAGCGACCCCGACCGCAGAACGACCGCGGCGAGACCGCTGGAGCGGACCAGTTCGAGGACGACCGCGAGCCCGAGCACGACCGCCGCGACACCGTACGCCCCCGGCCCGAGGATGCGGGCCACGATGACGTTGGCCGCGATCTGCACCGCGGCCCGCGCGGCCGTGCCGGCCAGGCTGATCAGTCCGCTCCGCACGATTGTCACGCATCCAAAATATCACACGACAAAGGAACGACCGATGGCTTAGACGGCTCACAGGCCGCCGATGGGTCGGCCATTGAGCGGCTGCCTAGGTTCTTCTCCGTCGGCCCCGCCGTGCGCTCTGCACGGCCGGTGACCCCAGCCGGCCACCACCGAGGAGAACCATGTTCCTGACCTACCTCAGGCGCGAACTCACGAACCGCAAGAAGCAGACCGTCATCATCGCGATCGGCATGGCGTTGGCCATCGCCCTCGTGGTCATCGTGTCCTCGATCGCCGGCGGCGTGAAGGCCGCGCAGTCGAGCGTGCTGCAGTCCGTGTACGGCGTCGGCACCGACATCACCGTCACGAAGACGACGACGCCGAGCGCGTCGGGCTCCGGTCGGCCGAGCTTCGACTTCGGCAGTCAGAGCGGCGGCGACAGCGACAGCAGTGGGTCCACCGACCTGTCGCAGTCGCGGCTCGCCGTCGCGCGCGGTACGAGCACGCTCAGCGCCGCCAACCTCACGACCGTGACGAGCACCGACGGCGTCAAGGCGGCGACCGGTGTCCTGACCCTCGAGAACAGCACGTTCTCGGGTCAGGTCCAGCAGTCGACCGACGGCAGCAGCACGGACAGCAGCAGCTCCGACGGCAGCAGCACGGACAGCTCCACCCAGCAGGGTCCGCCGAGTGGCGACTCCGGCCAGGGTGGCGGCGGCTTCGGCGGCGGCTCGTTCGACGTCGACTCGTTCACCGTGACCGGCATCCCCGTCTCCGGCGACGCCGTCGGCCCCCTGACCAGCACCGAGCTCACCAAGGGCCGGACCTTCACCGCGAAGGACGCCGGCAAGGACGTCGTCGTGCTGGACGCGTCGTACGCGAAGAGCGAGTCGAAGGCCGTCGGCGACACCGTCGACATCGGCGGCACCGACTTCGAGGTCATCGGCATCGTCACCTCGACGGGCTCGTCGTCCACGACTGGCTCGAACACCTACATCCCCCTCGACACCGCACAGGCGCTGGCGGACCTCGACGGCAAGGTCACCTCGATCTACGTGTCCGCCGAGTCCTCGTCGGACGTCAGCGCGATCAAGACGGCCCTGCAGCAGAAGCTCACGACCGCTACGGTCTCGACCGAGTCCGACCTGGCGTCGAGCGTCTCCGGTTCGCTGAGCACCGCGTCGAGCCTCGTCTCGAACCTCGGCACCTGGCTGTCGATCGTCGTGCTGGCGGCGGCGTTCCTCATCGCGATCCTCTTCACGATCTCCGGCGTCACGAGGCGCACCCGCGAGTTCGGCACCCTCAAGGCCATCGGCTGGTCGAACGGCCGCATCACCCGGCAGGTCGCCGGGGAATCGCTCGTGCAGGGCCTCATCGGGGGTGTCCTCGGCGCAGCAGCCGGCCTGATCGGCATCCTCGTGGTGAACGTCATCAGCCCGACCATCTCGGCGAGCGCCTCGACCACGACGGGCGGTGGCGGCGCAGGTGGCGGCGGCATGCCCGGTGGCGCGGCGACCGCGGCCGCGGGCAGCGGCACCACAGGCGGCGCTCCGGCTGGCGGCTTCGGCGGCGACGCGAGCTCCGCGTCGACGACCGACGTGGTCCTGCACGCCCCGGTGACGGTCGAGGTCATCCTGCTGGCGATCGGACTGGCGATCCTCGGTGGCCTCATCGCCGGCGCCCTCGGCGGTTGGCGCGCGAGCAGGCTCCGGCCGGCCGAGGCCCTGCGGAGCGTGGCCTGATGTCCGGGCCCGCCACCGACACGACACCGACCACCGGCCCGCACGCCGGGCCCACACCGATCCCGAGCACGCGACCAGAAGGAGCGACCGTGACCAGCACCGACACCGCAGCCGGCCAGGCGGAGGCGAGCCGCGCCTCCAGTCCGATGTACCGGCTGACGAACGTCAGCAAGACGTACAAGCAGAAGAACCGGACCGTCACCGCCCTGACGAACGTGGACCTGACGATCCCGCAGGGACAGCTCGTGGCGATCCAGGGTCCGACCGGCGGCGGCAAGTCGACGCTGCTGCAGATGCTCGGGGCGCTCGACCGACCGACGGCGGGGTCGATCCACCTCGGTGGCGACCGCGACGTGGCGAAGCTCGGCGACGGTGCGCTGACCGACCTGCGGGCGACCGAGATCGGCTTCGTGTTCCAGAGCTTCAACCTCATCCCCACGCTGACGGCGCTCGAGAACGTCGAGACGGCGTTCGCGGGCTCCCTGGCGAACCGTGCGCGCTCCGAGATCCGCGAGCGGGCCACGGCTGCGCTCCGGGAGGTCGGGCTCGGCGAGCGGATGGAGCACCTGCCGGCCGAGCTCTCCGGTGGGCAGCAGCAGCGCGTCGCGATCGCCCGCGCCCTGGTGAAGAACCCCAGCGTGCTGCTGGCGGACGAGCCGACGGGTGCGCTCGACGAGGGCACCCGCGACGAGATCATGGGGCTCATCGAGAAGCAGTGGAAGGAACGCGGGCTGACGGTCGTCATCGTCACGCACGACTCGTGGGTGGCGAAGCGGGCCGAGCGTCGCCTGCACCTCAAGCAGGGGCAGGTGCGCGAGGTCTGAGGCGACCCGGGTCTCGCGGTGGGCGACGGTCCTCGTGGCCACGAGCCCGAGGACTGTCGCTCAGACCGAGTCTCGTCCCACCGGGTAGTCGCAGTACGCGAACCACCGCGAGTCCGGCGACCACGGTGGCACGTTGACGGTGCCCTGACCGCCGTCGAGCACGACGAGGGTCTCCGGCACCGGCATCATCCGGGCTCCGCGGACCAGCACCCCGGGCAGCAGCCGCAGTTCCACGCGGTGGTCGGCCGGGTGGCCCTGCACGCCCGGCTCGTACGACAGGTAGAGCAGGTGTTCCCCGTCCGGCGAGACGTGCGGGAACCAGTTCACCCGGTCGTCGTTCGTCAGCCGCACCGGATCGATCGACCCCGGCCGGAGGGAGACGAGCTGTGCGGTGCCGGGCGTGAAGCGCTCCGAGTTCCACACGAGCACCTCGCCCGCGAACGACACCCCGTCGTCGGCGTGTTCGTCCCTCGTCAGGAACGTCGGCTCGCCGGTCGCCGGGTCGACGAGTGCGACGTCGGTCGTCCAGACGCCGTCCGTGGTCCGCTCCCCGACGATCGCCGCGAGGGTCTCCCCGTCGGGTGCGATGCCGTGCAGGTAGAACTTCCGGAGGGTCGGCAGGACGGTGGTCACGTCGGTGAGCGTCGCCGCCGCTCCCCCGGCGGGCACCGGGACCCGGTAGAGGTCCCCGTCGCGCCCGCTCACCACGACCGAGGTGCCCGACGGGTCGAGCACGTGGTCGTTGTTGATCTCGGGGACGCCGGGCATCGACACCCGGACCAGGGCGGTCTCGTCGAGCACGGTGTCGGAGTCGGGAGCGGGCAGCGGCAGCAGCCAGAGGTCGCCGTCACCGTTGAGCACGAGCGTGTCGGCATCGAGGACGTTCGGCGCCTCGACGAGCACCGTCCTCGACTCGAACACCAGCCGCGATGTCCGCGACGCGATGTCGTACACGTGCACCCGGCTGGTCTGTCCCGGCAGCAGGTGCCGCCCGCGCGCTCCACTCATGCGCCCTATCCTGCCCGGAACGACGAGACTCGGGCTGAGCGACATCGCTCGTGCTCGATGGCACGAGGACTGTCGCCCAGCCCGAGTCTCGGGGCCGGGGTGCGACCGGCTACTTCACCGCGCCGGCCGTCAGTCCGGCCACGAACTGTCGCTGCACGATGAGGAACGCGATCACCACGGGGATGGACACGACCAGGGACGCGGCCATGATCTGGTTCCAGTACACGTTCGTCTGCGTGGAGTACTGCTGCAGACCGACCGCCAGGGTCTGCCCGTCACCGTTGGTCATGACCGAGGCGAAGAGCACCTCACCCCAGGCCGTCATGAACGAGTAGATGCCGACCGCCACCAGACCCGGGCGGGCCGAGGGCAGGATGACCCGGAACAGGGCACCCATCGGGCCGGAACCGTCGACCATCGCGGCCTCGTCGAGCTCACGCGGGATGGTCTCGAAGTAGCCGGCGAGCATCCAGATCGAGAACGGGAGCGTGAACGTCAGGTACGTGATGATCAGGCCGGTCCAGCTGCCGACCAGCTGGATGCCGAGCGAGTTCCCGAGGTTCGTGAAGATGAGGAACAGCGGGAGCAGGAACAGCACACCGGGGAACATCTGGGTGGAGAGCACCGCGGTGGTGAAGGTGCTCTTGCCCTTGAAGTTCCAGCGCGAGACACCGTAGGCGGCGAACGTCGCGATGATCAGCGAGAACACCGTGGCGACCGTGCAGACCACGAGCGAGTTCACGAAGTACTTGCCGAGCGGCACCGTCGACCACATGTCGATGAACGGCTGGATGGTGATGTTGGTCGGGATCCACGTGAAGTCGTTCTGCACGTCACCGAGTGGCTTGATGGCCGTGGTGATCATCACGTAGAGGGGCACGACCGTGAACAGGGTCAGGATGACCAGGGTCACGACCCTGAAGGACTTGGCGCCGAATGTCTCACGCACGGACGGACCTCCGGTTGGTCACGGCGAGGTAGATGCCGGTGACGATGAGCAGGAAGACGAGGAGCAAGACGCTCATCGCGGCACCGGAGCCGAAGTTCCAGGTGATGAACGACGCGTTGTAGATGTGGAAGCTCAGCAGGTCCGCGGCCGGGGGCTGCGCGGTCGAGCCGAACAGCACGAACGGCGTGTTGAAGTCGTTGAAGGTCCAGAGGAACATCACGAGCACGAGCGTCACGTTGACCGGGCGGACCATCGGCAGCGTGATCGAGCGCCACTGGCGGAACGGCTTCGCGCCGTCCACCGAGGCAGCCTCGTAGACGTCGTTCGGGACGGACTGCAGGCCGGCCATCAGCATCAGGAACGCGAAGGGCCAGGTCTTCCAGATCGCCACGACGACGACGGAGACGAAGGCGTTCGAGCCGATCAGCCAGAACGGGCCGGTGCCGTTGAACAGGTGCAACTGGTCGACCAGGACGTGGTTCACCGCGCCGGAGTCACGCTGGAACATGAACTTCCAGGTGATGATGCCGGCGTACATCGGCAGCGCGTACGGCACCAGGAACAGGGTGCGGAACAGACCGCGGCCCCTGAACGGCTTCTGCAGTGCGACCGCGGCGGCCATCCCGAAGGTCCAGGAGAGGCCGACGACCAGCACCGTGAAGCCGCAGGTGATCAGGAAGGAGTGCAGGACGCCCTTGCCGATCGCCTGGTCGAAGTCGACGACGACCGAGTAGTTGTGCAGTCCCGCGAAGGGCGCAGCGCCCCAGTTGGCGATGAAGTACTTGGTGAGCTGGATGAACGAGATCCAGATGCCGGTGAGCATCGGGACGATGTGGATGAGCAGCTCGAACAGGATGGCCGGCGCGACGAGCGCGTAGGGCAGCCAGTTGGTCTTGCGCTTGCGACCTGGCGGACGGCCCGACAGCGTCGAGCCCTTCGTGTGCGTCAGGTCGATGCGCTCCGCATCGGGCAGGACCGTCGTGGACATGGGCGGGGGCCTTTCGGCAGGAGGGGGTTCGGGTGCTTCGCACCCCGGTCCGTGGCAGCGGACGGGAGGCACGGCGTGCGTGAGACGGGACGCTCACTGCCGGCGCGTGGCCGGCTCTGGGGCTGTGGGGCCGGTGACGACCTGCCCCGGCGCGTCCGGCTGTGGACGCTGGGGGTGGAGGCCCGGGGCGTCCTTGCGGACGCGCCCCGGGCCTCCAGGCTGGATCAGCCGTTCGCCTGGGACACCTGGTCCTGGGCGGTCTGCAGCGCGGTCTTGATGTCGCTGTCGGACACGGTGCCGCCGGTGGCGATCTTGGCGAACATGTCGTTCATCGCCTTGCCGACGGTGGACTCGAACTGGTCCTCGGCGGGGACCAGCGGGAGGGGCTTGGCCTTGTTGTTGTAGATGTCGAGGAACGTCTTCGTCTGCTCGTCGGTGACCGAGTCGGCCGCGGCGGCGAGCACCGGGAGGGCCGAGTACGGCTTGTCGAGCGTGGTCTGCGTGTCCGCGCTCGTCATGTACTTGACGAACTTGAGCGCGCCGTCCTTGTTCTTCGTGTTCTTGAAGATCGACAGGTTGATGCCGGCCGGGAACGACGCGATGTCCTCGCCGTCAGCGGTGGTCGGGAACGGCACGACGCCGAACTCGTCCGTCGTCATGCCCTGCGAGGTGATCGTCGCATTCGCGTTGTTCTGCGTCAGCATCATCGCGGCCTTGCCGTTCGCGAAGTCCGAGACGGCCTGCGTGCCGTTGTCGTACTGCGCGTTCGAGGTGTTGACGACCTTGTCGGACTGCATCAGGTCGAGGTAGCGCTTGATGCCGTCGACGTTCGCCTTGTCGGTGAAGGTCGGCTTGCCGTCCTTGTCGAACCACTCGCCGCCGTTCTGCGCCGAGGTGATGAACGCGAAGTGCGAGTTCTCGGTGTACGAACCGCCGGCGATGGTGAAGCCGTACTTGCCACCGGTCGTGAGCTTCTTGGCGTCCGCCGTGAGGTCTTCCCACGTGGTCGGTGCCTCGAGGCCGGCGTCCTTGAACATGGACTTGTTGTAGTACAGGCCGTACGCGAGGCCGTAGAGCGGGACGCTCGTGACGGTCTTGCCGGGGGCGCCACCGGTGGAGAGCGCGACCTTGCCGAACTTGTCGGCACCGCCGATCGCCTTCATCTCGGAGTCGCCGTACTCCTGGAACGCACCGGTCGCCTGGAGCGAGGTGGCCCAGGTGTTGCCGATGTTGACGACGTCCGGGCCCTGGCCCGAGGTGACGGCGGTCTGGATCTTCGTCTGCAGGTCGTTCCAGCCGATGACCTGGAGGTCGACCTTGATCCCGGTCTCCTTCGTGAACTTCTTGAGGACGGGGGTCAGCACCTCCTTGTCGTTCTGGAGCGACGTGCCCTGGTTGGACGCCCAGTAGGTGAGCGTCTTGGAGTCGCCGGAGGAACCGGACGATCCGGAGGAGCAGGCTGCGAGGCCGGTCACGGTGAGCGCGGCGGCCGCGGTGATGGCCAGTGCGCGGATGGCAGTGCGCATGACTCTCTACTTTCTCGTCGTTGAGATGGTGCAGGGGTGGTGCGGGATGGAACGTCGGGTGCTGCTGTGGTGTGCGGGGCGGGCCCGGGCCGGTCAGGCCAGGGTCTGCTCCGCGGGGTCCCAGCCCTCGGGGAGGGTCTGGGAGGGCGACACGGTGCTCTCGACGAGCACCGCCTCGCCACGTTCTGCCGCCTCGGCGATGGAGACCATCACGTCGAGGACGTGGAAGGCGAGCGCACCGGGGACCCGGTTCTCGTCGCCGGCGCGGAGCGAGCGGGCGAGGTCGACCACGCCGGTGCCGCGCGAGTACGTGGAGCCGACCGCGGGGATCGTCTCGGGCTCCTCGGCGCCGAGCGCGTACAGCTCGGTGTCGCCGTCGAAGTTGTTCGGGTCCGGGAACACGACGGTGCCGGTCTCGCCGGCGATCTCGACGACGCCCGTGCGACCGCGGTCCGACTCGAACGAGAAGACGCTCTGCGCGCTCCCGCCGTCCTCGAACTCGATCAGCGCGGAGTGGTTCGTCGGGACGTCGACGGGGAACTCGGTGCCCGCCTTCGGGCCGGAGCCGATCGTGCGCGTCGCGCGGGACTTCGACGCCGTCGCCGTGACCTTCTTCACCGGACCGAACGTCTGCACCAGGGTGGTGATGTAGTACGGGCCGATGTCGAACAGCGGGCCCGCGCCGTAGGCGAAGAGGAACTCGGGACTCGGGTGCCACGACTCCGGGCCGGGGCTCTGGAAGAGCGTCAGGCCGTTGAGCGGCTTGCCGATGCGGCCGTCGCGGATGGTGCGGAGCGCGGTCTGCAGGCCGGCACCGAGGAAGGTGTCCGGTGCGACGCTGACGGTCTTGCCGGCGGCACGGGCGGCGTCGCGGAGCTCGGCAGCGCTCGAACGGTCGAGGGCGTAGGGCTTCTCGCCCCACACGTGCTTGCCGGCGGCGAGGGCCTGCAGCGCGACCTCGACGTGGGCGGCGGGGATCGTCAGGTTGACGACGATCTCGATGTCGTCGTCGGCCAGGAGCTCCTCGACGGTGCCCGATCCGGGGACGCCCCACTTCTCGGCCTGGGCGGCGGCGCGCGGCAGGTCGATGTCGGCGATGAAGCGGACCTCGACGTCGGGGAAGACGGTGAGGTTCGACAGGTACTGGTCGGAGATGACCCCGGCGCCGATGACGCCCACGCCGACGCGGCCGGTGCGGGTGCTGCTGTCGACCGCTGCGGTCGTGGTGGTGTCGGTCATGCGCGTGCCCCCTCGAGGAACGTGTAGGAGTCGGCGACGGCCTGGAACACGTCGCCCTCGTGGCCGTCGAGCTCGACGACGTGCAGTGCGTCCGGTGCGGCGGCGAGGATCTCGCGGACCGGCATGATGCCGTTGCCCACGGCGACCTGCTTGTCGTCGTCGTGCGAGCCGTCGCCGTCCTTGACGTGCAGGAACTCGATCTTGTCGCCGTACTTGCCGATGATCGCCACCGGGTCGTCACCGCCGACCGTGACCCAGTAGGTGTCGAGCTCGAGCACGACGTCGTCGGACAGGGCGTCGGCGAAGACCTCGTAGGCGCTGACGCCGTCGATGCGGTTCGAGAACTCGAACGCGTGGTTGTGGTAGCCGAGGACGAGGCCGTGGTCGGCCGCACGCGGGGCGAGGGCGCTCAGTTCGCGGGCGATCGCCTCGACGTCCTCGCGGGTGGTCCAGCGGGCCTCGTCGATGTGCGGGTCGATCAAGGTGCCGAGTCCGACGGTGACGCTCGCGTGGAAGATGCGCTCCAGGTCCTGCTCGCCGGCGTCCAGCAGCCGTGCGTGTCCGCTCGGGGCGGCGAGGCCGGCGTCGCGCAGCGCGGCGGCGAGTTCGTCGGCGTTGTCGACGAAGCCGAAGGCCTCGACGTTCGTGTAGCCGATGTCGGCGATGCGCCGGAGCGTGCCGGGCAGGTCGGCCGAGAGGGCGTCGCGGACGGTGTAGAGCTGAACCGAGATCGGTTGGGTCACCAGGGGTTCTCCTCGTCGAGATGGTGCGGTCGTCACTGACCGAGCGTCACACTATGACCACTTCTGTCGGCGGTCAAGCAGAAGTTCGTGGAAGGTCGACGAACTTCGTTGCGTGGCGCGTTCGATGTGTGCTTCACTCCCCCCATGGTCGACTTGACTCGGACGGCAGCGTCGCCTCCGGTCGGGACGAGCGAGCTCTTCCAGATCCTCCGCGACGGCGTGCCGCGGACCCGGGCCGAGCTCGCCGCACTGACGGGACTCGCACGCTCCACCATCGGCGTGCGCCTGGACTCCCTCATCGAGGTCGGTCTCGTCGGCCCCGTCGACACCGCCGTCTCCACCGGAGGACGGCCGCCGGCACAGGTGGCGCTGAAGCCCCGCGCCCGACTCGTGATCGCCGCCGACCTCGGCGCCTCGCACGGCCGCGTCGCCGTCACCGACCTGGTCGCCGCCCCGCTCGCCACCCGCGAAGCGCGCATCGACATCGCTGCCGGCCCGGTGGAGACGCTCTCGTGGCTGGTCGCCACCATCGACGAGCTGCTCGACGAGGTCGGCCGCGCCCGACAGGACGTCATCGCCATCGGCATCGGCGTGCCCGGTCCGGTCGAGTTCTCCACCGGACGCCCGGCGAACCCGCCGATCATGCCCGGGTGGGACGGCTTCGACGTGCCGTCGTGGCTCCGCCAGCACATCGCGGCGCACGTCCTGCTCGACAACGACGTGAACATCGCGGCCCTCGGTGAACGGGAGCACGGCTGGCCCGACGTCGACCACCTGCTGTTCGTCAAGGTCGCCACCGGCATCGGGTCCGGCATCGTGTCGGACGGCGCGCTGCGACGGGGCGCCCAGGGCACCGCTGGCGACATCGGCCACGTCCGGGTCTCCCGTGCCGGCGACGTCCCCTGCCACTGCGGCAACACCGGGTGCCTCGAGGCGGTGGCCTCCGGTCCGGCGATCGCCCGCGCCCTGCGTGCGAAGGGGCACGACGCCCACACCGGCGCCGACGTCCTGGACCTGGTGAACCGGTCCGACCTCGACGCGATCTACGCCGTCCGTCAGGCCGGCCGCGACATCGGCGAGGTCCTCGCCACGTGCGTCTCGCTCATGAACCCGTCGGTGATCGTGCTGGGCGGCTCGATCACGCAGGCCGGGGAGCACCTGCTCGCCGGCGTCCGCGAGGTCGTCTACTCGCGCTCGATGCCGCTCGCCACCGAGCACCTCGTCATCGCCCAGTCGCGTGCGGGGTCACTCGCCGCGCTGCAGGGAGCAGCGGCACTGGCGATCGGCTACGCGCTCTCCCCCGCCGGGGTCGACGAGCTGGTCGCGTACGCCGAGGGGCGCGAGCTGGTCTCCTGATGCACACGCCACACTCGTGAGCGCGTCGGATTCGGTCCTGCCGGTGGTCGGGGGGAGAATCGTCGGGTGACGATCGTGCAGCCCACCCTGTGGGGCGACCTGGACCCCGGCCTGGAGGCGCCTTCCGCCTCCGCCACGCCGGCTGCGGTCCCGGGGCGCGACGCGTTCACCGCCCTGCGCGGCCACACCGAACGGATCGTCGCGCACTCCTCGGACCGCTTCGCCTGGCTCCGCGCCCGCGCCGCGGGCATCACCGCGACCGACGTCGCGCGGCTCGCCTCGCTGCACGCGGTCGAAGCCGTCGTCACCGAGAAGCGCTACGGCTCACGGTTCTCCGGCAACGCGTTCACCGAGCACGGCAAGGACCGCGAACCGCACATCGCCGCCTGGGTCGCGGCCACCCACGGCATCCAGCCCTCGGCGCACCTGTTCCACGCGGCTGCGAACCGGGCGCACCTCGCCACCCCCGACGGCGTCGGTGTCCAGGGCTCACGCGTCGTGCTCGCCGAGATCAAGACGACCGCGAAGGGCTGGCGGAGCATCCCCCGGCACTACCTGCGGCAGATCTGGTGGCAGCAGTACGTGCTCGGCGCCGACCGCACCCTGTTCGTCTGGGAGCGCCACGACGGCTTCGTCCCCGTCGCCGACGAACCCGAGTGCCGGTGGGTCGACCGCGACGACGACCAGATCCGCGGGCTCGTCCAGCTCGCCGACCTGGTGCTCGACAAGCTGCGCGACTTCCGCTCGTAGCCCGTCCGCTCAGACCTTGACCAGGCGGAGCCGGCTCATCCCCACGACCAGCACGCCGAGCAACCCGATCGAGACGCCCACGCCGACGCAGTAGATCGCCACGACGCCGTAGCCCTGCGCCGGGTCGAGGAACGGGTACGGTACCCAGCCGTCGGTCGCGCCGCGGATCAGGATGACGATCGTCCACACCGCCGGGTAGATCAAGAACCACCACACGTGGCGGAGGAGCAGCTTCGACCGGTCCGAGAACAACAACCAGTCGAGCACTGCGTACGCGGGGATGACCTTGTGCAGCACGTCGTTCGACCACTGGACGTTCGCCGACACGTCGACGTTCGTGAGCAGCGTGTTGTAGACGATGCCCGTCGTCGCGGTGTACACCGTCCCCGCGCCTCGCAGCAGGCTCACCCGCAGGTCACCGCGCTTCCGCCGAGCCGACGCGACGAGGGTCACCGCCAGGGCCACCGCGATGATGCCGTTCGACTGGATGGTGAAGTACCCGAAGAAGTTCCACGGGTTGTAGGCGGCCGTCTCGGAGCTGACGAGCCACTGGGCGACGATCGCCACGACCACGGCGATGACGGCGATCAACCGGAGCGAGTTGACGAGGGTGCGCACGCCACCACGCTACCGGGGTGCGGTCCCGCAGATGCGGAAAGGCCCGCACCGTTTCCGGTGCGGGCCTTCCTGCGGGTCAGTGACCCGGAGTCAGTGGACTCAGATGCTGTTGACGTCCAGCGGGATGCCGGGGCCGAAGGTCGTCGAGACGGCGCCCTTCATGACGTAACGGCCCTTCGAGGAGCTCGGCTTGAGGCGGTTGATCTCCTCGAGCGCGGTCGAGATGTTCTCGTCGAGCTGCTCCGGCGTGAACGAGGCCTTGCCGACGACGAAGTGCACGTTGGCGTGCTTGTCGACGCGGAACTCGATCTTGCCGCCCTTGATGTCGTTGACGGCCTGCGCCACGTTCGGGGTCACGGTGCCGGTCTTCGGGTTGGGCATGAGGCCACGCGGGCCGAGCACCTTGCCGAGACGACCGACCTTGCCCATGAGCTCGGGCGTCGCGACGGCGGAGTCGAAGGCGGTGTAGCCCTCGGCGACCTTCGCGATGAGCTCGTCGCCACCGACCTCGTCGGCGCCGGCTGCGATCGCGGCCTCGGCCGCCGCACCCGTCGCGAACACGATGACGCGGGCGGTCTTGCCCGTGCCGTGCGGCAGGATGACCGTGCCACGGACCATCTGGTCCGCCTTGCGCGGGTCGACGCCGAGCTTCAGTGCGACCTCGACCGTGGAGTCGGTCTTCGCAGAGCCGGTCTCCTTGGCCAGGGCGACTGCCTCGGTCGGGGTGTAGAACTTGTCGGCCTCGATCTTCGCGGCCGCGGCTTCGTAGGCCTTGGACTTCTTCGCCATGGTGGTCTCCTTGCGAGATACGTGGTTGACGAGCCGGCGCGGCTCTCCCACGGAAAGGTGTCTGGGTGTGGGCCGGAGCCCGATCGGTGCTTAGGCCTCGACCGTGATGCCCATCGAGCGTGCGGTGCCAGCGATGATCTTCGCGGCCTGCTCGATGTCGTTGGCGTTCAGGTCGGCCTGCTTGGTCTCGGCGATCTGACGGACCTGGTCCATCGAGATCTTCGCGACCTTGACCGTGTGCGGGGTCGCGGACCCCTTCTGCACACCAGCAGCCTTCTTGATGAGTTCAGCGGCCGGCGGAGTCTTGAGGACGAACGTGAACGAACGGTCCTCGTAGACGGTGATCTCGACCGGCACGACGTTGCCACGCTGCGACTCGGTCGCCGCGTTGTACGCCTTGCAGAACTCCATGATGTTGACGCCGTGCTGACCGAGTGCCGGACCGATCGGCGGGGCCGGGTTGGCGGCCCCCGCGTTGATCTGCAGCTTGATCAGGCCCGTGACCTTCTTCTTCGGTGCCATGACTTGTCTTCCTCCTGGAATCGAACGCACGGGGATCCGTGCACTCTCCCGCTGGTCCGGCCGTTCCGGACCGCGGTGAAGGCCCACACGCACGAGGCGTGCGGGCCCAAACTCGATGAGTCTACCCGAACGGGCAGACCTGGACTAGAGCTTCGTGACCTGGTCGAAGCTGAGCTCGACCGGGGTCTCGCGCTCGAACAGCGAGACGAGGAC
This sequence comes from Curtobacterium sp. TC1, assembly GCF_019844075.1. Taxonomy (NCBI): domain Bacteria; kingdom Bacillati; phylum Actinomycetota; class Actinomycetes; order Micrococcales; family Microbacteriaceae; genus Curtobacterium; species Curtobacterium sp. TC1. The sequence continues at coordinate 2,836,088 of NZ_CP081964.1, forward strand.
GGTGAGCTTGCCGCTCTCCGGCTTGATCTCGGAGATCGAACCGGGAAGGCCCGCGAACGAGCCCTCCTTGATGGTGATCGTCTCGCCGACCTCGAAGTCGACCTCGGCCGCGGGCTGCGCCTGCAGGGAACCGCCGGACTTCGAGCCACCCTTGGTCGGGGCGGCCTCGGCGACCTGCACGAGGGACTTGAGCATGCCGAACGCCTCGTCGAAACGGAGCGGCGTCGGGTTGTGCGCGTTGCCGACGAAGCCGGTGACGCCGGGAGTGTGCCGGACGACCGACCACGAGTCCTCGTTGAGGTCCATGCGGACGAGCACGTACGAGGGGATCCGGACGCGGGTGACCAGCTTGCGCTGCCCGTTCTTGATCTCGACGACGTCCTCCATCGGGACCTCGACCTGGTAGATCGAGTCCTCCATCGACATCGACACCATGCGGTTCTCGATGTTCGACTTCACGCGGCGCTCGAAGCCCGCGTAGGAGTGGATGACGTACCACTTGCCCGGCTTCATCCGCAGCTCGACCTTGAAGGCCTCGTACGGGTCGACCTCGGCCTCTTCGGCGTCGTCGTCCTCGGCGTCGATGGCTTCGTCGGCGGCGAGGGCCTCGTTCGCCGCTTCGGCGGTCTCGGACTCGAGTTCGATCTCTTCCTCGTCCTCGACGGCCTCCACCGCAGCCTCGGCCTCGTCGGCGGAGTCGATCTCGAGGGCGTCCTCGACGACGGCGTCGGCCTCGGGGTCCTTGGACTCCTGCAGCGCGGTCAGCTCCTCGTCGATGCCGAGGGACTCGTCGTCCTCGGACTCGACGGAGATCGCGCGCTCCTCGGCGGACTCGGCGGAGCGCTCCTCGCCGGTCTCGACGTCGCCTTCCTGGTTCTCCTCGACCTCGGAGGACTGCTCGGCAGCCGTCGCGAGGTCGATGTCGTCGCGGGAGTAGTCAGACACAGTCGATTCTTTCCGTTCGGTGGTGCGGGTCGGGATGGCGGACGGTCCTGGTCACGATCGGCTCCGTCTCGGGCGACCGTACTCCACGCGACTGCCGCACAGGGCAGTCGACGTCCGGGTCAGGCCGTGGGCCCGTTGCCGAAGACGTACCCGACGCCGAGACCGAACACGAAGTCGAGGATCGACACCAGGATCATCATCACGACGACGAAGACGAGCACGACCAGCGTGTAGCTGAAGAGCTCCTTGCGGGTCGGCGTCACGACCTTGCGCAGCTCGCCGATCACCTGGCGGATGAAGAGCACGATGGCAGCGATCGGACCCCGGCGCTCGGCCCGGTCCTGCTTCGCCTTGGCGACGACGTCGTCCGCCGTCGTCTCCATGTCTTTGCTCGCCAACTTCTACCCTTCCAGAGTTGCAGGGCGGACAGGACTCGAACCTGCAACCTGCGGTTTTGGAGACCGCTGCTCTACCAATTGAGCCACCGCCCTTCAGAGCACGTCCGTCACCGATCGTGTTCCGGTGGTCGAGTGTACGGGAGTCCGTCACACGGTGTCCACTTGGCCCCCTCCACGGCGTGCCGCGCCGATAGGCTGGGACCCGTGAGCACCGCAGCCCCCGGCCCCGAGTCCACCGCAACCCCCGCCGCCGCGCCGACCGATCGGCCGCGCATCGCGTCCCGCATCGCGGCGATCGCCGAGTCCGCGACGCTCAAGGTCGACGCGAAGGCCAAGGCCCTGAAGGCCGCGGGTCGCCCCGTCATCTCCTTCGCCGCCGGCGAGCCCGACTTCGCGACGCCCGACCACGTGGTCGTCGCCGCGGTCGAGGCCGCACAGGACCCGAAGAACCACCGCTACACGCCCGCGACCGGCCTGCCGGAGCTGAAGCAGGCCATCGCCGACAAGACCGCACGCGAGTCCGGCATCACCGTCGACCCGTCGCAGGTGATCGTCACCAACGGCGGCAAGCAGGCCGTCTACCAGGCGTTCCAGACGATCGTCGACGCCGGGGACGAGGTCCTGCTCCCCGCCCCGTACTGGACCACCTACCCCGAGGCCATCCGCCTGGCCGGTGGCGAGCCGGTCGAGGTCTTCGCCGGCAGCGACCAGGGGTACCTCGTGACCGTCGAGCAGCTCGAGGCCGCGCGCACCCCGAAGACGAAGGCGCTGCTGTTCTGCTCGCCGTCGAACCCGACCGGTGCCGTGTACACCGCCGAGCAGACCGCGGCGATCGGCGAGTGGGCGCTCGAGCACGGCATCTGGGTCATCAGCGACGAGATCTACCAGGACCTCGTCTACGACGGGCTGCGCTTCACCGGCATCCTCGACGCCGTGCCGGCCCTCGCCGACACCACCATCCTGGTCAACGGCGTCGCCAAGACCTACGCGATGACCGGCTGGCGCGTCGGCTGGTTCATCGGCCCGGCCGACGCCGTCAAGGCCGCGTCGAACCTGCAGTCGCACCTGTCGTCGAACGTGTCGAACGTGTCCCAGCGCGCCGCGATCGCCGCCCTCACCGGGCCACAGGAGCCGGTGGCGGCCATGCGCGAGGCCTTCGACCGCCGTCGCCAGGCCATCGTCGCCGGGCTCAACGCGATCCCGGGCGTCGTCACGCCGACCCCGCAGGGTGCCTTCTACGTCTACCCGGACGTCACCGCACTGCTCGGTCGCGAGTGGGCGGGCTCGACCCCGACGACGACCCTCGAGCTGGCCGACCTGATCCTCGAGCACGCCGAGGTCGCGGTCGTCCCGGGCGAGGCCTTCGGACCCTCGGGCTACCTGCGGCTGTCGTACGCGCTCGGCGACGACGACATCGCCGAGGGCGTGGTCCGCCTGGCGCGGTTCTTCGCGTAGACCCCACGCACCACAGAACGGGCCACCTCGTCGAGGTGGCCCGTTCGCACGTCCGGGAGGCCCGTGGGGCGTCGCGCGGGCGTCCTCAGTCGAGCAGGTCGCCCACCACGACGGGCTCCGGCACGAGCGAGACCCCGAAGCGGTTCAGGACGGTCACCTGCACGTACCGTGCGAGCTCCGCCACCTGGGCGGCCGTCGCTCCGCCGCGGTTCGTCAGCGCGAGGGTGTGCTTCGACGAGATCGCCGCCCGCGACCCCGGCACGGCGTAGCCGCGGTGCACCCCGGCGTGCTCGATGAGCCAGGCGGCGCTGAGCTTGACGTCGTCACCAGCCGGCCACCGTGGCGCATCGGCGGGCAGCGTCTCGGCGAAGGCCGCGGACACGATCGGGTTCGTGAAGAACGACCCGGCGCTCCAGGTGTCCCGGTCGTCGGCGTCGAGCACCATGCCCTTCGAGGCGCGGAGCCGCAGGACCTCGTCGCGCACCGTGGTCGGTTCCACGAGGGCACCGAGGTCGACCCCGAGCGAACCGGCGAGCTGGGCGTACCGCACCGGCACGCCGTGCTCGCCCGCAGTGCCGAGCCGGAACTCGACCGTCAGCACGACACCGCGGCGTCCGTGCTTGAGGGTCGACGTGCGGTAGCCGAGCGCCAGCTCGGCCGCGGGGACCCACGTGCGCTCCCCCGTGGCCGCATCGAGGAACTCGACCCGGGTGAGCACGTCGGAGAGCTCGACCCCGTAGGCGCCGATGTTCTGCACGGGGGCGGCGCCGACGGTGCCCGGGATGCCGCTGAGGGCCTCCAGACCGGTCCAGCCGTTCGCGACGGTGGTGGCGACGAACGCGTCCCAGGGTTCACCGGCCGCGACGCGGACGGTGACGCCGTCGGCGTCGGCGTCGGCCTCCACGCCCGAGGTGCGGACCAGGACGACGGTGCCGTCGAAGCCGGAGTCGGCGACCAGCAGGTTGCTGCCGCCGCCGAGGACCAGCCACTCGTGGTCGTCCCACGCCGCGCGCGTGTGGGCGACGAGCTCGTCGGTCGTCGTGGCCGTCAGCAGCCGCGTGGCCGGACCGCCGACGCCGAGCGTCGTGAGGTCGGCGAGCACCGGCTCGTGCACGGTCAGCGGAACGCCACCGTGACCTGCGCCTTGCCGAGCACGGTCTGCCCGCCGGCGGTCACGGTGAGGTCGATGCGCTTCGGCCGGCCGTCGTCGTCGACGGTCCCGACCTTGGCGACGATGCCGATGGTCGCGCCCTGCTCGGGGTCCACGACGACGGGGCGGGTGAAGCGGACGCCGTAGCCCGCGATCCAGCCGCTGTCGCCGAGCCACTCGGAGACCGGCTGCACGGCGAGGCCCATCGTGAGCATGCCGTGCGCGAGGACGCCGGGCAGGCCGACCGAGGCGACGACGTCGTCGCGGTAGTGGATCGGGTTGAAGTCACCGGAGGCGCCGGCGTAGCGGACGAGCGAGTCGCGGGTGACGTGCACCTCGCGCTCGGCGACCACCGTGCCGACCTCGATCGCGGTGGCGGGTGCGGCGGTCATGCGTCGTCTCCTCGGACCACGAGGGTCGACGTCGCCGTGACGACGTGCTCCCCCGCGGCGTCGTTCATGGTGCTCTGGGCCGTGACCATCGCGTTGCCGCCGAGCGTCTTCACGCTCGTGACGGTCAGGGTCGCGGTGAGCTCGTCGCCGGCCACGATGGGCCGGTCGTAGGTGAAGGACTGCTCGCCGTGCACGACGCGGGAGAAGTCGATGCCGGCGTCCGGCTCGGCCAGGAGCTGCGCGAGCGTGGCTTCCTGCACGACGACGGCGAAGGTCGGCGGGGCGACGACGTCGGCGTACCCGGCGGCACGGGCCGCGTCGGGTTCGTGGTGGACGGGGTTGGTCGCGAACACCGCGCGCGAGAACTCGCGCACCTTCTCGCGACCGACCAGGTAGGGCTGGGCCGGCGGGAACGTCCTGCCGACGAGCTCGGGGTTCACTGACACGTCGGCAGTCTACCGACGCCCGTCCTGGGGCCTGTCGATGCTGAGGATGCATCGGCTAGGCTTGCCTCGTCGGTTCGGGGGAACCGGCGGTCCGGTGTCGACACCGGATCGGGGAACGGGGGGAGCAACGATGGACAGCAGGACCGAGTTCGCCGTGCACACGGGAGACCGCTGCACCGCGATGGAGGTCGCCGGCGCGGCGCTCCGCACCACGGGACACCACGTCGAGTCGACCGGTGGGACCCTCACCGCGACGACCGGCAACCGGCTGCTGACGATCCTGCTCGGCGCGCTCGTGCACCCGGCCAGCGAGTTCCGGCGCTACGAGCTGTCGACGACCGTCACGGGAACGTCCACCACGATCACGCTCCGGCACAGCGGACACGGGACGGCCGTCTCCGGCGGCAGCATCGGCGCGAGCCGGCGACGAGCGGCTTGGCACGAGGTGAGCGCGTCGGTCGAGCGTGCGCTGCGGTCCGCCGGCGTGTTGCAGGCGCGGACCGGCACCGGGTCGCACTCCGCGCTGTAGGCCCGGTCACGGGGCGGACGGGAGGCCCGGGAACGACGAAAGCCCGGCGAACAGATCGCCGGGCTTGCTGTAGCGAGGGCGGGACTTGAACCCGCGACCCCACGATTATGAGTCGTGTGCTCTAACCAACTGAGCTACCCCGCCAGAGATCCGGAGCGACACGCGCACCGGGTCGGAGCCCCGAGTCAGGATTGAACTGACGACCCCCTCCTTACCATGGAGGTGCTCTACCACTGAGCTATCGGGGCGATGTGCCGCGAACGGCACCACACGAGGATAGCAGACCTCCGACGCTGCTCCGGAACCGGGCGAGACGCCCGGGCGTGCCGCGCCGGTGACCGCTAGTTCGCGTTGGTCTGGAGCCACGCCAGCGGGTCCACCGGGACGCCGTCGACGTGCACCTCGAGGTGCAGGTGCGGGCCCGTGGAGTTGCCCGTGCTGCCCACGAGGCCGAGCTCGTCACCGACCTCGATCTGCTGGCCGGTGACCACCTTGAAGGAGTTGTCCTCCATGTGGCCGTACACGCTGACGAACTGCTTGCCGTCGACGTCGTGCTCGACCCAGACGTCGTTGCCGAAACCGCCGTCGTTCGCCTGCACCTTGATGACGGTGCCGGCGGCGATGACACGGATCGGGGTGCCTTCGCCGGGGGCGAAGTCGACGCCCATGTGGTTCGTCGAGCAGAACGAGCAGCCGGCGACCTGGCGACCGCCGAAGCCCGACGTGATCGGGACCCCGGTGAGGAACGGCCACTGGATCGTGCCGGTCGGGTCGTTGGTGAAGCTCGAGGCGTCGACGTTCTTGTACTGCGTGGCGTCGGACACCGTGTACTGGTCACGGGTCGTCGAACCGTCGGCTGCTGCGCTGACGCTCATCGACTGGGTCGCACCGTTCGCCGTCGACCGGACCGCGGTGGAGCCGGTCTCCGGCACGTAGAGCGCCTGGGCGGGCAACGACGTCGAGACGACGAGCCCGGCGACGAAGAGGAGCGCACCGACGGCCGTCACGCGTGACGCGGCACGGCGGAACGAGGCGCCCTGCTTGCGAGCGGTGGGGGCCGGCGCGGTGGTGCGGCTCGTTGCGATGTGCCGGGTGGCCCGGTCGACCTGCACGGCGGACGCCGCACGGCCGGTGCGCCGACGGGACGCCGGGACCTGGCCCATGACCCGACGGGGCTGCGGTGCAGCGGAGGACGGAGCGGCAGCGGGCACGGTGCGCGGTGCGGTGGCGTGGACGTCCGGCGACGTGGGGGCCGGCGGCGTCGTGATGCGCGATGCAGGTCGGACCGCCGACTCCGGCAGCGCGGGCGACGCCGGCGCGAGGTCGACCGGGGACACGGGAGCAGCGGCGGACGACGGCGTGGTCAGCCCGACGACCTCGTCGAACGACGGGCGCGCGGCGCTGTCGGGTGCGACGTCCTGCGTGTGGTCCTGCGTGACGGGAGCACCCTTCGCAGCCGCTCGCTCCGCCTCGATCCGTGCTCGTCGGGTCAGGTGGACGACCGGGGTGGCGGCGTCGACGGGACCGGTGGGGACGGACGTCAGTGGGGAGTGGGGCATGCGTGCGGTGGCGATCCTGATCGGGGAAGGAGGGTGCTCGTTGGTAACGAGCAGATAACGGGACCTGAGCACGGTAGCAAACGTCGTCGCACGTCGCCAGTCGTGGTCATGTCCACCGGGGACCCCCAGACCGAGGGACCGTCCGGGGCTCAGGCGTCGAGTACCTCCGCTTCCAGTCCGCGCAGCAGGGCCTCGAGGTCGTCGGCGACCGCGGGGCTCGCGAACAGGAAGGAACGGGTGCCACCCGCTTCCCAGATGCGGACCGACGCTCCGGCCTCGTGCGCGACGACGGAGCCGCCGGCCATGTCCCACGGGTTGATCCCGCGCTCGTAGTAGGCGTCGACGACCCCGGCACCGACCGCGCAGCAGTCGAGCGACGCCGCTCCCCCGCGTCGGATGTCCCGTACCTCGCCGATGAGCCCGGCGAGCACGGCCACCTGCTCACGCCGTCGGTCGGCCGTGTACCCGAAGCCCGTCGCCACGAGCGTCTCGGCGAGCGAGGCGGGAGCGCTGACGGACAGGGGGACGCCGTCACGGGTGGCGCCCTGTCCGGCCGCTGCGCGGAACACGACCCCGGTGGCCGGGGCGACCACGACACCCGCGACGGGCTCCCACGTCGTCGGGTCGGCGGAGCCGCGCACGACCCCGATGCTCACGCCGTAGTCGGCGCTGCCGTACAGGTAGTTGACGGTGCCGTCGATCGGGTCGACGACCCACGTGATGCCCGACTCCCCCGACGCCGAGCCCGACTCCTCACCGTGGAACGCGTCCTCCGGCCGGGCCTCGGCGATCCGGGTGCGGATGAGCGCCTCGACCTCGCGATCCGCCGCGGTGACCACGTCGACGATGCTCGACTTGCGGTCGGCGACCTCGACCCCCTCGGCACGTCGTCGCGCGGCGAGCGTGGCCGCTTCGCGCGCGATCGTCTCGGCGAGGTCGGCGAACTGGGACGGTGTGCGGTCGGATGCCATGCACCGATCCTGCCAGTGACGACGAAAGCCCCGTCCGGATCGGACGGGGCTTCCAGGTGGTGGCAAGTGAGGGATTCGAACCCCCGAAGGCTACGCCGGCTGATTTACAGTCAGATCCCTTTGGCCGCTTGGGTAACTTGCCATGCGCACCCAGCCGGTGTGATCACCAACCGAAGGCGCGCACAAAAGCATAGCGGATCCGGAACGGTGGTCGTGACCACCGTGAGCCGATCCGCGCGACCAGAACCGGGCCTCCTGTCCGCCGTTAGGCTGTCCGGCATGGCAGACAGTTCCTTCGACGTGGTCAGCAAGGTCGACAAGATGGAGGCGGAGAACGCCCTCAACCAGGCGGCCAAGGAGATCGAGCAGCGGTACGACTTCAAGGGCGCGGACGCGTCGGTCGCCTTCAGCGGTGACGACGTCCTCATCAAGGCGAACTCGGAAGAGCGCGCCAAGGCCGTCCTCGACGTCCTGCAGAGCAAGGCGATCAAGCGCAACATCAGCCTGAAGAGCCTCGACGCCGGTGACCCGTACCCCTCGGGCAAGGAGTACCGCATCGAGGTGAAGTTCAAGAACGGCATCGAGCAGGACGTCGCCAAGAAGATCGGCGCGTTCCTGCGGGCGAACGCCCCGAAGACCGTGAAGAGCCAGATCCAGGGCGACGAACTGCGGGTCTCCTCGAAGAGTCGTGACGACCTGCAGAACACCATCCAGCTCCTCAAGGGTGAAGAGTTCGACGTCCCGTTGCAGTACATCAACTTCCGCTGACGCGCAGCGTCGAACGACACCCGAACCCGACACCGGCACCCCGTGGAGCACTGGCTCACCGTCGCGATCACCGTCCTGGCCGTCCTGCTGGACCTGGCGATCCGCGCCTTCTCGATCATCTACGTCCCGATCAACCGGAAGCCGCAGACCGCGACGGCCTGGTTGCTGGCGATCTTCCTCATCCCCTACATCGGCTTCATCGTCTTCCTGGTCATCGGATCGACGAAGCTGCCGCGCGCCCGGCGTGAGAAGCAGACCGAGATCAACGCGTACATCCTCGAGCAGACCGAGGGCATCGAACGCGTGCGCCGTGACCACCCGTGGCCGCTCTGGCTCGAGAGCATCACCACGCTGAACCGCGAACTCGGTGCCATGCCGCTGGTCGGCGGCAACTCGGCCGAGCTCTACCCCGACTCGGAGGAGTCGATCGCCGAGATGACCCGGGCGATCGACCAGTCGCGTCGGTTCGTGCACGTCGAGTTCTACATCGCGACACTCGACGACACGACCCGTCCGTTCTTCGACGCGCTCGCCCGCGCGCAGGCCCGCGGCGTCACCGTCCGCTTCCTGCTCGACCACTGGGCGAGCCGCGGGTACCCCGGCTACAAGGACACACTGGCGTTCATGGACCGCGCCGGCATCGAGTGGCACCTCATGCTCCCGCTGCTGCCACTGCAGGGGAAGTTCCAGCGCCCCGACCTGCGCAACCACCGGAAGATCATGGTCATCGACGGCTCGGTCGCGTTCACCGGGTCGCAGAACCTGATCGACGCGTCGTACGACATCAAGTCCCACATCGAGAAGGGCATGGTCTACAAGGACCTGTTCGCCCGGTTCGAAGGACCGGTCGTCGCGGGGTTGAACGCCCTGTTCGTCACCGACTGGTACAGCGAGACCGACGAACTGCTCCTGCGCGAGAGCGACCCGGTGCAACGAGCCGACCGCGGTGACGCCCTCGACTGCCAGGTGGTGCCGTCCGGGCCGGGGTTCGACGGTGAGAACAACCTGCGCCTGTTCAACGCGCTGCTCTACTCGGCGCAGAAGAAGGTGTCGATCACCTCGCCGTACTTCGTCCCGGACGACTCGATGCTGTACGCCATCACGACGACCGCCCAGCGCGGCGTCGAGGTCGAGCTCTTCGTCGGCGAGATGGGCGACCACGCGATGACATGGCACGCGCAACGCTCGTACTACGAGGGACTGCTCCGCGCCGGCGTCAAGATCTGGCTGTACCGGGCACCGGTGATCCTGCACGCCAAGCACTTCACCATCGACGACGAGGTGTCGGTGATCGGGTCGAGCAACATGGACATGCGCTCGTTCAGCCTGAACCTCGAGGTCTCCGTGATGGTGCGCGGCCACCGCTTCGTCGATGCGTTGCGCGGCGTGCAGGATGCCTACAAGGAGCACAGCTTCGAGCTCACGCTCGACGAGTGGGTCGACCGTCCGCGCCGGTCCAAGGTGCTCGACAACGTCGCGCGGCTCACGGCAGCGCTGCAGTAGCGAGCGCTGGCGCGCTGGCGCGCCTGGCGCGCCTGGCGCGCTGGCGCGCTGGCGCACGGTGCGTCGTCCTCCACTCGGTGCGACCCTGGTCGCACGGTGCGGACGGGAGGCGCGGCTCGCCACCGCCACGCACGGTGCGTCGTCCTCCAGTCGGTGCGACCTTGGCCGCACGGTGCGTCGCGACAGCGAGGCACCGTGCGAGCAAGCCCGCGGCGAGCGGACAACCCTGCACCGTGCAGCAGCGCTCCGCGGCCGGGTCGCCCCCGGCAGGTGCGCTCAGCGCAGCGGGACGAGGGATGCCAGGGCCGCGACGGCCCGCTCGAGCGGGCCACGGCCGAGGAACCGGCGCCAGACCATCGCGAACACGACCGAGCCGAGGGCGAACCAGCCCCACGCCTCGGCCGACTCCGGGTACTCGGGCAGCAGCGCGATCACCACGAGGTGTCCCGAGTAGACCGTGAGCGGCATCGACCCGACGGCGGCGAGCGGGAACGCGATCCGCTCGGCGACCCGGCCTCGCCCGTCGAACACCAGGATGCACAGCGCGATGACCGCCACCGCCACCCCCGCTGTGCCCACCACGTCGACGACCGACGACGAGTGGTCACGCGGTGACAGGAAGAGCTGGGCGAGGGCCTGGCCCGGAGTGGTGTCGTCGGCGGCGTACGGAACGCCCGGGAACGCGAACGCAGCCCCTGGCGGCAGCGGCGCGAGGACGGTGCCGACGATGTACGCGGTGGCGGCGACCAGTGCGCCGGACGCGAGGAGCACGATCTGCAAGCCCCGGGCCTCTCCCCACCGGTACGGCCCGGACGCCGCTGGCGCGTCGTCCGGGAACCGGCGGCGTGGGCCCAGACCGGACCTGGCGATCGCGAGACCGACCAAGACGTACGCCAGGAAGGTGACCACGGGGTAGACCAGGCCGAGCTGCACGCCGACCATGCCCGCGTCCGCGTAGGCCGGTGCGATCGCGACCGCGGCGATCGGCGACAGGACGGCGCAGGCACCCGCGATGGCGAGGAGCCACGCCGGGCGGACCCGGAGCACCGGGATGACCAGCAGGAAGAGCACGCCGTACGTCGGCAGGATGACGTAGACGGGGGTGTCCAACGCGATGAGCACGAACCCGACGGCGACGACGGCCACGGCACGGATCGCCAGGCGTGCCCGGACCCGGCCGATCGTCGGTGGTCCCGGCGGGCTCGTCCGACCGCTCGTCAGCCCGATCGACACCCCGGCGAGGACGGCGAACAGCGTGGACGGGCGCCCGTGCGCCACGGCCGACCACGTCGAGGGGTCGGACCAGTCGAGCTGGTCCGCGATGCCGCCGATGTGCGCGGCCATCATGCCGAGCAACGCGAGCGCCCGTGCGACGTCGACGCCCTGCAGCCGCGCGCCGGAAGCGGACGCGCCCCGCACCGCCGTGGGCGGGACGGGGCGCGTGTCGGTCATCGCCGTCAGTTCGTGGGCGCGTCGACGCGGCCGAGCGACACGTCGATCATCTCGTCGCGGGGCACGACCTTGATGCGCTCACGCCCCTCGGCAGCACCGAGCGCGAGCTCGTGGGTGTCCAGGTTGTGCCAGCCGTCGAGGTCGGTGTACTGGACACCCCGCTCGCGGAGCAGGGCCGGGATCGCACCCTCGGACGGGTCCTCCGGCGTCCACCAGCTCGCCTGGTCGTTCACGATGTGCTGCACGGTCTCCATCGCGTCGGACTTCGTGTGGCCGATCAGGCCGACCGGGCCGCGCTTGATCCAGCCGGTGGCGTAGACACCCGGGATCTGCTGGTTGTCGTCGTCGAGGACCTGGCCCTCGTGGTTCGGGATGACGCCGTGGCGCTCGTCGAACGGCAGGCCGGGCAACGGGGAACCGAAGTAGCCCACGGCTCGGTACGCCGCCTGGACCGGGATCTCGCGGATCTCGCCCGTGCCCTCGACGCCGCCCTCGCCGTTCGGCCGGGTGCGCTCGTACCGGATCGCGGTGAGGTTGCCGTGCTCGTCGCCGACGAACTCGGTCGGCTTCGCGTAGAAGTGCAGGTGCAGCCGCCGGCTCGCCTGGCCGGTCTCGCGCGTGCGCCACTGCTCGAGCACCCGGTTGATGACCATGATCTGCTTGTTCGTGGCGATCGCGGTCTTCGAGGCCTCGTCGTGGTCGAAGTCCTCGTCGTAGACGATCATGTCGACGTCGCGGACCTCGCCGAGTTCGCGGAGCTCGAGCGGCGTGAACTTCACCTGGGCGGGACCACGGCGGCCGAAGACGTGGACGTCCGTGACGGGTGACGCCTTCAGACCCTCGTACACGTTCGCCGGGATCTCGGTCGGCAGCAGGTCGTCGGCGTGCTTCGCCAGGATGCGGGAGACGTCGAGGGCCACGTTGCCGACCCCGATCACCGCGACGCTCGAGGCGTCGAGCGGCCAGGTGCGCGGCACGTCGGGGTGGCCGTCGAACCAGCTGACGAACTCGGCGGCGCCGAAGGAGCCCTCGAGGTCGACACCGGGGATGTCGAGGTCGGCGTCCTTGATCGCGCCCGTCGAGAAGACGACGGCGTTGTAGTGCTTCTTCAGGTCCTCGAGGGTGATGTCCTCGCCGAAGCGGACGTTGCCGAACAGCCGGACGACACCGCGGTCGAGCACGTCGCGCAGCGCGTTGACGATGCCCTTGATGCGCGGGTGGTCGGGGGCGACGCCGTAGCGGACCAACCCGTACGGCGCGGGGAGCTGCTCGAACAGGTCGATCGACACGTCGTGTCCGTGGGCCTCGCGCAGCAGGATGTCCGCGGCGTAGATGCCGGCGGGTCCGGCGCCGACGATGGCGATTCGGAGGGTGGGCACTGATCGTCTCCAGTTCGTTCGGGTGGGGTGCTCCCGGTGGTGCGTCCCGCGCGGCGGCCGTGGGGCCGTCCGGTCGCGGGCGGTGTTCAGCGGCTGCGGTCGACGACGGAGTCCGCGAAGCGGGTGAGCGCCCGCTTCACGGTGCCGTCGGGCAGCGGGGCGAGGGCGTCCACGGCTTCGCGGGCCCAGCGGACCGCGACCGTGCGCGTCGACGCCGTCGCCTCGTGTTCACGCAGGGCGGCGACGGCCGACTGGTACGGCACGGAGCCGACCGCGTCGTCCGGGGCGCCGTTCACGTCGCGCTCGATGCGCTGGACGAGGTCCTGCGCCGCCGGGTCGGTCGCCGCGTGCCGCCGCAGGTGCAGCATCGGCAGCGTGTCGACGCCGGCGCGGAGGTCGTTGCCGGCGATCTTGCCGGTCTTGTCCGTCGCGGGTGCCAGGTCGATGACGTCGTCGACGAGCTGGAAGGCGACACCCACCTTCTCGCCGAAGGTCCCGACGGCGTCGAGGTACGTCCGGTCGGCGCCCGAGAACATGACGCCGGCGCGGGCGGCGGTCGCGATGAGCGAACCGGTCTTGTCGCTGAGGACCTGGATGTAGTGCTCGACCGGGTCGTCGTCGGGCTGCGGGCCCGTGGTCTCGTGCAGCTGCCCCATGCAGAGCCGCTGGAAGGTCTCGGCCTGCATCCGGATGCCCTCGGTGCCGAGGTCGGCGGTGATGAGGCTGGCACGGGCGAAGAGCAGGTCGCCGGTCAGGATCGCCACGTTGTTGCCGTAGGTGATCTGCGCCGCGGGGACCCCGCGGCGCACGGGCGCTTCGTCCATGACGTCGTCGTGGTAGAGCGACGCCAGGTGGGTCGTCTCGATGCTCACGGCCGCCTTGACCACGGCGTCGGTCACCCCGTCGCCGAGCTGCGCGATGAGCAGCGTGAGCGTCGGACGGATCCGCTTGCCACCCGCGGAGAGCAGGTAGCGGCTCGTGGTGTCGGCCAGGGTGTCCGTGGAACGCATGGCGTCCTCGAGCCCCTGCTCGACGAGCTCGAGCCCGTCGTCGACGGCGGTGATGAAGCGGCGGTCGGCGGGCGTGGCGAACAGCCGCTCGCCGATGCCCAGCGAGGCGCGGAGGCTCGGCGCGCGACGTGCGACCGGGACGCTCGGATTCAAGTGCTGCTCCGTCTTCGGGGGATGGTGACCGGTCAGTCGTCGGCCGGGTCGACGCGCGGCTGCTCGCCGGTTGCCTGGTGGTCGCGGCGTGCCTTCGCACGACGGGCCGCGGACTCGCGCACCGTGTCGGCGACGGGCTTGCGGCCACGGTGCAGTGCGACGATACCGGCCGTGAGGTTGCGGTAGGCGACCACGGAGAACCCGACGCCGCGCAGCCACTGGGTCAGGACCTGCTGGTCCGGCCACGCGTCGATCGACTCGGCGAGGTAGCGGTAGGCAGCGGGGTTGCTGCTGGAGAGCTTCGCGATGCCCGGGAGCACGCGCTTCAGGTAGGTGCCGTAGCCGAGGCGCAGCAGCGCACGGGGCGGGGTCGAGAACTCGCAGATGACGACGCGGCCGCCGGGCTTCAGCACCCGCAGCATCTCGGCGAGCGCCTGCTTCGGGTCGTTCACGTTGCGGAGCCCGAACGAGATCGTGACCGCGTCGAACGTGTCGTCGTCGAAGGGCAGGTGTTCGGCGTCACCCTCGACGAAGGTGATCTCGGGGTGTCGCTCGCGGCCGACGGCGATCATGCCGGCGGAGAGGTCGAGCGCGCTGACCTCAGCACCCTTCTTCGCGAACGCCGCGGCGCTCGTGCCGGTGCCGGCGGCGATGTCGAGGACCTTCTCGCCGGGCTGCGGGTCGACCGCCCGCACCGTGGCGACACGCCACAGCGGTGCGTTGCCCGCCGACAGGATGTCGTTCGTGAGGTCGTACTTGGCCGCGACGTCGTCGAACATCGCCGCCACCTCGTCCGGCCGCTTGTTCAGGTCCGCTCTGCTCACCCGACCAATCCTAGAGGTCTCGACCGTACGTTCACCGGACTCGCAGCGACGGCTCGCGCGACCGGCGGACGGCCGGGCGTCCGACCGACCGCGCGTAGCATCGGAGCCGTGACCCGAACCACCACGGCGGCGCCCCCGCTGACGGTCTCCACCCGGATCCTCGACGACCCGGGCACCGTCCTCCGCCACACCCTCCGCGACCGTCCCCTGGCCTTCGTCCGGAACGGCGACGGCATCGTCGGCATCGGGGAAGCGCTGCGGTTCACGTTCACCGGGCGCGACCGGATGCGCGACGCGGCCGCCGTGTGGCGTTCCGTCGTGGAAGCCGCCACCGTCGACGACCCGGTGCAGCTGCGCGGGTCGGGTCTGGTGGCGTTCGGCTCCTTCGCCTTCGCCGACGACTCCGCCGACGAGAGCGTGCTGATCGTCCCGCGCGTGGTCATCGGTCGTCGGCGCGGGAAAGCCTGGCTCACGGCGATCGACACGACCGTCGGCGCCGAGCCGCTCGCCTTCACACGGACCTCGGTGCCGGTCCCCCACGTCGGACCGCACGTCTCCGTCACGCTGCGCCCGGGCCGGATCGACGAGGCCGCCTACGCCGCGAACGTCGCCGAGGCCGTGCGGCGCATCGTCGCCGGGGGCGCGCAGAAGGTCGTCCTCGCCCGCGACCTCGTCGGCACGCTGCCGCCGGGAGCCGATCGACGCGCCGTGCTGCTCGACCTCGCCGCCGCCTACCCGCAGTGCGTCACGTTCGCGGTCGACGGCCTGGTGGGTGCGACCCCGGAGACGCTCGCCCGCACGGACGGCACGCGGCTGACGGCACGGGTGCTGGCCGGCAGCGCCGCACGCGGGACCGACGAGGTGTCCGACCGTGCGGCCGCCGAGGCCCTCGCCGCCAGCGCGAAGGACGTCGAGGAGCACGCGTTCGCGATCGACAGCCTGCTCGCCTCGCTCCGCCCGCTCGTCACCGAGCTGCGTGCCGACCCGGAGCCGTTCCGACTGCAGCTGCCGAACCTGTGGCACCTTGCGACCGACGTGCAGGCGACGCTGCCGCCGGACACCACCTCGCTCGACGTCGCCGACGCCCTGCACCCGACCGCCGCGGTCGCGGGGACTCCCACCGACGTGGCCGTCCGGCTCGTCGCCGAGCTCGAGGGCGTCGACCGCGGACGCTACGCCGGTCCGGTGGGCTGGATGGGCGCGACGGGCGACGGCGAGTGGATGCTCGCGCTGCGGAGCGCCCGGATCGACGACGACGGCACCGTCCGGGCCTGGGCCGGCGCCGGTGTCGTGGCGGGGTCGGAGCCGGCGCGCGAGGTCGCCGAGACCGCCCTGAAGTTCCGACCGGTCACCGACGCGCTGGCCTGAGCGGCGCGGCGCCACGCGGCCCCGCGGTCGCGCTGCACCGCCCCGCCGCGTCAGTCCGCCAGCGGGACCTCGATGACGACCCGCTCGGCCGGGTCGGTGAGCACGCGTTCGAGGTCGCCCCACGTCTCGGCGCGGCGGTACTCCCAGCCGAGGCCGGTCACGACCCGTTCGACGTCGACGTGCTGCGGGGTCGACATCATCCGCCGCATGTCCTCCGGTGGGGTGGTGCGTGCCACCTCGAGCCCGCGGAAGATCGCGCCGCCGTGGTCGTTGCCGACGACGACCTGCACCCGGTGCGTCCGTTCCTCGGTGCCGGTGACGAACGCCCCGAGGTCGTGCAGCAGGGTCAGGTCGCCGAGCAGCACGCGCGTGGTGCCGACCGACGCCGACGACTGCTCGAGCGCCGCGGCGATGCCCAACGCGGTCGACACGGTGCCGTCGATGCCGGCGAGGCCGCGGTTCGCGTGCACCCGGATCTTCTTGCCGAGCACCCGTCCGTCGGCGACGCGGATGATCTGCGAGGCCCCGAACACGAGCCGGTCGTGCGGCCACGTCACGCCCCACACGGCGTCGGCGAGCATCGCGCGGTCGACCGGTCGGCGGCGGAGCGCGACCTCGTCGCGCAGGAACTTGTTGCGTTCGGCGCGGTCCGGGGACCGCTTGGCGCCGAGGTCGGGTCCGGCGTCGCCGTCGCCGAGCAGCTGACGGCTCGCGCCGACCCAGCGACCGACCCACGCACGGTGCTCCGGCCGAGTGCGGCCGGTCACGCGGACGTCGGCCACGAAGGTGGTCAACGATTCGCTGGGCCCACGCCGCCGGTTCCCGGACGACGCGCCAGCGGCGTCCGGGCCGTGCCGGTGGGGAGAGGCGCGGGCCGGGTCGAAGGGATCGGCCGCGGGTCCGCGGACCACGATCGTCTCGACCCCCTGCCGCTGCAGCAGCGCCGGGACCTCCCGACTGAGGGTCGGGTGGCCGAGCACGACGGCGCGGCGGACCGCCCCGCCGAAGTCCGGGTCGCGCAGGAGGTCGCGGTAGGCGACGACGAGGTTCCGGCCGAACCGTGCGCCGCTGGAGACCTCGGCGAGCAGAGGTGCCCCGAGCTCCCAGGCGATGCGCTCGGCGTCCGCACCGGCGTCGTGCCCGGCGATGACGACCGTGCTCGGCTCGTCGTCCGGCGACAGCTCCGCGACCGGCAGGCCCCCGTTCGCGCGACGGGTGGCGAACGCGGTGTCGACCTCGTCGTCGGGGACGCCCTGCACGTCCTCGGCGTCGAGGCCGGCGGAGAGGGGTTCGCGGAACGCGACGTTGAGCTGCGCCGGTCCGGGCTGCCCGGTGTGCCCGGCGGCCGCGGCGACGGCCTGGCGGGCGAGGTCGCGCAGCACGGCACGCACCGACGCGTCGGCCCCGTGTGCCGACGGCGCCTCGACATCGCGGACGAAGGCGACCGCGTCGCCGAACATGCCCGGCTGGACCGTGGTCTGGTTGCTGCCGATGCCGCGGAGTTCGTCCGGCCGGTCGGCGCTCAGGACGATCATCGGGACGCCGGAGTGGTGCGCTTCGAGGACCGCGGGGTGCAGGTTGGCGACGGCGGTGCCCGAGGTCGTCACGACCGCGGCCGGTCGGCCGGACTCCACCGCGAGCCCGAGGGCGAAGAACCCGGCGGTGCGCTCGTCGAGTCGGACGTGCACGGTCAGTCCGCCGGCACGCTCGAGGGCGACGGCCGCGAGCGCGAGGGCCTGCGACCGCGAGCCGGGGCTGACGACGACGTCGGTGACGCCGGCGCGCACGAGTTCCTGCAGCAGGGTCAGGGCCGCGTCCGTCGCCGGGCTGCCCGATCCCGCGGGCCCGTCAGCGATCGGTGCGGCCGTCGTCGTCTCGGTCGTGGAACTGGTCTTCGAGGTCTCGGAGGGTCGCGTCGTCCTGGTCCTTGTCCGTGAGGGTGTCCCCCGGCGCGGGCGTGGTGCCGAGGAAGTCCGGGTCGTCTTCGGGTCCACGGTACCGGGCGGTCGTGCCCGGGGACGCCGGCGACCGGCCGAGCAGGAACCAGAGCACCCCGCCGAGGACGGGGAGGACGATCACCAGGAGGATCCAGACACCGCGCCTGAGGGATCGGACACGTTCGCGGGGCATCGTCGCGCAGTCGATGGCCGCGTACACCGTGAAGGCGACAGCGGCGACGACGACGATCAACCACAAGCGGACCATGCCCAGGAGTGTAGGTCGCGAGCCTGTGACGACCCTGCCGGTCGGCCGTCCGTAGACTCGCAGGGTGAAAGCGTGGCTCCTCTACACCCTCGCCCGGCTCGGCATCTTCGCGGCGGCGCTCGTGCTCCTCCGGCTCCTGACGCCGATGCCCTGGTACTGGGCGACCATCGTCGCTGCCCTCGTCGGGCTCCTGGTGTCCTACATCGCGCTCGCGAAGCTCCGCACCACGGTCGCCCTGAGCCTCGCCAACCGCCGCGGGGGCCCGGAGCGCGACGCGGACACCGACTTCGAGGACGACTTCGTCAACGCTGCGGACACCGACGCCGCGGACACCCCGACCGTGCACCCGGTGTCGGACGCCGACCGGCACGCCGCGCGCCGGGACACCGACGCGGAGTAGTCCTACGGCTGGACGGCGAGCGTGATCCCGAGCACCACGCCGAACACCAGCGACGCGAACGACGACAGCTGCAACGCCGTGATGAGCTCACGCGGCTTGCGCGACGACACCCCGATCGCGAGCGCCGGCAGGGCCAGCAGCAGCGAGAAGTACGTGAAGCCGGTGCGGAAGTAGAGCAGGACGAACCAGAGCAGCACGACGTACGGCAGCAGCAGGAACAGGCCGTACAGCACGCGTGCCACCGGTCGGCCGACGACGACCGCGAGGGTGCGCTTGCCGGCCAGACGGTCCTCGTCGATGTCGCGGATGTTGTTGACCATCAAGACCGCGCAGGCGAAGAACCCGGCGGCGACCGCGGCGGCCCATCCGCTCGCGGTGGCCTGGCCGATGAGCACGTACTGGGTGCCGAGCACGGCGACGAGTCCGAAGAACACGAAGACGAAGACCTCACCGAGCGCGTTGTAGCCGTACGGCTTCTTGCCGCCGGTGTAGAACCACGCGGCGACGATGGCGGCGGCGCCCACGAGCAGCAGCCACCACAGCTGGGTGAGCACCACGATGACGATCCCGGCGACCGCTGCCAGCCCGAAGAACGTCAGCGCGACGGTCAGCACCGTCCGGGGCTTCGCGAGGCCCGCGCCCGTCAGTCGAGCCGGGCCGACGCGGTACTCGTCGGTGCCGCGGACGCCGTCCGAGTAGTCGTTGCTGTAGTTCACGCCGATCTGCAGGAACAGGGCCACCGCGAGGGCGAGCAGCGCGATGGCGAGGTGCGCGTCCTGCGCCAGGAACGCACCGAAGTCACCCGTGGTGCGACTGTCGACGAAGCCCACGGTGGTGCCGAGCACCACGGGGACGACGCCCAGCGTCAGGGTGCGGAGCCGTGCCCCGCCGATCCAGTCCCGCGCGGTCGCCCGGCGCTTCGAGCGGACCGGGGCCGCGGCCTTCGCCGGGTTGCCCGAGCGGCCCTGCTTGTGCGTCGTGTTCTTCGTTCGTGCCACGACCACCGATCCTATCCGCGACGCGTCGCGGTGCCGTCGCGTGGACCTACGAGGACGCCAAGTCCTGGATCGCCCGCCGGTCGGGCTTGCCGGACGGGAGCATCGGCAGCCGGTCGACGACCACCACCGCGGCCGGACGTGCCGCACGGCCGAGTGCGTCGCCCACGTGGGACCGGACGGTGTCGAGGTCGAGCGGCTGTTCGGTGACGACGACCGGCACCTCGCCCCACTCCCCCGAGGCCCGTCGGGTGACGACCGCCCCGTGCTGGTCGGGCAGGTCGCGCACGAGCCGCTCCACCGCGCCGAGGCGGACCTTCTCACCGCCGGAGACCACCACGTCGTCGAGCCGTCCGAGCACCCGGACCACCCCGTCGGACACCGTTGCGGCGTCGCCCGTGCGGTACCAGCGCAGACCGTCGCGCTCGACGAACGTCGCGGCCGTCCGGTCGTCGTCTCCGAGGTACCCCTCGGCGAGCATCGGACCCGACAGCTGCAGCTCGCCGTCCACGACCTCGGTGCGGACGGTGCCGAACGGGACGCCGTCGTACACGCAGCCACCGCTCGTCTCACTGGCGCCGTACGTCGTCACGATCCGCACGCCCGCCGCGACCGCTCGATCGCGCAGTGCCGCCGGGGTCGCCTGGCCGCCGACGAGGACGGCGTCGAACCGGGCCAGCGCAGCGGTCGCACGGCCGTCGTCGAGCACGCGGGCGAGCTGCACGGGGACCAGGGACGTGTAGCGCCGTGGGGCGGCAGGGCCGGTGACGAGCCGGTCTGCGGCGTCCGCGAACGCCGCCGCGTCGAAGTGGCCCGGTGCCACGACGACCGGCGTCGTCCCCGCGGCGATCGAGCGGGTCAGGACGTTGAGGCCAGCGATGTAGTGCGTGGGCAGCGCGAGGACCCAGCCACCGGGGCCTCCGAGTGCGGCGTCGGCGGCTGCCGCCCCCGCGAGCAGTGCCTCGGACGAGAGCGCCACGCGCTTGCCGGTGCCGGTGGACCCGCTCGTCTCGACCACCAGGGCGACCCGTTGCCGGACGTCGGCCGGTGGCGGGGTCGGCAGGGCGGGCGTTCCCTCGGCGACGGGGAGCAGCGCGGGGCCGCCGGCGAGCGCTGCCTCCAGGCCGCGGAGCACGGCCAGCGGGTCCGACGTGCCGAGCGCGACCAGCGGACGGCTCATGCCACGCCCACCGGGCGCGTGCGGACCACCTGACGCACGCGGAGCACCGGGCTCAGTAGTGCCACGGGAACGACGTCCACTCGGGGGCGCGCTTCTCGAGGAACGAGTCGCGGCCCTCGACGGCCTCGTCGGTGCCGTAGGCGAGCCGCGTCGCCTCGCCCGCGAAGACCTGCTGGCCGACCATGCCGTCGTCGACGGCGTTGAACGCGTACTTCAGCATCCGGATCGCGGTCGGGGACTTGCCGAGGACGATCTCACCCCAGCGGATCGCCTCGCGCTCGAGGTCCTCGTGCGGGACGACGGCGTTCACGGCACCCATCTCGTACGCGCGCTGCGCCGAGTACTCCTGTGCCAGGAAGAAGACCTCGCGCGCGAACTTCTGGCCGATCTGCTTGGCGTAGTACGCGCTGCCGTAGCCGCCGTCGAACGACCCGACGTCGGCGTCGGTCTGCTTGAACCGGCCGTGCTCGGCGCTCGCGATGGTCAGGTCGCAGATCGCGTGCAGCGAGTGCCCGCCGCCGGCCGCCCACCCGGGGACCACGGCGATGACGACCTTGGGCATCATGCGGATCAGGCGCTGCACCTCGAGGATGTGCAGCCGCCCCATCGAGGCCTGCGCGGCGGCCGGGTCGACTCCCTCGGGCGGGGCTCCCTCGTCGCCGACGTACTGGTAGCCGCTGCGCCCGCGGATGCGCTGGTCGCCGCCTGAGCAGAACGCCCAGCCGCCGTCCTTCGGGCTCGGGCCGTTGCCGGTCAGCAGGACGACGCCGACGCGGGGGTCCTGACGGGCGTCGTCGAGTGCGCGGTACAGCTCGTCGACCGTGCGCGGACGGAAGGCGTTCCGCACCTCGGGCCGGTCGAAGGCGACCCGGACGATGCCCTTCGAGACGTGCTTGTGGTAGGTGATGTCCGTGAACTGCTCCGCGATCGGAGCCGCGGTCCAGACGTCGGGGTCGAACAGGTCGGAGACGGGAGCAGCCATGCTCCCAACGTACCGCTGCGGTCAGGCGCCCATGCCGGTCAGGACCTCGGGTGCGACGAACACCAGGATCACGATGAGGATGACGGGGTTGGCGAAGAACGCCACCACGACACCGATCGCGCCGTACCACCGGCCGAGGCCACCGACCGCGGCGACGAAGCCGAGCACGGCGGCGATGAGGGTCAGGAAGACCACGACGAAGCAGATCCCGAACGCGAACTCGGAGTCGCCGCCCATGAAGACCGCGAAGGCGCTGGCGTCGACCGCTGCGGACACCACCGCGAGGCCGAGGGCGATCTTGCCGACGATCGGGCTGCGGCGCTTCCGTGCCGTCGTCTGCCGCACGTCGACGGTGCCCTGCTGCATGAGCCGGGCGAACTCGTCGGTGTCGCGACCGGGGCGCTGCGACGCGTGCTGCTGCGGTTCCCGCGCCACCGCGCCTCCCTCGTTCCGGACGCTTCGATCCGGGTCGTGACCTGTGCCGACCGGGGCCGACCGATGCATGCTAATGCCCTGCCCTGGCGGTCCCCTCCGAGGAACCGGCAGGTGCCCTGGGTGCGGTGGGAGGATGGCGGACGTGCTCCCCGACCTCGCCGAACTCACCGCCGACGCGCACGTGGTCGCCCTGCCCATGCGGGTGCGGTTCCGCGGCATCACCACGCGCGAGGCGGTCGTCCTCCGGGGCCCCTCGGGGTGGACGGAGTTCTCGCCCTTCGTCGAGTACGACGACGCCGAGGCCGCCGCGTGGCTCCGGGGCGCGATCGACTTCGGGTGGACGGAGCACGAGCCCGCCGCCGACTCGGTGCTCGTGAACGCCACCGTGCCGGCGATCTCGCCCGATGCGGTCGCCGCACTGCTCGCGCGCTACCCCGGGTGCACCACCGCCAAGGTCAAGGTCGCCGAACCCGGCACCACCGTCGACGACGACGTCGCCCGGGTCGCCGAGGTCCGCCGCGTGATGGGCCCCTCGGCTGCCGTCCGCGTGGACGCCAACGGTCTCTGGAGCGTCGACCAGGCCGCCGCGGCCCTCGAACGCCTCGCCCCCTTCGACCTGCAGTACGCCGAGCAGCCCTGCCGGACCGTGCCCGAACTGGCGGCACTCCGGTCGCGGACCGCCGGCCTCGGCATCCGGATCGCCGCGGACGAGAGCGTCCGCAAGGCAGCGGACCCGCTCGCCGTCGCACGGGCCGGGGCGGCCGACGTCCTCGTCGTCAAGGCCCAACCGCTCGGCGGCGTCACGGCTGCACGCGCCGTCATCGCCGAGGCCGGGTTGCCGTGCGTGGTCTCCAGCGCGCTCGACACCTCGGTGGGGCTCGGCATGGGGGCGTTCCTCGCCGCGGCCGCGATGTCCCCGGGGTACGCCGCGGGGCTCGGGACGGCCGCGATGTTCGCGTCCGACGTCACCGCGGACCCCCTGCTGCCCGTCGGGGGCCGGGTGCCGGTGCGCCGGGCCACGGTGTCGTCGGACCTGCTGGACCGGAACGCCGCGTCGCCGGAGCGCACGGCGTGGTGGCTCGCCCGGCTCGAGCGCGTGCACACCGTGCTCGCCGCCGCGTAGATCGCGTCGCACGACAGGAGGCGCGGTGCCAGCTGGCACCGCGCCTCCTGTCCGATCGCGGTCGCGACCAGAGCCGCGTCAGCGACGCACGTCGCTCACAGACCCGAGTAGCTGTGCAGGCCCTTGAAGAACACGTTCACGACCGAGAAGTTGAACATCACGGCGGCGAAGCCGATGAGCGCCAGCCAGGACGACCGCGCACCACGCCAGCCGCGGGTCGCACGCGCGTGGATGTACCCGGCGTAGACGACCCAGATGATGAAGGTCCAGACCTCCTTGGTGTCCCAACCCCAGTACCGGCCCCAGGCGCGCTCCGCCCAGACCGCACCGGCGATCAGGGTGAAGGTCCAGAGGACGAAACCGACGAGCAGGACGCGGTAGGTGAGGACCTCGAGGCGGTCGGCGTCCGGCAGGGTCGCCATGAAGCGGAGCTTGCCCGACGCGGTGCGGCCCTGGCGGTACGTCTGCACGAGCTGCGCCACCGCGAGCCCCGCGCCGAGCGCGAAGAACCCGGTGCCGGCGATCGCCACGAAGACGTGGATGACCAGCCAGTAGGACTGCAGGGCGGGCTGCAGCGGGACGACGGGCACCCAGTAGTTCACCGTGGCGATGCCGAGCAGGATGATCGTCAGCCCGGTGATGAAGACACCGAGGAACTTCAGGTTCTGCCAGAACTGCACCAGCAGGAAGATGAGCGTGATCAGCGCCGTGCCGGTGAGCGAGAACTCGAACATGTTGCCCCACGGCACACGGTCGGCCGCGATGCCGCGGAGGACCACCGATGCGACGTGCAGGACGAGCGCGAGGATCGTCATGGCCATGCCGACGCGTTCGAACTTCGTGCCGCGCCCGGTCGAGCCACCGGCGTTCGCCGGGGGTGCGGCGACCGGTTCGAGCACGACGGTGCCGCCCCGGACGGTGGCGACGGTCTTCACCGAGCGGGCCGCACCCACCGAGGCGGTCGCGGCTGCGTCGTCCGAGTCCGTGCCCGTGTTCTTCGCCGCTGCCGTCACCTCGCCGGAGCGTTTCGCCATGTCCAGCGCGAACGAGATGAACGCGATGACGTAGACCGCCATCGCGGAGTACGTCAGCACGACCGAGTAGGTCGCGAGGTTCGTGGTCATGTCGTTCACTGGGGCATCCTAACTCCGAGGTCCGACGTGTGGCGGTGTGCGATGTCCCCGACGGCCCGTTCGAGGTTGGGGTCCTCGCCACGGGCGAGACCGGCGTACTCCAGGTCGTACTCGCCGCGCTCAGCGCCCTTGCGGGGGACGACCTTCACCCACACGCGTCGGCGCGGGACGAAGAGCGACGTCAGCAGCCCGAGCGTGGAGAGCAGCGCGAACCCGGCGACCCACGCCTGCGACGGGTCGTGGTGCACGTCGAGCGACACGTAGCGCTTGACGCCGTCGAAGGTGATCGACCCGGCGCCGTCCGGCAGCTGCTTGGTCTGACCCGGCTCGAGCGCGATGCTCGCCGTGTCGGACTGACGGCCGGCTATCTGCTGCAGGCCCTTGGTGTCGAGCGTGTAGACGCTCTGCGGCACCCCGCTGTCGAGCCCGAGGTCGCCGGTGTAGACCTGCAGCGTCAGCAGCGGGTTCTGCGTGTCCGGGTAGGCGCTCGTGTACGCGCCGGAGGCGAGCTTCGACGCCGTCGGGTAGAAGAAACCGACCATGCCGAGCTGGTCCGGCAGCGCGTCCGGCACCTTGATGACGCCGGTGGACGTGTAGTTGGCGTCTTCGGGCAGGAACGGCACGACGTCCTGGAACGCGACGTTGCCCTCGCCGTCGCGCACCGTGACGTTCATCGCGTAGCCGTTGCCGAGCAGGTAGACGTTGGTCCCGCCGACGTGCAGCGGGTCGTTCACGCCGAGGCGGCTGGTCGTCGACTCGCCGCCCTTCTCCTTGCTCGTGACGGTCGCCGAGTAGTCGAGCGCCTGGCCGAGGGCGTCGAGGTTGCGCTCCTCGTACTTCGTGACGAACTTGTCGAGCGTCAGGTTGTAGCCCTTGAGGTCGGTCTGCTGGAACCAGCGACCGGGGTTGAACGAGTCGTAGGAGCCGAGGACGTTCGAGAACGTCTGCCCCTCGACCAGCAGCCGCTGCCCGGTGAACCCGAACCCGCCGCCGACGCCGACGGCCAGCAGGACGCCGACGAGCGCCGCGTGGAACACCAGGTTGCCGGTCTCGCGCAGGTAGCCGCGCTCCGCGCTCACCGAGTCGCCGAAGCGCTCGACGCGGTACCCGGAGCGCTTGAGGATCGCCATCGCACGCGTCACCGCGTGCTCGGTGGACGGGAGGCCCGTGGTCGCGTCGATCCCGGTGGTGCCGTCGATCATCGCGTCGGGCTGCACCGCCACGGTGCGGAAGCCCGCCAGTCGCGTCAGGCGCGCGGGAGTCCGGGGCGGACGGGTCCGCAGCGCCTGCCAGTGGTGCTTCGTGCGCGGCACGATGCAGCCGATCAGCGAGACGAACAGCAGGAGGTAGATCGCCGAGAACCACACCGAGGTGTAGGTGTCGAAGACCTGCAGCTTGTCGAGGATCGGGTAGAGCGTCGCGTGGTCGGCCTTGTACTGGACGACGCCGTTCGGGTCGGCGGTGCGCTGCGGCACGAGCGAGCCCGGGATCGCCGCGAGGGCGAGCAGCATGAGCAGGAACAGCGCGGTGCGCATGCTCGTGAGCTGCCGCCAGAAGAACCGGAGGGTGCCGATGAACCCGAGCTTCGGCTGGTTGATGCCGGGGTCGCCGGGGCCGGAGCCGTCGACGTGGTCGGACGGTCGCTGCGGGTCCGACGCGGTGTCGGCGCCCGTCGCTTCGGTTTCGGGGTCAGATCGCGGGGACAAAGCTCTGGATCACCGCCCCGACGCTCGACATGACGGCCGACCAGATTCCGGTGACCATGAGCAGACCGATGACGATCAGGATCGCTCCTCCGATGATGTTGACGGTGCGCATGTGGCGCTTCACGGCGCGGATCGCACCGGTGGCCCAGCCGGCCCCGACGGCGACCAGGACGAACGGGACGCCCAGACCCAGGCAGTACGCGACGCCGAGCCACATGCCCTGCCAGGCACTCCCCGACTGCACGCTGAGCAGGTTGATGGCGGCGAGGGTCGGTCCGAGGCACGGGGTCCACCCGAGGCCGAACACGATGCCGAGCAGCGGGGCGCCGACGAGTCCGGTCGCGGGCGTCCAGCTCGGCTTGATGGTGCGCTGCATGAACGTGAACCGCCCGACGAAGACCAGGCCCATCGCGATGACGACGACGCCGAGGACCTGCGTGATGAGGTCCCGCCAGCGCACGAGCCAGAACCCGAGCGCCCCGAACACCGTCGTGTACGCGACGAAGACCGCGGTGAACCCCAGGATGAACAGGAGCACCCCGAGCACGACCCGACCCCGGCGTTGCCCGCCCTCGGCGATCCCGCCGACGTACCCGAGGTAGCCGGGCACGAGCGGGAGCACGCACGGCGACAGGAACGAGACGAGCCCCGCGAGCGCCGCCACGGGCAGCGCAACGGCCATCTGGCCGCTCAGGATCGCGTCGGCGAAGGGGTTGGAGGCCACGGGTCAGGAGGCCTTGCCGGCGTCGAGTTCGTCGCTGATCAGGGTCTTCAGGATGCTCGTGCCGTCGACGGCACCGAGCACCCGGGCAGCCACGCGGCCCTTGGTGTCGAGGACGATCGTCGCCGGCACGGCGTTCGGAGCGATCTGACCGGACAGCGCGAGCTGCATCGTGCCGGTCTTCTGGTCGAGCACGGTCGGGTAGTCGACCCCGAAGGTGCGCTCGAAGGCAGCCGCGGTCGCTGCCTCGTCGCGGACGTTGACGCCGATGAACGCGACGTCGTCGGCACCGGCGTAGGACGCGTGCACCTTGTTGAGGTACTTCGCCTCGGCGCGGCACGGCGGGCAGCTCGCGTACCAGAAGTTCAGGACGACGACCTTGCCCTTGAGGTCCTTCGACGAGACGGTGTCACCGTCGGAGTCCTTCGCCTCGAAGTCGACCGCGTCGGACCGCTTGTCGGCGCTGACCTCGGTCACCGCGCCGTCGCCGGAGATGTAGTTCTGGGTGGTGCCGTTGCCGTACTGCTTCGCCAGGCCGCCGTTGTCCGACGAGCACCCCGACAGGACGAGCGCCGCGGCGACCGCCGTCGCTGCGAGGACCGCGAACCGCTTGCTGATGACGCTCACACTGCTCCTTCGTCGATGGCGGTCGCGCGCAGCTCCTGCGCGGGATCCGTGTACCCGACCTCGGTGAACCGACCGGTCGACGAGGCGGGCACCCGTTCGACGGTGGTGATGCTCGACAGGTCGCAACGGCGCTTGCGCGGGTCGTGCCAGAGCGACTCCCCCGCGAGCTTCCGGTGGACCATCCAGATCGGCAGCTGGTGGCTGACGAGGACGACGTCGCCGCCGTCGCCGCTCTCCCATGCCGTGGTCATCGCCGCGAGCATGCGGTTGGCGATCGACTCGTACGCCTCGCCCCAGCTCGGTCGGAACGGGTTCGCGATCCAGGGCCACTCCGCCGGGCGGCCGAGCGAACGCTTCGTGAAGCCCGGGGGCTGCCCCTCGTACCGGTTCGTCGGCTCGATGAGCCGCTCGTCCAGCGTGACGTCGAGCCCGTACGCGGCCGTCCACGGCGCCGCGGACTCCTGCGTGCGCTGCAGCGGCGAGGCGACGATCCGGCGCACGTCGACACCGGCGTCCTTCCACGCGGTCGCCGAGGCGAGGGCCATCTGCTTGCCGAGGTCGCTCAGTCCGAAGCCCGGGAGCCGGCCGTACAGGACGCGGTCGGGGTTGTGCACCTCACCGTGCCGGACGAGGTGGAGTCGGGTGGCGGGCATGGGTTCCAGTGTAGGTCGCCCGTCGGTGCTCACCGGCCCCACAGCCGATTCACCGGATGCGGAAGCGCTCAGCCGAGTTCGCCCGACAGCCGCCCGTGGATGGCCACCGAACCGGTGTTGAGGCCCACGACCTCGACCGTGGACCCGTGCTTGGCGAACCGTTGCTCGACGCCGTCCAGCGCCGCGACCGTCGAGGCGTCGAAGACGTGCGCGTCGGACATGTCGATGACCACGTGCTCCGGGTCCTCGGCGTAGGAGAACCGGGTGACGAGGTCGTTCGACGACGCGAAGAACAACGCTCCGCGGACCCGGTAGCGCACGGTGCGCTCGTCGACCGGCTCGCGCACGACCGTCACGACGTGGGCCGCCCGGCGCGCGAAGACGAGCGCCGCGACGACGACCCCGACGAGCACCCCGGTCGCGAGGTTCTCGGTCACGACGACCACCACGACCGTGATCAGCATGACCGCGGTCTCACCGAACGGCATCCGTCGCAGGGTGCGCGGGCGGATGCTGTGCCAGTCGAAGGTCGCCACGCACACCATGAGCATCACGGCGGTCAGCGCCGCCATCGGGATCTGCGCGACGAGGTCGTGCAGCACGATCGTCAGCACGAGCACGGACGCACCGGCGACGAAGGTCGAGATCCGGGTCCGCGCGCCCGCGGTCTTCACGTTGATGACCGTCTGGCCGATCATCGCGCAGCCACCCGTGCCACCGAAGAACGCCGATGCGATGTTCGCGACGCCCTGCCCCCAGGACTCCCGCCACTTGCTCGAGCCGGTCTCGGTGATCGAGTCGACGAGCTGCGCGGTCAGCAGGGTCTCGATGAGGCCGACGATCGCGACGCCGAACGCGTACGGCGCGACGATCTGCAGCGTCTCGAACGAGAACGGCGTCACGATGCCGTTGAACCCCGGCAGTGCGGTGGGCAGTTCGCCCTCGTCACCGACCGTGGGGACGACGACGCTGAAGAGCATGGTGATGCCGGTGATCACGACGACCGCGACGAGCGGCGCCGGGACCGCCTTGGTCAGGAACGGGAAGCCGACGATGATCGCGATGCCGAGGGCGGTCAGCGGCCAGACGACGAACGGGACGTCGTCGCCGAGCAGGTTGGGCAGCTGCGCGGTGAAGATGAGGATCGCCAGCGCGTTCACGAAGGCCACGTTGACACTGCGCGGGATGAAGCGCATCAGTCGCGCGACCCCGAGGAACCCGAGGACGAGCTGGAACACGCCGCCGAGCACGATCGCGGGCACGAGGTACTCGATGCCGTGTTCGCGGACGAGCGGCGCGATGACCAGCGCCACCGACCCGGCTGCGGCGGACACCATCGCCGGGCGCCCGCCCACGATCGAGATCACGATCGCGATGATCACGCTCGAGAAGAGACCGACCGCCGGGTCGACACCGGCGACGACGGAGAACGAGATCGCCTCGGGGATGAGGGCGAGCGCGGTGACGATTCCGGCCAGGACCTCTCGGGTCAGCGTGCGGGGTGAGCGGAGGGCGGTGAGGACGCTCGGGGCAGCCGGCGCGTGTGTGATCACGGACATCGACGGGAACTCTACCCTCACGTGAGGGTAGAGTTGTGCACCGTGAGCACCACCGACGCCCCGGACACGATGCACATCGGCGAGCTGGCGGACCGCGCCGGCATGTCCCTGCGGACGATCCGCCACTACGACGAGGTCGGTCTGCTCGTGCCGAGTGGCCGCACGACCGGCGGGTTCCGCGTCTACACCGCGCAGGACCTGGACCGGCTGCTCGTGATCCGCCGCATGAAGCCGCTCGGGTTCACGCTCGACGAGATGGCGGACCTGCTGCGGGTCGTCGACGCACTGGCGGCGAAGGACCCCGATGACGAGCCCGCGCTGGCTGCACGCCTCGACGAGTACCTCGACGACGCGCGGGCCCGGCACGCCAAGCTCGTCGAGCGCGCCGGCATGGCCGAGGAGTTCATCGGGACCCTGGGGTCACTCCGCGCTTCGCTCCCCTGAACGCTCGTACCGCGCGAGCCATCGCCGTTCAGCCTCAGCAGCTTCTTCGGGGGTGTACTCCAGACGTGCTTCCACCCGCTCGAACATGGCGATCATCTTCCGCGCCTTCCGCTTCGGGTACGCGTCGAGGATGACCTGGTTGAGACGTACCTGAGCACGTCGGCGTTCCTCACCGGTCATGTGCATGAACATCCGTTGCATCACGTTCCTCTTTCCCGAGTGTTCGTACCAGGACACTCACACCCGGATCGTCGACCCGTCCATGAATCTGCATGTCGTACATCGCGCCGGCGACCAATCGTCCGATCTCGACCTTGCCGACGTCGTCGGACGACACCATCTCGGCTGCCCAGACGACCTGTTGCCACACGTACGCCCGTTCGATCGCCCGCTGCTCTCGCCGCCACCGCATGAACGACCAGACCGTCGCCGTCGTGGTGCCTCCGAGCGCGAGCAACGACGCGACGATCGTCGCGACCGCCGCAGGCGGCCAGGTCGCGAGCTCCCCCATCCCCGTCCCCACCCGGTCCCCTCTCGTCCCGCGACCCGGCCACGTCGAGAACGCTACGGACCCACTCGACGCACCACGGGCCTCCCGGTCAGACCTGTGGACGACGCCGGACGCAGGCCGCCCTGTGGAGGGGAGCAGCCTGCGGACCGACGCCGCCGGACGCAGACGGTTAGACTCGACCACCGTGATCGAACGCACCCGCATCGCCGACCTCGCTGCCCTCCCCGACGGCCCCGTCTCCGTGGCCGGATGGGTCGAGACCGTCCGAGACCAGAAGAAGGTGCAGTTCGTCGTCCTCCGCGACGAGTCCGGCGCCGTCCAGCTCGTGAACCCCGCCACGCGCGAGGCCGAGGACGGTGACGACGCAGCCCAGGCCGCCCTCGCCACCACCAACGAGATCTCGGGCCTCGCCCACGGCACCTTCATCCACGCCACCGGCACCCTGAAGCACGACGAGCGCGTCAAGCTCGGCGGCCTCGAGGTCAAGGTCGGCGCGCTCGAGGTGGTGAGCGCCGCGATCCCGGAGACCCCGATCGCCGACGACTCGTCGCTCGACAAGCGGCTCGACTGGCGCTTCCTCGACCTGCGCAACCGCAAGCAGAACCTGATCTTCCGCATCCAGACGACGCTGGAGCACGCGTTCCGCACCTACTGGGTGGACCGCGACTACATCGAGATCCACACCCCGAAGCTGATGGCGTCGGCGTCCGAGTCGCGCGCCGAGCTGTTCCAGCTCGAGTACTTCGAGACGACCGCCTACCTGGCGCAGTCGCCGCAGAACTTCAAGCAGATGGCACAGCCCGCCGGCTTCGGCGCCGTGTTCGAGATCGCCGACGCGTTCCGCGCCGACCCCTCGTTCACGAGCCGGCACGCGACGGAGTTCACGAGCGTCGACGCCGAGTTCTCGTGGATCGAGTCCCACGAGGACGTCATGGCGATGCACGAAGAGGTCCTGGTCGCCGGCATCACCGCGGTCAAGGAGAAGTACGGCAAGGACATCGAGGAGGTCTTCGGCTTCGAGCTGCAGGTCCCCGCGACGCCGTTCCCCCGTGTGACCCTGGCCGAGGCCCGGAAGATCGTCGCGGACAGCGGACACGACGTCGTCCGCGCCGACGGCGACCTGGACCCCGAGGGCGAGCGCCGCGTCGCCGCCTGGGCGAAGGAGCACCACGGGTCGGAGTTCGTCTTCGTCACCGAGTACGACGCCTCGATCCGGCCGTACTACCACATGCGGAAGCCGGGTGACCCGACGCTCACGAACAGCTACGACCTCATCTTCAACGGTGCGGAGATCTCCACGGGCGCGCAGCGCGAGCACCGCGTCGACGTGCTCGAGGCGCAGGCCGTCGAGAAGGGCCTCGACCCCGAGGAGCTCGGCTGGTACCTCGACTTCTTCCGCTACGGCGTGCCGCCGCACGGCGGGTTCGGCATGGGCCTCGCGCGCGTGCTCATGCTCATGCTGGGCGAGCCGTCCATCCGCGAGGTCACGTACCTCTTCCGTGGCCCGACGCGTCTGACCCCGTAGTCACCGTCGACCGTGCAGAAGACGCCGCCTCCGAGTTCGGGAGGCGGCGTCTTCTGCACGGTGGGCGCGAGCGCCGGGGGCGGGACGGGAGGCCCGGCTCAGCGCTCCCAGTCGATGGCGGCCCGCCCCGTGACCAGTCCACGGATCTCGGCTGCGGCGGCCTGGTGGTCCGGGTGCACCTGGTACTCGTCGAGCCCCGCGAGGTCGTCGAACGACGCGACGACGGCGACGTCGCTGTTCTTGTCCGGGTAGGCGACGTTCTCGACGACCTCGAGCGAGCGGATCGACCCGATGGTGCCGGTCAGGCCGGTCAGGAGTTCGCGGATCCGGGCGATGGACGCGGCGCGGTCGAGGTCCTCGCGCAGGGTCCAGGCGACGACGTGGGAGATCATGCGGAGGCACCGGCCTTCTCGAGGGCACGTGCGAGCCGATCGGCGTCGACGTGCCAGTTGCTGTGGACGCGCCCGTCGACCAGCACGACGGGGATGTCCTCCGCGTACTCCTGGCGGAGGGCGTCGTCGTCGAGGATCGAGCGTTCCTGCAGGGTCACGCCGGGGTGTTCGGCGACGACGCGCTCGACCACGGGTCGGGCGTCGTCGCAGAGGTGGCATCCGGGCTTCGTCAGGAACGTCACTGCGGGCATGGCTCCAGCGTAGCCCGCGGCCCGCGTCCCCTGGGGAATGCGAAAGCCCCGGCGAACCGGGGCTTGACGCTGCAGGCTCGGGGCCTACTTCTTGTTGCGACGCTGGTGGCGCGTCTTGCGAAGCAGCTTGCGGTGCTTCTTCTTCGCCATGCGCTTGCGACGCTTCTTGATGACAGAACCCATGTGGACCTCGCTCGGACTGTGCTGATGTATCGGACACCGGGCCGTCGAGACCGCGGAAAATCAACCCGGCCGAGTCTACCGGAGGGCTGACGCGATGTCGAACGCGCCCGGAACGGACGTGCGTGCGCTCAGCCGACGTCTGCGATGCCACCGCGCAGCACGTCGGCGACGGCTGACTCGGGGACACGGAAGGACCGGCCGAAACGGATGGCGGGGAGCTCACCGGCGTGGACCATCCGGTACACGGTCATCTTCGAGACACGCATCATCTCGGCGACCTCAGCGACGGTGAGGAAGCGCACGTCGTCGAAACTGCCGGTCATGATCCGCCTTCGGTGGCTCGCACGCGATCCGCGCACGGGTTTGGTGTGACCTGTGTGGTCACTGGCAACTGTAGAGGCGCGTGCGACCCAGTGTCCAGGCTCAGTCTTCGTCCCCGCGACGGGTGAAGCGCTTGCGGCTGCGGTCGACGACGCGCTCCCAGCCCTGCTGCGCGCCGGAGATCGCCGCGGTGGCCCGGTAGGACGCCTCGGCCATGACACGCCCGAGCTCGGTGCCGACCTCGACGGTGGCCTTGCCGGCCGCACCGTTCCGGCGCACCGACACGGGTTGACCATCGGGGGTCCACGCCGTGGTCGCGGGCATGCCGTCGGCGTCGACCGCGCCGGTGAACGGCAGGACCCAGTCCTCCAGGGACACGAGCGGTTCCGGGTCGAGCCGGTAGAAGCGGTGCTGTCCTTCCTCGCGGCTGGTGACGAGGCCGATGTCACGCAGGACGCGGAGGTGCTTCGACACCGTCGGCTGGCTGACGCCCAGTCGTTCGACGAGCTGCCCGACGCTGAGTTCCCCGCCGGTGACGTCCGATCCGTACGCGGCGAGGAGGGTCCCGAGCAGCTCACGCCTGGTGGGGTCCGCCACGACGGAGAAGATGTCGGCCATGCGGGCAAGGCTAGCCGGGGCACCTCGGATGTACCATGACGAACCGTCCCGGCCCATGTCCTCGGAGGCATACGATGCTCGACCGCACCGAGCCGCTCCCGCGGCACGTGACCGTCACCCGACGACGGGGCGGACGGATCGTGACGGTCCTGCGATCGTCGCCGTCGCGATTGGCGATCGTGGTGTTCATCGCCCTCATCTTCGTGTTCACGGCGCTGTTCATGACGCCGTGGGCCGTCGCGGACCGGACCGGCACGCCCTTCTCGGACGCGCTGTTCACGGCGGCCTCGGTGGTGTGCGTCACCGGCCTCGCGACCGTCGACATGGCGACCCACTGGTCGGTGTTCGGCAAGGTCCTCGTGGTGATCGGCACGCAGATCGGCGCGGTGGGCGTGCTGACCTTCGCGTCGATCCTCGGGCTGTTCGTGACGCGCAAGCTCGGGCTCCGCGCGAAGCTGATGGCCGCGGGTGACTCGAACCCGCTCCGCACCCACCACGGTGCCGTGCCCGAGGGGCAGGCCGTCCGCCTCGGTGAGGTCGGCACCCTGCTCGCCACGGTGGCCGTGAGCACCCTGTCGATCGAGATCGTCCTCGGCCTGCTGCTCCTGCCGTCGGTGCTGATCGCGGGCATCCCGTTCTGGACCGCGGTCGGCGACTCCTTCTACTACGCGGCGATGGCGTTCACGAACACCGGCTTCTCGCCCAACGCGGACGGCCTCGACCCGTTCGCCCACGACTACTGGTTCCTGACGCTCCTGATGATCGGCGTCGTGGCGGGGTCGATCGGGTTCCCCGTCATCCGTGCCCTGACGAAGCAGCTCCGCACGCCGCGCCGCTGGCCGATCCACGTCAAGCTGACCCTGGCCACGAGCGCGGTCCTGCTCGTCGGCGGTGCGATCGTCTACACCGCGCTCGAGGCCTCGAACCCGACGACCTTCGGCGAGGAGGGTGCCGGGCGGACGGCGTTCCAGGCGCTCTTCCTGTCGACGATGACCCGCTCCGGCGGCTTCTCACTCGTCGACTTCGACCAGCTGAACGGATCGAGCCTGCTCGTCACCGACATGCTCATGTTCATCGGTGGCGGCTCCGCGTCGACCGCCGGCGGCATCAAGGTCACGACCCTCGCGGTGCTGTTCCTCGCCGCGGTGGCCGAGGCCCGCGGTCGGCAGAGCATGGAGGCGTTCGGGCGCCGCATCCCCAGTGACGTGCTGCGGGTCGCGGTCGCCATCGTGCTCTGGGGAGCGACGATCGTGGCGGTCGCGACCGTGGTGCTGCTGCAGATCACGGACGACTCGCTCGACCGCGTGCTGTTCGAGGTGATCTCGGCGTTCTCGACCAGTGGTCTGTCGTCCGGCGTGTCCGCGGACCTGCCCGAGTCCGGCAAGTACGTCCTGGCCGCCACCATGTTCCTCGGCCGGGTCGGTACAGTGACCATCGCCGCAGCCCTGGCCGCGAGTCAGAGCCGGCAGTTGTTCCGCCGTCCCGAGGAGAGGCCGATCGTTGGCTGACCGAACCCGTCCCCCGCACCCGATGGGTGCGATCAGTCACGACGCACCCGTGCTCGTCATCGGCCTCGGCCGCTTCGGCGCCGCCACCGCCGGTCAGCTCGAGCGGCAGGACCGCGAGGTCCTCGTCGTCGACACCGACGCCGGCCTGGTGCAGAAGTGGTCCGACCGCGTCACGCACGCCGTGCAGGCCGATGCGACCGACATCGACGCGCTGCGGCAGATCGGTGCGCAGGACTTCGCGATCGCGGTCGTCGGGACGGGCAGCGACCTCGAGTCGAGCGTGCTGATCACGGCGAACCTCGTCGACCTCGGCATCCCGCAGATCTGGGCGAAGGCCATCAGCCGCTCGCACGGCACGATCCTGTCCCGCATCGGCGCGAACCACGTCGTCTACCCGGAGCGTGAAGCCGGGGAGCGCACCGCACACCTGGTGTCTGGGCGCATGCTCGACTTCATCGAGTTCGACGACGACTTCGCCGTTGTCAAGATGTTCCCGCCACGGGCCGTGCGCGGGAAGGACCTCGCCACCACGGTGATCCGCACCCGGTTCGGTCTGACGGTGCTCGGCATCAAGCCGCCCGGGAGCCCGTTCGTGCCGGCGACGCCGGAGAGCATCATCGGCGAGGACGACGTGATCATCGTCTCGGGTTCCGAGACCGACCTGGAGCGCTTCGCGGCGTTCGAGTAGGTCCGTCCGCGCCCCTACGACGCGGCGATCTCCTCCGCGCGCGCGATCGCGGCGCGCGACGCGCGCAGGAAGGTGTCGGCCAGGTCGGCATCCTGCAGCACCGCGACGGCCCGCTCGGTGGTGCCCTTCGGGCTAGTGACGGCACGCCGCAGGTCGGCTGGCTCGCGATCCGACCGGTCGAGCAGCTCCACGGCGCCGCGCAGCGTGCCCTGCACCATCAAGGCCGCCTGGTCCGGGGTGAAGCCGAGCGCCTCGGCGGCTCGCTGCCACTCCTCGACCAGCAGGAAGACGTAGGCCGGACCCGAGCCGGAGACCGCGGACAGGGCGTCGAGCTGCGTCTCGGGCAACTCGATCACCTGCCCCGAGGCGGTGAACACCGACGACGCGAGCGCGACGGCGTCGGAGTCCGCAGACGCGCCGGCGCTGACCCCGGTGACACCGTGGCCGACGCCGATGGGCGTGTTCGGGAGCGCACGGACGACGCGCACACCGGCCGGTACCCGCGACTCCATGCTCGCGGTGGTGGTACCGACCGCCACGCTGACCAGCACCGCACCGGGCTCCAGGTCCGCGGCGACCTCGTCGAGCAGGTCCGCGATCACGTACGGCTTCACGCCGACGACGACGAGCGCCGCGCCACGGACAGCACGGCGGTTCGCATCGGGGTCGGTGTCGCTCGCGGTGGCGTCGAGCCCGCGCTCCCGGTGGGCGGCGGCGGACCCCTCGGACTTCGTCGTGAGGGTCACCGTCGCCGGGTCGAGCCCGGCGGCGAGCAGACCGTCGAGGACCGAGCCGGACATGGAGCCGACGCCGAGCAGGGCGGTACGGGGCAGGTCGATCGTCATGCTCCCGACCCTACCGACCGGCCTCGCCTAGGATCGTCTTCCAGATCGGGAGAAGGGGACAGCTGTGAGCGCTTCTGGAGGCACGAAGGCGATCCTCGCCGCACTCGGTGCGAACGTCGGCATCGCGATCGTGAAGTTCATCGCGGCCGCGATCAGCGGGTCCGCGTCGATGCTGGCCGAGGGCGTGCACTCCCTGGCCGACTCCGCGAACCAGCTCCTCCTGCTGCTCGGCGGACGCCGTGCCCGTCGCGCCGCCGACGAGGAGCACCCCTTCGGCTACGGGCGCGAACGCTACGTGTACGCCTTCGTCGTCTCGATCATCCTGTTCTCCGTCGGTGGCGTGTTCTCGCTCTACGAGGGCATCGAGAAGCTCACCCACCCGCACCCGCTCGAGAACTGGTGGCTGCCGCTCGTCGTGCTCGTCATCGCGATCGGGCTCGAGGGCTTCTCGCTCCGCACCGCACTGAAGGAGGCCCGGCCGCAGAAGGGCACGCTCAGCTGGGTCCAGTTCGTCCGCCGCGCCAAGGCCCCGGAGCTGCCCGTCGTCATGCTCGAGGACACCGCGGCACTGCTCGGCCTGGTCTTCGCCCTGTTCGGCGTCGGGCTGACCGCGATCACCGGCAACGGGGTGTTCGACGCGATCGGCACGATCTTCATCGCCGCCCTGCTCATCGCCGTCGCGGTCGTCCTGGGCATCGAGACGAAGAGCCTGCTCGTCGGCGAGGGCGCGACCGCCGCCGACGTCGAGCGGATCAAGCACGCGGTGCTCGACGGCCCGGAGGTCGACGCGATCATCCACATCAAGACCCTGTACCTGGGCCCGGACGAGCTCATGGTCGGCGTGAAGGTCGCCGTCGACGGCGACCGCCGCCTGGGGGACGTCGCCGCAGGCATCGACACGGTCGAGCACCGCGTGCGCACCGCGGTGCCGATCGCCCGGGTCATCTACGTCGAGCCCGATGTGCTCCGCACCGGTCCGCGTCCGCCGACCGAGGCGATCGTCATCCTCGCCGCTGACTGAAGAAGGCGTCGAGCAACGCGGCGCACTCGCGCTCGAGCACGCCGCCGACGACCTCGGAGCGGTGCGGCAGCCGGCGGTCCCTGGCGATGTCGTAGACGCTGCCGGTCGCGCCCGCCTTGGGGTCCCAGGCACCGAACACGACCCGCGGCACGCGCGCTGCCAGGATCGCCCCGG
Source organism: Curtobacterium sp. TC1 (assembly GCF_019844075.1). Lineage (NCBI taxonomy): Bacteria > Bacillati > Actinomycetota > Actinomycetes > Micrococcales > Microbacteriaceae > Curtobacterium > Curtobacterium sp. TC1. The sequence goes on from NZ_CP081964.1 coordinate 2,874,590, forward strand.
CGCACATCGGGCACGGCTCGAGCGTCACGACGAGCGTGTGCCCGTCGAGGTGCCAGTCCCCCGTCACCGCGGCCGCCGCACGGAGCGCGAGCACCTCGGCGTGCGCGGTCGGGTCCTGCAGTGCCTCGCGCTCGTTCCGGCCGACGGCGACGACCACGCCGTCGCGGTCGAGCACCACCGCCCCCACGGGGACGTCGCCGGTCGCCAGGCACGCGCGGGCCTCGTCGAGCGCGCGTTCCATCGCCGGGACGAACGGACGGGCAGCGGGCGCTTCCACAGGACCTCCTGGCGGTCGGCAGCACGGTAGGCTCGACCCTATGCGAGTCCACGTCGCCGACCACCCGCTCATCACCCACAAGCTCTCGGTGCTCCGCGACCGGACCACACCCTCCCCCACGTTCCGCGCCCTGACCGAAGAGCTCGTCACGCTCCTCGCGTACGAGGCCACGCGCAACGTCCGGGTCACCGCGACGCCCATCGACACCCCCGTGGCGCACACCATGGGCGTCTCGATCGCCAAGCCGCGTCCGCTCGTCGTCCCGATCCTGCGTGCCGGTCTCGGCATGCTCGAGGGCATGGTCAAGCTCGTGCCGACGGCCGAGGTCGGGTTCCTCGGCATGGCCCGCAACGAGGAGACCCTCGAGCCGCAGACCTACGCCGAGCGCCTGCCCGACGACCTGTCCGGCCGGCAGTGCTTCGTGCTCGACCCGATGCTGGCCACCGGCGGCACCCTCGCCGCCGCCATCGACTTCCTGTTCGCCCGCGGCGCCGAAGAGGTCACCTGCGTGTGCATCCTCGGTGCCCCGGAGGGGCTCGCGATGGTCGAGCAGGCCGTCGGCGACCGCAACGTCTCGATCGTGCTCGGCGCCCTCGACGAGAAGCTCGACGAGAACGGGTACATCGTCCCCGGTCTCGGCGACGCCGGCGACCGCCTCTACGGACTGGCCGAGTAGGCAGTCGACGTCACCCACGATCGACGGGAGGCCCGTGGCGACACCGCCACGGGCCTCCCGTCGCCCGTCAGCACGGTCCACCGCCGCCGGTGCGCGGAACGCACCGTCCACCCGGACGGTTGACACCGCCTTGGTATACCGCCGATACTCGTCCCATGACTGCAACCGTGTCCACCCGCGTCCTCTCCGAGGTCCAGGGGACTGCCGGCATGATGATGCCGGTCGCCGTCATGCGTTGTCGAATGTGTGCCTGATCGGCACCCGTTCCAGCCGGATCCCCCGCGACACCACCCCGGTCGCGAGCGTGTGATCCCCGGGTGACGGACACCGTCGACGACGCGCACCACGTCACGAGGTCTGTCTCCCGTTCCCCCGGGTCCGCCCCGGTCCCCAGCAGGACCGCAGGGCACGACGGCATCCAGCCGTACCCGGGTCGACGCATTCGACACCGCCGCACGCGCCACACGCGCACCGGCCACATCGCCCGGAGAACCACCATGTCGCTCACCATCGCCCAGCCCCGCACCGCGCTCCGCACCGCCGCTCCGGCGCCGACCGACCTCGGGACCGTCACCCCGATCCGGCCCCGTCCCGCGACCCCGGCCACGACCGGCCAGACCGCCGTGCCGACCAGCCCGGTCGTCGCACCGCAGCGGAACCGCTCCCTGCCGGAGGGCACCGAGGCCCGTGGCTTCGCGCTGTACGTCGGGATCGACGAGGCGAAGGCGGCAGCAGCCGGCACCACGCTCGCGGCCGTCGTCGAGCAGCTGAAGGCGCTGACCGCGCAGCTCGTCCCGAACTCGGAGACGTACGCGGCCGTCGCCGTCGCCGCGGAGCAGTCCGGCGGCCGCGACGTCGACGTCGTCCGGCTGGCGTTGCAGGACCGCTCCGCCGTCGCCGCGCGCAAGCAGGCCGAGAAGCCCGAGCCGGAGGAGACCGGGGTCGTCATCGACATCTCCCGGAAGCGCGTCACCCTCGACGGTGCAGCAGCACCCCTGACGTACAAGGAGTTCGAACTCCTGCAGTTCCTGGTGCTCCGCGAGGGACAGACGGTGGACCGCTCGGCGATCATCGACGGCCTGTGGTCGGACGGCGAGGACGAGACCCCGAACGAGCGCACCATCGACGTGCACGTGCGCCGACTCCGCTCCAAGCTCGGCGCGTTCGAGGAGATCGTCCGCACCGTGCGCGGCGTCGGGTACCGGTTCGACCGGCACGCCGACGTGGCCGTCCGCTACGCCTCGACGCCGTCGCCCGACCTCTTCTGATCCTGATCGGTCGCTCTTGGTGAACTCGCAGCGAACGACCCACGGAGAGGCTAGCGCGCCGTTACCGCTTCGTTATACAGTCGGACGCGCAGACGGTGTTTGCTGTGGCACCGGCTGCGGAATGTGATTGCAGGAAACTCTTGGTGCAAGGGAGAGGGCCGGTCGCTCGGAAGAGCGGCCGGCCCTCGTGCACGTCGGGCTGGTGCATGTCGCACCCTCGTGCATGTCGAACCCGCTCCTGTCGGGGGCCGTCGGTAGTGTGGACGGACCGTCCGACCAGAGGGGAGCGCGATCGTGAGCGACTCACGCCGCAGCGAGAAGGCGACCGCCGTCGCTGCCTGGGAATCACTGTTCCGCGCCCAGGTCACCGTGATGCGGAGCCTCAACGCGGACTTCCCCGGCGGCGAGATCTCCTTCAACGAGTACGACGTCTGCTTCAACCTGTCGACGCAGCCCGGCCGGCGCTGCCGCATGCGTGACCTCACCGGTCACCTGCTCCTCACCCAGCCGAGCGTGAGCCGCCTGGTCGATCGCCTGCTCGCCCGCGGGATCGTCGAGAAGCAGCCGGATCCGTCCGACGCCCGCGGCGTCATCGTGGCGCTCACCCCGCACGGGTTCGACGTCTACCGCCAGGTGGCCGTGCAGCACGCGGCGAGCATCGCGCAGCAGGTCGGCGCCGGGCTCTCCGACGCCGAACTCCGCACCCTCACCGAGCTGTGCACGAAGCTGCGGCTCGCGGTCGGCACCGCCCCGGGTCGACGACCCGTCACGCGGACGGTCTCCGAGTCGGATCCGGCACCGGTGTGACCGGCGCACTGGTCTGGCTCCGCGACGACCTGCGACTGGCCGACAACCCCGCACTGCGCGCTGCGATCGACCACGGCGGCGACGTCACGGTGGTCTACGTCCTCGACGACGAGTCCCCCGGCATCCGTCCCGCCGGCGCCGCCAGCCGCTGGTGGCTCCACCACTCGCTCACCGCCCTCGACGGCGAACTGCGCGACCGTGACTCGCGCCTGGTGCTGCGACGGGGCGCGGCCGCCGCGGTGATCGACACCCTCGTCGCCGAGTCCGGAGCGGACGCCGTGTTCTGGAACCGTCGGTACGGTCCCGCCGAACGTGAGGTCGACGCCGGCATCAAGAGCGCGCTGCACGACCGCGGCATCGAAGCGCACAGCTTCGCGGCGAACCTGCTCTGGGAACCGTGGACCGTGCTCACGGGTCAGGGCGAACCGTACAAGGTGTTCACCCCGTTCTGGCGCGCCGCCCAGGCGATGCCCGAACCGCGGCACCCGCTCCCGAAGCCCCGGGACCTGCCCGCACCTGCCCGGGTCACGAGCGACGACCTGGACCAGTGGGACCTGCTGCCGACCCGTCCCGACTGGGCCGGCGGACTCCGCGACGCCTGGGAGCCCGGCGAGCACGGCGCCCACCAGCGGCTCGAGCACTTCGTCACCCACGCGCTCGAGGACTACGACCAGCGGGACGAACCCGCCATGGCAGCCACGAGCGACCTGTCCCCGCACCTGCGCTGGGGCGAGGTCAGCCCGTACCAGGTGTGGCACCGGTTGCACGGAGCGCTCGAGCCGGAGCAGCGCAAGAACGCCTCGGCCTTCCTGCGGCAGCTGGCGTGGCGCGAGTTCAACTGGAACGAGCACTTCCACTGCGAGGACATCACGACGGTGAACGTGCGTCGGGAGTTCGACGCGTTCCCGTGGCGGGACGCCCCGGCGGCCGAGGTCGACCGATGGCGCACCGGCACGACCGGGTTCGACCTCGTCGACGCCGGCATGCGGGAGCTGTGGCACTCCGGCGCCATGCACAACCGCGTCCGGTTGGCGACCGCGAGCTTCCTCGTCAAGAACCTGCTCGTCGACTGGCGCGTGGGCGAGCAGTGGTTCTGGGACACCCTCGTCGACGCCGACTCGGCCAACAACGCCGGGAACTGGCAGTGGGTCGCCGGTTCGGGCTTCGACGCGGCGCCGTACTTCCGCGTGTTCAACCCCGACCGGCAGCTCGAGCGGTTCGACCCGCACCGCGAGTACGTGCACCGATGGGTCCCCTCGGACGAGCTCCGGCCCGAGCCGATGGTCGACCTCAAGGCGACGCGGCAGCGCGCGCTCGACGCCTACGCAGAGATGCGTCGGTCGTGAACCCGTGGGACGCCGCCGTCGCGCAGGTCGACGCGCTCTTCCGTGACCGTGTCGACCGCGGCGTCGCACCGAGCAACGCGTGGGGTGTGTTCGACCGGACGGGCCTCGTCGCCTCCGGGGGCCACGGCGACCGGGGCGACGGGGGCGACGGGCAGCGACCCGATGCCGACAGCGTCTACCGGATCGCGTCGTGCACCAAGAGCGTCACCGCGGCGACGCTGCTGACGCTGGTCTCCGACGGCCACCTGGACCTCGACGCACCGGTCACCGCCTTCGTGCCGGCGTTCGGCGCCGTGCACCTGCCCACACCGGACTCCCCCGTGCCGACCGTACGGATGCTGCTGACCATGTCGGCCGGGTTCCCCACCGACGACCCCTGGGCGGACCGGCAGGAGTCGATCAGCGACGCCGAGCTCGACGACGTCCTGCGCGGCGGGCTGTTGTTCGACTCCGTGCCCGGCACCCGGTTCGCGTACTCAAACCTCGGCTACGCCCTGCTCGGTCGGGTCGTCGCCGTCGTCTCCGGCCGCCCGTTCACCGAGGTTGCACGCGACACGGTGCTCCGGCCGCTCGGTCTCGACCACACGGTGTTCAGCGCGGCCGAGTCACCGGGGCCGGTCGTCACCGGGTTCCGTCCGCACGACGGCGACTGGGAGCCCCTGCCGATGACCGGCCCGGGGGCGTTCTCGTCCATCGGTGGCCTGTTCTCCACCGTCCGCGACCTCGCACGCTGGGCGACGCACCTGGCATCGGCGTCGTCCGACACCCCGGAGCCCGGACCGGTCTCCCCCGCCGATCGCCGGCTCATGCAGCAGGCGATGCGGGTCGTGCCGTCGTCCGTGGTCCCCGGCTCGTCGCGCGCCACGGCGTACGGCTTCGGGCTGTTCGTCGAGCAGGACGACCGGTTCGGCGAACTCGTCTCGCACTCCGGCGGCTACCCCGGGTTCTCGGCGCACATGCGGTGGTCCGCGCAGACCGGCCTCGGTGTCGTCGCGTTCGAGAACGCCACGCAGGCGAAGGTCTCGGCCGCGGCGCAGCAGGCACACGACCTGCTCCTGGAGACCGCGCGTCCGACGGCGTCCCCGGCACTCGCCGGTGCGGGCACCGGACCCGCGCGCCGCCCCGGCGCCGACCCGACCATCCGGGCGACGCGAGGCGCGCAGTCCGCCGTGACGGGCCTCCTGGCCGACTGGCGCGACGACGTGGCGGACGCGATCTGCACGCCGAACGTGGCGATGGACGTCCCCTACGATCGCCGCCGACGCGCGATCGCCGCCGCGGTCGCCGAGGTGGGGGCGGACCTGACCGCTGCTCCCGTCGCCGAGCAGTCGTCGACGCCGTCGCACCTGCGCTGGTGGCTGCCCGGCACCTGCGGGCGCCTGCGCGTCGAGATACGGCTCGCCCCGTCGTCGACCGGCCGCGTCCAGACCCTCACCGTCGTGGCGGAGCCCGCAGAGGGCTGACCGGGCGGAGCGTGCCGGTCGTGACCGCGGCCGGCTCGAGCCCCGGTCCCGGCCGTCACACCGGCGGTCGGCCGCCGACGAACCCGAGCGCCCGGGCGGCGACCCGGGTTCCCTCGCGCGCCGCCGCTCCGACCCGCACGGGATCCGTCGCCCACGCCCGCACGAACCCCGCGGCGAACGCGTCGCCGGCACCGACCGTGTCGACGACCGTCGCCGGTGTCGCGGCGACGCGGTGCACGCTCCGACCGCGCCGCCCCACCAGCACACCGTCGGCGCCCACCGTGACCACCACCAGCGGGACGTGCTCGGTCAGTCGCCGCACCGCGTCGTCGAGGTCGGTCGACCCTGTCAGTTCGAGGGCCTCCTGCCGGCCGGGGAAGAGGACGTCGACACCGGCGAGGGCGTCGAGGAAGGCGGGAGCACCGACCGACCGGACGATGGCCGCCGAGGACGGATCGAGCGACACCCGGGCCGGTCCTGTCCGGGCGCGGGCGACCAGGGCGGCGATGCGGTCAGCGCCGCCCCCGAGCATCGCGTGCCCGGTCAGGTGCACGATGTCCGCACGTCGGGCCACGGCGTCGGGGACGTCGGCGGCCGTGAGCTTCCCGCTCGCGGCCGGGTCGGACATCGCCGTGCGGCCGCTGTCGTTGCGCACCGACACCACGACCCCGGTGGAGGTCATCGCGTCGTAGCGCAGGTGCGGTCGGACGCCGGCGTCCTCCAACGACCGTTCGTGCCGGTAGACGTCGTCGACGCCGACCCGGGCGACGAGGTCCACCTCGGCGCCGAGCCAACCGAGCCAGGCAGCGGTGTTGCCGGCGGCGCCGGTCGGGCGGTGGCGGATCACGGCTGCGGGATCGTGGACCCCGATGGCGTGCGCGGTGGTCTGCACGAGCACGCCGTCCAGGACGTCGCCGACCACCAGGAAGCGTTTTCCGGCGCCCCGACGGCGCCCCGCGACCACCCGTCCGGCACGGGTCCCCTCGGGCTGCGACACGGGCACGGAGGCCTCTTGCGGCATGGACATCTGCCTCAGTCTACGCGGAACCGAGTAATGCTCCGTTTTTGCACCCCAGGAGCCGATTCCGCACGGTGACCGCCGGACCGAGCGACCGGTAACATACTCCATGACACCGGCGGTCGATCGCGTGACCGCCGCCGCCGATCCGACGGAGATGCCATGCCCCGGAAGCCTGACCCGACGCTCAAGCCGGCGATCCTCGAGAAGGTCACCCTGCACCTGCTCGACACCAAGCTCGAGGACGTCTCGGTGCGCAGCCTCGGTCGCGTCCTGGGCACGAGCGCCTACCCGATCGTCTACCACTTCGGCTCACGCGACGCGCTCATCGACTCGGTCGTCGAGCACCTGGCCGACACGGTCTGCCACGCCGCACTCGATCCCGGCGCGGACCGCGCTGCGCTCGGCGAGTACCTCGTGACCACCTTCGGCGGGCTCGGCGATCCACACCGTGCCCTCGCCGCGCGGCTCACCTTCGAGCTCGGGTCGGTCGAGGCGCTGGACGGCCGCACCCGACACCGCGGTCTGCACCGAGACCGCGTCGCCGCGGTCACCGCGTGGTGCCTCGCGCACGGCTACGACGCCGCGGCAGCCGACCGCGCCGCACACGACGCGGTCATGGCCGCCCGCGGTGCGCAGTGGAGCACGATCGTCGACCGGGAGCGCACCGACGCCGACGCCGCACTCCGCGCCATCGCCGACCGGCTCGCCGCGGGCGCATCCGTTCCCGCGGCCTGATCCACGAACGGGAGGCACGGTGCCAGCTGGCACCGTGCCTCCCGTTCGTCCGTCGGTCGCGTCACGCGACCCGCGGTCGGTGGATCAGAGCGTCACGAACGACTGCGACTTCGCGTTGGCGAAGCGCGCCGCGACGTTCTCCCAGTCGACGATGTTCCAGACGGCCTTGACGTAGTCCGCCTTGACGTTGAGGTAGTCGAGGTAGAAGGCGTGCTCCCACATGTCGAGCAGGAAGATCGGCACGAGACCGAACGGCACGTTGGCCTGCTGGTCGAACAGCTGGAACGTGGTCAGCTTCTGGCCGACGGTGTCCCAGGCGAGGACGGCCCAGCCGGAGCCCTGGATGCCGTTCGCGACGGCGGCGAACTGCGCCTTGAAGGTGTCGAACGAGCCGAAGAACTCGTCGATCGCCGCGGCGAGCTCACCCTCGGGGACCTTGGTGTCCGGGCCGAGGTTGGTCCAGAAGATCGAGTGGTTGACGTGCCCACCGAGGTGGAACGCCAGGTCCTTCTCGAGCTTGTTGATCGCACCGAAGTTGCCCGACTCGCGCGCTTCACCGAGCTGCTGCAGCGCGGTGTTCGCTCCGGTGACGTAGGCCTGGTGGTGCTTGTCGTGGTGCAGCTGCATGATCTTGCCGCTGATGTGCGGCTCGAGTGCGGCGTAGTCGTACGGCAGCTCCGGCAGGGTGTACTCAGCCATGTGAGGTCCTTTCGATCAGTGGGTTGCGGATGGGATTCCGCGGCTCACGAGAGCCGGGAACGATCGGTGAGGGAGTGGAATTCCCGGTTGTGGTAGACCAGCGGCTCGCCGTGCTCGAGGCCGACGACGATGTCGAGGACCTCGGCCACGACGACGGTCGAACTGCCGATCAGGGTCGTGGAGAGCGGACGGCACCGGAGCGCGCTGGCGGCGCTGGGCAGGTAGCGGTCGCCCGAGGGCAGCGTGCCCCAGATCGGGTCGTCCGCGGTCGGGCTGCCGGTGGAGGCGAAGCGTCGCGCGAGGGCGACGCTCAGCGAGTCGACCAGGTGGACGACGAAGACCGGTGCGCCGAGCACGACCCCGGCGGACCCGGAGTTCGTGGAGAGCGAGAACACGAGCACCGGCGGGTCGACCGCCACGCTCGCGACGCTCGAGGCGGTGAGTCCGGTCGGACCGTCGGGCCCCTCGGCGGTGATGACGGCGACGCCGGCCGGGTGCCCGCGGAACGCGGACTTGTACGCATCGGCGATGTTCGCCGGGGCTTCGTCGGGCATGGTGTTCGTCGTCGTTCCTTCGCGCGGGGTGAGCCGTCACTGGGCGGCCATGTCCCAACGTATGACCTGAACCATGGTTGAGGTCAACGATTCACAGGTTCGACCGCTCCCGGGCGTGCCGGATGACGCCGCATGACGCGTCGCGCGGCCCCGCGGATGCAGCTTCGTGCGCAGAAATGGTCGAGTCGCTCGCGACGACCCGACCATTTCCGCTCACGAAGCGCGCGCGGCCCGCGCTCAGCGGCGCTTGAGCAGGACGACGGCGCCCGCGGCGGCGATCACCATGAGCACCGCGGCGACTCCCGCCGTGATCGTCACGCCGGAGTCGAACGCGGCCCGCGCCGATTCGAGCAGCGCCTGCCCGGTCGGTCCACCGAGGGACGACGCGGCGGACACCGCACCGCCGAGCGTCTCCTGCGCAGCGGTGTGGGCGGTCGAGCTCAGCCCGCCCGGCACCACGACGTGCGCCCGGTAGGTGGTCGCCAGGATCGTGCCGAGGACGGCCGTACCGAGCACCGCGCCGATCTCGTACGCCGTCTCGGACATCGCCGACGCGGCACCGGCCTTGTCCGCCGGAGCGGTCGAGATGATCAGGTCGTTCGTGACGGTCTCGGACGCGCCGATCCCGATGCCGAGCAGCACGAACGCGAACGCCAGTGCGGCGATCGACGCATGGTGCCCGAGGACCGCCACGAGGGCGTAGGCGGCCGCCGAGAAGAGCAGCGAGACCGACACGACCCAGCGCGGTGCCACGCGGGCGACGACCGGCACGACCGCCAGACCGGCGACGATCGTGAGCACCGATCCGGGGATGAGCACGACGCCCGAGGTGAACGGGTCCAGGCCCGCGACGAGCTGCAGGTGCTGCGCGATGAAGAACAGGAAGCCGGTGAGCGAGAACATCGCCATCAGGTTCATGAGCACGCTGCCGGTGAACGCCGTGCTGCGGAACAGCCGCAGGTCGAGCATCGGCGTGCGGGAGCGCAGCTGCCGGCGGACGAACGCGATGCCGCACACGACCCCGACGGCGAGCATGGCGACGGCGAACCCGCGCTCCTCCGGGTGCACGACCGACTTGATCGCCCACGCGGTCGGCGCCAGCGCGCCGAGGGACAGGAACATGCTCGGCACGTCCACCGGCCCGGGCATCGGGTCACGCGATTCGGGCACGCAGAACGGGACGCCGACGAGCATGAGCACGAGGATCGGCACCGCGATCAGGAAGACGCTGCCCCAGTGGAAGTGCGCGAGCAGCGTGCCGCCGACGAGCGGGCCGAGGGCGTTGCCGGCGGCGAACATGGTCGACCAGACGGCCAGCGCCATCCGCCGCTCCCCCGCGTCGACGAAGACGTTGCGGATGATCGAGAGCGTCGCGGGCATGAGCATCGCGCCGAACACGCCCATCGCGATCCGGGCGGCGACGAGCATCCAGGCGTCGGTCGCGAACCCCGCGGCGACGGAGAACAGCGCGAAGCCGGTGGCCCCGACCACCAGTATCCGACGTCGCCCGATGCGGTCACCGATGCTGCCCATCACCACGAGCAGGCCGGCCAGGACGAGCGGGTACGCGTCGACGATCCAGAGCTGCGTGGTGGCGTCCGGGTTGAGCGCGCGGCTGATCGACGGCAGCGCGAAGCTCAGCACGGTGTTGTCCACCGAGATGAGCAGGACCGGCAGCATGAGCACGGCGAGCGCGAGGAACCGTCGGGCACGGCTCCCGGTGACACGGGTGGCGACGGGGCTGGTGAGCAGTGCGGACACGGCGGACTCCTGGGACTTCGAGCCGGACCTGGTCGACGGCGGGGCGGTGCGTGGGGCAGACGAGACGGGACGCGGGATGGACACGCGCCCCGTCAGGACTCCACCAGTGTACCGTCTGGACGGTTATGGTTGCAAATGCAACCAACAGGCTGACGGGAGGCCCGTGGCGGGCCCGCCACGCGCCTCCAGTCCGGCGACTGGTCCCGCCCAGGGCGGGAGGCTGGAGCTGCGGGTCGACCCGCGTGCGGTGTCGGGGTTCCGGTGCCCGGGATTCCGGTGGCGGGGTACTGGTGCCGGGGTTCCGGTGCCCGGGTGCTGGTGCCGGGGTTCCACAACACGCCGCGTGGACTCCGCCCGGGTTCCGATGTCGGGCGGCACGAGCGCCGACATGCCGAGATTTCGGAACCTCGGGGGCAGGGTGCGGCCACGCGGCCACGCGGCAGGGCGCGGCGGGGTGGGCGGGGCGCGGCGAGGTGGGCGGGGCGGGTGCGGCGGGGCTTGCGGCCGTCGTCAGGCCGAGTCGCGGACCAGCAGGCTGTGGCGCACGGTGCGCTGCACTCCGGGGCCGTGCCGTGGCAGCTCGCCGGCGAGCATGCCGAGGGCGAGGCTAAGCGCCTCGCGCGCGACGGCGTCGAGGTCGACCGCCAGGGTGGTGAGCGTCGGTGACACCAGCGCGCCGAGCGGCAGGCCGTCGACGCCGACGACCCGGACGTCACCGGGGACGTCGACGCCCGCACGCCGACACGCCTGCAGCACGCCGAGCGCCATCACGTCGTTGAACGCGAGGATCGCGTCGAGCCGGCGCTTCCGGGCGAGGATCCGCACGGTCTCCTCGGCACCGCACTCGGCCGTGGCGTGCGGCGCGTGCACGAGGTCCGGCAGGTAACCGCGGCGGCGGAGGGCGTCCAGCATGAGCCCGCCGCGTGCGCTCGTGTGGTCCGGCGACGAGTTGTCGAGCACGACCGGGTGCCGCACCCCGGTCGCCACCAGGTGGTCGGCGAGGGCCTCGATCGCGTCGGCGGGGTCGATCCACACGGCCGCCGTCGGCGGGTCGGAGGACGGGTCGAGCTCGACCATCGGCACGTTGCCGAGGACCTCGCTCCACCGGTGCCGACGCGAGCCGAGGTAGCCGATGACCACGTCGGTCTGCGCGCCGAGCGCCTGGACCATCCGGTCCGCGTCGCTCGCCAGGTCGACGTCGGCGAGCATGACGTTCCACCCCTGCTCGGCGGCGAGCCGGAACACCGCGGAGGCGAGCTGGGGCGTGTAGGGGTTCCGCAGGTCGTTCACGACGAGCCCGAGTTGGTGGTCGCCGCCGGTGACCAACCCACGGCCGAACCGCGACGGCCGGTAGTCGAGCGCCGCCGCGACGGCGAGCACCCGTTCCTTCGTGGTCGCGCTGATGCCGGACATGCCGTTCATCGCACGCGTGACGGTCTGCCGGGACACCCCGGCAGCCGCGGCGACGTCGATGATCGTCGCGCGGCCGCCGGGGTGCGGTCCGTCCGGTGGCGACTGGGTCAGTCGCGGAGGTCCAGCCATGCCACCTGTTCCGGGGTGAGGTCGACGGAGAGGCCCGTCATGGACGATCGGGCTTCCGCGATCGTACGGGGTCCGAAGAGCGGGAACGTCGGGAACGGCTGGTTCAGCACGTACGCCAGGGCGATCGCCGTGGCGGGGACGCCGAACCGGTCGCCGAGCTCCCGGGCGCGACGGAGCCGCTCGAAGTTCTCGTCGCTGTAGTAGCAGCGGACGAGCTCGGCGTCGCTGGTGTCCTCGGGCGTCGCGCGGCCGGTGAAGAAGCCGCGGGCCTGCGACGACCACGGCAGCAGCGGGACCTGACGCTCCTCGAGCCACGCCTTCGACGCGGCGTCGGTCGCGTGCTCGCAGCCGTCCCACGGCACGTCGTACGCCTCGGCCAGGCCGAAGTGGTTGCTGAGGACCTCGAACTCGTGCTTGCCGTTCGCCCGGGCGTAGGCGTTCGCCTCGTCGAAGCGGGCAGGGGTCCAGTTCGAGCCGCCGTACACGCGGATGCGGCCGGCGCGGCGGTGCTCGTCGAGGACGTCGACGAACTCCCCCACCGGGATGTCCGGGTTGTCGCGGTGCATCATGTAGATGTCCGCGTAGTCGGTGCCCTGGCGTTCCAGGCTCTCGAGCAGCTGCTTCGTCAGGGACTCCGGGTCGCAGAACGGCGTGTGCGCGCCCTTCGTGATGACCACCACGTCCTCACGGACACCGCGGTTCTGGATCCACTTGCCGAGCCGGCCCTCGAGCACGCCGCCGCCGTAGATGTAGCCGGTGTCGAAGACGTTGCCGCCCTGCTCGACGAACAGGTCGAAGATCGCGCTGGCGTGCGCCAGGTCGGGCTGGTTGTCGACGCCCATGACCAGGCGGGACAGCCGCTTGCCGACACCCGGGATCTCGCCGTACTGCATGGGGTTGCCGTCCTGGACCCGGAGCGGCCGACCGCTCACGGTGGGGATGTCCGCGGTCTCGGCCTCGAAGGGGTACCGCAGGCCGATGGCGGCGCGCCACTTGTCGAGGGTGCGGGCGGTGGCGAGCGACTCGTCGATCGTCATCTGCGACGCCTCGACCGCACCGGCACGCAGTGCGTCGGTGGTGGCGTCTGCCTCGCGGGCGTAGGGGTGCTCGCCCGCGAACGACAGCGAGCGCGCGTCCTCGTCGACGGTGCGGATCTCGATGGTGGGGTCGTCGCCGAGGGTCCACGGGTCGGTGAGCACGATGCGACCGCGCGAGCCGTACACCGTCACGGCGTTGTCGTCCTGCACGAAGACGCCGGTGCGGACCGACGCCGTGATCCCGCCCCTGTAGGTGAGCTGCGCGACGGTCCACTCGTCGACGCCGGTCGGCCCGAGGGTCCCGGTGGCGGTGAGCTCCGTCGGCTCGGCGACGGCGACACCGGTCGCGGCCTGCACGATCGCGGCGGCCATCGTCACCGGGTACCCGCCGACGTCGAGGATCCCGCCGCCGGCGGTGTCGACGTCGAACAACCGGCCGGTCCGCTCGCCGGTGCGGAACGCGAACGAGGCGTCGATGTGCGTGACCTCGCCGACGACGCCGTCGCGCACGAGGTCGAGCAGTGCGGCGGTCTGCGGGTGGAAGCGGTACATGAACGCCTCGACCAGCGGCAGGCCGGCCTGGCGCGCAGCGTCGGCGAGCGCCATGGCGGTGCCGTGGTTCGGGGCGAGGGGCTTCTCGCACAGCACGGCCTTGCCGGCTTCGAGCGCGGCGAGGACGAGCCGGGCGTGACCGGTGTGCACCGTCGACACGTAGACGGCGTCGACGCGCGGGTCGGCGAGGACCTCGTCGTAGGTCGCGGCGGAGACGTCGGCGAACCCGAGCTGCGCGGCTTCGTCGGCGAAGGTCTGCGCCCGTTCGGTGGACGAGCTGCCGGCGGCGACCAGGGCACCACCGCTCGCGGGCAGCTGGGAGAGGAAGCGGCGGGCGATGCCCCCGGGGCCGAGGACGGCCCAGCCGGGGCGGTCGGCGACCGTCGGAGTCGTGGTGCTGGCGGTGTTCGCGGTCTGCGCTGACATGCGGATCCTTGTCGTCTCGTGAACCTTCACGGTCACGACGACGCTAGTGCCACACGCGCGGTGGATCAATGCGCGCGTGCTCCACACGGCGTGTCCCACGGAGCACGCTCCGAACCGCTTCGTGAGCGTTCACGGCCCGACGCTGACGAGTGGTGCCCGCAGCGTGCGCAACTCCTCCTAGACTCGTGCGCATGGCCAGTGCCCGCGACCGCGTCCTCGACAGCTTCGTCGCCATCGTGTGCGAGGACGGCGAACGTCCCGCGACGCTCGACGCCGTCGCCGCGCGCGCCGGTGTCTCCAAGGGCGGGTTGCTGTACCACTTCGGCTCCAAGGCGGCCCTGGTCGAGGGGCTGTGCGAGCGGCTGTCCGACCTGTCCGCCATCGACGTCGAGCGCATGGCCGAGGCCGAGGACGGCGCCGCCCGCTACTTCGTCCGCAACTGCCTGTTCGTCGGCAGCGAGCTCGACCTCGCGCTCCTCGCCGCGAGCCGCCTGCAGCAGGCCGGCTACGAAGAAGCGGGTCGCACCCTCGACGACACCGAGAACGCGTGGCTCGCGACCCTCGTCGACGCACTCCACGACGAACCGACCGCCCAGGCCGTCAAGCTCCTCGGTGACGGCCTGTACCACCAGGCCTCACTGGGGGCGGCGAGCGACGGTCGCCCGAAGCGCAGCACCGTCGACATGGAGGCACTGCTCGCCGTCGTGGACCGTCTGATCGCGACGAAGCCCGGCGCGTGAACGACCATCCCCGTTCCTGGGGATAGACTTGGCGACGTTCCACTCGTCGACACCCGGAGGTATCCCGTGGGCCGCGTCATCGCCGCTGTTTTCTCGATCCTGCTGCTGCTGGTGTCGATGTACCTGTTCGGGTTCGCATTCCAGGTCGACTCGGGTCAGGCGTTCGTCTTCATGGGCGGACTGATCCTGATGACCCTCTCCTTCTTCCTGCCGATCCACGTGTTCGGCAAGCGGTAACCACCCCGCTGACGCAGAACGGCCCCGCACCTCTCGAGGCGCGGGGCCGTTCTGCGTGCCGGCGCCGTGTGGGGAACCAGGTTCCGGACACAGCACCGCGGATCAGCGTGGTGTGGTGTCCGGAACCTGGTTTCGCGAGCGCTCCGCCGCTACACGAGGACGCGCAGCGAGCGCAGCGTCACCGCGGTCGCGACCGCGGCGTGGACGGCCTCGGCGCCCTTGTCCTCCTTCGACCCGGGCAGCCCGGCCCGGTCGATGCCCTGCTGCTCGTCGTCCAGCGTCAGCACACCGAAGCCCACGGGCTTGCCGGTGTCGATCGCCACGCGGGTGAGCCCGCTCGTGGCGGCGTCGGACACGTACTCGAAGTGCGGGGTGCCACCCCGGATGATCACGCCGAGCGCGACCGCGGCGTCGAACCCGGCCTCGAGGGCGGTCTTCGCGACGACGGGCAGCTCGAAGCTCCCCGGGACCGGGAACACCGACGCGGTGGCGCCGAGTCGTTCGACCTCGCGCTGCGCCCCGGCGAGGAGGCCCGCCGCGATCGTGTCGTGCCACTGCCCGGCGACGATGGCCACCCGGATCCCGGTGCCGTCGACGTGGTCGCGGTCCGCCGCGCCTGCTCCGCTCATCGTGCTGTCCCTTCCGTGGACGGGGCAGCTGCTGCCGCCGTCCGGTCTGCCGCGTCCAGCCACTCGACGAGCGCGGCGATGGTGATGACGGGCACGCCCTCGCGCGCCCCGAGTGCGACGAGCGCCGGCAGCCGCATCATGCCGCCGTCCTCGTCGACGATCTCGCAGATCGCCGCGGCGGGCCGCAGCCCGGCAGCCGTGACGAGCTCGATCGCTGCTTCGGTGTGCCCCGCACGTTCGCGGACCCCGCCCGGCCTCGCACGCAGGGGGACGACGTGACCGGGACGGTGCAGGTCGTCGCGCACGGACGTCGGGTCGGCGAGTACCCGCAGCGTGCGCGCACGGTCGTGGGCACTGATGCCGGTGGTGACCCCGACGGCGGCGTCGACGGTGACGGTGTACGCGGTGCCGCGGACGTCCTCGTTGTGCTGGACCATCGGCGGCAGGTCGAGGGCGTTGGCGATCCCGGTGCTGACGGGCGCGCAGATGAACCCGGACGAGTGCGCCACGGTCCAGGCGATCCACTCGGGCGTCGCGAGTTCGGCGGACAGGATGACGTCGCCCTCGTTCTCGCGGTCCTCGTCGTCGACGACGATGACCGGGCGACCGGCCGCCACCGACGCGATCGCGGCCTCGACGCTCGCCAGGCCGAGCGTCTGCGGCACGGACGCGACCATCACCGGGCCTCCGAGCCGACGGTCTCGAGCGAGCTGACCGCGGCGTCGAGCCGCAGCATCCGGCGCACGTGCCGTGCCAGCACGTCGGTCTCGACGTTCACCCGGTCCCCCGGCACGCGCAGCCCGAGCGTCGTGGCCTCGAGCGTCTCGGGGATCAGGCTGACCTCGAACCAGGCGGCGTCGGGCGCGGTGTCCTCCGGCGAGACGGCACTGACGGTGAGCGAGACGCCGTCGAGTGCGATGGATCCCTTGTCGACGACGAGCGGGCTGAGCGCCGGCGCGAGCGAGAACCGCACCCGGCGCCAGCCGTCGCCGTCGGCGGTCTCCAGCACGGTGGCCGTGCCGTCGATGTGACCCTGCACGATGTGGCCGCCGAGCCGATCGCCGACCGACGCCGCACGTTCGAGGTTCAGGCGGTCGCCCACCCGCAGCGCTCCGTGCGCGCTCATGTCGAGGGTCTGCTTCATGACGAACGCGGTGAAGGAGTCGGAGGTCTGCTCGACGACGGTCAGGCACACGCCGCTGGTGGCGATGGAGTCGCCGTGGCTCGCGTCCGCGACCACGATCGGCCCGCGCACGGTGAGCGCGACGGAGTCGCCGTGCTGCTCGACGGCGGTGACGGTGCCGAGTTCCTCGATGATGCCGGTGAACACTGGTGTCCTCTCAACGGGACTCCGGGGGTGTTCGACGATCGTCGGCATCGACGGACGGGTCGCCCCACGCAGGGTGGGTCGTCTCGTCCGCCAGCGCGCCTCCCATCCGGACTCTCACCGTCGGTCCCGGAGTTTCACCGAGTCAACCTCTGCCGGGTTCGCACCCGTCATCAGTTCGTGGACTGTCACCACCGGTTCGGACTTGCACCGACCCCGGAGCGCTTGCGTAGTCGGAACGATACCCCAGACCGGTGACGGACGCGTCGAGCCGGGACGCACCGTGTAACGCGCGGTCAGCCGCGTCCGCGCGCGAGCGCGACCGCCTGCCGCAGCGACAGGTCGGGCAGGTACGCCCGGACGACCGCGAGTCCGATCGACGGCAGCGCGACCGGGTCGGGGTAGGCGAGGACGAGCGGGTGCAGGTCGGGTCCGAACTTCTGCTTGAACCGCAGCAGCGACCGGAAGCCGTAGACCGGTTCGAGGACTCCCCCGACGAGCTCGAGCAGGCTCTGCACCCCGTCGTTCGGCGCAGCGGCCTCGCCCGCCTGTGCGAGCGGCGCCGCCGACAAGCTGAGCCGTTCGTCACCGTCGTCCCGCATCCGTTCGGCGGCGCTCGCGACGAGGAACTCCATCACGCCGTTCGGCGCGGCCTCGGTCCGGCGCATCACGTCGAGCGTCCACCCGACGACCCGGCCCTCGCGGTGACTCGGCAACCAGCTCGTCACGGCGAGCACCCGCCCGGTGGCGTCCTGCGCGACGAGCGTCCGGACGGCGGGGTCGCGCATCTCGTCCACCCCGCCGAGCGTGAAGCCCATCTCGGGGAGCTCGCGCTCGGACACCCACTCCTCCGAGATCGCCTCGATCTGCCGCACCGTCGACGGCGGCAGGTCCTGCCAGGACGACCACGTGGCGGTGATGCCCTCGCGACGAGCCCGGTTCACGGCCGTGCGGACGTCCTGCTTGCGCTTGCCCGTCGTCGTCCAGGTGCGCGGGTCGAGGTCGGCGTCCTCGGCCACCGGCAGCGTCGACCACCCCAGCGTCGTCAGCAGCTCGGCGTTCCGGGCGTCGACGCCGTAGAAGACGGTCGTCCACCCGTTGTCGTCGCAGTACCGGGCGAAGTCCGTCATCGCGGCGTCGCGGGCGTCCGGGTAGCCGAACGGACCACCGACGGTGACGGCCACGCCACCGCTGCGTCGGAACGCCACCCCGGCGCGCCCGTCGGCGGCGAACCAGTACGCGTTGCCGCGCCAGGTCGTCATCCACCCGAACGTGTCGCCCCCGCCGGCGGTCACGAGCGCCCGGGCGCGCTCCCGGTCGCTGCGGGAGCCGTCCGCGTCGGTGTCCGGTTCCACCGCGCCGGTCGGTCGGACCGCGGCGAGCGCGACGACGAACCAGAGCACCGGTCCGGCGAGCCCGACCACGATGCGGAGCGCGGTGCCGAGCGACGGCAGTCGCTCCCAGGCGGCCGACGGCGACAGCGGGCCGAGCGCTGCCACGGCGAGCCGGAGCGGGTCCTCGACGTGCTGCGGTGCCGACGCCGCGAACACCGCGACCGTGCCGACCACGACGGCGACCGCCGCGACCACGGTCACCGCGAAGGCGATCACACGCCGACGCGAGGGCATCACCGTGAACGACCGGCGCCGGAGCACGAGGACGGCCGCGGTCGCGAGCGGAACCACGATCGACGCACCGACCGACAGCGCCGTGACGAACTCGTCGGCGGTGCCCTGCAGGCCGCCGGCCCGCGCGGGCAGCACCCCGTAGGTGACCGCGGCCGCCACCGCCGTCACCAGGTCGACCGCCACCACGAGCCAGACGGCGAACCGGCTGCCCCGGAAGAGCCCGAGGCCGCCGACGACCAGGACGAGCAGGGGCGCGACGGCGAGCAACAGCGTCCACGGGTCCGTCGCCCGGTACGCCAGCAGCGCGCGGAGGCACGCCGCCGAGGCCCCGTCCGTGCCGCAGCCGCTCACGGTCGTCACCGGCCCGGTGCCGAGCACCGCGGCGATCGGGGCGAGCAGTCCGACCCGTGCGCGGGAGACGAGCGCCACCACGGGACCGATCGCCGAGACCAGCACGACCGTCCCGAGCAGCACCCGGGTCTCGCGGTGCGAGCTGCGCACCCACCCGCCGCGCTCCGGGGTGCGGCGGAGCAGCTCGCCGAGCACCCATCCCGCCCCGGCGGCGAGCACCGCGTACAGGTCGGAGGCGTGTCCGGCGTAGAGCAGGAGCGCGGCCACGACGGCGAGCGCGTTCACCCGGATGCGCCGTCGCCAGAGCGGTCCGGCGAACGCGCTCGCGGTGACGATCGTGCCGACGATCGCGGTCCAGGGGTCGAAGGCCGTCGCCCGTCCGAGCAGCAGGCCGGTGAGGTCGCGACCGTCGGCGTCGACGAACGCGGTGAGCGCGCCGGCCGCGGTGCCGACGACGGTGGTGACGACGAACGCCAGGGCGGTCCGCCACGACCCCATCAGCCGTTCGGCTGCGCCGACGAGGACGACGACGCCGGCGATCGTGGTGAGCAACGCGACCGCGCCCGTGGACGCCGCGAAGATCCGGAAGGGCCCGTACGAGGCCGGGTCGGCGCCGTGCAGGACCCGGACGGCGATGCCGAAGACCGCGGTCGCGACCACGAGGAACGTGATCGCGGCCGTCACCGGATGCCGGACGAGGGCGGAGCGCACCCCCTCATGGTGGTGCCGGCCGGCCGTTCGGACAACTCCGGGCACGGTGACGAGGGGCGTCGGCGGTGCGACGCCCCTCGGTCACCTGCTGTCAGCGCTGCCCGTCAGTGCCGACTCCGGAGTGCCGACGACGGAGCACGAGCGTGCCCGCCCCGGCGAGCAGCAGCAGGAGCGCGAACCCGACGGGGACGACTGGCGAGGTCGCTCCCGTGTAGGCGAGCTCGGTCGCGCCGTCACCGTCGGCGACCGTGTCGGCCACCGTGCGTGCGACGGCCGGGAGCCCGGTGGTCGCGGCGACCGTGGTGGTCACCACACCCGCCGTGGAGGCCCGGGTCGGCCCGTCCGTGCCGGTGGCACCGGCCGGGGTGGTCACGGTTCCGGGCGCGGTGCCGTCGCCGACGTCCGTCCCGTCGCCGGGGCTCGTGCCCGGGTCCGTCCCGTCACCGGGGTTCGTACCGGGGTCCGTGCCCGGGTCGGTACCCGGGTCGGTACCCGGGTCAGTACCCGGGTCAGTACCCGGGTCGGTACCGGGGTCCGTCCCGGGGTCCGTCCCGGGGTCGGTACCGGGGTCCGTCCCGTCACCCGGCGTGGTGCCGGTGCCGGGGGTGGTGGCGGTGCCGTCGCCGACGACACCGATGCCGTTCCCGCCGATCGTGATCGGCAGGCTGATCACCGGGGCCACCTGGGTGCCGGAGAGCAGGCCGCCGCCCCCGGAGGTCGCTCCCCCGGTCGACGGGGTCGTGCTGCCCGGGGTGGTCCCCGTCGGGGCCGCCGCGCCGGTGCTGGTGCCGTCGCCGACGACACCGATGCCGTTCCCCGACACCGTGATCGGGACCGAGACGACCGGGGACACCTGGGTGCCCGAGGCGGTGCCGTCGGAACCGTCCGTCGTGCCACCTAAAGCCGGAGCCGGACCGGCGGTCGTGCCGGTGCCGGCGGCGGGCGTCGTACCCGCCGAGGTGCCGTCACCGAGCAGCCCGATGCCGTTGCCGTTGCCGCCGATCGTGACCGGTACGTCGACCAGTCCGCCGACCTGGGTGCCCGAGAGCAGCCCGTCGTCGCCCGACGTGCTCGGAGCGGACGTGGCCGGAGCGGCGGGGGCCGGAGCGGCGGGGGCCGGGGCCGTCGCCGGGCCGGACGCCGCAGCGGTACCGTCCCCGAGGACGCCGATGCCGTTGCCGGACAGCGTCACCGGGACCGACACGACCGGGGCGACCTGGGTCCCCGAGCCCGTGCCGTCCTCGCCCGAGGTCACCGGTGCCGGAGCGGCGGGTTCAGCCGGGGTGGGCGGGGTGGGCGCAGCCGGGGTGGCCGGCGTCGTGGTCGACACCGCGTCACCGCCGACGGCGACCGCGTTGCCGCCGACGGAGACCGGGGCGGTCACGGCCGGCGCCACCTGGGTGCCGGAGGCGGTGCCGTCGGCTCCCGAGGTCGTCGGCGCGGACGCCGGAGCAGGAGCCGGGGCTGCAGGAGCGGCAGCGGGCGAGGTCACCGACGACACCGCGTCGCCGAGCACCCCGAGGGCGTTGCCGGTGAGGGACACCGGAGCGTCCACCGAGGGAACCAACTGGGTTCCGGACAGGGCGCCGTCCGCTCCGGAGGTCGTGGCCGCGTTCGCCGCGGCCGTCCCTCCGAGCGTGAGGCCGCCGACGAAGAGGGCGAACCAGAGCCCTCTCGAGACGTACTTGTTCATGGTCGTACTCCCTGATCGAGATCGTTGCCCGACCGCGGTCGCGGTCGGTGTGTGTGAGTACCTGCCGTGCCGGACAGGCGCACCGATCTCAGTCAGGGGCGACGTCGTGCTCGCCGACGACCGATGCGGGGACCGCGTCGTCGGCGAGCGTGCCGCGAGACCCCGCGGCGAGGGAGACGATGTCGTCGGTCGAGCCGACGATGCCGACGGCTGCGACGCCACCGGAGGTCGAGGTGGCAGTGCCACCGAGGACACCCGCGCCGCGATGGCCGTCGGACGGCGAGGAGTGGCCGTCGCCCGGCTCGGGCAGGAGCAGAGCGGTCCCGCCGAGGGTCGCGTCCTGCACGCCGCCGACGGCGACGGGCACGACGAGCGGCCCGGTCACGAGCGCGGACGGCACGGTCGCACCGGGACGGCGCTCGGCACTCGTTCCGGGAGCGGCGGGGTCGTCGGTCGTCGGGACCGTGGTCGCGGACGGAGTCGTCGCCGGCGCGGTGGCCTGCGGCGGACGCGCGGACGGGACCGTCGTACCGGGCGCGCCGGACGGGGTGGGGCCGGTGACGACCGGAGGTGCGGGGACGTCGACGACGGGATCCGTGCCTCCTGGCAGGACGGCACCGACCGACGGGACGACGCCCGCGACGACGTCGGGGACCTGCCCGACGGTCGTCCCGACACCGCCGAGCGTGTCGTCCACCAGCCCGGTCACCGGCCCGGTGACCGTGCCGAGGGTGTCGCCACCGACGACCGCACCGACGACCGGGACGCTGCCGACCACGTGGTCGACCGTGTCGACGACGGTGGTCACCGGCCGTGCTCCGGTGACCGTCTGGACGGTCCCGGTCACGGGACGCAGCGCCGTCGCGACGGTGTCGGTGACGGGCCGGGAGGCGGTGCCCACCTGCTCGACGACGCCCTGTACCGGGTGCGTGGCCGGCTCGGCCGCGGGGGCGGTCGTGGCTGGCGCCGCGGGTGCGGGCGCGGTCGTCGGAGCGGCAGGGGTCGGGGTCACGGGGTTCGAGGCCGCGGGGGCCGGTGCAGCGGGTACGGGCTTCGGCGCGGGCGCGGGCGCGACCGCCGTGCGGACGGGGTCCACGGCGCCGCCGACGACCCGTCCGGCACCGCCGGACACGTCGTGCACGGTCTCGCCGAGGCCGTCGACCACACCACTGACGAGCCCGCGCTGCTGCGTCTGGGCGGGCGGAGTGGACGCTGCCTCGGCAGCCGAGGCCGGACGGGCCCCGAACGCCAGGGACAGCAGCACGAGGGCAGCGAGGGTCCCGACGCCCAGCAGGGCGATCCGGAGCACCGCGAGCCAGGGTGCGCGCGACGTCGTGTCCATGCGCTCACCTCCTGAACTCGGCTGCGCACGTAGAGTGGTTGACCGGCAATGTACGCCGGTCCGTTCCGGAACGCACCCCGTTCTGGAAGAAATTCTCAGGAAAGGCCGTCCGTGGTCTCGATCTTCTCCGCCCCGACCCGCAACCTGGACATCGTCACGCTGCACGAGATCCTCCGCCTGCGACAGGACGTCTTCGTCGTCGAGCAGGGGGCCGCGTACGGCGACATCGACGGGCGTGACCTCGAGCCCGGCACCGTGCAGTTCTGGGCGGGCCAGGGCTCGGTGGACGCCACGCTCCGCCTCCTGCGCGAACCCGACGGCACCGAGCGCATCGGCCGGGTCGTCACCGCGGCGCACGCCCGCGGGCAGGGACTCGCCGGACAGCTGATCGAGGCTGCGATCGCCGAGTCCCGCTCGCCGAGCATCGCCCTCGGCGCCCAGTCGCACCTCGAGCAGTGGTACGCCCGCTTCGGGTTCGTCCGCTCCGGGGACGAGTACCTCGAGGACCGGATCCCGCACGTCCCGATGACCCGGCAGCGCTGACGGAACCGGCCAGGCGCACCGGCGGGGAACTCCCGTCAGGCGCGCCAGCGCCGGAGCTCGTCGAACGAGCGGCCCTGCGTGGACCGGTCGGCGACGAGCCGCTCGAACACGATGTTCGTCTGCGTCGTCGCCACGGAGGGGTCCCCGCTGAGCTCGTCGGCGACGAAGTCCCGCAGCTGCTCGGTCGACTCGCACGCGATGTGCACCAGGAAGTCCTTGTCACCGGCCAGGAACGAGACGTCCTGCACGACGGGCACGCGGAGCAGTCGCTTCGCGAACTCGCGGAGTTCGTGGCGGGCCGCTGCGTGGACCCGGACGGAGACCATCGCCTCGATCGAGAACCCGAGGCGGGCGATGTCGACCTCGGCCCGGTAGCCGCGGATCACCCCGGCGTCCTCGAGGGCCCGGACCCGGGTCAGGCACGTCGACGGCGCGATGCCCACGGCGGCCGCGAGGCGGTTGTTCGGGATCCGGGCGTCGCCGGCGAGCGTCCAGAGGATGCGCTCGTCGACCTCGTCGAGGCGCGGAGCGGGGTCGGGACGGCGAGCGGGTCGGTGGGACACGGCTCGACGCTACCGCGACGGGGCGAGCAGGGCGCGGAGCGCGTCGTCGAGGGCCCGGGCCACGAGGTCGTCGTCCGCCGACGCGAGCGGCTCCACCGCGGTGGAGCGCCGGAGCATCGTCATCCCGAGCACCACCGACAGCGCGATCTCGGCCCGGACGAGCAGCTCCTCGGTGACCTCGCCGCCGACGGCCGTGGCAAGCCGCTCGGCGTACCGGCGCAGGGTCTCGCGGCGGATGGCGTCGGCGCCGTCGTCGCCGGAGGACCGGAGCAGCAGCATGAGCTGGAGGGAGTCGTCGTCGGTCGGCGCACGGACGACGTGCGACACCAGGCCGGCCAGCGCGCGCTCGAGGCCCCGCTCGACGGGCTGCTCGACCCCGAGGTCCTGCACCACCCGGTCGAGACAGGCACGGAACAGCCCCTCCTTCGACCCGAAGTAGCGGTTGATCAGCGCGACGTTGACCCCCGCGTCCGAGGCGATGTCCCGCACCGTCGTCGCCTTGTACCCGTCGAACGCGAACCGGTGTCGCGCCGCCCGCACGAGCAGCAGTCGGGTGGCGGCGGCGTCCTTGCTCATGGTCGAAGCGTAGCGGCCCGGACCGGGATGTAAGCAAGTGTTGACATCCTGCGAGAACTGCGTACCCTCATCAAGTCAGCAGTTGTTTACATCACCCAGACACGGAGCACGATGACCGACACCATGCAGAGCCCCCGCACGGGCTCGCACCCCACCACCACCGGGCACCGGCCGAACAGCACGGCGATCATCGTCTACCTGTCCCTCGGTGGTCTGTCGTTCGCGGTCCTGCAGTCGCTCGTCGCCCCGGCGCTGTCGACCATCGGACAGGACCTCGGCGCCTCGACGAGCGCGACGAGCTGGGTGCTCACCGCCTACCTGCTGTCCGCCTCGGTGCTCACGCCGATCCTCGGGCGTCTCGGCGACATGATCGGCAAGCGCAAGGTCCTGATCGTCGTGCTCTCGATCCTGCTCGTCGGCGCCGTGCTCGCCGCGCTGGCACCGAACCTCGGCGTCCTCATCGTCGGCCGTGCGCTGCAGGGCGCCGCCGGTGCGGTGATGCCGCTGTCCATCGGCATCGTCCGTGACGAGCTGCCCAAGGAGAAGGTCAGCGTCACGATCGGTCTGCTCTCCGCGATCTTCGGCATCGGTGCCGGTGTCGGCATCGTCGCCGCCGGACCGATCGTCGAGCACCTGTCGTGGCACTGGCTGTTCTGGCTGCCCGCCGTGCTCGTCGTCATCGCACTGCTCGGCGCGGTCTTCGGCATGCCGGAGTCGCCGGTCCGCAAGCCCGGCCGCCTCGACATGGTCGGCACCTTCGTCCTCGCCGTCTCGCTCGTGTCGATCCTGCTGGCGGTCAGCGAGGGCGAGACCTGGGGCTGGGGCGACGGCAAGACCATCGGCCTGCTGGTCCTCGGCGCCGTCGCACTGGTCGTGTTCGTCCTGGTCGAGCTCCGCGTCGCCGAACCGCTCATCGACGTCCGCCTGTTCGCCGTCCGCGGCGTCTGGACGGCCCACGTCGTCGCGCTCGTCTTCGGCTTCGCGATGTTCGGCACCTTCGTCCTCGTGCCGACCCTGCTGCAGCTGCCGAGCGCGCTCGGCTACGGCTTCGGCAAGGACGTCACCCAGGCCGGGCTCTTCCTGCTGCCGACCGTCCTGATGATGATCGTCGCCGGACCGATCGCCGGCATCCTCGTCCGCAAGGTCGGCCCGAAGCCGCCCATGCTGCTGGGCGGGATCGCCATCGTCGCCGCGTTCCTGCTGCCCGCGATCGCGCACGGCGAGCTCTGGCAGGTCGTCGTCTCCGGCATCCTGACCGGGATCGGCATCGGCCTGGCCCTCGCCGCGTGCTCGAACGCCATCATCGAGAGCGTCCCCGCGAACCAGACCGGCGAGGCGATCAGCGCCAACACCGTCGTCCGCACGATCGGTTCGAGCGTCGGTACCGCCGTCATCGCGGCGCTCATCACCTCGCACAGCACCCCGCAGGGCCTGCCGACCGACGACGCCTTCACCATCGGGTTCTGGGCGTGCACCGGCGTCGCCGTCCTCGCCGTCCTCGCCGCGCTCGCGGCCCCGTCGATGCGCGCGCGCCGCGCAGCGGCGGCGGCACGTGGCATCGACGACCTCGAGGAGATCGCCGAGTAGGGCGCTCGGCCCGACCACCCGGGAGGCCCGCCCTGCGTCGTCGACGCGGGGCGGGCCTCCCGGCGGTCGCGCCCACCGCCACCGGCGGCTCCACAAGCTGGGAAGCGACCGAGCACGCCGCCACGAACGTGACGATCATCGGACCGGACGCGTCACAGCAGGTGGACGCGATCACCGCGCCCGGACAGGAGACCCATGAGCACCACGGACCACGACGACACCACGACCAGCAGCAAGCCGTCCTTCCGCGACACGGTCACCGCTGGCCTGGTGCAGAAGGCCCTGGAACCCGTGCTCCGCGCCGTCCGCGACGAGGTCGCCTCGGCTCGGCGCGAGATCAGCGAGCGGGCGAACGGGGCGAAGACCGGGCTCGTGCTCACGGGCGCCGCGGTGGCCTTCGCGCTGACCACCCTCGTGCTGCTGGCCGGCCTCGTGGTGGCGCTCCTCGCCCTGGCGCTGCCGGTCTGGGCCGCGATCGGGATCACCTTCGTCGTGTTCGCCGTCGTCACCGCGATCCTGTTCGTGGTCGGGCTCCGTGGCATCCGACGGGGTGTGCCGCCGGTGCCGAAGGACACCATCCGCGCTGCGAAGGACCGCGTCACGCACACGGGCGACGCGACGACCGCGGCCGGCTGACCTCCGACGGCGCTCCAGCGCTACATCGCGAGGGTCATGCCGACGACGGCGACCGTCATCGCGAAGACCTCGCCGCTCCGGACCGCGCGACGGTCCTCCTGCGCCCACTCGTGCCGCAGCAGCCACCCGCTGAAGGCGCAGTAGCCGATCACTCCGGCGCCGAGCACCGCGGACAGCGCGATGCCGTGGCCGGCGTGGCCGTCGGCGACACCGGTCGCGTGGCCCATCAGGAGCATGCCGGCCATCACGACCGCGGACAGCGCGCGGTGCACGTCCATCGGCTCGGCGCGGCGGCCGTCCGCACGGCGGCGTCGCATCACGGGCAGGGGTGCGAGCAGCAGCAGCAACGTCGCGGCGAACAGCGTCCACACCGCACCCGCGTGCACCACGGGCATGAGCATCGCGACGAGCATCACCGTGGCCGGCACGATCACGCCGGGGCGCGGGCGGTAGCGGTCACCGACGATGCAGCACACCGACGCGAACTGCGGCACGACGAGCATGGCGTCGGCGACGGTCTCGTGCACGTGCGGGTCCTCGGGTGCGGCGGCGTGGTGCCGGGCGGGTCAGTCCTCGGCGCGGGCAGCGGCCTTGGCGGCGCGCTCCTGCTTCACGCGGGCGTTCTCGGCGTGCACGGCGGCCTGCGTCTCGCGCTCGCGGACGAGCCACTCGGGCTTCTGCTCGAGCAGCGACTTGATCTCCGCCGTGGTGAGGGCGTCGTCGATCCCCGCACGGGTCAGCCCCGAGATGGAGATGCCGAGCTTCTGCGCCACGACGGGTCGCGGGTGCGGGCCGTCGCGACGGAGGTCCTCGAGCCACGTCGGGGGTTCGGTCCGGAGCTCGTCGAAGGCGGTCCGTGTGACGGGAGCGCCCTGGAAGGACTCCGGAGCGGCCGCCAGCAAGATGCCGAGCTTCTTCGCAGCCGTTTCGGGCTTCATGGTCTGTTCCTGCGCCATGCCCCCTAGAGTACGGCCCCTATGCTCGTCTGCATGACCGCGGCACTCACCATCGCATTCGTGCCCGGGGTCTCCCCGGCCAAGTGGGCCCGTGTCTGGCGGGATCGACACCCCTCGATCGAGCTGCGGCTGCGGCCGATCGGGTCCGACGACGTCGACGACACGCTCGCCGGCGAGGTCGACATGGTCTTCGCTCGCATGCCCGTCTCCGAGCAGCACAACGCCATCCCGCTCTGGACCGAGACGGCCGTGGTCGCGATGCCGAAGGACTCCCCCCTCGCCGACCTGGCCGAGGTGGACCTCACCGACGCCGAGGTGCACGTCGTCGACGCCGGCCCGGTGCCGGCCGACGTCGCCGCCGCGCTCGACCTGGTCGAGGCGAACGTCGGTGTCGTCGTGCTCCCCCAGTCGCTCTTCCGCGCGGCGAGCCGCAAGGACCTCGTCGCTCGCCCGCTCTTCGGCGCGCCCGGCACCCAGATCGCGCTGGTCTGGCGCGACGAGGACGCCACCGAGACCACCGAGGAGTTCATCGGCGTGGTGCGCGGACGGACCGCCAACAGTTCGCGGAACCAGCCGACCGGTACCGATCGCGACGTCGAGGAGGCGTTGCGTGCGGCGCGCGCCGACTCCAAGACAGGTGGCGGGTCCGGCAAGGGCGGGGCGGGCAAGGGCGGAGCGGGCGCCGGCGCTGGTGGCAAGGCGAAGGCCAAGTCGCCCGGCAGCGGCAAGTCCGGCAGCGGCAAGAAGTCCAACACCGGCAAGGGGCCCACCCCCGGACGCGGGAAGATGCGCGGCAAGCCGAGCCGGGGTTCCAAGGGCAACCGATGACGGACACGCGCCTGCAGGTGATGCCGGCCACGCGCCTCCCGGCCTGGCTCGACCGGACCATGGCCGAGTACGTGGCATCGCGGATGCAGGCGGGCGAGACCCGCGAGCAGGCCGAGGCGAACAAGCAGAAGTCGCTCGACCAGTGGTTCCCGGACGGGTCCCCCGCCGACGGCCACCTGGTGTGGGACGTCCTCGACCAGGACGGCACCGCGGTCGGGTACCTGTGGATCGGGCCGTTCGCGCCCGGCGGGACCGACTGGTGGGTGTTCGACGTCGAGATCGACGAACCGCACCGCCGCCGCGGACACGCCCGCCGGGCCCTCGAACTCGGCCACCGGGCTGCGGCGGAGCACGGCGCGACGAGCATCGGCCTCAACGTGTTCGGCTACAACACGGGCGCGCAGGAGCTGTACGCCGCGCTCGGGTACCACGTCACCGCGACGCAGATGCAGAAGCCGCTGGTCTGAGCGCGCTGCCGCTTCGTCGCAGCAGGTGCGTCGTCACGACAGCTGTGTCGTCACAGCAGGACGGCAGCCGCTGCGCGGGTGACCCGGTCGCCGCGCGCTGCCTCGGCCGCAGCCCGTGCACGGGTGACCACGACGGCGTCGGCGCGTTCCGCGGAGCCCGCGTCGAACGGCGGCTGCGGGTCGTACTCGATCTGCAGCTGGATCGCCTCGGCCGCCGGCTGCCCCGCGAGCTCGGCCGCCAGCCACAGCGCCATGTCGATGCCCGCGCTCACGCCGGCCGCGGTGACCACCGCGCCGTCGTCGACGATGCGGTCGTCGACCGGCTGCGCCCCGAACGCCTCGAGCATGGGCTTCGACGCCCAGTGCGTCGTCGCACGCTTGCCGGCGAGGAGCCCAGCGGCACCCAACACGAACGCACCCGTGCACACCGAGGTCACCCAGGTGGCACGCTCCGCCTCGCGCCGGACGAACCCGATCACCTCGGGGTCGAGCATCGCGTCGAAGGCGCCGTCACCGCCTGGGACCACGAGGACGTCCGCCGGACCCGCGTCGGCGATGGTCGTCGTCGGGACCAGCGCGAACCCGCAGTCGGTCGGCACCGGGTCGAGCGTCGCCGCCACGTACTCGACGCGTGCGCCGGGCACCCGGGAGAGCACCTGCGCCGGGCCGGTGAGGTCGAGCTGGGTCAGGTCCGGGAAGAGCAGGAAGGCGATCCGGACCTCGGCGGGGTCGTGGCCCGGCTCGGTCGCCGAGTCCCCGGCAGTGTCCGTGTCCGGGTCCGGCACGGGGGTGGGCACGTCGGCCGGCACGTCGACGACGTCGGCATCGACCGGGTGGACGGGACGCACGCGCGGGTTCGGCTGATCGGTGCTCATGCCGCGACCCTAGCCCGGTGCGGTCGCTGACGGTGGGGTCGGGTCCTCGGTCGGTGGGGTCGGCGTCCTGGTCAGTTCCAGACGCCCGAGGTCCCGCGCCGGTGACTGCCGAGCAGGTGCGTGTCGACGATGCCGAGCGCCTCCATCAGGGCGTGCATCGTGGTCGGACCGACGAACGCGAAGCCACGCTTCCGCAGTGCCTTCGACAGTGCGACGGACTCATCGGAGGTCGTCGGGACCTGGGCGTACGACTCCGGCTCGGGCGTCGTCGCCGGACGGAACGACCAGACGAAGTCGGACAGCCCGCCGTCCTGCCGCAGAGCGACCGTCGCGTTCGCGTTGGTGATGGTCGCGAGAATCTTCGCCCGGTTCCGCACGATGCCGGCGTCGGCCATCAGCCGAGCGACGTCATCCTCGCCGAAGCCCGCGACGGTGTCGGGGTCGAAGTCCGCGAACGCCGCGCGGAACGCCGGGCGCTTCGCCAGGATCGTTCGCCAGGACAGGCCGGACTGGAACGCCTCGAGCGACAGGCGTTCGAACACCCCGCGCTCGTCCCGCACAGGCATGCCCCACTCGGTGTCGTAGTAGTCGCGGAGCAGCTCGTCCGTGGATGCCCACACGGGCCGGGCGAGGCCGTCGTCGCCGATCACCAGGTCGGAGTGGGGCGCTGCGGCGGGCTCGGAGCTCATGGCACCATCCTGGCGCGCGCCGCCGACACCGTCGTTTCCCGCCGTGTGGTCACTCGGTCGGCGGGCCGTCCTGCGCTGCCTGCGGGTCCATCCACACGTACTCCCACCGGTGGCCGTCCGGGTCGGTGAAGCTCCGCTGGAACATGAAGCCGAGGTCCATCGGCGCGCGGTCCTCGCTCGCGCCGGCCGCGACGGCGGCGTCGACGATGCGGTGCACCTCGTCCTTCGACCCGGCGGTGAGCGAGTTGATCACCTCGACGGTGCCGGCATCGGCGATCGTCTTGTCGGTGAAGTCGGCGAACTTCGCGTGGGTGAGCGCCATGACGGAGATCGTGTCGCTGATCACGATGCACGCAGCGGTGTCGTCGCTGAACATCGGGTTGATCGAGTAGCCGAGGGCCTCGTAGAACGCCTTCGAACGGGCGAGGTCGGTGACGGGCAGGTTGATGAAGACCATCGTGTCCACGGGGAGGTTCCTTTCGTCACGCTCAACCTGGCGCGCCCGAGGACGAAGCGCAACCGTTTCATCCGCGAAGCAACCGGTACGCAATATACTGGCTCGATGCAGACGGCGTACGTCGACGAGTCCGAGCCCGGCGGCGGACTCGATCACACGGTCTACGTGCTCGCTGCCGTCATCGTGGCGGATGCCGGAGCCGACAATGCGAGAGCCGCCGTGCGTCGGAGCACGCCCCGGCGCATGCGGAAGCTGCACTGGTACGAAGGCCTGCCCGCGCAACGCATCTCGTGGCTCGATCTCCTGCGGCACGCGGTCGAGGTGGTGGTCGTCCGCTACGACGGCGCGGTCGCACGAGCGGAACGGCGTCGCCGGCGGTGCCTGGAACGTCTGGTGTGGGAACTCGAGCAGCGCGGTGTCGGAACACTCGTGCTGGAGTCTCGCGGTCCGGCGAGGGATCGTGACGACCGCTCCATGTTCACGACACTCCGCGACCGAGGCGTCGGGCTGCGACTGCGCTGGGCACACGTGCGACCGTCGGACGAGCCGCTGCTCGCGCTCGCCGACATCGCCTGCGGGGCGCACGGTGACGGCGCGGGACAGATCCCGCCGCCGGTGATCGTGGCCTGATCACGGCGCGGAACCCCCGCGGCACGGGTCCGGACAGCGCAAATCCCCGGGCCCGCGCTGGCTGCAGGACATCCGGGGATCACTTCCGACCGAGAGCACCCGGTCGACATATCAATACTAGGACCAGCGCCGAACGGCCGTCAACAGGCACGGGGACGGACGGGAGTCGCGGTGCCAGCCGGCACCGCGCCTCCCGTCCGTCGGTCAGTTCAGCTGGTCACGCGAGGTCGCGGCCTTCGCCGGCCGCCTTCTGGTGCTCCTCGGCCTCGGCCTGGCCGATGATGTCCTCCGCCGGCACGGGGTTCAGCCGGTCCCAGAGGAAGAAGAGCAGCCCGCCGACGAGCATCGACAGCCCGACCCACAGGTTGATGTGGATGCCACCGGTCTTCTCGGGGTCGGTGTTCCAGTGCACGATGCCGACGATGGTCACGATGACGCCGTACAGGACGAACAGGCCACCGAGGATGCGGCGCAGGTCGAGTCGGCGGGTTGAGCGGACGAGGGCGGCCTTCTGCTCCTCGGTCATGGCGGTGTTGGTGTCGCTCATGGGAGATCTCCTTCGCGGGTCTTCGCGGGCCTAGAGGAACGGGAGGTACAGGACGACACACAGGATCAGTGCGACGGTGCCGAGCAGGGCGGGCGAGCGGTACCAGGCGGTGTCGGTCGCCACGGAGTCGCTGTGCAGGTCGATCTTGCCGATGCCGTAGACCAGCCCGCCGAGCTCCTTCTCGTCCTTCGGTGTGGTGAACATCGAGACGATGAACCCCACGACGAGCACGGTGACGAACGAGATGATCGCGCCGTAGAGGGTCTCGGCGGTCGCGGTGGCGAACAGGTCCGGGTTCACGAGGTACGCGATCCAGGTGATGGTCGGCGTGACGATGCCGAGGACGTAGCCCCACAGCGCACCGGCGGTGGTCATCCGCTTCCAGAGCAGACCGAGGATGAAGACGGCGAACAGCGGCGCGTTGAAGAAGGAGAACAGCGTCTGCATGTACGTCATGATGTTCGACGCCTGGGCGGCGATGAATGCCGTCGCGATACCGACCAGGACGCCGACGACGGTGACCCAGCGACCGGTCTTCAGGTAGTGGACGTCCGGCATGTTCGGCTTGATGTAGCGCTGCCAGATGTCGTACGTGAAGACGGTGTTGAACGACGAGACGTTGGCCGCCATGCCGGCCATGAACGACGCGAGCAGGCCGGTCACCGCGACGCCGAGCACACCGGTCGGCAGGTACATCTGGATGAGCTTCGGGATCGCGTCGTTGTAGGTGAGCGAGCCGTCGGCGAACTGATTGCCGACGACGGCCGCGGCGATGAGACCGGGGATCACGACGATGGCCGGGATGAACAGCTTCGGGATCGCGGCGATGAGCGGGGTGCGACGAGCGGCAGACATGTTCTTCGCCGAGAACGCGCGCTGCACCTCGGTGAAGTTGGTGGTCCAGTAGCCGAAGCCGAGGACGAAGCCCAGGCCGAGGACGATCGCGAGCCAGTTGGCGCCGATCGGGTTGGTCACGTCGCCGAAGCCGGTGCCGGCCCAGGCCTGCAGGTGCTGCACGCCCTGGGTCTCGGTGATCGC
Organism: Curtobacterium sp. TC1; assembly: GCF_019844075.1. Classification (NCBI taxonomy): domain Bacteria; kingdom Bacillati; phylum Actinomycetota; class Actinomycetes; order Micrococcales; family Microbacteriaceae; genus Curtobacterium; species Curtobacterium sp. TC1. The sequence goes on from NZ_CP081964.1 coordinate 2,907,804, forward strand.
CTTGCTGAGGCCGTCCCAGCCGCCGACGCGGTGCAGGCCGACGATCGTCAGCGGGATGAGCCCGGCGATGATCACGAAGAACTGCATGACCTCGTTGTAGATCGCGCTGGAGAGCCCACCGAGGGTGATGTAGACGAGCACGAAGCCGGCGGACACGACGATGGCCAGCCACTCCGGCCAGCCGAGCATCGCCTCGATGACGATGGCCATGGCGTAGAGGTTGATGCCCGCGATGAGCACGTTCGACACGGCGAACGCGATCGAGTTCACCAGGTGGGGGGCCTTGCCGAAGCGGCGGAGCATGAACTCCGGCACCGATCGGACCTTCGACCCGTAGTAGAAGGGCATCATCACGAGCCCGAGGAACACCATGGCCGGCACCGCGCCGACCAGGTAGTAGTGCAGGGTCGCCATGCCGATCTGGGCACCGTTGGCGGCCATGCCGAGGATCTCGGTGGCGCCGAGGTTCGCGGACACGAAGGCCAGGCCCGTGATCCACGCCGGCATCGAGCGCCCGGACAGGAAGAAGTCCATGCTCGTCCGGACCTGTTTGCGGGCGGTGAACCCGATCCCGATGACGACCGCGAAGTACACGATGATCATCAGGTAGTCGACCCAGCCCAAGTCGAGCCGGATCCCTTCGTTCGCTGCAGCGAGAACCATTCAACATCTCCACGTCAGTGTGTTGCAGTCGACAACTCCGCCGACCCGGACGGAGACGTTACACCGGATTGTGACCGTTCACATAGCCGGGGCATGTGTCTGCCGACGGCGCCCCTTCGTCCGCGATCGCTAGGCTCGCCCCATGACCGACCAGGCGCGCATCCTCGTCCTCAACGGACCGAACCTCGACATCCTCGGTCGGCGCGACCCGGAGCAGTACGGCACCGTGACGCTCGCCGAGCTCGAGGCGATCGTGCACACCGAAGCGGCCGTGCACGAGCTGGACGCCGACTTCCGCCAGACGAACCGCGAGGGCGAGCTCGTCGAGTGGCTGCACGAAGCGCTCGACGACTTCGCCGCCGTGGTGATCAACCCCGCGGCCTACGCCCACACCTCGGTCGCGCTGCACGACGCGGTCGAGGCGCTCTCCGTCCCGGTCGTCGAGGTGCACCTGTCGAACACGTGGAAGCGTGAGCCCTTCCGCCACGTCGACCACGTCGCCACTGCCGCGACCGCGGTCATCGCCGGCGCGGGTGCGGACGGGTACCGCCTGGCGGTCGCGCACGTCGCGTCCCTGATCGCCTGACCCGTCGCGCGTACGGCACGGCACGGCACGGCACGAGCGGTTCTCGACCCGCCGAGGTTCCGAGATCTCGGAACCTCGGCGCCGCTGCCGTCCCGGAGTGGAACCTCGGCGTCACGCGGACGGCAAGTCGTGGAACCTGGCGGTCGTGCACGTCGCGTCCCTCACGACGGAGACCGTGCGGTGACCGTCCCCACTCCGTAGGCGTTCCTTCCCACGACATCTGCGATGCAAGGTCGAGTCGGGCGTGCCTGATGAGAAGCCCCGACCAGGTACGCCCGGAAACGCCAAGTACGCCCTGAAACGCCAGGTACGCCTGGAAACGCCAGGTACGCCAGGCACGCCCGGGTGCGCCAGGCCCGAGCGCCCCGGCTCAGAAGTCGGCGGGGCGCCGCACGTCGGTCAGGCCCGCCGTGGCGAAGCCGCCGCGGATGATCGGGATCGCCCGGCGCACGGCCTGGTCGATGCGGAGCTCGAGGTCGACGTTGCCGATGTCGTAGCCGCCCTCGCGCTTCGTGAAGTCGCGCTCGTTGCCGAACACCCCGATCGGCAGCGTCGTGGACTGGAAGAAGCCGAACAGCGGCCGCATCTGGTGCTCGACGAGCAGGGCGTGGCGGTCACTGCCACCCGTGGCGGTCAGCAGGACCGGGGTGTCGACGAGGTCGTACTGCCCGATCCAGTCGAAGAACAGCTTGAACGCGCCCGAGTAGGCGGCGCGGAACGCCGGACTGCCGACGACGAGCACGTCCGCGGCCTCGACGATCTCGAGTGCCGCCCGGGTGCGGTCGGACATCGCCTCGCGCGACGACGCGGCACCGAGGTCGGCCAGCAGCGGGCCGATCTCGACGGTCTCGGTGCGGGCACCCTCGATCTCCTGCCCGAGCCGGGCCACCGTGGCGGCGACCAGGGTGGACGTCCGCGAGGGGTCCGATGGGCTACCGCTGACACCGACGACCAGTTCTCCACTCATGCGGTCGATGCTCACACGCCTGCCACCGGGGCGGTCGGCGTGTGACGACATGTGTCGGGTGCCAGAGCCCGCGGGTACCGTCCGCGGCATGCAGACGTTCTTGCCGTACGCCGACTTCCGGGCCTCTGCCGAGGTCCTCGACGACCGACGTCTCGGCAAGCAGCGCGTCGAGACCCTGCAGGTGATGCGGGCCCTCACGCTGCCGGGGTACGGCTGGCAGCACCACCCGGTCACCGCGATGTGGCGCGGGTACCGTCCGGCACTGATGGCGTACCAGGAAGCGACGTGCCGCGTCTGGCTCGAGCGCGGGCACGTGGACACGTGTCTGGAGAAGACGTTGCTGGACCTCGGGCGGGTGCCGGAGGACCTGGCGGCGTACGAGCGTGGCGAGGTGCCGATCCCGCCGTGGAACGACGACGAGGCCCTGCACGAGTCGCACCGCTCGAAGCTGGTGCAGAAGGCACCGGAGCACTACCGCGAGCTGTTCCCGGACGCACCCGACGACCTGGACTACGTCTGGCCGGGCACACCGGACGGCCCGGGCACACCGGACGGCCCGAGCACGCCGGACGGCCCAGGCACACCGGACGGCCCGAGCACACCGGCCAGCGCGGCGGCCGTCAGGCCACCGGGATCCACCGCGCACCGTCGCGGCGCGTGACGACGTCGGACCGGATCTCGACGAGGTCGCGGAGGCCGTGCACGGTCGCGTCACGCACGACCGCGGCCGTGGCGTCGTCGTCGGACTCGAACCGGACGACCGCGCACGGCACACCGCGCAGCAGGCGGACGTCCTGGGCCTCGACCACGGCGTGCTCGGCGACCAGCCGGGCCGCTGCGGGCAGGACGGCGTCGGGGGTGGTGCCGACGGCGAGCGCGCCGATCGCCAGGGTCACGCGGTACGAGGGCATGCCCCGACGGTATCGGGAGTGGGAGACACCGGGAGCCCGCCGTGGGCTGCAGGGGAACTGACGTCGTCACAGGGGGTCGACGTCGGCCCACGGCGGGTCGCGGTGTGTGGCGGGACGCGACGACAGGGGGAACGTCGCGCCCCGCTCCGGATGTCGATCAGGGGTATCGACATCCGGTCTGGAGCACCGTCCGGGTCACTGGAGGAGCCGGGCGGTGTCGGACCTCAAGGGTGTTCGGTGTCCTCTCGGTACCGGTCCGTCTCGATCGGTGCGGGCATCGATCGAGCGGCAGCGGGTCGGATCATGGGGAGCAGGGCACTCCCGACCGTCGCGAGGGCTCCGACGGCGGCGATCAGCCCGAGGGGGGCGGTGCCGAGGTCGTGCTGCGCGGCCAGGGCGAGCGCGACGAGGGTCGCCGGCGCGGGCAGGAGCTGCACCGCTCGGAAGCGGTCGTCCTGTCGTGTCCGGGTCATCGTCACGTTTGCCATGGGGACACTCTGGCGCAGATTCCGTGTCCGCAGAAGGGGGGACACGACCCCACTCATGGAGTAGAACGTCTAGTACACCCCGGGGCGACCCCTCAGCCGAGTGCGCGGACCGTCGCCACGGCGTCCGCGACCGCGCCGACGACGACCGGCACGTCCTCGACGCCGAGGGAACCGTCGAAGGTGAGTCGCAGTGCGGTCCGAGCGACCTCGTCCGGGATCCCGAGCGCGGTGAGCACGTGCGACGCCTCCGTGCTGCCGGCGGCGCAGGCGCTGCCGGACGACGACACGACGTCGCGCTGCTCCAGTTCGAGCAGCACCGTCTCGCCGTTGACCCCGGGGAAGCAGAACGACGCGTGCCCGGGCAGCCGGTGCTCACGCGAGCCGGTCACGAACGCCCCGGGGACGGCGGCGAGCACCCCGTCGAGCACGGCGTCACGGACGGTCGTCGCGGCGGCGGAGGCAGCAGCAGCAGCAGAGGCAGCAGCACCACCGGCGGCAGCAGCTCCGCCGGCGGCCACAAACCCGAGCGCCGTCGCGACCGCCACCGCCCCGGCGACGTCCTCGGTGCCGGAACGTCGGCCCCGCTCCTGTCCGCCGCCGTGCAACAGGGGTTCGACCGGGACCCCCGAGCGGACCAGGAGCACCCCGGTCCCCTTCGGAGCCCCGAGCTTGTGCCCGGACAGTGACAGCGCGTCGACCCCGAGCACGTCGAGCCCGACCGGCAGCCACGGAGCGGACTGCACGGCGTCGGTGTGGAACCGGGCGCCGACCGTGTGGGCGACCGCGGCGAGCGCGGAGACGTCCTGCACGGTGCCGACCTCGTTGTCGGCGTGCGCGATCGACACGAGCGTCGTGTCCGGCCGGAGCGCCGCCCGCAGCACCGACGGGTCGACGAGGCCGTCCGGCGCGACCGGGAGGACCGTGACCTCGAAGTCGTGGAACCGCGCCAGGTACGCGCAGCTCTCGAGCACGGCCTCGTGCTCGATCGCACTCGTGACGACGTGGCGTCCGCGCGGGGCGGCGAGAGCGATCCCCTTGATCGCGGTGTTCGCGCCCTCCGTCCCGCCCGTGGTGAAGACGACCTCGGCCGGCCGGCAGCCGAGCACGCCCGCGACGGTCGCCCGTGCGGCCGCGAGCCCGCGCGCGGCGTCGTCCCCGACGCCGTGTGTCGACGACGGGTTGCCGAACACCCCGGTCAGGTACGGCCACATCGCCTCGAGGACCTCGCGGCGGACGGGGGTGGTGGCCGCCCGGTCCAGGTAGAACACGATCAGTTCCCGGCTGTCACCGCGATGTCGAGCCCGAGGTCGAGTGCTCGGGCCGAGTGCGTGAGCGCCCCGACCGAGATGACGTCGACCCCGGTCGCCGCGATGGCCGCGACGGTGTCGAGGGACACCCCGCCCGAGGCCTCGACGAGGGCACGACCCGCGACGATGCCGACACCCGTCTCGAGCTCGTCCGGCGTGAAGTTGTCGAGCATGATCGTGTCGACCCCCGCCGCGACGACGGGCTCGATCTGGTCGATGCGGTCCACCTCGACCTCGACGTGCACGGTGTGCCCGAGGCGCTGCCGCGCTGCGGCGATCGCGTCGCCGATGCCGATCCCGCCGGCGAGCAGCACGGCCAGGTGGTTGTCCTTCGCGAGCACGGCGTCGGACAACGAGGTGCGGTGGTTGTGCCCGCCGCCGCAGCGCACGGCGTACCGCTCGAGCGCGCGGAGCCCCGGCGTGGTCTTCCGGGTGTCGACGATCCGCGCCGTGGTGCCCGCGACAGCGGCGACGTGCGCCGCCGTGACGGTGGCGATGCCGGACATGCGCTGCAAGAGGTTGAGCGCCACCCGCTCGGCACGGAGGACGGCACGGGCCGATCCCGTCACGGTGGCGAGGGTGTCACCCGCGGCGAACGCGGACCCCTCGGCGGCGTGCAGGGTCGCGCGGATCGACGGGTCGACCGCGTGCATGACCGCCACGAAGACCGTCCCACCGCTCAGCACGCCGGGTTCGCGCGCGGCGAGCGTCGCCGTCGCGGTCGCCTCGGCCGGGATGAGGGTCTCGCTGGTGACGTCGCCCCAGGGCGCGTCCTCCTCGAGCGCGGTCTCGATGACACGGCGCAGGGCGTGCGGCGGGATGGTGCCGGGGTCGATGGTCATGCGGGGACCTCCTGGGGGACGGCGGCGCGTTCGGCGACGGGTTCGGCGACCCAGGCGTACGAGGCCGGGGCTGCGGGATCGGTGTCGGTGTGGTCGGTACGGGCGTGGGCACCGCGGGACTCGTTGCGGGTCTCGGCGGCGAGCGCGACCAGCCGCGCCAGGTCGAGCAGGGCGCGGTCTTCGTGCTCGCGCACACCGCCGGTGGCGGTCGCGGTGAGCGCGTCGAGGTCGCGCCGGGCGCTCGCCAGTCCGGTCGCGTCACGCAGCAGACCGACGCGCTCCGTCATGACGGCCTGGACCGCCTCTCGGACGGCACCGACGTCGTCGAGGTGGGTCGCGCCTCCAGGCAGGGTCGGACGGGAGGCGCGGATCGCGTCGGCCGCTCGGGGCACGCTGGTCACGTGGAGACCGGCGTCCCCGCGCAGGCGGAGCAGGCCGGGTCGCGGTGCGGCGACCGCGTCCGCTGCGCGGACCGCGAAGACGAGTCCCTCGAGCAGGGAGTTCGAGGCCAGTCGGTTCGCGCCGTGGACCCCGGTGCAGGCGGCCTCGCCGATCGCCAGGAGCCCCGGGAGGCTCGTACGCCCCTCGGCGTCGGTGGCGATGCCGCCCATCGAGTAGTGGGCCGCCGGGGACACCGGGACGCCCTGTCGGGTCCAGTCGAAGCCGGCCGCGCGGGTGGCCCGGGTCAGTCCGGGGAAGCGTCCGGTCAGGAAGTCCGCGCCGAGTCCGGTGGCGTCGAGGAGCACGGGCGCGCCGCCCTGGTCGCGGACGGCGGCGGCGATGCCGCGGGCGACGACGTCCCGCGGGGCGAGCTCGGCGTCGGGGTGCACCGCCGTCATGAAACGGCGTCCGCGCGCGTCGCGGAGGACGGCCCCCTCGCCGCGGACGGCCTCGGAGACGAGCCCGCCGTCCGGCACCGCGAGCCGGGTCGGGTGGAACTGGACGAACTCCAGGTCCGCGACGACCGCCCCGGCACGCCACGCTGCGGCCACGCCGTCCCCCGTCGCGACCAGCGGGTTGGTCGTCTCGCGGTACAGGTGTCCCGCTCCCCCGGAGGCGATCACGACGGCGTCGGCGTCGATCCGTCGGGGTTCACCGAGCAGGTCGAGGACGTCGACCCCGACGACGGCGCCGTCCCGGACGACCAGGTCGGTGAGGCAGGTGCGCTCGAGGATCGTGACGTGTCGACGGTGCAGGGCGTCGATGAGGGTGCGCTCGATCGCCGCACCGGTCGCGTCACCGTCGGCGTGCACGACGCGCCAGCGGCCGTGCGCGGCCTCGCGCCCGCGGGCCAGGTCGTCGCCGTACCGGTCGAGGGACGACGGGTCGGTCGAGCGGTCGAACGGCACGCCGAGGGCGAGCAGGTCACGGACCCTGGCGGGGCCGTCGGTGCAGAGCACCTCGACGGCGCGGGCATCGGCGCTGCCGGCGGCCGCGACGTGGGTGTCGGCCTGGTGCAGTGCCGCAGAGTCGTCGGCGCCGAGTGCCACCGCGACGCCGCCCTGGGCGTACGCGGTGGCGCTGTCGGCGAGCGCGCCCTTCGTCACCAGCGTGACGTCGTGGACGGCGCTGGCACGGATCGCTGCGGTCAGCCCGGCGATGCCGGAGCCGACGATGACGACGTGCACGGTGGTCTCCCTCGGTCGTTCGGGTCGGGGCTCGGGGCTCGGGGCTCAGCCGCGGGGCTTGGCCGCGAGCATGCGCTCGAGCGCGACCTTCGCGTCGGCCTGGACGTCGGCGGGCACGACGATCTCGTTGAGGACCTCGCCGCGGACCAGTGCCTCGAGGACCCAGGCGAGGTAGCCCGGGTGGATCCGGTACATCGTCGAGCACGGGCAGACGACCGGGTCGAGGCAGAAGATCGTGTGCTGCGGGTACTCGGCGGCGAGCCGGTTGACCATGTTGATCTCGGTGCCGATCGCGAACGTGGTCGGCTCGGTGGCCGCGGCGACGGTCTTCCGGATCAGGTCCGTGCTGCCGGCGTGGTCGGCGGCGTCGACGACGGCCATCGGGCACTCCGGGTGCACGATGACCTGCACGCCGGGGTGCTCGCGTCGGGCCTGCTCGATCTGGTCCACGGTGAAGCGACGGTGCACCGAGCAGAAGCCGTGCCAGAGGATGACCTTCGCCGCTTCGAGGTCGCTCGCCTCGTTGCCGCCGAGGGGCTTCCTGGGGTTCCACATCGGCATCAGGTCGGTGCTGATCCCCATGGCCTTGGCGGTGTTGCGGCCGAGGTGCTGGTCCGGGAAGAAGAGCACGCGCTGGCCGCGCTCGAACGCCCACTCGAGCACCGTCGCGGCGTTCGAGCTGGTGCAGACGATGCCGCCGTTGCGCCCGCAGAAGGCCTTGAGGTCGGCGGCGGAGTTCATGTAGGTGACGGGGATGACGGGGACCCGGCCGTCGACGTCGGGTTCCGTGCCGTAGACCGCGGTGAGCTCGGCCCAGGCGGCCTCGACGCTGTCGATGTCGGCCATGTCCGCCATCGAGCAGCCCGCTGCCAGGTTCGGCAGGATGACGCGCTGGTCGTCGCGGGCGAGGATGTCGGCGGTCTCGGCCATGAAGTGCACGCCGCAGAACACGATGGCCTCGGCGTCGGGCTTCGTCAGCGCCGCGTTGGCGAGCTGGAACGAGTCGCCGAGGAAGTCCGCGTGCCGGACGACCTCGTCGCGCTGGTAGAAGTGTCCGAGGACGACGACCCGGTCGCCGAGCGTGGCCTTCGCCCGCTCGATGCGCTCGTGCAGCTCGTCGGTCGGCGCGGTCTTGTACTCGTCCGGCAGCACGCCCTGCCGCGGTGCGCTCGTCGGGATGACGTCGGTCATCGACGAGCCGGGGCCGTACCCGGGCCGGGAGTCGAAGTCCCACGTGGGCACGGCGAGGTCGGGCGTGCAGGTGCTGCCGGCGGCCTTGCCGTTCGAGATCAGTTCGATGGTCGTCGCGATGGACACGGTGGTTCCTGTCGGTTCTGCGGTGGTGTGCCCTGCTGCAGCGGGCCGTTGTCCGCGTAGGCCAGGTGTGGGTTCGAGCGGTACAGCCGGGCCGGACGGTGCCGGCCCCCGCTCGTGGTCTCGTCGGTCGGCAGGATCGCGTCGGTCTTCTCGACCTGCCGACGGAAGTTCGCGGGGTCGAGCGCGCGCCCGAGCACCGCCTCGTACACCCCGCGCAGCTCGGCGAGGGTGAACCGGTCCCCCAGGAAGGCCTGGGCGATGCGGGAGTACGACATCTTGGTGCGGAGCCGCCAGAGCGCGTACTCCACGATGCGGTCGTGGTCGAAGGCGAGCGGCGGGTGCTCGTCGGCGAGGAACCAGCGGACGTTCCAGTCGTCCGGCACCACGTTCGCCTCGTCCGGGTGCACGAGCGCCCAGTACACGATCGACACGACCCGGCTCGGGGAGCGTCCGACGTCGCCGAACGCGTAGAGCTGTTCGAGGTACCGCGGCTGGACGTTCGTCGTCTCGCGCAGGCGGGCGGCGGCGGAGTCCTCGAGGCCCTCGTCGACACCGACCCAGCCGCCGGGCAGCGCCCACGACCCCTCGAACGGCTCGGCGATCCGGCGCACCAGCGGCATCCACAGCGCCGGCGCCCCGGTGTCGGGGTGCGGGCGCAGCGCGACGATCACGGTCGAGACCGCGACGCGGATGCCTGCTTCGTCCATGGAGGACCTTCGTGTCATGTTGACCCGAAGTGTTCGGGTTGCGATGACACTATCACTGCAGCGCGCCGCGCCGCGCCCCTTGAGGGCCGCCGGTCGTCACGAACCGGAAACAGATCGTCACGCGGCCGAAAACTCCGGGACGCCCTGCCTGGATACGGTGAGGCTCATGACGACGGTGACGAGGATGCATGCCGTGGTGTCGGGGACCGTCCAGGGGGTCGGCTTCCGGTACTGGACCGCACGGAAGGCCGACGGGCTCGACCTCGTCGGGTACGCCAGGAACCTCTGGGACGGCACCGTCGAGGTCGAGGCGGAGGGACCGTCGGTCGCCGTGGAGACCCTGATGGAGTGCCTGCGGAGCGGACCGCCGTCGGCCACCGTGACCGACGTCGAGCTCCGGCCGGTCGTGCCGCACGGCGACGCCGAAGGGTTCGCGATCCTGCACTGACCCGGTCGCGCCGACCGTCCACCTGCGGATGTCGGCGCGAAGCGGAATAATCGAATCCACTCAGGCGGTTGCCCTGTCTGCGCGTTCCGCGCCACCTCGTTCCACCAGTCGTGATCCACCAGGAGCTCCCGCATGACCCAGGCCGTCGATTCCGCCCCCCGCACGGGAAGCGTCTCGCAACCGACCGCTGCCGAGACCCGACTCGTGATCGGGCTGCTGCTCGTCTCCGCGTTCGTCGTCATCCTCAACGAGACGATCATGGGTGTGGCCCTGCCGCGGCTGATGGACGACCTCGGCATCAGTGCGGCGACGGGGCAGTGGCTGACCACCGGCTTCCTGCTCACGATGGCGGTCGTCATCCCGATCACCGGGTTCCTGCTGCAGCGGTTCAACACCCGGCCGGTGTTCGTCTGGGCGATGGGCCTGTTCTCGGCCGGCACTCTGATCGCCCTGCTCGCGCCCGGGTTCACGCTGCTGCTCGTCGGCCGCATCGTCCAGGCGAGCGGCACCGCGATCATGATGCCGCTCCTGATGACGACCGTGCTCACCCTCGTCGACCCGGCCCACCGCGGCCGCATCATGGGCAACATCTCGATCGTCATCTCGGTCGCGCCGGCCATCGGCCCGACGATCTCCGGGCTCATCCTCAACGCGTTCGACTGGCGCTGGCTGTTCGGCTTCGTCCTGCCGATCGCGATCGCCGCGCTCGTCCTCGGCATGGTGAAGGTCCGCAACGTCTCGACGCCCCGCAGGGCACCGCTCGACGTGTTCTCGGTGATCCTGTCCGCGTTCGCGTTCGGTGGGATCGTCTACGGCCTGTCCAGCATCGGCGAAGCCGGTACCACCGGCCTGTTCGTCCCGGTCACCGCGCTCGTCGTCGGCGCCGTCGCCCTGGCGCTGTTCATCGTCCGGCAGACCCGCCTGCAGCGCACCGACAGCGCCCTCCTCGACCTGCGCACCTTCCAGACCCGCGGCTTCACCGTCCCGATCGTCGCGATGGCGCTGAGCTTCATGGCGATGTTCGGCACGCTCATCCTGCTGCCGATCTACCTGGAGCGCGTCCTCGGGCTCGAGGTCCTGAACGTCGGACTGCTGCTGCTCCCCGGCGGGCTGCTCATGGGGCTCCTCTCCCCCGTCGTCGGGCGCATCTACGACCGTCGCGGCCCGCGCGTGCTGCTCATCCCCGGCTCGATCATCGTCAGCGCGGTGCTCTGGGCGCTCTCGACGGTCGGCGTGGACACCAGCGTGTGGTTCGTCCTCGGGGCGCACGCCGTGCTGAGCATCGGCCTGGCACTCACCTTCACCCCGCTGTTCACGGCGGCACTCGGTGGGCTCCCCCCGAAGCTCTACTCGCACGGCAGCGCCGTCCTCGGCACGGCGCAGCAGCTCGCCGGAGCCGCCGGCACCGCCCTGTTCGTCACCCTGCTCACGATCGGCGCCGCCACCGCAGCGACCGGTGCAGGTGCGGACGCCGTGGCCGCTGCGACCGCCTCGGGCGTGAAGACCGCGTTCCTGGTCGGCGCGGTGATCTCGTTGTTCGGCATCCTGGCGTCGGTCTTCGTCACCCGCCCGGCGGTGCCCGAGGGCGCGCCGACACCCCCGCCCGTGCACTGACCGCGGTGCCGCCCACGGGTCCTCGTGGCATCGTGGGCGGCATGCGGTCGACGGCGAGCGAACTGAACTGGTCCGGCACGGTCACCTACACGGCCGAGCGGGTCGTGCGTCCGGCCTCGATCGACGAGGCCGCCGAGGTCGTCGCCCGCTCCCCCCGGGTGCACGGACTCGGCACGCGGCACTCGTTCAACGACTCCGCCGACGCCCCGGGGGTCCTGCTCGACCTGACCGCCGTCCCGACCGACCTGGTCGTCGACCCCGACCGTCGGACCGCGACGCTCGGCGCCGGCACCCGCTACGGTGTCGTCGCCCCCGACCTCGACCGCGCCGGGTTCGCGCTGCACAACATGGGGTCGCTCCCGCACATCTCCGTCGGCGGCGCGGTCGCCACCGGCACCCACGGCTCCGGCACCACCCTCGGCTCGCTCACCACCGCGGTCCGGTCCCTCGACCTGCTCGGACCCGACGGTTCGCTGCGGACCGTCGACCGCTCGGACCCGGCGTTCCCCGGCACCGTCCTGCACCTCGGGTTGTTCGGCATCGTGACCCGCGTCACGCTCGACCTCGAGCCCGCGTACCGGATGCGACAGGACTCGTACGGGCCGTTCCCGTGGAGCACGTTCACCGACCACGTCGCCGAGGTCCACGCCGCCGGGTACTCGGTGTGCGCCTACACGGTGTTCGGCGACGAGGTCAGCGAGGCACTCGTGAAGTCCCGGGTGCCCGCCGGTGCGGACGACGTCCCCGTGCCGGACGACCTGTTCGGCGCACCCCGGCTGCCCGGCTCCCCCGGCGACGGCCACCACACGGCGCGTGACGGCTCGGTGGGACCGTGGTGGGACCGTCTGCCGCACTTCCCGATCGAGTCCGTACCGAGCCACGGGTCCGAGGTGCAGAGCGAGCACTTCGTCCCGCTCCGGCACGCGGCGGCGGCACTCGACGCGCTGCGAGGACTCGCCGACCGCATCCAACCGCACCTGCACGTGTGCGAGCTCCGGACGATGGCCGCCGACGAGCTCTGGTTGAGCCCGACCCAGGGCGAGGACGTGCTCTGCATCGCGTTCACCTGGCAGAAGCACCCGGCGGCGGTCGCCGCGCTGCTGCCCGACCTCGAGGCGCGGCTGGCGCCGTTCGACGGGCGACCGCACTGGGGGAAGATGAGCTCGCTCGACGGCGACGCGATCGCGGAGCTGTATCCACGGGTGGCGGACGTCCGCGACCTGATCGCACGAGCCGACCCGGACCGGACGTTCGCATCCGCGTTCGGCGAGCGGGTCCTGCGGGCCTGACCCGGGCCTCCCGTCCGACGCCCCTGCGCGCGGCCGACCGGCCGACCGGCCGACCGGGAGGCACGGTGCCGGCCCGCCACGGCCCTCACCGCAGGCGGGTGACCACCTTCGCGTCCCCGTCCCAGTGGCGGAGACCGCCCACGGTGAGCACCTCGGGCAGGGGTTCGTCCGCGGCCAGGACGCGGAGTGCCGCGGGCAGGTCGACGTCGCGGATGCGCCGAGCGAGGGTGACGTGCGGCGCCCAGTGGCCGGGTCGCGACGAGCCGAGCGATCCCGGAGCGGCGGCGTCGAGCGCGCGGTGGAAGCGGGCGAGTGGCTCGTCGACGACCACACCGAGGCCGAGCACGTGTCGACCGGGGCCGGCAGGGAAGAGCAGGACGCCGGCGACTCGCACGGTCTCGGGCACCGCGACGTCGAGGTCCGGCGGGACGGGGAGGGCCTCGCCGGCCACGAGCGTGACGTGCGGGTCGTTCGTGCCCGAGTGGCCGAGGCTCGGCAGCTCCGCGGCGACGAGGGTCTGCCAGAGCGCCCGGACCACTGCGTCCGAGGGGCCGTCGAGGACGAGTTCGATGCTGCGCACGTACCGAGTGAACCAAGGGACCCCGTGACGGCGATGTAACACGGCGGAACGGAACTCGCACCGTGGACTCGCTCCCGTCACACTCGACTCCACGCCGCGGACCACCGCGGCTCCCCCGCACAGCACGGCCCACGAGGAGCACCAGCATGTCCGCAGCCCCTGCACTGCCCGAGAAGCCGAAGGGCAAGCGCCCGATCGGCTGGATCATCGCCGCCGTCATCGTCGTCGTGGCGATCGTCGTCGCCGTCATCGTCGGAGTCGTGCGCTCCGGTGGCGACAGCGGTGGCGCTGCCGCCGGTGACGCTGCGCCGAAGACCGTCACCATCGGCGTCTCGGACAAGTCGCTGCCCTACTGGAACACGTACGTGCAGGCCGCCAAGGAGCAGCTCAACGTCACCGTGAAGCTCCAGAACTTCTCGGACTACTCGCTGCCGAACCCTGCGCTCAAGGACAAGCAGATCGACATCAACCAGTTCCAGCACATCCAGTACCTGGCGAACTACAACGTCACCTCGGACGACGACCTGCAGCCGATCGGCGCGACGGCCGTCTACCCGCTGCCGCTGTACTCGACGAAGGTCTCCGACGTCGCCGACTTCGAGGACGGCGCGAAGGTCGCGATCCCGAACGACGCCATCAACGAGGCGCGTGCACTCCTGGTCCTGCAGGCCGCTGACCTGCTCGAGCTCAAGGACGGCGGCAACGCCTTCTCGACGACGGCCGACATCACCTCGCACAAGGTCGACGTGCAGACGCTCGACGCCTCGCAGACCGCCAACGCCCTGCAGCAGGGTTCCGTCGAGGGTGCGATCGTCAACGTGAACTACGCCACCTCGGCCGGGCTCGACACCAAGGACGCGATCTTCCAGGACGACCCCAAGAGCGCCTCGGCCGCCCCGTACGTGAACGTCTTCGCCGTCCGCGACGCCGACAAGGACAACAAGACGTACCTCGACCTGGCGGAGCTGTTCCAGGACGACGCCGTGCAGAAGGTCTTCGCGAAGGACTACCCGGACGCCGTCCCGAGCGACGAGAGCGCTGCCTCGCTGCAGAAGGAGCTCGCGACGGTCGAGTCGGACGCGAAGGCGGCAGCGGAGTAGTGCCGGTCCTCGTCGAACTCCGCGGCGTCTCGAAGCACTACCGCCGCGCCGACACCGGCGAGACCGTGGTGGCCGTCGAGGACGTCTCCCTGGACGTGCACCAGGGAGAGGTCCTCGGCGTCATCGGGTACTCCGGTGCCGGCAAGTCCACCCTGGTCCGTCTGGTGAACGCACTCGAGCTCCCCAGCTCCGGGACCGTCACCGTGGCCGGCAGGGAACTGACGGCGATCCCCGAGCGGGACCGCCGTCTGGCGCGTCGCAACATCGGGATGATCTTCCAGCAGTTCAACCTGTTCCGGTCCCGCACCATCGCCGGCAACGTCGCGTACCCGCTCAAGGTCGCCGGTGTGCCGAAGGACGAACGGGACCGTCGCGTGGCCGAGCTGCTCGACTTCGTCGGGCTCCTCGAACGCGCCCACGCCTACCCGGAGCAGCTGTCCGGTGGGCAGAAGCAGCGCGTCGGCATCGCCCGGGCCCTCGCGGCGTCGCCCGACCTGCTGCTCGCCGACGAGGCCACCAGCGCTCTGGACCCGGAGACCACCTCCGAGGTGCTCGGGCTGCTCCGCCGCGTGAACAAGGAACTCGGCGTCACCATCATCGTCATCACGCACGAGATGGACGCCGTCCGCCAGATCGCCGACCGCGTCGCCGTGATGGAGCAGGGAC
This sequence comes from Curtobacterium sp. TC1, assembly GCF_019844075.1. Taxonomy (NCBI): domain Bacteria; kingdom Bacillati; phylum Actinomycetota; class Actinomycetes; order Micrococcales; family Microbacteriaceae; genus Curtobacterium; species Curtobacterium sp. TC1. The sequence continues at coordinate 2,922,917 of NZ_CP081964.1, forward strand.
GCGTCGTCGAGGTCGGGGACGTCTACGACGTGTTCTCCACGCCGAAGACGGGTGCAGCGCAGCGGTTCGTCCGCACCGCGCTGCACGACCGCCCGTCTCCGGACACGCTCGCTCGCCTGCGCGAACGGCACCCCGGGCGCCTGGTGACCGTGCAGATCACCGACGAGGCCGGGCTGCAGAACCGGATCGACGCGGTGTTCCGGTCCGCCGGGGTCACCGCCGAGCTCGTCTACGGCGGGGTCGGCGAGATCCGCGAGCGGCGGATCGGGTCGCTCACCTACGAGCTGACCGCGGGCGGGGTCGCCGCCGACGGTGCTGGTGCACCGGACGCCGTCGACCGCGCCGTCGCCGCGCTGCGCGCCGACGGGGTCACGACCGACGAGGAGGCCGCCGCGTGAACAACTCGTTCCAGAGCGTGATCGACACGTTCGACGTCTTCCTGGCCGCCATGCGCGACACCATCGTGATGTCGCTCGTGTCGCTCGTCATCGCCGGGATCATCGGGCTCGCCCTCGGACTGCTGCTCTACGCGACCCGACCGGGCAACCTGCTCGGCAACCGCACCGCGTACACGATCATCAACGTCGTCGTGAACCTGGTCCGGCCGATCCCGTTCGTGATCTTCCTCGCCGCCATCGCCCCGCTGTCCCGCATCGTGGTGCAGACCACGATCGGCGTCCCCGCGGTGACGTTCGCGATCTCGCTGGCAGCGGCCTTCGCGGTGTCGCGCATCGTCGAGCAGAACCTGCTCGCGGTGGACCCCGGCGTCGTCGAGGCGGCGCGGGCGTCGGGCGCGCACCCGGTCTCGATCCTGCTGACCGTCCTCATCCCGGAGGGCCTCGGGCCGCTCATCCTCGGCTACACCTTCATCTACATCGGCATCGTCGACATGACGGCGCAGGGTGCGTTGATCGGTGGCGGAGGACTCGGCGAGTACGCGATCACCTACGGCTCGCAGCGGTACGACTGGTGGATCGTCTACGTGTCGGTGGCGGCGATCGTCGTCATCGTGCAGCTCGGCCAGTTCGTCGGCAACCGGTTGGCGCGCGCGACCCTGCGTCGCTGACGCGGGCGCGGGCGCGGGCGGCGTGTGCTGCGTGCTCGGCACGTGCCGTGGACGTGACTGCCTGGAGGCCCGGTGCCGGTTCCTGGAACCGGCACCGGGCCTCCAGTGCGGTGCCGTGTCGCGGGCGCGCCCCGCGTCGTCCGCCGAGCGGTCACGGGCTTCCACGACGCGCCGCTCACGTCCGCCGGGGTTCCACGACTCGCCGCACACGATCCGCCGAGGTTCCACGACTCGCCGCACACGATCCGCCGAGATTCCACGACTCGCCGCACACGATCCGCCGAGGTTCCACGACTCGCCGCACACGATCCGCCGAGGTTCCACGACGCGCCGCTCACGTCCGCCGAGGTTCCATGGACGCGCGCTTCAGCGACCGAGGTTCCGAAATCTCGGAAGCTCGGGATACGAGCTGGCGGGACGGAATGCGCCCTCGACGGGACCGGTCTGGGACGCCGCCGTCCCCGCCCGGCCCCGGTCGCCGAGGTTCCACGACTCGCCGCACGCGATCCGCCGAGGTTCCACGAACGCGCGCTGCGAGCGCCGAGATTCCGAGATTTTGGAACCTCGGGAGCAGCGGGGCGGGGCGGCGCGGGGCGGGTCAGGCGGCCGGGGACTCGACGGTCTCGACGGTGCCGGTCGCTCCGGGGTGCTCGTAGTGCGCGCGCACCAGGATCGGACGGTGGTCGGAGATGCCCGCCGGCAGGGTCTCGACCCCGGCGATGTGCAGCCCGACGCTCGTCGCGAAGTCGAAGTGCCCCGTGAACTTGCGGTAGCGCAGGTAGGTCGGCTGGTCGGAGAGCGACAGCGCGAAGCCGTGCTGTTCGATCTTGCGACGCAGGTTCGTCTGGAACCAGGGGTAGTTGAAGTCGCCGACCATGACGGCGGGGACGTCCTTCGCCAGCTCGCGCAGGAACTGGTGCGCCGCCTCGATCTGCTTGCGGCGCAGCGAGTTCGTCGCGGTCAGCGGTGAGGCGTGGAACGAGGCGACGACGACCTCGGCGTCGGCCTCGTTGTCGCGCAGGTGCATGGCGATGAGCCGCTCGTGCGCGGGCGCGAGGACCCGGTCGTGCAGGGACTTCTGCAGCGAGTGGATGCTGAAGTCCTGCACCTCGAAGCGGTCGTCGCGCTTGTAGATGGCGAGTCCGAGGCGGTTCGTGCGGGTCGACGCGGCGAGCGAGAGTCCACCGATCGACGGCGCCAGGTCGTTGCTGTCGCACTCCTGCACGCAGATGACGTCGGCGTCGGAGGCCTCTGCCAGGGCGGCGAGTTCACCGTTCGCGGTGTGCTCGCGGAGGTTGTAGCTGACGACCCGGAGGGCAGTGGGCGGCACGCCTGCGTCGGTGGCGATCGTGCTCTGCTGTTCTGGCGCGGCCATGCTGCCTTCCTGTCCGGGTGGTCCGGGTCACCCTGCCGCGGCAACCGTACTCGGCGTTCGCAAACGGATGCTGAGACTGTAACGCCTGTCGGGTTTCACGCGTGTGACCGTGACGGAAACGGACAGCCCCGCGGGGCGTGCGCGCGGCCGCACGGAACCGGCAGCGCTGCGCAGTACGGGACGGATCAGGCGCGGACCCGGCGGGCGGGGCGGACGGTGTCCCCCGCTGTGCGGCTCATCAGGATGCCCTCGACGCACGCGACGGCGAGCAGCGCCGCGATGACCCAGAACGCAACGGTGTACGGGCCGTCGCCACCGAGCCCACCGGCCGCACGGATGACGACCGCGGCGACGGCGACGCCGAAGCCGGCGGCGGTCTGCTGCAGCGTCGACGAGAGGGTGTTCGCGGGGGTCATGTCGGCCTGCTCGACGTCGGCGAAGGCGATGGTGTTGTACGCCGTGAACCCGACGGAACGGGCGGCTCCGCTGACGACGAGCAGCACGGCCAGCAGCCAGAACGGGGTGTCCTCGGTCATGAAGGCCATCGCGACGACGGTCAGCGCCGCGATCGCACTCGACACGATGATCACCGGGCGGTACCCGAACCAGCGCAGGAACGGGGTCGTCATCGGCTTGATACCGAGGTTGCCGACGAAGACCCACAGCACGGCGGACCCGGCGAGCACGGCACTCCAGCCCCAGGCGTCCTGGAACAGCAGCGGGAGCACGAACGGCACCGCGGAGACCGCCAGCCGGAACAGGCTGCCGCCGGCGTGCGACACCCGGAAGGTCTCGAGCCGGAACGCCTCGAGTCCCATGATCGGGTGCGGTGCCCGGCGGAAGTGCCGGATCGCGAACCAGCAGCAGACGGCTCCGACGACGCCGGACACGATGACGGCCAGGACCGGGATGACGTCGAGCGCGAGCAGGGACGCCATCACGACGAGCGACCCGAGGCCGAAGCACGCCAGCAACGACCCGAACCAGTCGAACGGCACGCGCTGCGCCGCGCGCTCCTGCGGGACGAGCACGAGCGCGGCGACGAACGCGATGACGCCGAGCGGGATGTTGATCAGGAAGATCCAGTGCCACGTGAGGGTGTCGACGAGCACGCCGCCGATGAACGGGGCGATGATCGGCGCGGCCAGCGCCGGCCAGGTCAGGATCGCGATGGCCGTGACGAGCTGCTCGCGGCCGGCGCTCCGCAGCACGACGAGCCGGCCGACGGGCACCATGAGCGCACCGCCGAGCCCCTGCAGGATGCGCCAGAGCGTCAGGTCGACGAGGCCGGTCGACATCGCGCACAGCGCGGACGCGATCGTGAAGAGGGCGATCGCGCCCGCGAAGACCGTGCGGGACCCGATCCGGTCGGTGAGCCAGCCCGAGACGGGGATGAAGACCGCCAGCGTGACCAGGTAGGCGGTGATCGCGACGCCGACGGCGGCGGAGTCGACGCCGAGGTCGCGTCCCATCGCCGGTGCTGCGGTCGCCAGGATCGTGCCGTCGAGGAGCTCCATGAAGAAGGTGCCCGCCACGAGCACGGCGACCGCCGTGCTGCCCGTCCGTCGTCTGGGTGTCGTCGTCATCGTCGCCATGTCGCGTCAAAGGCTATGCCCACCGCGGCGTCACGCGACGATCCGCGTCGCAAGCTTCCGCCGCCTTGTTGTGCATTGCAGAATGATGCGCACCAGCGCGTTGCCCTGGCGGTCCGCCGAGCGGGAGCGTGGGGGCAGCGCGACGACAGGAGGCCCACCGATGACCGACGCCGACACGACGACCGGGACCGTGACCACGAAGGGCGCCTGGGATCCGGCAGCGAGCACGCCGCACCACGTCCTCGACCACGCCCACCTGCCCGTGATGACCCTGCGCGAGTCCGCCCTGGCGAACAACACCGCCGTCATGCAGGCCTACGTCGACCGGCACGGCCTGCTGTTCGCGCCGCACATGAAGACCCACATGGCGCCGGACCTCGCCGCGCGGCAGATCGACGCCGGGGCCTGGGGCGTCACGGTCGCATCCGTCCAGCAGGCGATGGTCGCGTGGGAGCACGGCGTGCACCGCATCCTCGTCGCGAACGAGGTCCTCGACCCCGCCGGCCTCGCCTGGCTCGCGTCCCGGCGCACGGTCGACCCGGACGCCGACGTCCTCTGCTACGTCGACTCCGCCGCGGGTGTCACCGCCGCGGTCGCCGCACAGGGGGCCGTCGGCGGCGAGCTGCACGTCCTGGTCGAACTCGGGTTCCCGGGCGGCCGCACCGGGGTCCGCTCCCCTGACGACGCGCGTGCCCTCGCGCGCCTCGCCCACGACGCCGGACTCGCGCTCCGCGGTGTCTCCGGGTACGAGGGCGGTCTGCCCGGCGTCGACGCTGCACGCGGGTACGTCGACGGCGTGCTCGACGTCGCCGAGGACGTCCGCGGGCTCGTCGACGGTCGCGGGCTGCTCAGCATGGGCGGCAGCGCCTGGTTCGACGCCGTCGTCGACGCCGTGGCGCGACGCACCGACGACCTCGACGTGCTGCTGCGTTCGGGTGCGTACCTGACCCACGACGACGGGTTCTACGCCGATCGCACGCCGTTCGGCCGGCACCCGGCCGAGGGATCGCTCGTCGCCGCGATCGAGGTGTGGGGACGCGTCACGTCCTGCCCCGAGCCCGGGCTCGCCCTCGTCGCGGTCGGGAAGCGCGACATCTCCTTCGACGAAGGGCTGCCGGTCGTGCGGGCGGTCCGGCCAGGAGGCACGGCGGGCGCCGCGCAGGTCGTCCCACCACCCGGGGCGGTCACCGTCACCCGCCTCGACGACCAGCACTGCTACCTGGCGCTGGCGGACGGGGCCCCCGAGCTCACGCCCGGCGACGTCGTCGTGTTCGGCATCTCGCACCCCTGCACGGTGTTCGACAAGTGGCGGCAGGTGCACGTGCTCGCCGACGACGACACCGTGCTCCGGACGATCGCGACGTGGTTCTGATGCGCGCGACCACCGCTGTCCCGGTGCCGACCGACGGCGACGGACCCGCGCGCAACGCTGCGCTGTCGCTGCGCCGCGGGCTCCGCCTGCTCGACTGCATCGCCGACCGCACCCGCAGCGGCGCGGTGTCCGTGAGCCTGTCCGTGCTGGCCACCGAGCTCGGCACGTCGAAGTCGACGGTGCTCCGGCTGACCGCCCCGATGCTCGAGAACGACCTGCTGCGCCGCACCCCGGACGCCGGGTTCACGCTCGGGCTCGGCGCCCTGCTGCTCGGGCAGAGCTACCTCGAGGGCATCGACCTGCGCTCCGCCGCCGCACCGTTCCTGCGCCGGACCGCGGAGCAGACCGGGCTGACGTGCCACCTCGTGGTGCCGGACGGCACCGACATCGTCTACGTCGACAAGGTCGAGACCCGCGGCACGGTGCGGATGGGGTCGCGCATCGGCAACCGCCTGCCCATGCGGAACACCGCCTCCGGCAAGGCGATCGTCGCGTTCGGCGAACCGGAACTGCTCGACCGCGTGCTCGCCGAACCGGCCCAGGTCATGACGGAGCACACCATCACCGACGACGACCGCTGGCGGCACGAGGTCGACCGCACGCACGGTCGCGGGTACGGCATCGACGACCGCGAGAACGAACCGGACATCCGGTGCGTCGCCGCCCCGGTGTTCGACCACGCGAACCAGGTGGTCGGCGCGATGAGCATCTCGGGGCTCGCGTCGCGGTTCCCCGCAGCCGCGGTCCGCGAACTCGGCGACGGCGTCGTGCGGACCGCGCACGAGATCTCGGTCGCGCTGGGGTCCTCGTCGGCGCAGCTCGCACTCGCGCGGGGTGCCCGGTGACCGGCTCGGTGCTGACGTTCGGCGAGACGATGCTGCTCCTGACCGGGCGCGACGTCGGTGCGGTGCCGGACCTGGAGCACATGCGGGTCGACACCGGCGGAGCCGAGAGCAACGTCGCGATCGGTCTGGTCCGCGCCGGGGTGCCGGCCACGTGGCTCGGTCGGGTCGGCACGGACCCCGCCGGCGACCGGGTCACCGCCGACATCGGGAAGGAAGGCGTCGACGTGCTCGCCGTCCCGGACGCCGAACGCTCCACCGGCATCATGATGAAGGAGCGGCTGCTCGACGGCCGCACGCGGGTCACCTACCACCGCCGGGGTTCGGCCGGGTCGGCGCTGACGGCGACCGACCTGCCCGGCAGCATCGTCGAGACGGCGGCGCTCGTGCACGTCACGGGCATCACCCTCGCGCTCTCCGAGTCCGCGCGGGACACCGTGACCGCGGCCCTCGACCGGGCGTCCGCCGCCGGCGTGCCGGTGTCCTTCGACGTCAACCACCGGCCGAAGCTCATCAGCGCCGACACCGCACGTGACCGGTACCGGGCCGTCGCCGCCCGCTCCGCGGTGGTCTTCGCCGGGGACGACGAGGCACGGCTCGTGCTCGGCCGTGACGAGCACGACGCCGACGCCGACGAGGAATCGCTCGCGCACGAGCTCGCCGCACTGGGACGGGGCCGCGCGGTCGTGAAGCTCGGCTCCCGCGGTGCCGTGGCGTCGATCGACGGCGTGTTCCTCCGGCGACCCGCGACCCCGGTGCGCGTCGTCGACCCGGTCGGTGCCGGTGACGCCTTCGTCGCGGGGTGGCTCGCAGCGAGCCTGGGCGGAGCGGACCCTGCCGAGGCGCTCGACCGAGCCGCCGACGCCGGCGCACTCGCCTGCACCGTCGAGAGCGACTGGCGCCGCCCGGACCCCGAGGCCCTGCACCACGCTCCGGACCCGTCGGACACCGACCACGCCGTGCACGACCGCGTCGACCGCTGACGCCGTGCCTGCCGAACACCACCACTCGAGGAAGCGCACCATGACGAACGACACCACGAGCACCGAGCAGCACGCCGGTGCGCGGCACCGCCACCAGGCCGGACCGGCGATCGCGATCCTCCGCGGCGGCACCGGCGACCACGTCGAGGCCGTCGTCGCCACCCTGGTCGAGTCCGGCGTGACCGCGATCGAGATCACCACGAACACCCCGCGGTGGCGCGAGGGCATCGCGTGGGCGGTCGAGCGGTACGGTTCCGCGGCGTCGATCGGCGTCGGCACCGTGCTCGACGTCCGCCAGCTCGACGAGGCCGCCGCGGCCGGAGCATCGTTCGCGGTGAGCCCGCACCTCGACGCCGAACTCGGCGAGCGCGCACACGAGCGTGGCCTCGGCTGGTACCCCGGTGCCGCGACCCCGACCGAGATCGTCCGCGCGTGGCGGCTCGGTGCCCGTGCGGTGAAGGTGTTCCCGGCGGCGCAGCTCGGCGGACCCGCGTTCCTGCGGCAGGTCATGGCACCGCTCGACTTCGTCGACGTGATCCCGACCGGTGGCATCGGGGTCGACGACGCCGCGGACTACCTGGCCGCCGGGGCGGTCGCCGTCGGGCTCGGTTCCCCGCTCGTCGGCGACGCGCTGACCTCGGGCGACCTCGACGCCCTGCGTGCGCGGGCCGGCCGCCTCGTCGCGGCGCTCGACCGATGACCGTCCCGGGGAGCACGACCGGCGGTCCGGTCCTGCTGCGCGGCGGGTCCGTGCTCGGCGTGGACGGCGCTCCGGTGCGCGCCGACGTCCTCGTCGCCGACGCCGTGATCCGCGCCCTCGGCCCGGACCTCGACGCCCCCGTCGGCGCGCACGTGATCGACTGCGACGGTCGCCTGGTGCTGCCGGGCTTCGTCGACGCGCACTCGCACGCCGGTTCGCTCGTGTTCGACGAGGGGGTGCAGCTCGCGCTCCTGCGGCAGGGCGTGACCACGATCGTGACCGGACAGGACGGCGTCGGGCCGGCCCCGGGCGACGGTTCGTACGCCGCCACGTACTTCGCCGCCATCGACGGCCCCCACCCGGCGTACCGGGGTGGCGGGGTCGACGGGCTGCTGACGACCTACGACGGCACCACCCCGATCAACGTCGCGACGCTCGTCCCCGCCGGCACGGTCCGTCACCAGGTCATGGGCGACGACCCGGGGCCGGCGGACAGCGCACAGCTGGCGGCGATGCGCGAGCTCGTGCGGGACGGCCTCGCGGACGGAGCGGTCGGTCTGGCGACGGGGCTCGACTACGTCCCCGGCCTGTTCGCCGACACCGCCGAGCTCGCGGCGCTCTGCACCGAGGTCGCCGCCGTCGACGGCCTGTACGTCTCGCACATGCGCGGTGGCTACGAGGGCAACGCCCGCGCCGGCCTCGACGAGATCGCCGCCATCGTGCGTGGGTCGGGTGTCCGGGCGCACGTCTCCCACCTGCACGCCCCCGTCGACCTCGCGGTGACCGCACTCGCCGCGCTCGAGGCCGAGGGCGCCCCGATGTCGTTCGACGCCTACCCGTACTCGCGCGGCTGCACGATCCTGTCGATGCTCCTCCTGCCCGCGGCCCTCGCCCGGCCCGGCACCGAGGACCTCGCCCACGCGATCGCCGACGACGGGGGTCGCGCCGCGGTCCGTGCCGCCGTGCTCGACCGCGTGCTGTCCCGCGCTGACCTCGGCACCGGGTGGGCCGAGCAGATCACGCTGTCGCACGTGCCCGCCGCCGAGTTCCACGCGCTGCAGGGACGGACCCTCGCCGACGCCGCCGAGGCGACCGGGACGGATCCGGTGGACCTGGCGCTCGACGTCCTGGTCGACTCGGCGCTGCAGGTCACCGCCGTGATGCGCGTGCCCCGACCCCGGACCGCCGACGACCTCGCGCCGCTCTTCCGGCTGCCCGGGCACACGGCCGGGTCCGACGGCATCTTCGTGGGCACGCACCCGCACCCCCGGGCGTACGGCACGTTCGCGCGCTACCTGCAGGACTTCGCGCGCACCGGGCTCCTGACGTGGTGCGAGGCCTCCCGGCACCTGTCGACGACCGCCGTCGAGCGACTCGGGCTCGGCCGACGCGGCTCGGTGGCGGTCGGGGCGGTCGCGGACCTGGTGGTCGTCGATCCCGATCGGGTGGCGGCGCAGTCGAGCTACGACGAACCGATGCGCCTGGCCGAGGGCATCGACGACGTCCTCGTCGCCGGCGTCCCCGTGCTCGTCGACGGTGCCCTGACGCACGCGACCCCCGGCGCCGGGCTGCGTCGCCGTCCGGGTCGGATCGACCACGAGCAGGGAGCAGCAGGCACCGGGGGCCGGTGAGGCTTCACACAGCCTGCCCGGTCGTCACGAGGCGCTGGGCAGCACCGCGACGACGTCGATCTCGACCAGGATGTTCGCCAGGTGCGACTGCACGGTCGTGCGGACCGGGTACGGCTGCGAGAAGTGCTTCGCGTACTCCTCGTTGAAGGCCGGGAAGTCACGGTCGGAGTGCTCGAGGTGCACCGTGGACTTCACGACGTCGTCGAGGGTGGCACCGTGCTCGGCGAGGACCGCTGCGACGTTGGCCAGCACCTGGGCGGTCTGTCCGGCCACGTCGTCGGCGATCGCGCCGGTGGCGGGGTCCTGCGGGCCGAACCCGGCGGTGTAGATGAAACCGTTGGCGACGATGCCCTGGCTGTAGGGTCCGGCGGGCTTCGGGGCGTCGTCGGTCACGATGGCGGTCTTCGGCGCGGTGGGGTTCGGCACGGTTGCTCCTGGGTTCGTCGGTCGTCGGCGGAGACTCCAGGCTAGGCGGAGGCCGTGCGGTGGCGCCGACCACACGACCGACGCTTTCCGCACTGCAGAACGCGGGGCGTGCCTCCCGTCCGGGGTGCCGCACCGACCACCCAGGTGGAGGGCGACTACCCTGGCCGGGTGCCGTCCTCCCTGCCCAAACGCCGCCGAGCGCGCGCGTGAGCCGGCTGGACGGCGCGGTCACCGGGACCGCCGCGAGCGGACGGCGCCGCGCACTCGACACCGTCACCTCCCTGTCGGCGTGGGCGGCCGTGCTGCTCGTCTGGACCGGCGGCCGGATCGTGTCGACGCTCTGGCTGGCGCTCGCGTACCCGCTCATCGGCAGGGCGATGCCGGACAACGCCATCTGGGGCAACGAGCACGGCTTCACGGCGTTCCTCACCGCCTGGGACGGACAGTACTACGAGCAGATCTCGTTGCACGGCTACCCCGACGTGCTGCCGGTCGACGCCCTCGGCAACGTGGCCCAGAACGCCTGGGCCTTCCTGCCGGCCTTCCCGTTCACGATCCGGATGCTCACGGCCTCGACCGGGCTGCCGTTCACCGTCGGCGCACCGCTCATCTCCGTCCTCGCCGGCCTGCTGGCGACCTACCTGCTGCACCGCCTCGTCCGTGACCGCGCGGGCAACGCCGCGGCGATGTGGGCGGTCTTCTTCTTCACGTGCGGCCCGCTGTCGTTCCTGCTGCAGGTGGGCTACGCGGAGAGCATGTTCCTCGCGCTCACGTTCGGCGCACTGCTGGCCCTGGAGCGTCGGCGGTACGGGCTGCTCACCGTGCTCGGGGTCGCCGCCGCCTTCACGCGTCCGGGTGCGTTGGCCGTACCGCTCGTGCTCGGGGTCATCGCCCTGGTGCGGTGGGTCCGGGCGCGCCGTGGGACCGGGCGTGTGCTCGACACGTTCCCGCTCCGTGAACAGGTGCAGGTCGTCGCCGCTGGTGTCGTGATGGTGGCGGCGGGACTCGCGTGGCCCGTCATCGCGTCGCACGTGACCGGGACGCCGAACGCCTACCTCGAGACCGAGATGTCCTGGTGGGTGAACTTCATCGGCCGCGTGGACTTCGTGCCGCTGTCGCCGTGGTTCCTCATCGCGGGGCGCTGGCTCGGCGTCGGCGGGATCCTCATCGTGGTGTTCCTGCTGGTCGGGTTCCCGATCTGGCTGCTCCGCCGGTCGACGAAGCGGCTCGGGTCGACGACCGTGCTGTACTCGGCCGCCTACGCGCTGTACATCTTCGCGGTGTCGCTGCCGATGGCCTCCACCCCGCGGCTGCTGATGCCCCTGGCGCCGTTGTTCGGGTCGCCGGAGCTCGTCGCGAAGCCCTGGATGCGGTGGACGTTCGTCACCGCGGCACTGGCCGGGCAGCCGGTGCTCGTCGCGGTGCTCTGGCTGCTCGGGCCCCCGTAGCGGTCGCCGACGGCGGTTCCGGCGGCGGGTCCGACGCGGAACGACGAATCCGCTGTCGTACGACAACGGGTTCGTCGTTCCGCGTCGGCCCCGGACCCGGACCCCGACCGGCCCCGACGTGCGCCGCTACAGCTCGACGGTCCCGTGGTCGCCGGTGTCCGGCTGGCTCTGCTTGCCGAGCGCGGCCTTGAACATCTGCACCAGGCTGCCGACGGGGCCGGTGTCCTGGGTCCAGTACTCGACCGAGACCCCCTCGACGGTGAGGAGCCGGATCGACGGGTCCTGACGCCCCTCGGGGAACCAGGCCTCGGCGAACGGGGACCACAGCTCGTCGACGACCGAGTCGTCCTGCGTCACGGTCGCGGTCCCGGCGATGGACAGGTACCCGCCCTGCGACTCGATGGCGACGTTGACGTGCGGGTTCCGGGCGATGTCCTCGACCTTCTCGCTGCCGTCCTGCACCAGGAACCGCAGGGTCCCGTGGAACGTCTTGTCCTGCACGGCGAGGGGCCGGGCGTGCAGGCTCCCGTCCTCGCTCACCGTGGTGAGCAGTGCCGTGTGGGCGCCGTGGACGATGTCCGAGATGGCGGCGCGCTGGTCCGTCTGCGTGTCGGTCATGATGCTCCTTTGCGTCGTGCGCCCCACCCGTCCCGACGTTCGACCGCGGGTCCGGCGGGGCCGTACCGTTCCCGCCAGTGTGCCCCTCCACGCTGGGCGCGTCCGGCACGCGACGGCACCACCCCGACCGGGAGGCCCGCGTCGGCGCCCGCGGGCACGTCCGGACGTGCGGGTGGCCGGCTCGCAGGGCCCGCGCCCCGTCCGGTGCGGATCATGCGTCCGTACACATCGACACGCCACCAGACGATCACCGCGTGCATCGTCGGAACATGCACACGCACTGGATGCATGCGCAACGAGCGACACTCCACGAGTCGATCCGGTGGTGGATCGACGGAAGATGCACCCGCACGGAACGGGTCAGGCGGGCTCACGGATGGTGGTCTCGACATCGACGACCTGCGGGACCCGCGGCATCGAGGCGAAGCCGAACGCGACGGGCGGGTCGAGCGGCGCGAGCGTTCCGAGGGGCTCCCCCGCCCAGGTCCCGCGCACGCCGGTGACGTCGTGCGCCCCGGTCACGCCGTAGTACTCGCGCCGGCCGTTCCCCGCCGAACCGGCGGTGCCGGACCCGGGTGCGACGAGCCGGGCGATCGGGTCGATGGCGGCGAGCCAACGGGGATCACGGGCGACGGGCTTCGGCACGATGCGGAGCAGACGTCCGAGCGGCGAGATCGTGCCGACGTCGACCGAGACCTGCAGGGCGCCGGCGTCGAGCTCCAGCCCGCGGGCCGTCCGTCGCGCCCGGACGTCGACCACGGAGACGGTGTCGAAGCGGTAGGTGCCGGAGACGTACGCGGCGACGATCTCGTCCGGCGCGAGCAGCACGCTGGTGCCGTCGGGGAGTTCCAGGAACACGTCGGTGAACGCGCCGAAGGGCGAGCGGTCCCACATCCCGACGACGATCCGGACGCCGGAGGTGGTCCCGGCGCCCATGATCCGACCGCGGAACCGGCGCTCGACGGGAGGGGTGCTGGGACGTGACGGCATGCCGTGGACCGTACCCGGCGCCCCCGTGAGCCGGACCGACGGAGTCGACCCGGGCCTCCCGGCCGACCGCGCCGACCGCCTACGGGACGGGGACGGGCTCGGCGAGCAGCTCGCGCACGCGGGGCGCGACCTGCGTGCCGTAGAGCTCGATCGACCGCAGCATGTCCTCGTGCGGCAGACGACCGGTCGCGTACCGCATGTCGAACCGCGAGGCGCCGAGGATCCGCATGTTCCGGGCGACCTTCCGCGCCACCGTCTCGGGCGACCCGACGTAGAGCGAGCCCCCGGCGGACAGGCCGGCACGGTAGCCCGCGACGTCGAGGGGCGGCCAGCCGCGCTCCCGACCGAGCTGGTCGGTGACGGCCTTGTGGTACGGCCAGTAGCGCTCGGCGGCTTCCTCGTCGGTCGCGGCGATGAACCCCGGCGAGTGCATTGCGATGGGCTGCTGCGGCAGGTCGAGCTGCGTGAGCGCCTGCCGGTACAGCCGTGAGAACGGGGCGAACTGCGCGGGCTGCCCGCCGATGATGGCGAGGAACAGCGGCAGGCCGTACGACGCCGCGCGGATGACCGACTGCGGCGAGCCGCCGACGCCGATCCAGGTGGGGATGGCGCCGTGCTCGAGCTTCGGGAAGACGTCCTGGTCGACCAGGCCGGCGCGCTTCGTGCCGGACCACGTGACGGCGTCGCCGCCGCGCAGGGCCGCCCAGAGCTGCAGCTTCTCCTCGAACAGGACCTCGTAGTCGCTCAGCTCGTAGCCGAACAGGGGGAACGACTCGGTGAACGAGCCGCGGCCGAGGATGACCTCGGCACGACCGTTCGAGATCGCGTCGACGGTGGCGAACCGCTCGTACACGCGGACCGGGTCGTCGGAGGACAGCACGGTCACGGCCGAGCCGATCCGGATGCGCTCGGTGCGTGCGGCGATCGCGGCGAGGACGACCTCGGGCGCGCTCACCACGAAGTCGGCGCGGTGGTGCTCGCCGACGCCGATGAAGTCGATGCCGACCTGGTCGGCGAGAACGGCCTGGTCGACGACGTCGCGGATGCTCTGCGCGTCGGACTGCAGCGTGCCGTCGGCGAGTTCGGTGACGTCGCCGAAGGTGTCGATGCCGAGCTGCACGGGGCCGATCCGCTCGGGTGCGGGCGGCGGCACGTCCGAGGGGCGGTCGGTGCCGAATGCGTTGCTCATGGTTCCTCCTGATCGCATTTCCATGCGTTTGCATCAACCTACCACGACCGGGGCAGTCCGGCCAGCCGCCACGGCCAGCGCGGCCAGGCTGGCACGGCCAGCGCCCGCGTGTACGGTCGCCCGCATGCCGAAGCTCCCTGACCAGACCGGACGCAGGATCGTCGTCACCGGCTCCAACAGCGGCACCGGGAAGGAAGCCGCGACCCGCCTCGCCGCCGCCGGCGCCAGTGTCGTGGTCGCCGTCCGCAGCACGGAGAAGGGCAACGCCGCCGCGGCCGAGATCCGCGCCGCCCACCCGCAGGCCGACGTCGAGGTGCGCGAACTCGACCTGGCGGACCTGGCAAGCGTGCGCCGCTTCGCCGCGGGCATCGTCGACGAGGACCGACCGATCGACGTCCTGGTCAACAATGCCGGCGTCATGGCGCCACCGCAGCGGTTCGAGACCGTCGACGGCTTCGAGCTCCAGTTCGGCACGAACTTCCTCGGCCCGTTCGCGCTGACGAACCTGCTGCTGCCGTCGCTGCTCCGCGCCGAGGCACCGCGGGTCACGACGATGTCGAGCCTCGCCGCGATCCCCGGTCGGATCCGCTTCGGCGACCTGCAGTGGGAACGCGGCTACAACGGCTGGCGCGCCTACGGCCAGTCGAAGCTCGCCGACCTGCTCCTCGCGCTGCACCTGCACCGGCTGACCGTCGAGGCGGACCGCACCCTGGTCAGCACCGCGGCGCACCCCGGCTACACGCGCACCAACCTGCAGTCGGCGGGCCGCTCGCTCGGCCGTGCGAAGCCGGTGCGGTCGAGCAACCGTGCGCTCCCCTTCACGCAGGCGGTCGAGCAGGGCACGGAGCCGCTGCTCTACGCCGCGGTCGGCCCGAACGCGGTCGGCGGCGCGTACTACGGGCCGGCCGGCCCCTTCGGCCTGACCGGACCGACGACCGCCGTCTCGATCCCCGGCTCGGCGCGGAGCGCGGACCTCGCCCGCTCGCTCTGGGCCGTCGCCGAGGACCTCACCGGGACGCGTCCGCCGCTCTGAGCGCGGGGCGGGGCGGGACTCGCGCGGGGCGCGGGGCGCGGCCGGGAGGCCCGTGGCGCATCCGGCGCGCCGCCCACGTCAGACGCGGTGCAGCTCCACGGACCCGTCCAGCCGACCGGGTTCGGTCAGGCGGGCGTGCTGGAGGACCGTGCGGTCCGCGCCGATCGCCGCGGCGACGATCGACAGCGTGGTCATGTGCCCCTCGGCCTCGTGGGCGTCGCGGAGGATCGCGTCGGGGTGGTTACTCGGCAGCGCAGCGGACTCGGCCAGGACGCCGAACCACCCGCCCCACCCGTCCCCGGCGTCGTCGCCGGCGTCCACCGAGCGGAGTTCGTCGAACGGCCCGAGCACCGGCGGACCGACCGGGGCGTCGACCGCGCGGAAGGCCTCCAGCCAGCGGCCGATGCGCGGCGACGACGGGTCGTCCGGTTCACCGTGCGTCACCATGTGCACACCCGGGCCGAGCTCGGTCGTGCGGACCCGCGTGCCGTCCCAGGTCAGGACCGCTGCGCCGTCGGCGGTCGCCCGCACCAGGTTGAACGCGCGGGTGGTCGGCAGGGTGCCGTCGTGTCCGGGCAACAGGTCGTCGGCGACGGCGTCGACCGGCACCACGCCCCGGGTCGTCCACGTCCCGTCGGCGGTCGGCACCGGCTCGCCGCGGCTCAGCACGACCGCGAGTCCGGCGCGGTCCGAGGCCGCGAGCCACGCACCGCCGGCAGCACGGTCGCGGACACCGCGGACCCCGGGGTCGCGGTCCGGCCACCACGCCGCCGGCGGGTCCCAGGGCCGCTCGGGCGACTCGTCCCGCAGGGCGAGCACGGTGACGGGCCACACGGACCCGGGGTCGACGCGGACGACGACGGTGCACATGCCGTCGATCCTCGCACGTGCCCCCGGTAGCGTGAGCGACGTGAACGCAGCAGCAGAGCGCGCCCTGACCGTCATCGTGGGGATCACCGGGGGCATCGCCGCCTACAAGGCCGTCGGCGTGGTCCGCGACCTCGTCAAGCGCGGGCACGAGGTGCACGTGGTCCCGACCGAGGGGGCGCTGCGCTTCGTGGGCCTGCCGACGCTCGAGGCGCTCAGCCGCAACCCCGTCACCACGAGTGTCTGGGACGACGTCTCCGAGGTCCGCCACGTCGCCCTCGGCCGTCGCGCGGACCTGGTCGTGGTGGCCCCGGCGACCGCGGACTCCCTGGCGCGGATGGCGAACGGCCTGGCGAGCGACCTGCTCGGCACGACGCTGCTCGCCACCGACGCGCCCGTCGTCGTCGCACCGGCGATGCACCCGCAGATGTGGGAGCACCCCGCGACCCGGGCCAACGTCGCCGTCCTGCGTGAGCGCGGCGTGCACCTGGTCGGACCGGTGGTGGGCGCACTGACGGGCGACGACGCGGGCATCGGCCGGATGGCGGACCCCGAGGACATCGTCACGGCAGCGCTCGCCGTGCTGGACGGACCGGACGCGGCGGGTCGACGCACCGGCAGCGACCGGGTGCCGACGTCCGGCGCCCGGGCACGTGGTGACCAGGGCGACCTGTCCGGCGTCCGGGTGGTCGTCAGCGCGGGCGGCACCCGCGAACCGTTCGACCCGGTGCGCTTCGTCGGCAACCGGTCCAGCGGTCGCCAGGGCCTGGCGATCGCCGCCGACGCAGCAGCCCGGGGCGCCGTCGTCACCGTCGTCGCCGCGAACGTCGAGGCCGGCCTGACCGCAGGCATCGACGCGACCGTCGTGCCGGTCGGGTCCGCGCTCGAACTCGCCGAGGCCGTGCACGCTGCGGCGGCCGAGGCAGACGTCGTCGTGATGACGGCAGCCGTCGCCGACTACCGGCCGGCCGAGGTGCTCGCCGAGAAGCTGAAGAAGGACGCACAGGGCGAGCGGATGACGCTCGAACTCGTGCGCAACCCCGACGTGCTCGCCGACCTGGTGGCCGCGCGGCGCACCGGGCAGGTCATCGTCGGGTTCGCCGCCGAGACCGAGCCCGACCGCGCCGCCCGCATCGAGCTCGGACGGGCGAAGATCGCCCGCAAGCCCGCCGACCTGCTCGTCGTGAACCACGTCGGCTGGTCGGCCGGGTTCGAGCGCGAGGAGAACGCCATCGAGGTCCTGGTGCCGGGCGGCGAGGTCGTCCGCGAGACCTCGGGCACGAAGGCCGAGGTGGCGGCGGCGGTCCTCGACCTCGTCGCGACCGCACTGACCTGATTCCGAGGACCGGCGAGCACGATGGGGCGATGCGACGACGTGAGCGGATCAGACGTGCCACCCGGACCGCCGGCCTCCTCGCCGTGCTCCTCGGCGGAGCCGGCGTCACCCACTTCGCACGGCCGCGGCACTACGACCGGATCGTGCCGGACGCCCTGCCGCCCCGGCTGACGACGGTCGTGTCGGGCGTGGCCGAGCTCGGGATCGCCGCGGGGCTCGCGTTCCCGGCGACACGTCGGGCCTCGGGGTGGGCCGCGGCCGCCCTGTTCGCGGCCGTCTTCCCGGCCAACGTGAAGATGGCGAACGACCTGCTCGACAGCCCGCGATCGACCCGGGCGATGCGGCTCGTCTCGGTGCTGCGACTCCCGCTGCAGGCCCCGCTCGTCCTGTGGGCCGTCCGCGTCGGCCGGCACGCGCCGAAGCGGTGAGCCAGCCGTCCTGGACGCGTGCGGCCGTGCCGCTGCTGCACCGCCCGGTGACCCAGCACGCGTGGGACGACATCGTCTTCGCGCACTGGCGCCACGACCCCGACGCCCTGACGCGACTCGTCCCACGGGGAACGCGTCCCGACGTGGTCGACGGCAGCGCCTGGGTCGGGCTGACGGCGTACGTCTTCCGCGAGACCCGGGTGCCGCCGTTCCCCTCCGCCGGTCGCCTCGGCCGCATGACCGAGGTCACCGTCGAGGTCCTGACCGTGGACGACCAGGGCCGTCGCGGCGTCGCCTACCGCACCGTGGACACCGCGAACGTGCCGGCGATCGTCGCCGCACACGCGCTGCTCGGGGTGCCGTACACCTTCGCGCACGCCCGGTCCCGCCGCCGAGGCGAGGTCGTCGCACACCGGTCGGTCCGGCACCCGGCACGTGCCCTGCACCCGGTGCGCTGGGCACGGTCGCTGCGGCAGGAACGGCCATCGGGCACGACCAGGCCCCGGCACGCGGCCTCGATCCGGGTGACCGCCGGCGACGTCGTCGACACGCCGCTCGCCGCCGAGCTCACCACCCGGGCCGGGATCCACGCCCGGTACCTGGCGCAGACGCTGTTCTGGCAGCGACAGCACCCACCGCTGACGGTCCGGTCGGCGCGCCTCGACCGACTCGAGGGCGACCTGCCGGACGCGGTCGGCATGCCGGGGCTGTTCGACCGGGCACCGGACTCCCTGCTCGTCGTCGACGGCACCACGGTGCGGTACGCCTGGGGCGGGGTCGTCCGGTGATCGACCACACGACCGGCGACCCCGTCCGGTACGACCTCGACCGCTTCCTGCGCGCGCAGGACGGCGTGCTCGACGACGCCCTCGCCGAACTGCGGCGCGGGCGGAAGACCTCCCACTGGATGTGGTTCGTCTTCCCGCAACTCGCCGGCCTCGGGCGGAGCGCCACCGCGGAGCACTTCGGCGTTCGTGGACTCGCCGAGGCGCGTGCGTACCTGGCGCACCCGGTGCTCGGCGAACGGCTGCGGACCGCCGCCACCGTCGTCACGGACGCGCCGGCGCCCTCGGCAGAGGCACTCCTGGGCGGGACGGACGCCCTGAAGCTCCGGTCCTCGATGACGCTGTTCGGCCGGGCGGCCACCGGTGCCGAGCCCTTCGCAGCGGTGCTCGACCGCTGGTTCGACGGCGAGGAGGACCCGGTCACCGTCGGCATGCTGGACGCCGGCGACCGACCCCCCGGGGACACGCGCTGAACCGAGCGGAACGCCGGTCTCATATCAGGTACGGTGATCGGTGCGCGTGCACCGACCGCGCCCCGATCGAAGGAGAACGCATGCCGGTCCCCCGCAGCGCCCCGACCGAGCACCAGCTGCTCCGCGACACCGTCCGCCACAAGATCCACGACGCGATCATGGACGGCACCCTCGTCCCCGGCGAGCGGCTCAACGACGACGAGCTGATCGCCTGGCTCGGCGTCTCCCGCACCCCGATCCGCGAGGCGCTGAGCCAGCTCTCCCGCGCCGGCCTCATCGAGATGGCGCCGAACCGGTACACGCGCGTCACGACGCCGGACCCCGCCGAGGTCATCGAGGCGATGCAGACCCTCGGGGTGCTGTTCGGCGGTGTCGTCCGCCTCGCGGTGCCGCGTCTCGGCGCCGGTGCGCGCAAGAAGATCCTGGCGCAGCTCGACAAGACGATCGCCGAGCTCGAGTCGCACGACGTGCCGGCCGTCAACCACGACGCGCTCGACGTGTTCGCGCTCTACGTCGCCGAGTGCGGGAACGAGAACCTGCAGCGTGTGTGCCGCGACACCATGGACGGCCTGGCCTTCCGCCTGCGCCTGCCGAACCTCGACGAGCTCGTCGACTGGGACCGCATGACCGAGGACTTCCGCCGGCTGCGCGCCGCGACCGAGTCCGGCGACAACGTCGCCGCCGAGCTCGCGACCGAGGCGATCCACCAGCTGCCGGGCGAGAAGCGCTGAGTCCGACTGTACCGACGCACAGGAACCCGCCCGTCTCGCCGGCGCGAGGCGGGCGGAGGACGTTCTCCGGGCCTCCCGGACACCCCGTCCAGGCCCGTGACCGACGCGCACGACGCTCCCAGACTGGGCGTCCGGCGAGCCGATAGCATCGCTGGCGACCACCCGATCGCCCACCCGGAGCAGCACATGAGTCCTCGATCGACGGACCGTACCGAGGTCGCCGCGCGTCTGGCTGCGGCGGTCGGACGGATCAACCGGCGAGCACGGACGGACTCGGCCTCGCTCGGGTACGGGATCGTGTCCGCACTCGCCACCATCCAGCGCGAAGGACCCCTGCGTCCGGGCGACCTGTCGCGGATCGAGGTGGTCACGAAGCCCACGATGACCCGCATCCTGACCGAGCTCGAACAGCGCGGGTTCATCGAGCGCGAAGCCGATCCCCGAGACGGCCGCGCCTTCATGGTCTCGGCCACCGCCGAGGGCATCGAGGCGGTCGAACGTGCGCGGTCCGACCGCACCGGCATCGTGGCCGAGCTCATCGCGGAGCTCGGCGAGTCCGACGTCGCGGCGATCGCCGGGGCCCTCGACGCCCTCGAACGCGTCGCCCAGGGCGACCGGGTTCAGGAACCTCACACGTTCTAGGCCCGAGCGGGCCGTTACCGAACCGTTACCAACGGGTGGACGGACGGTTCTGCCAGCGATCCTGGACGCGTCACCCAGTCGGGCGGGTCATCGTGTCGGCTTCGCCCGACGACGGCCTCCCCAGGGCCGGTCGCGGCGGACGGACGGGCCCCACACCACCGTCCGGTCCTCCCCGGTTCGCCGGACTCCCCCACCGACGCTCGTCCCGACGAGCGTCACGCCCCCAGACCGCCACCCGCGCGTCCGGGTGCCCGGAGTCCCGCACCACGAACCGCCCGACCACCGGAACCGATGCCAGGACGCACCCCCGACCTCCCCACCACCACCGCCTCGACCCGACGTGAGGCCCTGGACTCCCCCAGCCGGCGCGTGCGCCGAGCCCTGCGCCACCGGGCGCTCCGCCACCGTGCGACCCTCGTCGTCGGCGGCGCCGCGGTGCTCGCCGTCGCCGGCGGCGCCCTCACGATCGGCACGCAGCCCGCCATCGGCGAAGCCCTCGGCATGGCGACCGGCACCGCGAGCGCGTCCGCGACGGCCCAGCCGGCCCTGCGCGGCACCGCCCTCGACCGTGCCCAGGCGGCGGCGACCATCTCGACCGCGAAGACCGTGCTGGCCACCGCGAACGACAAGACCGACACGGCGTCGCTCGAGCAGCACGTCGATGCACTGAGCGACTACCCGGAGCTGTCCGGCGCCGCGCTCACGACGCGCATCTCGTCGACCGTCGAGTCGACCGCGCACGTCGCCCAGGCCAGCGCGACGCAGGACAAGCGGGACGTGGACGCGAAGGCAGCAGCAGCCGCGAAGGCCGCCGCCGAGCAGCGGGCCGCAGCAGCCGCCGCCGAAGCCGCCCGTGCCCTCGCGGCCGGCAACACCGTCGCCGGCGCCAAGGCGACGGCCACCTCGCTGGCGTCCTCCGAGTACGGCTGGGGCGCCGACCAGTTCCAGTGCCTCGACAACCTGTGGACCAAGGAGTCCGGCTGGGACTACCAGGCCGTGAACGCCGACGGCGGGGCGACCGGCATCCCGCAGGCACTGCCCGGTTCGAAGATGGCGACCGTCGGCTCGGACTGGCGGACCAACGCCACGACCCAGATCAAGTGGGGTCTGCAGTACATCAGCGCCGCGTACGGCACCCCGTGCTCGGCGTGGGCGCACTCGCAGGCGAACAACTTCTACTGAGCGTCGACTGCACCTGATCGTCGCTGGACGGCCCCGGGTTCCGCCCGGGGCCGTCCGTCCTGTGGGCATACCGGGTGACGACGATCGGACTGCGCCGGATGGCGCCCCGCGACCCCGCCGAGCGCCACCGCGCCGCGAGCCCCCTGGAACTGCTGTTCGACCTGGTGTTCGTCGTCGCGGTCGGGTTCGCGGCCACCAACCTGCACGAGATCGAGGCCGAGGGGCGCGTCAGCTCCGCGGTGGTGGCCTACGCGATGGTGTTCTTCGCCATCTGGTGGGCGTGGCTGAACTTCAGCTGGTTCGCGACGTCGTTCGACACCGACGACTGGCTGTACCGCGTCACGACGTTCGTGCAGATGGCCGGCGTGCTCGTGCTCGCCGCCGGGGTGCACGCCGCCATGACCGAGGGCGACTTCACGGTCCCGGTGATCGGCTACGTGGTGATGCGCCTGGCGATGGTGGCGCAGTGGCTCCGCGTCGCCGTGTCGTCCCCGCGGTACCGCCGCACCGCACTCCGGTACGCGGTGGGCATCGTCGTCGTGCAGGTGCTCTGGGTCGGGATGCTCGCACTGCCGGAGGGATCGACGGCGTGGGCGTTCCCCGTCCTCGTCCTGCTCGAGGTGCTCGTCCCGCCGATCGCCGAGGGCACGGGCGAGACGACGCCGTGGCACACGCACCACATCGCCGAGCGGTACGCGCTGTTCACCCTCATCGTGCTCGGCGAGGGACTCGTCGCCTCGGCCAACGCGGTCATCGACGGCATCGCCGAGGCCGACCACCTCGCGTCGCTGCTCGTGCTGGCGGCCGCCGGGCTCGTCATCGTCGCGGGACTGTGGTGGATCTACTTCTCTCGCGAGCAGCACGACCACATCCGGAACCTGCCGAGCGCCCTCGTGTTCGGCTACGGCCACTACGTCGTGTTCGCCGCCGCCGGGGCGCTGCCGGCCGGGATCGAGGTCGCGGTCAGCGCGGACGCCGGCGAGGCCGAGCTGTCGCACGCCACGGTCGCGGCGACCGTGGCCGTCCCGGTCGCGCTGTTCGTGCTCGCGATCTGGGCGCTCGCACTCCGGCCAACGCTGTCCGCCGGGTGGAACGCGACGGTCGTCGTGCTGGCCGTCGCGGTCCTCGCGACGATCACGGTGCCGGACGTCTCACTCGTCGCCACCGCGGTGCTCGTCGCGGGGATCGTCGTGGTGCTCGAGGTCGCCGAGCGGCGTCCGGGCACGCGCCGCGTGCGCTGAGGACGCGACCGCGTGTCGGACGGGAGGTCCGTCACGGTGCCGCTACGGGCCTCCCGTCCGTCAGTGAGCCGGGTTCACCCCACCCGCGCGACCCGCACGTCGACCCGCGTGAGCGCCAGGCCGTGCGCAGACGCCGCCGCGAGGGCGACGTCGTGCACGGCACGGGCCACCTCCGGCGCGGGCCGGTACCCGTCGGTGCCGATGACGACGCGCAGGACGCCGTCGTCCACGACGACGCGTGCGGGGGTCGCGCTGGACGCGATGCCCCGGACGGCGCTGACGGTGCTCGCCACGGTCGGGCGCGCACGGTAGAGGTCGGTGACGCCGGGGACGCCGATCACGGCCTGTTCGACCGCGGCGAGGGTGTCGTCGTCGGAGCTCATCGGGTCTCCTCGGTGTCGGTGTCGGTATCGGTGTCGGTGTCCGTGTCGGTATCGGTGTCGGGATCCGGTTCGAGCAGGTCGCGGACCACCACGTCGACGGCCTCGACGAGCAGGTCGGTCTGCTCGGCCAGCGCCTGGGCGACACCGGTCCGGACCAGGTCCGCCGTCGCGACGATCGACGGGCCGGAGACGATCGCGACCTCGACGACCACGCGGATCGGTGCGGCGAGTTCGGTGACGTCGCCGTCGAGCCGGCACCGAGCGACGAGCACGCCCGGAACACCGTCGCCGGTCCGGCGGATCAGCGATCGGATCGCGCCCTCGGTCATCACCGGGCGCTCCGACTCGGACTGCGGGCGGAGGGGCACGTCGCGTCCGGAGCGGGACTCCAGCGAGATGTTGGCGAGCACGCCGCCGATCCAGGACTCGTCGGCCGGGGCCTCGTCGCGGGCCGCGGCCTCGAGCGATCCGAGCGACGCGTGCCGCACCCGCAGGATCGCCGCGAGGGCGTTCTGGCTCGCGGGTGAGCCGTCGATGCTCGGGTCCGGCGGCTGCATCCCGGCGTCCAGGTAGTCGGCGAGCTCGTCGATGGAGTGGCCGTCGAGGTCGTCGGGTTCGAGTGCATCGAGGTCGCTCATCGCCATCCCTCCATGAGTCGGATCATGTTCTTCCTCGCTCGGGACAGGAGTCCGCGGACCGTCGACGGAGGCAGGTCGAGTTCGGCGGCGATGTCGTCGTAGCTGTACTCGAGCACCTCCTTCATGATCCAGCAGCGTCGTTGGGCTTCGGGCAGTTCGGCGAGCGCCGTCTCCGCCGCTTCCTCGCGTGAGCGGGCCTCGGCGACCCGGTCGGGAGCGTCGTCGGCGGGTGCGGCGACCTCGAGTTCGGTGACGTCGTCGTGGAACCGTCGGGCCCGGATGCGGTCCAGGCACTTCCGGCTGAGGATCCGCATCAGCCACGACTTCACCTTGGCGTGGTCGTCGAGACGGTCCAGGCGGTCCCAGGCGGTGATGAAGGTGTCCTGCACGACGTCGTCGAGTTCGTCGGTCGACCCCAGGGTCCGACGGGCGTAGGCGCGCAGGAGCGGTGTGTAGCGGCGGATCAGGACCTCGAAGGCCCGGACGTCGCCATCGGACGACCGGCCGGCGAGGACCGCGTCGTCGAGCTCGGCGAGGGACTGGTGGTGCACGCTTTCCTTCTACTGGTGGTGGTTGGAGTTCCGCTGGACGCGCTTGCGCACGGGGACGACGCGCAGCGGCCCGACCGGTCGGGCGCTCACCGGTGTGACGCACCGGACCGGCGGTTCGTCACACGTGCCGACGGACTTGCGCCAGAGTTGTGGCATGTCGCTCGTCACCGCCGTCTGCCGCGTCGACCGTCTGCTGCCCGACTCCGGCACGATCGGCGTCACCGCCATCGACAAGCGTCCGGTCGCGGGGAAGGTCCGGGTCCGGCCGCTGGGGCTCTACGCCGACGTCCAGGCCGACCGGAAGCACCACGGCGGTGAGGACCAGGCCGTGTACGCCTACGCCGACGAGGACGCCGCGTACTTCGCTGCGTCGCTGGGGCGCGAGATCCCGCCGGGCCTCTTCGGCGAGAACCTGCGGACCACGGGCGTCGACGTCACCGGGGCCGTCACGGGCGAGCGGTGGCGCATCGGCGAGACGCTGGAGCTCGAGGTCACGATCCCGCGGATCCCGTGCGGCACCTTCGCGCGCCGGATGGGCGTCGACAAGTGGGTGCGGCGCTTCACCGAAGAAGGCCGTCCGGGCGCGTACCTGCGGGTCGTGAAGTCCGGCCCGGTGGCAGCGGGCGACCCGGTCGTCGTGACCCACCGGCCAGCGCACGGGGTGACCATCGGCGAGGTCTTCGCGGGGCTCACCCCCGAGCGTGCCCGTGCCGTACTCGAGTCCGGGGAGCGACTCGCACCGAAGGTCGTCCGCGACGTATCGAAGGTGCTCGCCCGCTCCTGATCAGCCGCTCGCTCGGTCACCCGCCACGTGTCGGGTCGAGGGGACGCTTCGCTCGGGGCAGCCCGGCGACGACCAGGTCGTAGGCGTTCGCGACGAGGTCCTCGACCAGGGTCTCGTCGATGCCGTCACCGGGTGCGAGCGTGATCCAGTGCCGCTTGTTCATGTGCCACCCCGGTGTGATCTCGGCGTGGTCGCGGACGAGGGCGGCGCCGTGCGGTGGTGCGCACTTCAGGTTGACGATCGGCACACCCCGGAGCTCGCTCGTCATCACGAACATCTTGTCGACGACCTTGTAGACGACGGCGCCCTCGCCGAAGGGCTCGGTCTCGAACGCCGCGGGCAGGCCCATCGCCGTACGACTCGCGATCTCGTGCAGCTGCGCGCCGTCCATGCACCCAGCATGCCCGAGACGCCCGACACCGCGTCTCGCGGACCGGACCTGTTCGGGGGCATGTCCTGAGCGTCGTTCACATCGTAGGATCAGCTCGCCGCGTACCCGACGCGGCGGTCGCTCCGGCGATCACCCACTCCTTCCAGGGGGAACCCGTGCGCATCATCCGTACCCTCGGCATCGCCGCCGCCACCGCCGTCCTCGCCACCACCGTCGTCGTCGGTGGGGCCTCCACCGCGCAGGCGGCACCGAAGACCTACGCCAACTGCACCGCGGTGCACAAGGTGTACTCGGGCGGCATCGCGAAGAAGTCCGTCACGAAGAACAAGGTCGTCTCCGGCGGCAAGACCACGACCCGTGCGCTCAAGGGCACGGTGAAGAAGGACGACGCCCTGTACAAGGCGAACGCGAAGCTCGACCGCGACAAGGACGGCATCGCCTGCGAGAAGAGCTGACGCGCTGACGCGCCGAAGCACTGACCCTCGGACGCCCCGTCGATCCGGCGGGGCGTTCAGAGCGTCGGCACGCCCTCGTGCCCGGACCTCGGACGGGCGGTCCCGGCGACCCCGGTGACGACCGAGCCGGCGGGGACGTCCTTCGTCACCACGGTGTTCGCGCCCACGACGGAGTCCTGCCCGATGGTGATCGCCCCGATCAGCGAGGATCCCGCGCCGAGCACGACGCGGTCGCCCACCACCGGGTGCCGTCGGGCCCCCGGGCCGTGGTCCCCGCCGCGTCCGCCGAGGGTCACCCCGTGGAACAGCACGACGTCGTCCCCGATCACCGCGGTCGCCCCGATCACGACGCCCATGCCGTGGTCGATGAAGAACCGCCGACCGATGCGGGCGCCCGGGTGGATCTCGATGCCGGTCACGGACCGTGCCGCCTGACCGATGACCCGTGCGACGAACCGCGATCCGGGCAGCCCGGTGGCCGTCCAGAGCCGGTGCGTCAGGCGGTAGGTCCAGATGGCGTGCAGCCCGGAGTAGACGATCGCGTTCTCGAGGTCACCACGGGCGGCGGGGTCGCCGCGGCGTGCTGCGGCCAGGTCCTCCCGGACCGTCCGCAGCACGCCTCGTCGGACGGGACGACTCACGCAGTGAGTCCCTCGAAGAGCACCGTCGACAGGTAGCGCTCCCCGGTGTCGCAGACGATCGCGACGACGCGCTTGCCGGCGTTCTCGGGCCGGGCGGCGATCTCGATCGCGGCGTGGATGATCGCACCGGAGGAGATGCCGGCGAGGATGCCCTCGTCGGTCGCGAGCGCCCGCGCCACGCGCAGGGCGTCGTCGAGCTCGACGTCGAACACCTCGTCGATGACGGACTGGTCGAGGACCTCGGGGATGAAGTTCGCGCCGATGCCCGCGATCTTGTGCGGTCCGGCCTTGCCCTCGGTCAGGAGCGGGGAGTCCTTCGGCTCGACCGCGACGATCTGCACGCCGGGCACGCGCTCCTTGAGCACCTGACCGACACCGGTGATCGTGCCACCGGTCCCGACACCCGCGACGAACACGTCGACGTGCTCCTCGGTGTCGCGCAGGATCTCCTCCGCCGTGGTCTTCCGGTGGATCGCGGCGTTCGCGGCGGTCTCGAACTGGTGGGCGAGGATCGCGCCGGGGGTCTCGTCGACGATCGCGGCAGCTCGCTCGACCGCGCCCTTCATGCCCTCGGGACCCGGGGTGAGCACGATCTCCGCCCCGTAGGCGCGCATCACCGCACGACGCTCGACGCTCATCGTCTCCGGCATCGTGATGACCACCTTGTAGCCGCGGGCCGCGCCGACGAGCGCGAGGGCGATGCCGGTGTTGCCCGACGACCCCTCGACGATGGTGCCGCCTGGCTTCAGGTCGCCGGACTGCTCGGCCGCGTCGATGATCGCGACGCCGAGGCGGTCCTTCACGCTGGCGCCGGGGTTGTAGAACTCGAGCTTCGCGAGCACCTCGGCGCCGCCCGCCTTCGGCAGCCGGTTCAGCTTGACGAGCGGGGTGTTGCCGAACGCCTGCGAGATGTTGTCGTAGATGGTGCCGCTCATCTGGTCCGTCCTCTTCGGGTCAGGTCGCGTCCCACATCCTGGAGGCGCGGTGTGCGCCCGATCCTAGCGACCGGACCCCAGGCGGTCCTGTCCACCGCCGTGCTCTCGCCGGACGTCCGCCGCAGCTTGCCCCGCCAAAGCGACATCGTGCCGCCGACTGTTCGCGGGGATGAGTCGCTTCCCCGGGACAGACAGGAGGCTGGGGCTCGGAAGCATCACGTCGGCGGCACGGACAGGGTCAGCGCACGAACGCCGTCCGCGCGAACCGCTCGTCGGTCGCCTCGAGGACCCGCAGCACGTTGCCCCCGGCGAGCGCTCGCAGGTCGCCCGCTCCCCAGCCGCGCCGGGCGAGCTCGGCCGCGAGCACCGGGTACCGCGACACGTCGCGCAGGTCCGGTGGCAGCACCGGAGTGCCGTCGTAGTCGCCACCGAGGCCGATGTGCGCCGCACCGGCGACGTCACGGGCGTGCTCGACGTGGTCCGCCACGTCCGACACGGTCACGAGCGGTGGCTCCCCCACCGAGCCGGCGTCCTCCCAGTCCGCCCAGGCGCGCGAGACGAACTTCGGCACGAACGTGATCATCACGATGCCACCGTTGTCCGACAGCCGGGCCAGCACGTCGTCCGGCACGTTCCGCGGGTGGTCGTCGACGGCGACGGTGGACGAGTGGCTGAAGACGACGGGCTGCGTGGCGACGTCGAGGGTGTCCCGCATGGTCGCGGGGGCGGTGTGCGACAGGTCGACGAGCATGCCGATGCGCTCCATCTCGGCGACCACCTGGCGGCCGCGGTCGGTCAGCCCGCCGTGCGGACGCGAACCCGTCGCCGAGTCGGCCCACGGGGTGTCGTCGTTGTGCGTGAGGGTCATGTAGCGGACGCCGAGCCGGGCGAAGTCGCGCAGCACCGCCAGGTCATCCCCGATGGAGTGCCCGCCCTCGGCGCCGAGCAGCGACGCGATCCGTCCCGACTCGACGGCTGCCAGCACCTCGGTCGCCGTCCGCGCCAGGGCGAGCGAGTCCGAGTACCGCTCGATGATCCGGTGCGCGAGGTCGATCTGCTGCAGCGTGGTCCGCACCGGGTCCGGCTCGTCGGCGGGGACGAAGACCGACCAGAACTGCCCGACGACCCCACCGGCGCGGAGCTTCGGCAGGTCGGTGTGCAGCGAGTCGACCTCGGTGTCGATGCCCTCGACCCCGGAGTCGTGCGTCTCGCGGCGCTCCCACGGCAGGTCGTTGTGGCCGTCGATGACCGGGAACGGGATCGCGTCGAACGTCATGTCCCCGACGCTACCGCGCACCCACCCGTGGCTAGGCTCGGCACGTGGACCCCGTGACCCTCCGGACCGATCGCCTGGTGCTGTCCGTGCCGCTGCCCGCCGACACCGAGGACGTCATCGCGTACGCGAACGACCCCGACGTCGTCGCGTACACACCGGTACCGGTGCCCTACGGCCACGCCGAGGCACACCACTGGATCACCGACGTCGTGCGCGCGGGCTGGTCCACGGACTCCCGCTACGAGTTCGGCATCCGGCGGGTCGACGACCTCCGACTGCTCGGGACGATCGGGCTGTTCGGGTTCGTCGACGGCGCGGCGGAGGTCGGCTACGCCGTGCACTCGGACGGTCGTGGCCACGGCTTCGTGACCGAGGCCGCAGCCGCCGTCCTGGAGTGGGCGTTCGCGCCGTCTCCCGACGGACTCGGGCTCGTCCGCGTGCAGTGGCGGGCGATCGCGACGAACACCCCGTCCGCGGCGACCGCGCAGCGGCTCGGGCTCCGCTACGAGGGGCGACTCCGGTCCGGTGTGTCCCACCGCGGGCGACGCCACGACCAGCTCATCGCGGCCGCTCTGCGCGACGACGACCGCTCGACGCCGACGGTCTGGCCCGCGACGTGACGGTGTCGTTCCGGGTCGTCACCGAACTCGCTGCCCCGCCCGAGCGCGCGTTCGCGCTGTCGCTCGACATCGGCGCGCACGAGCGGTCGATGGCCGCGACCGACGAACGCGCCGTCGCCGGCACGACCTCCGGCACGATCGGCCTGGGCGAGTCCGTCACCTGGCGCGCGCGGCACTTCGGGATCGTCTGGCGGATGACGAGTGAGATCACCGCTCTGGAGGCCGCGCACCGGTTCGTCGACGAACAGGTACGTGGGCCGTTCGCCCGGTTCCACCACGAGCACCGGTTCGAGCCGTCGGCCGGCGGCACGCGCATGGTCGACACCATCACCTTCCGGGCGCCGTTCGGTCCCCTCGGTCGGCTGGCCGAGGTCGTCGCGCTCGAGCGCTACCTGCCGCGGCTCATCCGGGAGCGGAACGCGTCGCTCGCCGCCGAACTGCAGGCCGACGGCAACGACGGTCAGGGCGCCGCGAGCTCCCCCAGCGCGTCGTAGGCACTCGCCACCGCGTCGACCCGCGCGCGGCCAGCCGGCCCCGAGGCTTCGTACACGTCGTTCGCGATGGCCGCGACGACCGCGAACAGGGCCGCCATGGAGTCGAACGCTGCCGGTGAGTCGACCGGGCACAGGATCGCGGTGTTCGCCGGTGCCGCGATGACGGCGGCGGTCGGGTCGCCCAGCACGACGACGTCGGCGCCGGTCGACACGCAGTGCCGCACGATCCGGTCGACCCCGGCGGTGTGGCGGCGCACGGTCACCAGGACGACGAGGTCACGACGGTCGAGGTCGGCGACCTCTTCTCCGAGCCGCTGCCCAGGCGCCGGACCGACCCGGACGTCGGAGCGGACCTGGGCGAGCTGCGCGCGGAGCTGCAGCGCCACCGGGTAGGCGCCACGCTCCCCGAACACGAGCACACGGCGGGCACGGACGATGCGCCGCGCGAGCCGCGGACGATCGGCACGGGCCAGCGAGGCGAACGCGGCGTCGAGGTTGCGCGCCTCGACCGCGCGCTGGTCGACGTGGGCGGCGTCCTCCGCCACCCACGGCAGGCCGGAGCCGCGTGCGGACATCAGGTTCTGCCGGACCTCGGCCGCGTCCTGGAACCCGAGCGACCGGACGAGCCGGGACACCGTGGCCTTCGACGTGCCCGACTCGGCGGCGAGCTCGGCCGAGGTGCCGACGAGCAGGAGTTCCGGGTCGTGCCGGACCATCGCGGCGACGCGTCGTTCGGCGGGCGAGAGCTGCTCCCAGACGGAGTCGATGCGGGCGCGGACGTCGGGTCCGGCGGTGCTCATGCCCGGGCCACCCGGTCCACCGCGACGGCCAGCGCGTCGAGCCCGAGCGCGATGTCGGGCGTCGAGACGAACTCGTCCGGGTGGTGGCTGATGCCGTCCGGGTTGCGGAGGAACAACATCGCGACGTCGGTGACGAGCCCGAGCGACATGGCGTCGTGTCCGGCCCGCGAGAACAACTCCATCGGGGCGGTCTCGCCCGTGGACTCGATGCCGGCGCGGACGGCGTCCATCAGCCGCGGCGCGCAGAACACCGCCGGCGCCCGGTGCACCTCGGTCGGCGTGACACTGACCCCGCGCCGTTCGCCGATCAGCGAGAACGCCTTCGTGAGCTCGTCCCACACCGCGTCGCGGCCGTCGTCGAACTCGCCGCGCAGGTCCACCGAGAACCGCGCGAGCCCGGGGACCACGTTCACCGCGCCGGGTTCGACGGTCATCGTGCCGACGGTGCCGACGTGGTGCGACGCGCGGCAGATCCGCTCGACGGCGAGGGCCGCCTCGGCCGCGGCGAGCAGGGCGTCGTGGCGACGCTCGTACGGGGTGCCGCCGGCGTGCCGTGCCTCACCGACGGCCTCGACGGAGAAGCGCCGGGCGCTCGCGATGCTCGTGACGACGCCGAGCGCCTGACCGGCCTGCTCGAGGTACGGGCCCTGCTCGATGTGCGCCTCGAGGTACCCGGCGAGCGTCGTCGGGTCCGCCGCGGCGTCACCGACGCGGGCCGGGTCGAGCCCGAACCGGGTGAAGGCCTCGCGCAGGGTGACGCCGTCGCCGTCCGCCAGGTCCCACCAGGACTCGTCCCACACCCCGGCGACGGCGGACGACCCGAGCAGGGCCTTGCCGAACCGGGTCCCCTCTTCGTCGGAGAACGCGATCACCTCGAGCGCGACGGGCAGCGGTCCCGCAGCCGTCAGCCGAGCGGCGGTGCGGACGGCCATCAGGACCCCGACGATGCCGTCGTACCGGCCGGCGTCCACCACGGTGTCCAGGTGCGAGCCGAGCAGCAGCACGGGGGCGTCGGGCGTCGCGCCGTCGACCCGTCCGTGCAGGTTGCCGGCGGCGTCCTGCCAGGTGCTGAGTCCGGCGTCCTGCATCCACCCGGCGACGATCGCGTTGACGCGCGCGTGCTCGGGTGACAGGTACACGCGGGTGATCCGGCCGGTCTCCTCGGTGACCAGGGCGAGCTCGTCGCACCACCGCGCCACGAGCTCGGCGTCCGCGGTGCCGAGCGCGGTGGCGCTCACGACTGGGGCCGCGCTCACGCCGGCACCCCGACCGGCGCACCGGGGACGGTGCTGTCACGGTAGAGGTCCAGGGCGGCGTCGACCCCACCACCGTGTGGGACGGCGTGGCCGGCCCGGCGGAGTGCGTGCTCGAGGGCGGCGAGCGTCGTCACCACGGTGTCCTTGCGGGCGTTGTAGCCCATGGTGCCGATGCGCCAGACCTTGCCGTGCAACGGTCCGAACGAGGTTCCGATCTCGATGCCGTGGTCGTCGAGCATCGATGCCCGCACCTGGTCGCCGACGACGTCGGACGGGATCTCCACCGCGACGACGTTGTGCATCTTGTGCGCGACGTCACCGAACACCTCGAGGCCGAGCGCCTGCACGCCCTGCAGCATCGCGCGCCCCGCGAGCTCGTGGCGTGCGATCGCCTGCTCGACCCCTTCGTCGAGCAGGATGCGGGCGCACTCGTTGGCGGCGTAGAGCATCGAGGCGGCCTCGGTGTGGTGGTTCAGCCGCCGCGGACCCCAGTAGTCCAGGATCATCGCGAGGTCCAGGTAGTTCGAGCGGATCGGCTCGTCGGCGACGTCGTCACCGGGTTCGCGGATGCCGGCCTCGACGCTGCGGCGGTCGTCGAGCACCGCGGTCGCCCGCGGCGAGACGGTGACCGGCGCGCTGCCGGAGGGGCCGCCGAGGCACTTCTGCAGTCCGGCGCTGACGGCGTCGATGCCCCAGGCGTCGACCTCGAGCGGGTTGCCGCCGACGGTCGCCGTCGCGTCGGTGTAGAAGAGCACGCCGTGCCGCTCGCAGATCGCGCCCAGTTCGTCGAGCGGCTGGTTCATCGTCGTGGACGTGTCGCCCTGCACGATCGCCAGCACCTTCGGCCGGACGCGGACGATGGCGTCCTCGATCGCGGTCGGCGTGAACACCTGACCCCACGCGGTCTCGATGGTGTGGACCTCGGCCCCGGCACGGCCGGCGATCTCGGCGAGCAGGTGCCCGAACCGGCCGAACACCGGCACGAGCACGCGGTCACCCGGCGCGAGGAGCGACACGAGCACCGCCTCGATCCCGGCGCGCGAGGTGCCGTCGACGAGCACGGTGGCCTCGTTCGCGGTGCCGAACACACCGCGGTACAGCTCTTGGGTGTCGTTCATGGCGGAGGTCATCCACGGGTCGTACTGCCCGACGAGCGGGGTCGACAGGGCGCGGAGCACGCGCGGGTCGGCGGTGATCGGCCCGGGGCCCATCAGGAGGCGGGCTGGCGGGTTCACGGGGTGCATGGCGGGTCCTTCTGTTCCGGAAACGAGCGTACCGGAACGATCGTTACAGACGTGTTTCGGTGACGGCAGCGGTCGCGGGGACGCGGCCCGGACGGTCGACGAGCTGCCCCTCGACGGCCGTGACGCCGGACGCGGTGGACGCCACCACGCGCCCGCGCAACCAGGTCTCGGTGACGCGCCCCCGGGCCTCCAGGCCGGCGAACGCGGACACCGGGTTGCGGTGGGCGAGGCCGGCCACGTCGATGACCGCCGTTGCGGACGGGTCGAACACGGCGAAGTGGGCGAGCGCACCGGGGGCGATGACCCCGCGGTCGGCGAAGCCGACGAGCGCTGCCGGACCGGTGGTGAACAGCGGCAGCAGCGCCTCGAGCGGGACGCCGCGACGGAGGGCCTCGGTCCAGACGGCACGGAACCCGACCTGCAGGCCGGCGATCCCGCCCCAGGCGAGGCCCCAGTCGTCGACCTTGAGGTCGGCGGTCGACGGCGAGTGGTCCGACACGACCATGTCGATCGTGCCGTCGAGTACGCCCGCCCACAGGGCGTCGCGGTTCGCGTCGTCGCGGATCGGCGGGCAGCACTTGTACTCCGTCGCGCCGTCCGGGATCGTCCCGGACTCGAACGACAGGTAGTGCGGGCAGGTCTCGACCGTGATCCGGACGCCGTCGTCCTTCGCGGCACGGATCATCGGGATCGCGCCGGCGTCGGACAGGTGCAGGACGTGGACCCGGGCGCCGGTGGCCCGCGCGCCGTCGATGACCCGGGCGATCGCGGACCGCTCCGCGTCGACGGGGCGGGTGGCGAGGAAGTCCTCGTAGTGACCGCCGAGCGCGGCGTGGTCGACCAGGAAATCGGGGTCCTCGGCGTGCACGATGAGCAGCGCGTCGATCCGGGCGACCTCCTCGATCGCGGCGCGCAGCTGGTCGGCGTCGAGGTGCGGGAACTCGTCGACCCCGGACGGCGCGGTGAAGCACTTGAACCCGAAGACGCCGGCGTCGTGCAGAGCGCCGAGCGCGCCGGCGTTGTCCGGCACGGCCCCGCCCCAGAACCCGACGTCGACGGCGACCCGGCCCTCGGCACTCGCGCGCTTCACGGCGAGCGCCTCGACCGTCGTCGTCGCGGGGATCGAGTTGAGCGGCATGTCGATGATCGTCGTGACCCCGCCGAGCGCAGCGGCCCGCGTCGCGGACGCGAACCCCTCCCACTCGGTGCGGCCGGGTTCGTTGACGTGCACGTGCGTGTCGACGAGGCCGGGCAGCAGGACCTGGCCGTCCGGTACGGTGCGGTCGTCGCGCGTGCGGACCACGGCGTCGGCTGGCAGGACGCCGTCGACGCGACCGTCGCGCACGACGACCGCCGCGGGTCGGAACGCTCCGTCGATCCACGCGCGGTCCGCGCGCAGGACGAGGTCCGCGACGGTGTCGGTGTCGACGTCGGTGCGGGTGTCGACGTCGGTCCGGGCGTCGACGTCGGTCCGGGCGTCGACCGGGAGGCCCGTCATGCGCCCGCCCCGACCGTCGCGCCCGCCACCGGCTGGCGTTCGAAGCCCGCCAGCAGACCCGACATCGCCTTCGTCGGCGGGGTGGCGTACTCGCCGTGCTTCCCCGTCGCGAGCCCGAGCCGCACGAGCGACTCGGCGAGCACGGTCGCCGCGGCGACGCCGTCGACGACCGGCGCGCCGATCGCCCGCGAGACCTCGGCACAGAAGTCCGCCATCCCCGCGCAGCCGAGCACGACCGCGTCGGCTCCGCCGGCGATGACGGCCCGGCACTCCTCGATCACCAGGGCGCGCGCACCGGAGGCGGGGTCGTCGAGTTCGAGCACCGCGACCTCGCACGCCCGGATCTCGGTGACGAGCGGGGCGAAGCCGTAGCGCTCGGCGAGCTCGTGGGCCCGTCCCGTCGTCCGGGCCAGGGTCGTCACGACGCCGAACCGGCGCCCGAGCATCGCCGCCGCGTGGAAGCCCGCCTCGGCGATCCCGATGACCGGCCCGGTGGCGAGTTCCCGCGCCGCGTCGAGCCCGGGGTCGCCGAAGCAGGCGACGACGTAGGCGTCCACGCCGTCCTGCTCCCCGAGCGCGATCTGCTCGAGGAGCCCCGGCACCGCGAGCGCCTCTTCGTAGTGGCTCTCGATCGATGCCGGGCCCATCGTGGGGTTCACGGCCTCGACGATCGTGCCCGGGCCGGCGACCGCGGTGGCGGCGACGCCGATCGAGCGGGTCATCGAGGCGGTGGTGTTCGGGTTGACGACGCGGATGCGCATCGGGGTCCTTCCGGTGGTGCGGGTGTCGCTGGTGGGTCGCTGTCGCTGGGGCGTCTCAGGCTCGTCCGACGGCGGCGCCGTCGTCGACCGTCGGGTCGTCCGCAGCGAGTTCCGGCATGCTCGGCCGGACCCGCTCGAGGGCCCAGAAGACCACGAGTCCCAGGCCGCAGCCGATGAACCAGCTGTAGTTGTTCAGCCCGGGCAGGATCCCGAGGGCCGGCGGCAGGACCGCGCTGGCGACCGAGACCACACCGGTGACGACGAGGGTGCCGATGGCGTTGGGGTTGAAGCCGCCGCGGTACCAGTACCGGGCCGAGGTGTCCTTCGTGTACATGTCGTCGACGGCGATCCGCTGCTTCCCGACGATGTAGTACCCGGCGATCAGGATGCCGAACAGCGGTCCGATCAGGGCACCGAGCACCCCGAGCGTGTACAGGATGGCCTGGTCGTTGCCGTACCAGTTCCACGGGGTCAGCAGCACGGAGCCGACCGCCGCGATCATGCCACCGGCTCGCCACGAGATCTTGCGCGGCGCGACGTTCGAGAAGTCGAACGCGGGGCTGATGAAGTTCGCGACGATGTTGATGCCGACCGTCGCGGTGACGAAGGTCAGACCGCCGAGCAGGATCGCGAACGGGGCGCCGATCGCCTGCACCGTCTCGATCGGGTCGGTGATGAGCTTGCCGAACACCGGCACCGTCGCACTCGCGCACAGCACGGTGAGCACCGAGAAGAACAGGAAGTTGATCGGCAGGCCCCAGAAGTTGCCGCGCTTGACCGACCGGAACGACCTGCCGTAGCGCGAGAAGTCACCGAAGTTGAGCATCGGGCCGGAGAAGTAGCTGACCACCAGGGCGACCGCGGACAGCATGACCGGGATGGACGCCCCGAAGGACAGCGGCTCCCCCACCGACAGCGTGAACGAGATGTTGCCGATGCCGGCCTGGCTGACGAGGTAGATCGCCAGCGCGATCATCACGACGTACACCGCCGGGCCCGCCCAGTCGATGAACTTCTTGATGGCCTCCATGCCCATCCAGAACAGGGCGCCCTGCGCGACCCACAGGATCGCGTACGAGATCCAGCCGAGCGCCGACAGCCCCAGGAACGAGTGCTCGAGCAGTCCGGCCGAGGCGGGGATGAACTTCAGGAAGATGATGTTGAGCGACTGCGCGGCCAGGAACGTCTGCACGCCGTACCAGGCCATCGCGATGAGGCCACGGATGATCGCCGGGACGTTCGCGCCGAGCACCCCGAACACCGCTCGGTTGATCACCGGGTACGGCACCCCGGTGCGCTGGGAGGGCTTGGCGACGAGGTTGGCGAAGACCTGGACGATCAGGATGCCGACCACCAGGGCGATGAGCACCTGCCAGCTCGCGATGCCCAGCGCGAAGAGCGAGCCGGCGGTGACGTAGCCGCCGACCGAGTGCACGTCGGACATCCAGAACGCGAAGAAGTTGTAGCTCGTCCAGCTCTGCTTGCGCAGCGGGGCGAGGTCCTCGTTCGTGAGCGCCGGGTCGTACCCGGGCTTGACGACGCCGGCACCTGCGGGTGCAGCGGTCGTGGTGGGGGCGTGGGGCGCTGCGACGGGTGTCGCGAGATCGGTAGCCATGGCGTCCTCCGAGGGAGTGGGATGCGGAGGCGGTGATCGCCTCCACCACAGAAGCTAGGGAGCCTCTTCGCGCCCGCCGTTTCCCTCGTGTAACGGTCGTGTGTCGGGGACACGGTCCTGAAACGCTCGTTCCGGACCAGAACGTGCACAGGTGTGTGCACGATGATGGGCGCATGCCTGACACCATCCGCTACGTCGCGATCGGCGACAGCTTCTCGGAGGGCCTCGGCGACGCCGGTGTCGTACCGTTCCCCGGCTGGACCGGCCGACTCGCGAGCGGCATGGCCCGAGCGCACGACGCGGACGTCCGGTACGCCAACCTCGCCGTCCGCGGGCGCCTGCTCGCCGGGGTCCTCGAGGACCAGCTCGACGCCGCGCTGGCGCTCGACCCCACGCCGACGCTCATCACGTTCTGCGCCGGCGGCAACGACCTGCTGCGGCCGCGGTTCGACGCCCGTGCCCTCGTCGCCCCGCTCGAGGAAGCGGTCAGGACGGTCCTCGACCGCGGCGTCCACCTGACGCTGCTCAGCCCGGCCGACCCGAGCGCCCGGCTCCCCCTGGGACATCTCATCAACGCGCGCGGCGACGCCTGGGCCGATGCCCTCGCCGACCTCGCCCGCCGGTACGACCTGCCCTTCGTCGACGTGTCCCGCGATCCGCACCTGCGCCGCGCGGAGTTCTGGTCCGAGGACCGGCTGCACATGAACGACACCGGCCACCAGCGCGTCGCCGACCTCGCCCTGCACGCGATCGGGGACGGCCCCCTGCCCGCCGAGCCGGTGTCGGAGCCGACCGGCCGGGCACGGCTGGCCGAGGAACTCCGCTACTACCGCGAGCACGTCCTGCCCTGGGTGCAGCGCCGCGTCACCCGGCGGTCGTCGGGCGACGGTCGGTCGGCAACCTACCCGGAGTGGACCGCGGTCGGCTGATCACGCAGGATCACGGCGGTTCTCCGCACGCTCGCCGTGGTCCGCTTGTCGTCACCCGGCGCACCGGTTCTACTCGGATGGATCACGTCCGAGCCGAACTCAGGGGAGACGGCACCATGACCACTGCGCCACGCCCATCCGGCACCACCGCGACACGTACCCCGACCGTCAGCACCCCGACGGGCACCCCCAGCACCGCGCACGGCATCGACCACATCGGCCTCACCGTGCCCGACATCGACCAGGCGACCGACTTCTTCGTCCTCGGACTCGACGCGGTCCCGCTCTACGACCGGTTCCTCCGGAGCGAACCGCTCCGCGGCGAACCGGACGTGCAGCGCCGGCTCGGCATCCCGAAGACGATGGCCCAGGGTGCGCTGCGGATGCTCGCGCTGCCCAACGGCCCGGGCCTCGAGCTCTTCGAGTACCACGGTCCCGATCAACGCCCGGCTGCCCGGGCGAGCGACATCGGCTGGCAGCACGTCGCGTTCTACGTCGACGACATCGACCACGCGCTGTCGCACCTCGAGACCGCCGGGGGTCAGCGCTACGCCGACCCACGGGACCTGGGCGGCAACGAGGGTGGGTACGGCAACCGGTTCGTCTACGTCGGGACCCCGTGGGGATCGACGATCGAGCTGATCACCTACCCGAGCAGGCAGTCGTACGAGGACCACGCCCCGCGACGCAAGTGGCGCGTCTGAGGGTCAGCGCACCGAGCCCGTCGCGATGTACGTCCGCGTCGGCTTGCCGGTGAGGGCGTGCGGGAACTCGACCCCGTCCGCCCGGAACCCGCCGGCTTCGTAGAGCCGCAACGCCCGCTCGTTGCCGGCGAGCGCGTGCAGGACCACCGCGGGGTGTCCCGCAGCCGACGCCGCGTCGACCGACGCAGCCAGGAGCGCGCGGCCGACACCCCGCGCCTGCACGTCCGGACGGACGGCGAGCAGGGAGAGGTACGCGGCGTCGGACGGGTCGGTCGACCGGCCGGTCCCCGGAGCCGTCACGAGCGCGAACCCGTCGATCGCGCCGGCCGCTGCCGCAGCGACGACCAAGGCGACCCGCGGCACGGCGAACTTCGACGCCGCGCGGGCTCGCACGGCACCGGACTCCGGCAAGCCGTCCCGCGCCGCGACCGCTGCGACCCACAGGTCGACGCAGGCCGACACCTCGTCCGGGGCCGCTGGACGCACGGACACGGACGGTTCGATCACCCGATCAGCCTACGACCGCGCTGCTGCCGATCCTGAACGACGCCCCACGGTGCTCGTCGGGCAGCCGGTCCCCGCGGCCGTGCAGCTTGTGCCGCAGCGACCCGGGCTCGTAGCCGGTCGGGTACGCGCCGCGGGCCCGGAGTTCCGGGATGACGAACTCGATGACGTCCTCCCACGTGCCCGGCGTCACCGCGTACGCCAGGTTGAACCCGTCGACGTCGGTCAGCTCCTGGATCTCCTGCAGCCGGTCGGCGATGGTCGCTCCCCCGCCGACCGCGACCGGACCGAGTCCACCGATCGCCGTGTGCCGGGCGAGGTCGCGGATCGTCCACGAACTGCCGTCCTCACCCGTCGCCGCCGCGATGTTCGCCGCCGCCGACTGGATCGCGTTCGACTCGACGTCACCGAGGGGCTCGTCGAGGTCCCACTGCGACAGGTCGACACCCATCCACCCGGAGTTGAGCACCAGCGCGCCGAGCTCCGACGCGTACGACAGGTAGTCCTCGTACTTCGCCTGGGCCAGCTCGTCGGTGGCGTCCGTGATCACGGTGAGCAGTGTGTAGACGCGGGCGGCGTACCGGTCGCGACCAGCTGCCTCCAGGGCGTCACGGACCTTCGCGACGGTCGACGCGAGCTGCTCGACGGTCGGGGCGCCCACGAAGACCGCCTCGGCGTTCTCCGCTGCGAAGCGGATGCCGCGCGGCGACGCGCCCGCCTGGTAGATGACGGGCGACCGCTGCACCGACGGCTCGGACAGGTGGATGCCCGGCACGTCGAAGTGCGTGCCGTGGTGATCGATCGGGTGCACCTTCGCCGGGTCGGTGAAGACGCCGGACTCGCGGTCGGCGACGACCGCGTCGTCCTCCCACGAGCCCTCCCACAGCTTGTAGAGGACCTCGAGGTACTCGTCGGCCACGTCGTACCGGTCGTCGTGCGACAGCTGGTCGGTCTGCCCCATGTTCCGCGCGGCACTCGGCAGGTAGCCGGTGACGACGTTCCAGCCGACCCGCCCCTTGGTCAGGTGGTCGAGGGTGGAGATGCGCCGGGCGAACGGGTACGGGTGCTCGTACGCCGTCCCCGCCGTGATGCCGAAGCCCAGGTGCTCGGTCACCGAGGCCATCGCCGACACCAGCAGGATCGGGTCGTTCACGGGCACCTGCGACCCGGTGCGGAGCGCGGCCTCGTTCGAGTCGCCGTAGACGTCGTACGTCCCCAGGACGTCGGCGATGAAGATGCCGTCGAACGCGCCGCCCTCGAGCGTCTTCGCGAGGTCGGTCCAGTAGGTCAGGTCGCGGTAGTCCCGCGATCGGTCACGCGGGTGCCGCCACAGTCCGGAGGACTGGTGCGCGACGCAGTTCATGTCGAACGCGTTGAAGCGGATCTGCCGGGGCTCGCTGCTGCTGGTCACGCCTGGCGACGCTACGTGCGGCTCCTGCTTCCGTCATGCATCGTGACGAAGCGTGACGGCCCGCAGCTGTCGACGGCCGGCTGTCGGCGCACTGGTGTGCGATGGCCGGTGCAGGTCCGGCCCGCACAACCGAGGTCGTCCCGAACCGGCGGATCGCGCGGCGCGGATGCACTTCGGTTGTGCGGCGGTGCGCCGGCCGCGATTCAGGCGCGGTCGTGCAGCGTGATCTGGTAGCCGTCCGGGTCGGCGAACGTGAACGTCCGGCCGAAGGGGCCGTCGATCGGCGCCGAGACGATCGTGTGACCATCGGCCGCGAGTGCGTCGTGGACGGCCTGCACGTCGGTGGCGTGGAGCCAGATCGCCGCCCCGATGCCCGGTTGCGCGACCGCGTCGAGGTCGGTGCCGGGGACGACGTCCCGCAGCGCGAAGGCGATGGGCGTCGTCTCGAAGACGACGGCGTGCGGCGGGCCGGCCTGCGAGCGGACGAGACCGAGGTACTGCTCGTAGAACGCCTGCGACGCCGCCAGGTCGCGGGTCTGCAGGGAGATGAAGTCGGGGCCGGTGACGGGCATGCGGTGCTCCTTCTTGTTGTGTCAGTCTTCTGACACGGGACAATCTATGTCAGACTACTGACATGAGTCAAGACGGCAGCGACAACAGCGACGCCAGCGACGTCATCGACCTCGAGACGTCCCTCGGGTACCTGCTGAAGGAGGCCGCGAGCGCGCTCCGCACCGCGATGGAGGGGGTGCTGCGCCCGCTCGGCATGACGATGACGCACTACTCGTGCCTCGAACTCCTGGCGCAGCGGCCCGGGCTGTCGAACTCCGAGCTCGCGCGCGGCGCGTTCGTCACCCGGCAGTCGATGAACGTGCTGCTGCAGGCGCTGGAACGGGACGGCTTCGTGACGCGGGCCACCGAGGCGCCGGTCGGCAAGGCGCTCCCGACACGACTGACGGCGAGCGGCCGCACGAGCCTCGAGCGGGCGAGTGCAGCCGTCCGCGGTGTCGAGGTCCGCATGCTCGGCGGGCTGTCCGACGAACAGCAGGCGGCGGCGCGGGGCGCATTGCGCAGCATGGTGCGGGCCCTTCGTGGAACCGCTGACGACGAGGCCGGCTCGCCCGGACGCACCGTCCCCGCGCGGACCGATGCATCCGAACGG
This sequence comes from Curtobacterium sp. TC1, assembly GCF_019844075.1. Classification (NCBI taxonomy): domain Bacteria; kingdom Bacillati; phylum Actinomycetota; class Actinomycetes; order Micrococcales; family Microbacteriaceae; genus Curtobacterium; species Curtobacterium sp. TC1. Next base: position 2,964,922 of record NZ_CP081964.1, read on the forward strand.
ACACCGGACACCGGCGGTTCCGAGGAGTAGCCCTGACACAGGAGCGCGAAGGACCAGATCCTCTCAGGGAAGGGCGGACGCCATGGCGCTGCAGGACGACGACGCCACCGACGTCGGCGGAGACCGACGACTGCGGACCGCACTGCTGATCGTCGGCATCGTGGCGGTCCTCGTCGGCGTCGCATCGCTCGTGCTCCCACACGCGACACTGTTCGCGGTCGCATGGGTGTTCGGCGTCTACCTGCTGGTGTCCGGACTGTCGATGATCGTCCGTGCATTCGCCCGCGGGATCGGTACCGGCCACCGCATCGGCCTGGTCGTCCTCGGTGCACTGATCCTGGCCGGCGGCATCGTCGCGCTCGTCGCGCCGCCTGTCGGGGTGCGGTGGATCGCGTTCGTGATCGGCTTCGCATGGTTGCTCGAGGGCATCACGCTGCTCTACGCCCCGACACCGACGAACCGTGCGCTGACCATCGGTGCCGCGGTACTCAGCATCGTCATCGGCGTGCTCGTGATCAACCTGCCGTCCATCGGAGCAGCGCTCGCCGTCGTCGCGATCGCGGGCTTCCTGATCCTGTTCGGCATCGTGCAGATCGCACTCGGGATCACCCTCGGACGCGCTGACCGGTCCGAGCCGCCCGCCGGTAGAGCAGCCTGACCACTGACTCCTAGGCTCGACGGGTGGACGTCGCACTGCGGGACAGCATCTCCGAGGACATCGAGTGGCTCGTGGAACTGCGTGCGCAGGTCCTCCGCGCCGACCTGGAGCGTCTCGGCCGCTTCGACGCGGTCCGGGTCCGGCAACGGATGCGGGATGCCTTCGCGCCCGAGCACACCCGTGTCGTCGTGGTGGACGGCCGCGATGTCGGCTCGATCGCCACGCGGATCGACGACCACACCCGCTGGGTCGAGCACTTCTACCTCGCTCCCGAGGTACAGGGGCGTGGCGTCGGATCGACCGTGCTCCGGAGCATCCTGTCCGAGGCCCACCCGGGTGCGACGCGACTGAACGTCCTGCAGGGCAGCGCCGCGCGACGACTCTACGAGCGGCACGGGTTCGTCGTCGACACCGAAGACGACGTCGACGTCTTCATGACCCTGCGCGGTCCGGACCGAGCACGGTACGGAGCATCCTGAGCTGCTCGTCGACCACGTCGGCCATCCGGCGGTCGGCGGGGCCCGTGAGCCATGCTTCGAGTGCCAGGTGGAAGAGCATCACGGTCGTCTCCGCGATCACAGCGGATCCGGGCCGGTCGAGGCCCCGGGCGACGAACGCCGCACGGACCGCGTCGGTGAGGTCAGCGCGCTTCCGGGCGTCGCGCTCCCGCAGTGAGGGCTCGGCCAACACCAGTCGCCGCACCGCACCGACCTGGTCGTGATGCCCCTCGAACCGCCCGTCGGCGACCTGGCGGAGACCGTGCACGACGATGTCGAGCGGGTCGATCCCGGCCGGCGCGGCCTCGATGGCGGCTCGGGCGAGGTCGGGGATCTCGTCGCCGGCGAAGATCACCTCGCGCTTGTCGGCGAAGTACCGGAAGAAGGTCCGGGTGGTGAGCCCCGCACGTGCCGTGATCTGCGGCACGGTCGTCGCCGAGTAGCCCTGCTCGGCGAAGAGCTCGAAGGCAGCTCGCTCGAGTCGCCCTCGGGCATCCGGAGACCAACGCATGGGTCAACAGTAGTGGTGATGACACGCCGTGTCATGATTGAATGGTCGATGACACGTCGTGTCATGACCCACTTCGAGCAAGGGATCCGGACACCATGTCGTCAACGGACAACGCAGCACTCTGGACCACGTCGACCGGGCGGTTCACCGTCGGCCCCGCGCCGGTCCCCCAGCTCGGCCCCGGCGAACTCGTCGTCCGGGCCGAAGCCGTCGCCGTGAACCCGGTCGACGCCGTCGGCGGACTCTTCCGACACCTGGTGTTCCCGAAGCTCCGGTTCCCGGCGGTGCTCGGGTCGGACGTCGCCGGCATCGTCGTCGCGACCGGCGCCGGCGTCGAGCGTTTCCGCGTGGGCGACCGGGTCGTCGGGCACGCAGCGGGGCAGGAGCAGCACCGGAACAGCTCCGCCGAAGGAGCCTTCCAGCACCAGGTCCTCCTGCTCGAACGTGTGACGACCTCGGTGCCGGACGACCTGCCCGTCGAGCAGGCAGCGGTCCTGCCGCTCGCCGTCTCGACCGCAGCGGCCGGGCTCTTCGAACCGGACCAGCTCGCGCTGTCACTCCCGACGGCCGACGCATCCGAGCGCTCGGGGGTCGTCCTGGTGTGGGGCGCGTCGACGAGTGTCGGCGCCAACGCCGTCCAGCTCGCCCGGGCCGCCGGGTACGCCGTGATCGGCACCGCGTCGCCGAAGAACCACGGGTTCGTGCAGTCCCTCGGTGCCGAGGCCGTGTTCGACTACCGCGACGACGGTGCCGCACGTCGCGTCCTCGACGCACTCGCCGACCGCGAGCTCGCCGGTACCCTCGCCTTCGGCCAGGGCTCGCTGACCCGCACGCTCCCGATCGTCCGGGCAGCCACCGGGTCCGGCCGACTCGCTTCGGCGTACCCGACGCAGGTGACGACGATCCGTGCGCGGCTCGAGCGTCGACACGGCGTCCACGTCACCGCGATCTGGGGCGGCCGCCCGACCGAATCGGAGGTCGGCCCCGCGATCTACCGCGACCTCCTGCCCGAAGCACTCCGCACCGGTCGGTACCAGGCGACGCCGACCGCATCCGTCGTCGGATCCGGACTCGCCGCGATCCCGGAGGCCCTCGCCGAGCTCCGCGCCGGTGTCTCCGCCCGGAAGCTCGTCGTCACGCTCCCCTGACCCGGTAGCGTCAGCGACGTGACCGATGCCGACGTGCCCGACGACGAGACCTTCCGCTTCACGATGTCGGGCGGCGGCACGCCACGGGGCCACCTGCAGGATCCGAGCTCCGTGACCCTGCACCTCGATCCGCGGCGCATCGGCGACGCGGCCCGGGGCAAGGAGATGTTCACCCGGGCGATGGACCAGCAGCACACGGCGCTGACGGCGTACGCTGCGGCACTCGATGCCGCCGACGGCGACGTGACTGCCCCGGCGGTGCAGGACGCCGCGACCGCACTCCACGAGGCACTCCAGTTCCTCCCGATCGCCCACACCGTGTACACGGGCGTCGGCTTCCCCACGGCGCGCATCGGGGACGGCTCCCGCCCGCCCGCACTGCGACCGGAACTCGGCGAGCGCGCCTTCGGCGTCCACCCGGACATGCTCACGGCGATCCACGGGGACACCTCGCAGCGCTGGGAGCTCGCGTGCGAAGAGGACATCCCCCTCGCCGTCGAGATCACTCTGGCGACCGACCCGGACGAGAACGTGCGGTCCGCGTTCCTGTCCGGAACCACCCGGTCACGAACCGTCGTCCTGCTCATGGAACAGCGAGAGACCGACCCAGACGTGCTCGAACAGCTCGCCCAGCAGAGCTACGCCAGCCCCGAGCGGAAGTTCCCCCTGCCGCTCGCCGACCTCGTTCCCCGAGAACTGGACGGTCTCTGGGAGCTCCTCGGTCTCGACGACCGGGCCGTCGCGCTCGCGAAGGCCCGCTGGGCACGAGCGCAGGAAGGCGACGAGCGCATCACGGTCGGCGACGCGCTCCGCGAGATCGGCGCGGTCAGCTGAGCGGCTTCGCGTACCAGCGGTCCGAGTACGGGTCCGCGTTGAACGGGGCGACCCGGACGAACCCGAGCCGTTCGTAGAGCGCACAGGCCTCGGCGAGATCGGCGCGGGTGTCCAGGCGCAACGACGTGATCCCGCGTGCCCGGCAGCGGCCCTCGACGTGGCGCAGCAGCGCCGAACCGACACCTCGGCCGCGGTACTCCGGCAGCGTGAAGACCTTCGTCAGCTCGCCGACGTCGCGCACGAAGCGCACGCCGGCGCAGGCGATCGCCGCTCCCCCGTCGACGGCGACGACGAACAGCCCGGAGTCCCCCTGCAGGTCGTCGAACGGCTCGTCGAGCACCGCGCGGTCGACCTCGGCCGACGTCGCCGACCGCCCGTACCACCGCGACGCGACCTCGGTCAGGTAGGCCCGCACGATCGCGTCGGCCCGGCCTGCGCCGGGTCGCTCCGTCTCGAAGATCACCGCGCCCCCCCCCTTCGATCGGCACACCGTTCAAGCCTTCCCGGGCCCGGTCGGCGACCAGCTGCGGACGGGAGGCGCGGGGCGGGCCCGCACCGGGCCTCCCGGTCGGTCGGTGGTCGCGATCGCGAGCCGCACCCGGCTCAGCGGGACGCGGTCGCCTCGCGCGCGGCGGCTTCCGCCGCGACCCAGGCGAGCATGCCGCACTTGACGCGCATGACGAACTTGGAGACGCCGTGGAAGGCGACGAGGTCCTCGAGGACGTCCTCGTCGGGCTCACCGACGCCACGTGAACGCATCATGGTGCGGAACTCCTCGGTCAGTGCCAGGAACTCGGGCACCGTGCGGCCGACGGCCATGTCGGTGAGGACCGATGCCGAGGCCATCGAGATCGAGCAGCCGTCACCCTGCCAGGCGAGCCCGGCGATGCGGTCGGTGCCGGGATCGAGCCGCAGGCTGACCGTGATCTCGTCGCCGCACGTGGGGTTCCGGTCGAAGTGCGAGGCGTCCGCGTCCGGCATCGCACCGTCGCCGTGCCGCGCCTTGGCGTGGTCGAGGATGACCTGCTGGTACAGGCTGTCGAGGGCGTTCACGCGGTCGCTCCGAAGTAGTCGCGGATCTCGGCGACGGCTGCGAGGAACCGGTCGACGTCGTGCTCGGTCGTGTACACGTACGTGCTGGCACGGCTGGTGGCGACCAGGCCGAGGCGGCGGTGCAGCGGCTGCGCGCAGTGGTGCCCCGAGCGGACGGCGATGCCCTGCGCGTCGAGGTACTGCGACACGTCGTGGGCGTGCACCCCGTCGACGTCGAACGACACCAGGCCCGATCGCGGGACGCCGACCGGCGGACCGACCACGCGGATGCCCGGTACGGCGGCCAGACCGTCGAGCATGCGGCGGGCGAGGTGCTCCTCGTGTGCGCGGACCCGCTCCATGCCGATGCCCTGCAGGTAGCGGACCGCCTCGGCCAGGGCGACGGCCTGCGACACGGGCTGCGTACCGGCCTCGAACCGCTCGGGTGCCGGCATGAACTCCGACGCCTCCATGGTCACGGTGGTGATCATGGAACCGCCGGTGCGGAACGGCGGCAGCGCGTTCAGCAGTTCGCTGCGCCCCCAGAGCACGCCGATGCCGTTCGGACCGAGCATCTTGTGGCCGGAGAACGCGGCGAAGTCGACGCCGAGCTGTTGCACGTCGAGCGGCCGGTGCGGCGCGGACTGGCAGGCGTCGAGGACGACCAGGGCACCGCGGGCGTGGGCGAGACCGACGATCTGCTCGACCGGGGCGACCATGCCCGTGACGTTCGAGACGTGGGCGAACGCGACGACCTTCGTGCGGTCGGTGATCAGGGCGGCGGCGTCCTCCGCGGTCCAGGTGCCGTCGTCGGCGACCGGGACCCAGCGGAGCGTCGCACCGGTCAGGGCGGCGAGCTCCTGCCAGGGCACGAGGTTCGCGTGGTGCTCGGCCTCGGTCACCAGGATCTCGTCACCGGGTCCGATGCGGAAGCGAGCGGCGTCGACTCCGCCACGGCCCCGGCTGGCGTTCGCGATGCCGTACGCGACGAGGTTGAGGGCGTCGGTGGCGTTCGCGGTCCACACGACCTCGCTCGGCCCGGCAGCGCCGATGAAGTCGGCGACGGTGGCGCGGGCGTCCTCGTAGGCGTCGGTGCTCAGCGCCGCGAGCGTGTGCGCCCCGCGGTGGACGGCGGCGTTGTCGTGCTCGAGGAACCGGCGTTCGGCGTCGAGGACCTGGGTCGGCCGTTCGGCCGTCGCCCCGGAGTCCAGGTACGCCAGCGGTTGCCCGTTCACGTCCTGCGCGAGGATCGGGAAGTCCGACTTGATCGTCTCGACCTCGGCCTCGGTGAGCGGCTGGTTCGGCGCCACGACTGTCACGTCTCGTCCTCCTGGTGTTGCTGTCCGGAGCAACCCGTCAATGGTGGCCGTTGTTCCCGACGGCGTCCAGTCGGCACGGGAACGGCCCAGGACCACGCCGGGTCCTGGGCCGTCGTACCGTACGGGCTACTCGTTGCCGATCTTCTCGTCCGCAGCGTCGCGGGCGCCGTCGATCTTGTCGTCGTACTTGCCGCCGGTGGCCTTCTTGACCGCGTCGGCGACGCCACCGAGGACCTTGTCGCTGATGTCCTCGGCCTTCTCGCTCTTCAGGGCGTCCTGGACCTTGTTGTCCTTCAGGAAGTCCTGGGCCTTCTTCGTGATGTCGTCGAACCCCGCCATGGCCTGCTCCTCAGCTCGGTGCGGAGCCCGTCGCTCCGTCATGCCGCAGATGGTAGGCCGCGCAGCCGTCGTCCGCCCCGGAACGTGACGGAGTGTTCACACCATCTGGGCGCTGCGTCGACGTGCCAGGACGTAGCCGACCGCGACCGCCCCGGACACCGCGAGGAGTGACGGGATGAGGATGTCGGTGCCCTCCTGCGTGAACTCGACCACCAGGACGAGCGCGGTGAACGGGGCCCGCATCGTGGTCGCCAGGAACGCCGCGGCGCCGACGAAGGCGAACGCTGCCAGGCCCGGACCGTCGGCCGGCCAGAGCAGGAGCCACGCGCCGCCGAGGCCGCCGCCGATCGCCGAACCGATCGCGATCGAGGGCGTCAGGGCGCCACCGACCGCGCCGGCACCGATGGTGGCCGAGGTGGTGATGGTGCGGACGATGCCGAGCAGCAGGAGCAGCACGATGGGAGCCAGTCCGGCGACGGTGCCGTCGTCCAGCGAGGCGTTCATCGCGACGAGGCCCAGTGCCCGCCCGTTGCCGAGGATCTCGGGGAACGGCACGGCGATGAGCCCGACCATCGCGAACACCACCGGCAGCACGACGAGCAGGTGCCATCCCTTGGGAGCGATGCCCTGCAGCCGGTTGGTGAGCTTCACGAACCCGACGCCGGCCAGGCCGAGGACGGGCCCGACGATGATCGCCCAGACGAGCAGCGACGGCGACATGTGCATGGCCGGCACGTGGTAGAGCACCTCGTCCGGGATCACGAGCCGGGCGACGAACGCGGCGACGGCACTCGTGGCGAACGCGGGCAGGGCCGTGGCGAAGCTGATCTCGCCGAGCAGGACCTCGACGGCGAACAGCGCCCCACCGAGCGGGACGTCGTACACCGCGGCGAGACCCGCCGCCGCTCCGCAGGCGACCAGGATCTTCGTCTCGCGCGGGGTGAGCCCCGCACGGCGGGTGACGAGCTGGGAGAGCCAGGCGCCGACCTCGCGCGGGGCGACCTCCTTGCCGATCGAGGCGCCGAGACCGACCGCCAGGATCTGCACGCCGGCGTTCGCCAGGGTCGCGAGCGCGGGCATCCGCTTGCCGTTGACCGCGGCGGTGACCGACACGATCGGGCGCCCCCAGCGCCGGAGCGCCCACCAGGCGAAGCCCGTCAGGACACCGGCGGCCACGAGCGCGAGGAACCGGTTCAGCGCCGAGGGCGCGTCCGCCGCCTCGAGGTGCCCGCCGAAACCGTAGCCGAAGGCCACGAACTGGATGAGCTGCAGGGCGAGCCACACGGCGATGCCGGCGATGCCCCCGGAGACGCCCACCAGGGCGGTGACGACTGCGAGCTTGAGCGCCCAGACGGGGGTCGCGTGTCCGGAGCGCGGCATGTCGAGAACCCTAGCGGCTCCGATCGCCGACACCGGGCCTCCCGGTCGTCCTGCCTGCCGTCAGAACCAGCGCTTGACCTTGAACACCACCCACAGGATCGCAGCGAACAGGATCATCCCGACGATCGACAGCGGGTACCCCCACGTCCACGTCAGCTCCGGCATGTGGGTGAAGTTCATGCCGTAGATCGCCGCGATGAGGGTCGGGGCGAACAGGATCGCCGCCCAGCCGGAGATCCGCTTCGTGTCGTCGTTCTGCTTCTGCGCCGCCAGGGTGGAGTCGACGGTCAGCGCGTTCTGCAGCAGCTGCCTGAACGTGTCCAGCCGTTCCACCGTGCGGATGGCGTGGTCGAGGACGTCGCGGAACCGGCGCTGCATCTCGATCGGCAGGTGGTACTTCTCGGCGCCGCGGTGCAGGTTCTCGATGATGTGGATGAGCGGGCGGGCCGCACGCTGGAAGTCGACGACCTCGCCGAACAGCTCGTAGACGCGGCGGGAGACCCCGGCCTCGCCCGCGAACAGCTGGTCCTCGATCTGGTTGATGTCCTCTTCCAGCCCGTCGATCACCGGCACGTAGCCGTCGACGATCGTGTCCATCAGCGCCCAGAGCTGCGCCTGCGGCCCGACCGTCACCAGGCCGGGCTTGCCGCTCATCCGCTGCAACGCACGCGGCACGGTCGACCTGCCACGGGGGTCGGCCTTCACCACGACGAGGAAGAAGTCCTCGCCGACGAACGCGTGCACCTCGCCGAACGCCACCTCTTCCTGCCCGTCGTTGTAGAGCGCGGGCTTGAGGACCACGAAGAGCGTCGAACCGTACCGCTCGAGCTTCGGCCGCTGGTGTCCCTCGGCCGAATCCTCGACCGCGAGCTCGTGCAGGCCCAGGGCGACCGCGACGTCGCCGAGCTCCTGCGCATCCGGTTGGTACAGCACGATGCACGCGCTCGCGCCCTGTTCGTCGAGCATCCGGAAGGTGTCGTCCAGCGACGGACTCGCCATCGGGGCGATCCGGTCGACGTACACGGTGTTCATCTCGACGCTCACGCGACAACCGTACGGCTCAGCGGAGCGAGCGGTAGCGCGCCGTCCCTTCGGGGGCGAACAGGACGGTGCCGTCGGCCGTGACGAAGAGTGCGAAGTACCCGTCCACGATCCGATCCGCCGCGTCGTCCAGCGCGAGCTCGCGCCAGCCCGACCGCCCGAGGGACCAGACCACGTCGCCGGACGCCGACTCGCGAAGCGCCTCTGCCGCGTGGTTCGAGACGTCCTCGACGCGTTCGGGTCGCCACCAGCCCGCCTTCGAGAGCCGCTGCTCTGCCTTGTCGTGGCGCCCGCGGGTGAGGAGTCCGTCGATCCGTCCGGCGTGCTGCGGAGTGGCGATGGCGACGACCGCTTCGGCGAGGGAGTCCATGCCCGCCTGTCTACGCCGCGCCGCGCGTGCCCGCCGTCCCCCGTCGGCTGAACGCAGCCTGCGGACCCGGTCGGACCACCCGCTTACGGTTCAGGTCATCAGCATGCTGACGAAGGGAACGGTCATGAAGAGGATCTGGAAGCGCATCGCAGTCGCCGTGAGTGCCGTCGTCGCGGTGGTCGGGGCGTTCGTCGGGTCCGGCGCGGCCGGTGGGACGCCGATCCAGGACGCCGCCGGTGGGGCACTGTCGGCCTCGTCGACGGCGATCGCGCCGGACGGCCCCGCGTTCTCGATCTGGAGCGTCGTCTACGTCGGCCTCATCGCCTACGCGATCCGCCAGCTCTTCCGCACGACGGACGATGCCCGGCACGCGACACTGGCGGTACCGGCGATCCTGTCGCTGCTGCTCAACGCGGCGTGGATCCTGTCGGTGCAGTTCGGGTTCCTGTGGGCGAGCGAGCCGATCATCGTCGCCCTGCTCGCGGTGCTGGTCTGGACCTTCACGATCCTGCGGCGGACGAAGCCCTCGGGGATCGTCGAGGCGATCGTCACCGACGGCACGTTCGGGCTCTACCTCGGCTGGGTGTGCGTCGCGACGGCGGCGAACACGGCTGCGGTGCTGACGGCAGCGGGCTTCCGGGGCTTCGACCTCGGGCAGGACGTCTGGGGCGTGCTGGTCGCCGCGGTGGCCGGGCTCGTCGGGCTGCTGCTGGCGGTGTGGGGTCGGGGCCGCCTGGCGCCGATGCTCTCGCTGGCCTGGGGTCTGGCGTGGGTCGCGGTCGCGCGGCTCGACGGCCCGCTGGTGTCGACGCCGACCGCCGTCGCCGCGGTGGTCGCAGCCGCCGCGGTCGTGGTGGTGACGGTCGCCGTGCGGGCGCGTGCGGGCTGGTCCGGCGCGCGTGGGCTGGCCCGAGTCTCGGCCTGAGCGACACTTCTCGGGCGCTCGGCTGCGAGAACTGTCGCCCAACCCGAGTCTCGGGGCTCGGGCTCTACCGCGCGGACGCCACGAGCCCGTGCGCAGCCGCCACGGCCTCGTTCGTGACCTGGCCGGCGTGCACGTTCAGGCCGAGGGCGAGCGACGGATCGGCGGCCAGCGCGGCCTCCCACCCGCGGTCGGCGATCGCCACGGCGTACGGCAGCGTCGCGTTCGTCAGCGAGATCGTCGAGGTGCGCGGCACGGCACCGGGCATGTTCGCCACGCAGTAGTACACGGTGTCGTGCACCGCGAACGTCGGGTCGTCGTGGGTGGTCGGGTGCGAGCCCTCGAAGCAGCCGCCCTGGTCGATCGCGATGTCGACGAGCACCGAGCCCGGCCGCATGTCCGCGACCATGGCGTCGGTGACGAGCTTCGGCGCGGACGCCCCGGGGATGAGCACGGAGCCGATCACCAGGTCCGCGTCCCGGAGCTCCGAGGCGATGGCGTGCGCGGAGGACCGCAGGGTGGTGATGCGGCCGTCGAACCGGGCGTCGAGCGCGCGCAGTCGGGGCAGGCTGATGTCGAACACGGTGACGTCGGCCCCCATGCCGAGTGCCATCGTGGCGGCGTGCTCGCCCGCGACGCCTCCGCCGATCACGACGACGCGACCCTTCGGCGTGCCGGGCACCCCACCGAGCAGCAGTCCGCGGCCGCCGTTCGTGCGCATCAGGTGGTACGCGCCGACCTGGGCGGAGAGCCGTCCGGCGACCTCGGACATCGGCGACAGCAGCGGCAGGGAACGGTCCGGCAGCTGCACGGTCTCGTAGGCGATCGCAGTGGCTCCGGAGCCGATGAGCGCATCGGTCAGGGGGCGGTCGGCCGCCAGGTGCAGGTAGGTGAAGAGCACCTGACCCGGCCGGATGAGCGGGTACTCGGACGCCACCGGCTCCTTCACCTTGAGGATCAGGTCCGCGCGTGCCCAGACCTCGTCCGCGGTGTCGACGATCTCGGCGCCGGCGGTCCGGTACTCGTCGTCGGGGAAGGCCGATCCGGTGCCGGCCCCCGCCTGCACCAGGACCTGGTGGCCGTGCAGCGCCAGCTCGGCGACACCTGCCGGGGTGGCCGCCACGCGGTACTCGTTGTTCTTGATCTCAGCGGGGACGCCGATGCGCATCGCAGACTCCTTCGTGGGTGGTGCTCTCGTCCCCACCATTCAGCGCCGGATTCGTTGCGGCGAGGTTACAGCCGAACATCCGGATGAACCACCGCTGATCCGTGCGATGGAATTCGGAGCGCAGTGCTCAGAAGACCTTCCCCGGGTTGAGGATGCCCGCCGGGTCGAACACCCGCCGGATCCCCCGCTGCAGGTCGAGCACGTCGTCGCCGAGCTCGTCACCGATCCACCGACGCTTCAGCACCCCCACCCCGTGCTCGCCGGTCAGGGTCCCGCCCAGCTCGATCGCCGCACGGAACACCGCGTCGGCGGCGTCCCAGACGTGGGCAGGCACCTCGTCGCCGTCGAAGACGAAGTTCGGGTGCAGGTTGCCGTCGCCGGCGTGCGCCACGGTGGGGATCGCGAGACCGTACTGCCGACCGATCGCCTCGACGCGTGCGAACATCTCGGCGAGCCGGCTGCGCGGCACCGCGACGTCCTCGATGAGCACCCGACCGCGCGCCTCCATCGCGGCGTGGAACGACCGACGGATGGTGAGCAGGCGCTCGCGTTCCGCCGCCGACCCGGCCAGGTGCACGGTCCCACCCTCGGCCTGGAGGCACGGCACGGCTCCCAGCGCCGCCTCGGTCGCGCCCGCGCCGTCGAACTCCACGAGCAGGAAGACCCCGCCCGCCGAACTGCTCCCCACCGTCTCGGACAGTACCTCCGGCCCGAGGTACGCCGCGATCCCCTCGAGGGCGAGCGCGTCCAGCAGCTCGACCGTCGACGGCCGCTCCGGTCCCGCCACGACGGCCGCCGCCGCTGCCGCGGCCTGCTGCACCGTCGGGTAGACGGCCGCGAGCGTCGCCGGCTCCCCCGCCGGGACCGGCACGAGTCGGACGGTCGCGCCGACGATGACACCGAGCGTGCCCTCGGACCCGACGAGCAACGCCGTCAGGTCGAGACCGGTCACCCCCTTCACGGTGCGGTGGCCGGTCGACACGAGCCGACCGTCGGCGAGCACGACGTCGAGTCCGAGCACGGCCTCGCGCGTGACGCCGTACTTCACGCACCGCAGACCGCCGGCGTTCGTGGCGATGTTGCCGCCGATGCTCGCGATCGCCGCACTCGCCGGGTCCGGCGCGAAGCGCAGCCCGTGCTCGACGACAGCGGCGTTCAGCGCTCCGTTCAGCACCCCGGGTTCGACGACGGCGAGCTCGTCCTCCACCGACACCTCGACGATGCGGTCCATCCGCGCGACGCTGAGCACCACCGTGCCCTCGGTGCCGTTCGCGCCGCCGGCCAGTCCGGTGCCGGCTCCGCGCGGGACGACGGGCACGCCCAGCGCCGAGCAGGTCCGGAGCGTCGCCTGCACGTGCTCGACGGCCCGGGCCTCGACGACGGCGACCGGCCCGCCCGGTGCGATCCAGCCGGACTTGTCGGTCCGCGCGGCGTCGAGCACGCCCGGGTCGGTCCGGACGACGGCGCCGTCCGGGTCGTGCAGGGCGGCGCGGAGCGCGGTGACGACGGTGTCCATGTCGCCACGCTACCGCCGCGGGTTCGACTCCCTCGGCTCGGCACCCACGGCGGTCAGCGTGCGCGAAGCGACTCGCTCGGCAGCTCGCCGAAACGGGTGCGGTACGTCGCCGAGAACCGCCCGAGGTGCCCGAAGCCCCATGACCGGGCGATGTCGGCGACCGTGGTCTCGTCGCGCGCACCCCCGAGCAGGTCCGCCCGCGCACCGTCGAGTCGCACCCCGCGCAGCAGGTCGCCGGGGGTCTGGTCGAGGTGCCGTCGCAGCGACTGCTGCAGCCCGCGTGGGCTGAGTCCCGCGGCCGCGGCGATCTCCGGCGTTCCGATCGGCTCGCGGGCGTGATCGTGCACGAAGTCGAGCGCCCGGCGGAGTCGGCCGTGCTCCGGGCCGCAGCCGGACACGGTCGACCGCCACCGGTCGCGCCGCGGGAAGGCGCGGACGGCGGCGGTCGCGAACGCCTCGGCGATGTCGCGCTGCGCGATGGGGTCGAGGTCGTGGTCGACGTCGAGCCACGTCGACGAGTGCGTCCGGACCGCGTCCCGCCAGACGGCCATGCCCGCAGCCGTCGGGCGCTGCATCGACTCGAACGCCAAGTCGTCGTCGCCGACCAGGGCCCGGACGAAGTCGCGGTCCAGGTGCACGAGGTTCAACGCGATGTCGCGGTGGTGCAAGGAGTACGCCTCGGCGAACGGCAACACGACGGGAACGCCCGCTTCGAGTGCCCAGGTCTCGCCACCTCGGGTGATCTGGCTCGAGCCGCTCCGCATCCAGGCCACCAGGAACTCGTCGTCCACCTGGCTCTCACTGCGCAGGTCGACCATGAACCGTGACGAGCGCAGCGACATCCGGTCGTCGCCGACACCTGCGAAGTCCCAGTGCGCGGTGGGGCGGGTGCGCCGGACCGCGGGCGCCCGGAAGTCGTAGTCGCGGCCGAAGAACGCGAGCGCCTGGTCGACGTCGCTGCCGACCACCCGACGGGAGTACCGGCTGCTCGGTCGTTCGATGGAAAGCACCATGTCCGAGAACCTAGGGGCGACCACCGACAAACCCGCGTCAGATGCTGACTCAGGGTTGCAGGATCGCCTGCCCGACGCTCTCGTCCAGGATCAGGTCCGTGACCAGCCCGGAGGCCAGTGCGCCCCGCAACGACGCCGCCTTCGACCGGCCCGCGACGACGCACACCCGACGCGGAGCGCGCTTGATGGTGTCGAGGTCCGGGCCGCCCGCGCGCGCGTTCACCCCGATGTCCCGCCACGACCCGTCGGCCCGGTAGAACACGGTCGAGACGTCGCCGACGACCTGGGCCTTCGTGAGCTCGTCGCGGTCCGCGGGGTCGAGGTAGCCGCCGGAGTACACGTGCGACGGCACCGGGGCCTGCGGGGCGCCGACACCGAACACGACCAGGTCCATCCGCTCGTGCAGGTCGAGCACACGGCGGATCGAGCGCTCGCGGAACAGCGCCTCCTTCGTGGCGGGGTCGTCGAAGAACGCCGGCACCGGGAACTGCTGGACGAACGCGCCGTACGCCTCGCCGAACCGCCGCAGGATCTCCGAGGCGTAGACGATGCCCGTGGTCCGGGTGTTCGCGGCGCCGTTGATCTGCACGATGGTCGACCCGTGCGTTGTCTTCGGCACCAGGTACCGGCTGACGGCGCTCACCGTCGAGCCCCACGAGATCCCGATGACCATGTTCGACTCGACGTACTGCGTCAGGATCCGGGCGGCAGAGAGGGCGACCCGCTCCAGACGGTCGACGTCGCTGGTGTGGTCCGGCACCGGGACCACGTGCGCGTGCACGCCGAACCGCGAGCGGATGCTGCGGCTCAGGGCAGCGGCCTGGTCCAGGGGCGAGCGGATCTGGATGTCGACGAGTCCGGTGTCCCTGGCGTACTTCAGCAGGCGCGACACCGAGGAGCGCGAGGTCGCGAGCTCGTCGGCGATGGCGTCCATCGTCAGGTCCTGCAGGTAGTACAGGTGTGCAGCGCGCAGCGCCTGCTGCGTGCGCATGGGCTGAGCCGCATCGCTCATGGTGCTCCGATCTGTCGAACGCAACCATGCACGGACGTGCACGGCCTCTGCAACCCCTGTCGCGCCTCCCGGTCCCCCGATCGGGGCGGACGACACGTGTGCTGCACGTTCGTGCACGTGAGTTGCCCGACCTCCCAAACCGGCGCACGATCGAGCCTGACCACGAGAACAGACGAAGGAAGCGACGAACCATGTCGAAGAAGACACAGCCCCGGAACACGGTGACCGCCCTCACCGAGCGCCCGAACGCGCAGGTCCTCGTCGTCGGCGGCGGCATCAACGGCATCGCCACGTTCCGCGACCTCGCGCTGCAGGGCGTCGACGTCGCCCTCGTCGAGCGCGGTGACTACGCCTCCGGTGCGTCCGCGGCGTCGAGCCACATGATCCACGGCGGCATCCGCTACCTGGAGAACGGCGAGTTCCGCCTGGTGCGCGAGAGCGTGCAGGAGCGCAACGGCCTGATCCGCATCGCCCCGCACTACGTCAAGCCGCTGCAGACGACGATGCCGATCTTCTCGACGTTCTCGGGGATCATGAACGCCCCGCTGCGCATGCTGACGCACAAGCAGCGCTCCACCAAGGAGCGCGGCGCGATGCTCATCAAGATCGGCATGACGATCTACGACTCCTTCTCGCGCGACGGCGGCTCCGTCCCGAAGCACGTCTTCCGCACCAAGAAGGCCGCGCTCGAGGACATGCCCGCCCTCAACAAGGACCTGAAGTACACGGGCACCTACTACGACGCGAGCGTGCACGAGCCCGAGCGCCTGGCCCTCGACGTCCTGAAGGACGGCATCGCCGCGGGCACCGGGACCGGCTCCGCCGCGACCGCCCGCGCGACGAACTACGTCGAGGCCGCCGGCACCCGCGACGGCGGCGTGCTGCTGCGCGACCGCGAGACCGGCGAGGAGTTCGTGTTCACCGCCGACGTCGTCATCAACGCCTCCGGCCCCTGGACCGACCTGACGAACGAGGCGTTCGGCGGCGAGACGAAGTTCATGGGCGGCACGAAGGGCTCGCACATCGTCGTCCAGAACGACGAACTGCTCGAGGCCACCAAGGGCCGCGAGCTGTTCTTCGAGAACGACGACGGACGCATCGTCCTCATCTACCCGCTCAAGGGCCGGGTCCTCATCGGCACGACCGACATCGACGCCGACCCGTCGAAGCCGGTCACGACGACCGACGAGGAGATCGACTACTTCTTCGGGCTCGTGAAGCACGTGTTCCCGCAGATCGACGTCACCCGCGACCACATCGTCTACAGCTACTCCGGCATCCGCCCGCTCCCCCGCCACGAGGACACCGCCCCCGGCTTCGTGTCGCGTGACTACCGGATCGTGGACACGCAGATCGCCGGACTGCCGAAGTCGACCGTGCTGTCGCTCGTCGGTGGCAAGTGGACGACGTTCCGCGCCCTCGCCGCACACCTGTCGACCGAGGCCACCACGAAGCTCGGCATGACCCGCACGGTCGACACCACCGGCATGCCGATCGGCGGTGGCAAGGAGTTCCCGACCACCGACGCGCAGCGCGCCCTGTGGATCACCTCGCACCGTGACGGCCTGGACGAGTCCCTGGTCGAGGGCCTGCTCGAGCGGTACGGCACCCGTGCCGCCGAGGTCGTGGACGTGCTGACCGACGGCCCCGTCGAGGCGCTCGAGTCCGACCCGTCGCTCACCCGCGCCGAGGTCGCGTACTTCGCCGAGCACGAGCAGGCCGTCCACCTGGTCGACGTCGTCCTGCGCCGCACGAACCTGGCGTTCGTCGGCGGCGTCACGATCGACCTGCTCGACGAGCTGGCCGACGTGCTCGCCGGGGCGCTCGACTGGACGCCCGAGGAGCGCGCGGACGAGGTCCAGCGCACGCTCGACGTGCTGCGCGAGGCGCACCGCGTGATCGTGCCGCTGACGTCGGCCTCGCAGCTCGCGTAGTACACGCGACCACGAGACGGACGGGAGGCCCGGTACCAGCTGGTACCGTCCCTCCCGTCTCGGCCGTCACCCCGCTGGCGCGGTGCGCCGGTACCGGCGGGTGGGGCCCACCTCCCGTCCGTCTGTCGGTCGCGTCAGTAGCGCTCGCCGGTGGGGTCGAGCGCGGTGCGGTCGATGAGCTGGTCGCCGCCGACCGGTTCGCCCTCCCAGTCGACCAGGTGCCAGCCGTCGGCGAAGGACCCCTCGAGCTCGACGATGCCGGTGTTCTCCAGGTGGCGCTTCGTGCCGAAGTGGTCCGGGGTGTTGTCGGCGGCCGCGCTCGCCCAGGTGCGGATCGCCGCGCCGTGACTCACCGCCGCCGCCACGCCGACGCCGGTGGCCTCGATCTGCCGCACGGCGTCGTCGTACCGCTCGAAGAACTCGATCCCGCTCTCCGCGCCGGGCATCCGGGTCGTGCGGTCTCCGCCGGACCAACCGTGCACGGTGGAGATGTAGGTCTGCACGGACACCGTGTCCCTCTTGCCCTGGGTGTCGCCGGCCTCGATCTCACGCAGGCCGGGGAGCACGACGGGCTCGAGCCCGAGCGATGCCGCCAGGGGTGCCGCGGTGATCTGCGTCCGGACCATGGTCGAGGCGAAGAGCCGCTCGATCCCCCGGTCGGCCAGGGCCGCGGGCAGGGCGTCCGCCTGCTGCTGGCCGAGCTCGGTCAGGCCCGGCCCCGGCACTACGGCGTCGAGCACGCCGTTCACGTTCGCGGGGGTCTGGCCGTGGCGGATGAGCAGCAGTCGCATGGATCCACCCTACGGACCACCGACGACGTCAGCCCTGCCGGGTGTTCCACCGCGGGTTCTGCTTGTTGATGACGTAGACGCGACCCCGGCGCCGGACGACCTGCGAGCCGGGGACCTTCTTCAGTGCCTTGAGCGAGTTGCGGACCTGCATGGTTCTCCTCCGTCGGCGCTCTCTTGTTGAGAACGGTTTTCAGGTAGGGTACCCGACATGCGTGTTGCTGCCATCACCCTCGTCACCGCCCTCCACGAGGTCGACGCCGACCGCGTCGCCGCCCGGATCGCCACGGGGCACCGGATGCACGTCGAGGGGAGCGCGTTCGCCGCGGCCCGCGCGGTCGCCGAGCGGGCCGACCACCTCGACCGCGTGTGCGGCCCCGACGCCGACCACGGCCTCGTCGTCACCCTGCAGCCCGGGTCCGACGCCCGCGCCGTGGGCATGCTGCTCGCGAACGCCGCACGCTCGGAGACCGGTGACGACCGGGTACTCCGACACGTCGTCGGGGTGCTGCGCGCCGACGACGTCACGCACCTGCTGTGGTCCGACGTCGACGACGCGTTCGTGGCCGCCGACCGGGTCGCGTCGCTCATCGAGTACGCGACCGTCATCGCGCTCGACCGCCTCGCGCCGCTGCCCCTCCGCCGCCGTCGCGCCCTGGTCGCGCTGCTGCACCGCCTCGCGCCGCAGGCCGTCATCGTGGCGCTGCCCGCACTGCGGACCGCGCGCGACCTGCCCGCCTCGAACGGCGCGGCCGCACGGGTCCTGGCCTCCGGCGCCGGGTGGATGCGGGCACTGTCGAGCGGCGCGGACGCCGGACGGGACGCCCGCGACGACCTGGTCGCGATGCGCTACCGGGAGCCGCTGCCGTTCCACCCCGGACGACTTGCGTCCGTCATCGCCGAGGACCTGTCCGCCGGGGTGAACGGCCGCGTGCTGCGGTCGCGCGGGTTCTTCCGCCTGGCGTCCCGGCCGGACCACGTCGGCTCGTGGTCGAGCTTCGGGGCCATGCTCGCGCTCGACCCCACCGCGAACCCGTCGTGGGACGCCGACGCCCCGATCGGGCAGGCGCTGTGGTTCGTCGGCGAGCGGCTCGACGTCCACGCGATCGAACGGGCCCTCGACGGCGCGCTCCTCACGCCGCCGGAGCTGCTCGCCGGGCCGGAGCTCTGGCGCGGGTGGGCCGACCCGTTCCCCGTGTGGCCGGCGGTGGACCCGGCATCCGAGCACCGGCACGAGTGAGGGCGGGAGCGGCTGGGCGCGTGCGTGCGTGCGCATCTTCCGACAGAACACGAGTCGATCGACGCGTGGATCGTCGCAGCATGCGCACGCACAGACGGGAGGCGCGGTGCAGGTCGGACCTGCACCGCGCCTCCCGCCCGTGGTCGCGTCGCGAGCGCCCCCGGCGTCAGCGCGCCGGCACGGCCTCGGCGTCGCGGGCGGCCCGGGCGGCGGCGTCCTGCGCGGCGAACGGCAGATCCCCCAGGTCCAGGTGCGGGTTGGTGTCCTGCGTGAGCACCAGCTCCTTCGCCTCGGCCTCGGTCTCGACCGCGGGCATCGAGCCGGGCAGCGGGCGACGCGAGGACTCCTTCATGCAGAAGACACCGATCGCACCGACGACGCTCATCGCCATCAGGAAGTACGCCGGGGCGAGTTCGTCGCCGGTCACGGTCAGCAGCGCCTGCACGATCAGGGGCGTCGTCCCGCCGAACACCGCGATGGCGATGTTGTACGCGAAGCCCATGCCGCCGTACCGCGTCGAGGTGGGGAACAGCGCCGGCAGTGAGGCCGCCTGGTTCGACACCCACAGCGCCGTCATCAGCGCGAGCAGCCCGAGCCCGGCGAGCGTCGACCACTGCGCGCCGTGGCCGATCAGCATGAACGCCGGCACGACGAGCACGACGGTGGTGGCGGCACCGATCCACATCACGACGCGTCGGCCGAGCTTGTCGGACAGCTTGCCCGTCAGCGGCAGCATCACCGCGAGCAGCAGGAGGACCGGGATCGTCAGCAGCGTGCCGTCGAGGGCGGAGTACCCGAGCGAGTCGGTCAGGTACGTCGGCATGTACGAGGTCAGGGCGTACCCGACGGTGTTCGAGGCCGCGACGAGCATGATCGCGATGACGATCGGGCGCCAGTGGTCGCGCACCATCACGAGCACGTTCGCCGGACGCTCGCCGTCGAAGGACGCACGGGTCTCGGACGCGGCCTCCTGCGCCGCCTGGGTCGCCTGGAACACCGGCGACTCCTCGATGCGCAGGCGGAACCAGATCGCCACGACGCCGATCACGCCGGCCGCCAGGAACGGGAACCGCCAGCCGTAGGCGACCATCGCGTCCTCGCCGAGGGTGATCTGCAGCACCGAGACGACGGTCGCACCGAGCGCGAAGCCCAGGTAGCTGCCGAAGTCCAGGATGCTCGCGAAGAACCCGCGGCGCCGGTCCGGTGCGTACTCGGTCACGAAGGTCGTCGCACCGGCGTACTCACCACCGGTCGAGAAGCCCTGCGCCAGCTTCAGCACGACCAGCACGACGGGGGCGAACACGCCGATCGTCGCGTAGGCGGGCAGCGCGCCGATGAGGAACGTCGACGCCGCCATCGTGATGAGCGTCGTCGCGAGCACCTTCTGCCGACCGATCCGGTCGCCGAGACGACCGAAGACGATGCCGCCGAGCGGACGGGCGATGTAGGTCGCCGCGAAGACACCGAGGCTGAACAGGATCTGCACGGCGGGCTCGGCGGTCGGCAGGAAGACCTTCCCCATCGTGACCGCCAGGTAGCCGTAGACACCGACGTCGTACCACTCCATCGTGTTGCCGACGACCATGCCGCTGACCGCGCGGCGCATCATGCTCTTGTCGACCACGGTGACGTCGCTCTCGCGCAGGCGTCGGCGCGGCCGGGTGTGGGTACTGCTGGGGTCGGAACCCATGCATCGCTCCTCGGGGGGATCGGTGGGCCGAGGGGTACCGGCCCAGAACAGCGAGCGACGTTACCGAGCAACCGAAATGTCATTGGCCGGTGATTCCCAGGCGACGGCGTGTCACCCGAACGGGGGTGGGGCCTGATCCGCATGTCTCTGCGGATCCGCGAAGCTGAGTACCGAGGACGTACCATCGGCGCATGGCGATCGCACCCGAGACGAAGAGCTGGACCTGGGTCATCGAGGGCACCTGCCCCGAGTGCGGCTACGACGGCACCACGGTGTCGATCCGCGACGTGCCGGGGATCATCGACGCGAACACGACCGCGTGGCCGACCGAACTCGGCCGGGACGACGTGCGCGAGCGTCCCGACGACCGCACTTGGTCGGCACTCGAGTACGGCGCCCACGTGCGCGACGTGCACCGGAAGATGACCGAGCGGCTCGCACTGATGCTCGCCGAGGACGCCCCGACGTTCCCGAACTGGGACCAGGACGCCACGGCGGTCGAGGAGCACTACGGCGAGCAGGACCCGGCCGTGGTCGCCCGCGAACTCGGCGAGGCAGCACACCGGGCAGCCCGGGCGTTCGACGAGGTCCGCGACGACCAGCTCGAGCGCACGGGCCTGCGGTCCGACGGCAGTGCCTTCACCGTCGCGACGCTCGCCACCTACTACGCGCACGACCCCGTCCACCACCTGTGGGACGTGCGGCGCACGCACTAGACGCGGGATCCACCGGCCGGGAGGCGCGGTGCGGCCCCGCCCCGCGCCTCCCGTCCGCCCCTGGTCGCGGCAGACCGCTCAGGCGAGCGCGTCGAGCAGGGCGCGCGCCGTCGCGGCGTCCGACACCAGCTCGTTGACGAGTCCCCCGCGCACCGCGCCGACGATGCTGCCGACCTTGGCGCCGCCGACGGCGACGCCGACGGCGTGCGGCACACCGGACAGGACCTCGCGCGATGTCCGCACCATCCGGTCGCTGCCGGGGAACTCGATGGGCGATCCGTCGGCCGCGTAGAAGTTGAGGCAGACGTCGCCTGCGGCGTGGTCGAACGCGGCGTCCTCGACGGGGACGCCCCGTGCCAGGGCGTCACGTGTCGGCGTCGGCGCACCGATGCCGAGGATCGCGCCCTTCGCCCGCCCCCAGAGCCCGACGACGTGCTGGAACGCTGGATCCTCGTCGAGCGAGGAGCGCATCGCGGGCGACGGCAGGGCCTGCGCGAACAGGAACGCGGGGATCGCCCCGGAGCGCTCGGCGGCGGTCCGGGTGATCTCGTTCGTCTGGAACCACGGCATCGGGTCGGCCTGGCCGCCCACCGTCGGGACGAGCTGCACACCGGGCAGGCTCGGCATGCCCGCGTGTGCGACGTCGTACACGGTGCGGCCCGACGACATCAGGACGGCGTCGCCGGGGACGAGCCCCATGCCCTCGACCGCAGCGGCGAGGGGTGCTGCGAGGTCGGCACCGAGCGTGGCGGTGTGGGTGACCGCGGCCAGGTGCACGGCTCGGATCCCGAGCACCACCTGCAGCCGTTCGGCGAGCGCGACGGTCTCGTCCTGGAACGGGTCGACGACCTCGATGCGGACGAGTCCGGCCTTGCGCGCCTCGGCGACGAGCCGGCTGACCGTGGGCCGTGAGACCCCGAGGCGCGAGGCGATCTCGACCTGGGTGGCGTCCTCGAGGTAGTACATCCGCGCCGCCTGGTAGACGGTGTCGAGCGGGAAACGGGTCCGGGCACCCTCGGCGGCGGGGATCTCGGCGGACATGGGGCGATCGTATCCCTGGCGCGCGTCAGCGGATCGTGAACCCGCCGTCCACCCGGAGGTCGGTCCCGTTCACCATGGCGCTCGACTCCCCCGCCAGGAACAGCACGGCGGCGGCGATCTCGTCCGGGGTGGCGAACCGGCCGGTGGGGATCTCGTCCTGGTGCCGGATCCCGTTCTCGTTCGCCCACGCGGCCCGGCCGAGGTCGGTGAGGACGACGGTGGGCGACACGGTGTTCACGGTGACGCCCCGGCCGCCCCACTCGAGCGCGAGCACGCGGGTGAGTCCGATGACGCCGGCCTTCGAGGCGCAGTAGGCGGCGTGCCCGTCGATGCCGACGTGCGCGGCCTGCGAGGCGATGTTGACGACGCGGCCGTACCCGGCGGCGAGCATGTGCCGACCGACGGCCTGGGCGACGCGGAACGTCCCGGTCAGGTTGACGTCGATCGTCCTCGACCAGGTCTCGGCGGACAGTTCGTCCGCCGGAGCGAGTGCGGCGATCCCGGCGGAGTTGACGAGGACGTCGATGCGTCCGAAGCGTGCGACGACCTCGGCGACGGTGCGCGCCACGGAGGTCTCGTCCGTCACGTCGCAGCCGAACCCGGCATGGAGGCCCGTGGCCGCGCCCGGCGCGTCGGCCGAGCCCGGTGCACCGGCCGCACCCGGCAGGTCGGCTGCCGCCGCCGTGGCGCCGTCCGCACGGACGTCGACGATCGCGACCCGCGCACCCCGTGCGGCGAGCGCCCGGGCGATGGCGTTGCCGATGCCGGAGGCGCCGCCCGTCACCACCGCCGTCCGTCCGGCGAAGTCGTTGGTGAAGTCGATCGTGTCCGGCCCCGGTCGGAGGGCTGCGGCGAAGTCGGTCGGGGTGCTGGTGGTCATGGGCGCTCCTTTGCGTTCGGTCGGAACCTACCAGAAATTGTGTTCTGGACAAACGTTCTGCGAGGTGTACAGTCATCGCCGAAGCCGTCCAACGAAGGAGCAGCCCATGTCGACGACGACCGAGCACGCGGCCACGACCGCCACCACGACCATCCCCACGACGATGCGAGCCGTCGTCGTCCACGGGCCCGGCGACTACCGGCTCGAGGAACGCCCCGTGCCGACGCCCGGCCCCGGCGAACTCCTGCTCCGCACCGACGCCGTCGGCATCTGCGCGAGCGACCTGAAGTGCTACCACGGCGCCGCGAAGTTCTGGGGCGACGAGAACCGCGCCGCCTGGGCCGAGACCGATCGCATCCCCGGGCACGAGTTCGTCGGGACGATCGTCTCCGGCGACGACGACACCCTGGCGAAACGGAAGGTCTCGCTCGGGGACCGCATCGCGTGCGAACAGATCGTGCCGTGCTGGGAGTGCCGGTACTGCCTCGAGGGCGCGTACTGGATGTGCAACGTCCACGACATGTTCGGGTTCAAGGGCCACGACGGCGCGATGGCCGAGTACGTCCTCGTCCCCGCCAAGGCACTGACCCACCCGGTGTCGAGTGCCCTGCCCGGTCAGGTCGCCGCGTTCGCCGAGCCGCTGTCCTGCGCGTTCCACGCCGTCGAGCGCGGAGACATCGAGTTCGGCGACACCGTCGTGATCGCCGGCGCCGGACCGATCGGCCTCTCCGCCATCGCCGGTGCGCGGCAGAAGAACCCGCTCCGGATCATCGCCCTCGACGTGGTCGACGCGAAGCTCGAACTGGCCCGCAAGGTCGGCGCGGACCTGACGATCAACATCGCCGAGGAGGACGCGGTCGCCCGGGTCAAGGAGCTCACCGACGGCTACGGTGCCGACGTCTACATCGAGGCGACCGGCCACCCGTCCGCGGTCCCGCAGGGGCTCAACCTGCTGCGGAAGCTCGGCACCTTCGTCGAGTACTCGGTGTTCAAGGACGACGTCTCCGTCGACTGGTCGATCATCTCGGACGACAAGGAGCTCGACGTCCGCGGTGCCCACCTCGGCCCGCACACCTGGCCGGCGGCGATCAAGCTGCTCGAGGCCGAGACCCTGCCGATGTCGGAGATCTGCACGCACCAGTTCCCGCTCGAGCGGTTCCAGGAGGCGCTCGACCTGGTCGGCGACTCCGCCGGCGCGAGCGTCAAGGTCTCGATCATCCCGTCCCTGCAGGCCTGAGCCCGCCCACCCCTGGAGTCAGCAAGCATGTCAACGACGACACAGCGCGCCACCGGTGCGCCCACCACCCCTCGCGCAGAGGGTCGCCTCGACCGGATGGGCATCCCCCGTCCCCTCGCCCTCGGGTTCGTCGCCGTCCTGGTCTTCATGACCGGGAACGGCGTCGAGTCGAACTTCATCACCCCGCACATGGTCGCGGTCCTCGGCAGCCCCGAGGCCACCGTCGCGACGATCGTCACCTTCTACAGCCTCGCCGCGTTGATCGGCAGCTACGTCTCCGGCGCCCTGTCCGACCTGATCGGACCGCGCCGGGTGATGATCCTCGGGTTCGCCGTCTGGGTCGTCTTCGAGGTGCTGTTCCTCCTCGCGCTGAACATCGGCAGCGTGCCGTTCGCGGCCGTCGCCTACGCCGTCCGGGGCTTCGGCTACCCGCTCTTCGCGTTCGCGTTCCTGGTCTGGGTGAACATCACCACCCCGGTCGAGCGGAACGGTTCGGCCGTCGGCTGGTTCTACGTCGCGTTCACGGGCGGCCTGCCGACGCTCGGCTCGCTCTTCGCGATCGGCGCCATCCCGGTGTTCGGCGGCGCCACGATCGGCGAGACGGGCGCGATGGTCGCCTCGATCGGCCTCGTCGTGATCGGCTTCCTCATCATGCTGTTCGGCGTGCGCCTGCCGAACGGGTTCTCCCGCATCGCCCCGACCGGCGAGAGCGCCTGGCAGGTACTGACGAGCGGCATCCGCCTGACCGTCACCCGGCCGAAGATCCTGATGGGCTTCCTGGTCCGCCTGATCAACACCGCGCCCGAGTTCGGCATGTTCGTCGTCCTGCCCGCCGTCATCGCGAACGAACGCGGGTGGGGCCAGAGCCGCTGGCTGCTCATGACGGTCTGCGTCTACGCCACGAACATCCTCGTGAACGCCCTGTTCGGCTGGGTCGGCGACAAGATCGGCTGGCAGCGCACCGTCAAGTGGTTCGGCATCGTCGGGTCCGCCCTCGGCCTCATCGCCTGGTGGTACGTCCCGCAGCTCGTCCCCGCCGGGTCCGAATGGGGCTACGTGCTCTCCGTCGTCGCCGGCTGCGTGTTCGGCTGCCTGCTCGCAGGCTTCGTCCCGATGGGCGCGATCATGCCGGCGCTCGCCCCCGAGCACAAGGGCGCCGCGATGGCGATGTACACGACGGCGGCCGGTGGCGCGGCGTTCCTCGGCACCGGTGTGGTCGCGGCGGTGTTCGCGCTCGGCGGTGGCGGTGAGGCCGCGACCTGGACCTTCGTCGGCCTGTACGCCTGCGCGTTCGTGATGATCCACTTCCTCAAGGTGCCCCAGGGCGCCCGTACCTCCCACTGAAGGGCTCCAGCATGACCACGATCCACGACGCCCCCGACGAGTTCGCCGAGGACCAGCTCGCCGGCTGGCTCGCGCTCTACGCCGACCGCGTCCGCGGCGTCCACGGCGGCGTCGTCACCCTGCCCACCGAGGGCGTAGAACCCCAGGTCGCGGTGGTCGTCGGCGGCGGCTCCGGGCACTACCCGGCGTTCTGCGGGATCGTCGGCCCCGGGTTCGCCACCGGCGCCGTCGTCGGCAACGTCTTCACCTCGCCGTCGACCGCGCAGGTCTACTCGGTCGCCAAGGCGGCGGACCAGGGGAAGGGTGTCGTGCTGTCCTTCGGCAACTACGCCGGCGACACCATGAACTTCGGGCTCGCCGCCGAGCGGCTGCGCGCCGAGGGCATCGACACCCGGATCGTCGTCGTCACCGACGACATCGCGAGCGCCGACGAGGAGTCGGAGCGTCGCGGCATCGCCGGGGACTTCTCGGTCTTCAAGGCGATGGGCGCGGCCGCTGCCGGAGGTGCGTCCCTCGACGAGGTCGAGCGGCTGGGCAACCGGAGCAACGCGGCGACCCGCACCATCGGCGTCGCGTTCTCCGGGTGCACCATGCCCGGTGCGACCGAACCGCTCTTCACCGTGCCCGACGGCCACCTCGGCCTCGGGCTCGGCATCCACGGGGAGCCAGGCATCGAGGACGTCCCACTCCTGCGTGCGACCGAACTCGCCGACCTGCTCGTGTCACGACTCCTCGCCGACCGACCGGCCGGTGCGCGGACCCGGGTCGCCCCGATCCTCAACGGCCTCGGCGACACGAAGTACGAGGAGCTCTTCCTGCTCTGGGGCCGCGTGCTCCCGCTGCTGCAGGAGGCCGGCCTCGAGGTCGTCGAGCCCGAGGTCGGAGAACTCGTCACGAGCCTCGACATGGGTGGCTGCTCGCTGACCCTGCAGTGGCTCGACGACGAGCTCGAACCCCTGTGGCGTGCGGACACCTACACGCCCGCGTACCGCAAGGCGGCGGCGCCGATCGCGGCGTTGCTGCCGGCCGACGCAGTGGACGACGCCGAGGACGAGGCGACGGTCGTGCCGGACGCGAGCAGTGCCTCCCGACAGGCCGCGCAGACGGCGCGCGACGCGATCGACGCGGTCGACGCGCTCCTGCGGGAGCACGAGGAAGAACTCGGCCGCATCGACGCGGTCGCCGGCGACGGCGACCACGGACGCGGCATGGTGAAGGGGATCGGTGCGGCCCGCACGGCCGTCGGCAGGGTCGGCCAGGAGGCGGGGATCGCCTTCGTCCTCGGACGCGCCGGTGACGCGTGGGCCGAGTTCGCGGGCGGCACCTCGGGAGTCCTGTGGGGTGCGGCACTCGAGGCCTTCGGTCGGTCGCTGCGCGACGACCGCCCCGCGTACGAGGCGTCCGACGTCGTCGAGGCCGCGCAGGCCTTCGCCGACTCGATCGTGCACCTGGGTGGGGCGTCCCGCGGGGACAAGACGCTGCTCGACGCACTGCTGCCGTTCGTGGACGAGCTGCGGAGCGGCGTCGACGCTGGCCGTCCACTCACCGTGGCGTGGCAGGCTGCCGCCCAGGTCGCGGTGACGGAAGCCGCTGCGACCGCAGACCTCACACCGAAGGTCGGGCGTGCCCGACCGCTGGCGGAGAAGAGCCTGGAGACACCCGACGCGGGTGCCACCTCGATGGGGATGATCCTCACGCGGATCGGCGAGGTCCTCGCCGCCCGTGCTGACAAGGAAGGAACACACGCATGACGTACCGTCTCGTGATCGGGTCCGACGACGCCGGGTTCGACTACAAGGAGATCATCAAGGCCGACCTGCTCGCCGACGACCGGGTGTCGGACGTCACCGACGTCGGCGTCGACGCGGACGGCCACACGGCGTACCCGCACGTCGCCGTCGACGCCGCACGCCTGGTCGCGAACGGCGAGGCCGACCGCGCGATCCTGATCTGCGGCACTGGACTCGGGGTGGCGATCAGCGCCAACAAGGTGCCGGGCATCCGTGCCGTCACCGCGCACGACTCGTACAGCGTGGAGCGCTCGATCCTGTCGAACGACGCCCAGGTCCTCTGCATGGGCCAGCGCGTCGTCGGCGTCGAGCTCGCCCGCCGGCTGGCGAAGGAATGGCTCGGCTACGAGTTCGACCGCTCCAGTGCCAGTGCTTCGAAGGTCCAGGCGATCTGCGAGTACGACGGCAGCGCGCCCGCCGGCGTCGACGCCCCGGCGTAGGCGCGACGCCGTTGACGCACAACCGAAGTGAGCCCGAACCACGTGATCGCGTGGTTCGGGCTCACTTCGGTTGTGCGCGCCGCTTTCGCGCCACCTCAGCTGCGCGCGGCCAAGCGGTGCACGACGGCCTTCGTCGCCTCGTACAGCTCGCGGTAGTCGTGGTAGCCGGGCTCGTACGCAGCCGTCGCGACGGGGTCCGGCTCGATGATCGTCGACGGCGGGTTCCACTGCCGGATGTCGACGTCGGCCACGAGCGCTGCCGCCAGGAACGCCGACCCGTACGACGCTCCCACGGTCACCGACGGCACCGTCTGCCGCAGCCCGGTCACGTCGCTCACGATCGTCGGCCAGAGCCGTCCGAGCAGCCCGCCCCCGGCCCCGACGAGCTCGCGGACCTCGACCCCGGCGGCACGAAGCACCTCGATGTTGTGCCGGACCGCGTAGGCCGTCGCCTCGAGCGTCGCCCGGTAGACGTCGCCACGGGTGTGCCGCACGGTCAGCCCGGCGATCACCCCGCGCGCGTCCGGATCGGCGATGGGCGTCCGCTCCCCCGCGAAGTACGGCAGCATCAACAGCCCGTTCGCGCCGATCCCGGCACACCGCGCCTCCTCGAGCATGGTCGCCCACTCGCCGTCGACCAGCCGTCGCAGCCAGTCGGTGATCGCCCCGGAGGTCGCCATCCCTCCCGACACGCTCGGCTGCCCCGGGTGCGTCCCGACCGTCGTCCACATCCCCGGCACCGGCGTCGGCTCGGTGGTCGGCACGATCATGAACATCGTGGTGCCGTACTGCAGGAACATCCGGCCCGGCACGGACTCGCCGACGCTCACGCCCTCCGCCCACGCGTCGATGGTGCCGGCCGTCACGGGGATGCCGACCGGGAGGCACGTGGCCGCGGCGGCCTCGCGCGTCACCACGCCCGCCTGGTCACCGGACCACAGCAGCCGCGGCATGGGCAGGCCGGGCGCGAGCCGCTCGCACCACTCGGGGATCCACACGTTCTCGCGCACGTCGTAGAGCGGCGTGGTCTGGCTGGCCGAGTGGTGGTCGAGGACGTACTCCCCGGTGAGCAGCTCCACCACGCGTGACGCCGGCATCGTGAAGCGGACGGCACGCGCCCACACCTCGGGCTCTCGCCGGGCGACCCACGCGAGCTTCGCCCCGGCGGCCTGCGTGCTCAGCCCGGAGCCGCAGCGCGCGCGGACCGCGTCCTCGCCACCGAGTTCCGCGGTCAGCTCGTCCAACAGGTCGGCAGTCCGAGTGTCGACGCCGTACAGGACCGCCGGGCGCAACGGCTTGCCGACCGCGTCGGTGAGCAGCACGCACGGACCGATGCCGCTCACCCCGACCGCCTGCACGTCGGCCTCGGGGGCGAGTGCGAGGAGCTCGTGCGTCAACGTCGTGAACTCGTCCCACCACACGGCCGCGTCCATCTCGACCAGCCCCTGGGCAGGGCGGTCGACGTCGTGCTTGCGACCCACCTCGGCGATCACGGTGCCGTCGAACCGGGCCAGTAGCGCCTTCGTGCTCGACGTCCCGATGTCCAGACCGAGCACCGCCCGCATGCCGCCTCCTTCGCCGCCACACGACCGCCGTCGGTCGCGTCCCGAGTCTACGAACGATCCGCAGCTGCGAAGCGACGCGTCTACGGCGCGGGCGAGGAGTGCGGCTCGTTAAACAAGACGCCGCGGATCTCCTGGATTGACACTCGTGGTCCTCCGATTTCGCGTCGCACCGCTGCAACAATCTCCGCGAACGCGTTGACGAGCTCATCTCGTCCTCTGTCGGAGAGGGTCACGCTACCGGCGGCCGAACCCACATTCCGATCGTAGGCCCGGTTCCAGACCTGAACTTTTTTCACGACATCGGCATGTGCCCAAACAGCTATCTGCGCCCGCATCTTCGCCTCCCCTGTGGCGTCGAACGTGTGACCTGCGAAGCGCTTCATGATGCTCTCGACAAGTTCGGTGTAGGCCTGCCTCGCAGCTGCATCTCGAGCCATCCGCCGCTCATCGGCCCATGTCTTGAGCCCGATGGCGGCGGTAAGCGCGACGAGTGAGGCACCAGACAGCGTTGTTCCGGTCGCAAGTACGGACCGGTCGGCGGTCAGCCCGACAACGGTTATGACTAGGCCGAGGGCGCCCAATAGCGCACTCACCCAGACGAGTGCTTTGCGCACTTGACCCCCAATAGAACGAAAATCAGCCCGGGCCGAATGGCGACGGGCTGATCGTGATGCATCGATCATACCCGAGGCTGACGACGCGGTGGGGTCCGATGAACGAGTGTGGACAACATGTTCTCCCCGGCCGAGACGCCCAGCTGCCTGTCGGGGGCCGGACGTACCGTACTCACGACTCCGATGCACCACGAGGGGAACCCGATGAAGAAGTCAGCCTGGCTGCCAGCAGTCATCGCGCCGGTGGTCGTCGCCGGCGCCGTCGCCGCTCCGATGATCGCGAACGCCGCGAACGACCCGATCGCGGGGACGAACCCGACCGCGGCGGACGTCATCGCCAGCATCGCGAAGTCGTCGGACGCGCAGTACTCCGGCAAGCTCACGCAATCGAGCGACCTCGGGCTCCCCGAGCTGCCGACCGGCTCCGGCGGATCCTCGCTCGAGGGCGACGCCTCGGACGTGCTCGGCCTGCTCACCTCGTCGCACACCGCCCGTGTGTACGTCGACGGTGCCAGCAAGCAGCGCATCCAGCTGACGCAGCAGCTCGCCGAGCAGGACCTGGTCCGCAACGGGTCCGAGGTCTGGACCTGGGACTCGAAGGAGCGCACCGCCACGCACGTGACGCTCCCCTCCGACTCGGCGAAGGCCCCGCAGGACGGCACCACCACGCCGACCGACATCGCGGAGCAGGCCGTCGACGCCATCACCCCGACCACCACGGTCTCGAAGCCGACCGAGGTCAGCGTCGCAGGGCACGACGCCTGGCAGATCACCCTGACGCCGAAGTCCTCCGACACCCTGGTCGGCACCGTCCGACTGGCGGTCGACCAGCAGACCGGGCTCCCGCTCCGTGCGACGATCCAGGCCGCCGGGCAGGACGAACCCGCGGTGCAGGTCGGGTTCACCAGCCTCGACTACGGCGCCCCGGCCGCGCGGCTCTTCGACTTCACGCCGCCGTCGAACGCGAAGGTCACCGAGAAGGACCTGTCCGACGCCGAGCACGACGCCCACGCGGAAGGCGACCACGCTCGCGGTGCGCACGACGGCGACGAGCCGACGTTCACCGGCGAGGGCTGGGGCACGATCGCCGAGCTCCCCGCCGGGACCGTGGACCAGTCGTCCCTCGGCGACGAGGCCTCGGGTCTGCTCGGCCAGCTCACGAAGGCGGTCGACGGCGGCCGTGCCGTCCAGACCTCGCTCGTGTCGGTGTACCTGACCGACGACGGCCGGGTCCTCGCCGGCGCCGTGCCGGTGTCGTCGCTGGTCGCCGCCGCGAAGTGAGCGCACCGGAACCCGCGCGCACGACGGACCCCACCGCCGTGGACGCGACCCGCCCGACCCCGGACACCGACCTCGCGATCCGCACCACGGGCCTCCAGAAGGTCTTCCGCAAGCAGCGCGCCGTCGACGGCATCGACCTGTCGGTGCCGCGCGGCGCGGTGTTCGGGTTCCTCGGACCGAACGGCTCCGGCAAGACGACCACGATCCGGATGCTCCTCGGACTGTCGAGCGCGACGGGTGGCACGATCGAGGTGCTCGGCCAGTCGATGCCGAAGGCGCTGCACCAGGTGCTGCCGCGCGTCGGCGCCCTGGTCGAGGGGCCGGCCTTCTACCCGTACCTGTCCGGACGGGCGAACCTGCAGCGCTTCGACGCGGCGGACCCCACGTCGGACCCGCGCACCCGGAAGGACCGCGTCGCGTACGCCCTCGACCGTGTCGGCCTGTCCCACGCCGCCGACAAGAAGGCGCATGCGTACTCGCTCGGCATGAAGCAGCGGCTGGGCCTGGCGAACGCCCTGCTCTCCCCGCGGGACCTGCTGGTGCTCGACGAGCCGACCAACGGCCTCGACCCGCAGGGCACCCGCGAGGTCCGCAACCTCATCCGTTCCCTGGCGGACGACGGCACCACCGTGTTCGTGTCGAGCCACCTCCTCGCCGAGATCGAACAGGTCTGCACCCACGCAGCGGTGATGCGCACCGGCAAGCTCGTCGCGCAGGGCGAGCTCGACGAACTGCGCTCCGCCGGAGCCCGCACCGTGACCGTCCGCACACCCGACGTCGGGCAGGCGGGCAGCGTGCTGACGCGGCTCGGGCTCGCGCCCCGGCACGACGGCGGCGCCGACGTGCTGGTGGCGGACCTGCCGCACGAGCTCCTGCCGGAGACCATCACCGCCGAGCTCGTCCGCGCCGACGTCCGCGTCCGTGGGCTGACGGTCGGCGGCGGCACGCTCGAGGACCTGTTCGTCGCACTCACCGGAGAGGGCTTCGATGTCGCTGCCTGACACTGCAGGCTCGCTGCCCGAGACCGCACGTCCGCCGGTGGACACCGCCGCGCCGGCTCGGCGCCGGCAGCGCTCCTTCGCCCTGCTCGGCTCCGAACTCGCGCTGGTGTTCCGGCGTCGCCGCGCCTGGGCGATGCTCGGTGCGCTCGCCCTGGTGCCGATCCTCATCGCGGTCGCCGTGAAGCTGACGACCGACGGTGACGACGGTGGCCCGGCGTTCCTCGGCGACATCACCAACAACGGCCTGTTCGTGGCGTTCACCGCGCTGACGGTGTCGATCCCGCTCTTCCTGCCGCTCACCGTCGGCGTGGTCGCGGGCGACACCGTCGCTGGGGAAGCCAGCCACGGCACCATCCGCTACCTGCTCGTCGCGCCCACCGGCCGGGTGCGCTTCATCCTGGTGAAGTTCGCCGGGGCGGTGGCGTTCTGCCTGGCGGCCACGCTGCTGGTGGTGCTCGTCGGTGCCGCGATCGGTGCCGTGCTGTTCCCGATCGGCCCGGTCACGCTGCTGTCCGGCACCCAGGTCGGCGGAGCGTCCTACGCCGGACGGGCGCTCCTGCTCGCCCTGTACGTGGCGATGTCGATGCTCGGGCTGGTGGCGATCGGCATGTTCGCCTCGACGCTGACGAACGTGCCGGTCGGCGCGATGGCCGCGACGGTCGTGCTCGCCGGGGCCTCGCAGGTCCTCGACCAACTCCCCCAGCTCGACTGGCTGCACCCGTACCTGTTCTCGCACCAGTGGCTGGGATTCGGTGACCTGCTCCGCGACCCGATCTCGTTCGACTCGTTCGGGTCGAACGCGGTGCTGCAGCTCGGCTACGTCGACGTGTTCGGTGCGCTGGCGTACAGCCGGTTCGCCTCGAAGGACATCCTGAGCTGAGCTCGACCGTCGGGCCCGACCGTCGGGCCCGACCGCCGGGCCCGACCGCCGGGCCCGACCGCGGTCACCTCGTGGGCGTCGCCGATCCGCCCGCCATCGTCTCCGTCTCGGAGCCACGCGCATCCGCGTAGCGGTCCCGCAGGTCGCGGGCCTTCTCGGAGCGGTACCAGTCGAGCCGCGCTCCGGTCTCGACGGTCTGCATGCCGATGACGACCTTGCCGCGCGACTTCATCTCGGCGAGGTCCTCGTACGCCTCGACGATGTACTCGAACGGGTAGAACCCCGAGATGAGCACCTGGAAGCGGCGTTCCTGCAGGGCCTTCGCCAACGTGGTCAGGAGTTCACGGGTCTCCTCGTCCTCAGCCGGGGCGCGCAGGAACCGGAGCTCGATGTCGCGGCGGTCGTCCGACGACACGAAACGCTCCGCCCCGACGCCGAGGCGATCCGCCAGGAGCTCGGCGTTGCTCTCCCCGTGGTTGTCGATGAAGGCGGTGATCGGTCGGCCGTCCGCGATCGCGCGGATGCGCTCTTCCTCACCCTCCCCGTACACGACCGGCAGCGTCCCGATCTGCCGCAGGTAGTCGTGGTTGCGCGCGCTGCCGAGGGTGATCACGGTCGCACCGGCGTCGTGCGCCAGCTGACTCTCGATGTGCCCGACACCGCCCGCCGCCGCGGTGATGACGACGGTGTCCTCCGGGCCGAGGCGCAACGATCGCACCACCGACACCGCCGTGCACCCGGCGAGGTACAGACCACCGGCGACCTCCCACCCGACGTACTCCGGCTTCTTGATGACCGCGCCGCGCGGCACCGCGATCCAGTTCGCGTGCGATCCGCCCTGCGGCGCGTGCCCCATGACCTCGTCGCCGACCCGCAGGTCCTTCACGCCGTCGCCACGCGCCCGCACGATGCCGGCGAAGTCGACGCCCTGCCGTGCCGGGAACTCGAGCTCGATGTGGTCCCGGAGCTTCCCCTCACGCAGGAACCGCTCGATGTGGTTCAGCCCGGCGGCGACGATCTCGACGACGATCTCGCCGGGGCCGGCCGTCGGCTTGTCCTGGGGGACGAGCTCGACGACGCTGAAGTCGCCGTACCGGTCGTACTGGACTGCCTTGCCGTTCCGCATGGGTGCTCCTTCGCTGGCGTGTGCGTCCGGCCTACTCGGTTTCCCCGCGTGCAGCCCGAGCAGGCGGGGTACCGGCAGTGGACGGTTCCGACGAGCGGACGGGAGGCCCGTGGCGGCGTCGCCACGGGCCTCCCGTCCGGCAGCCACGCACGTTCAGTGCGCGTCGCGCGCAGCCAGGTTGCGCTCAGTGCTTGCCGGCAGCCGCGATGACGGATGCGACCGTCTCTGCGTCGAGGTGGAAGGCGAGCAGGTCGGCGTCGGGGCGCGGGACGCGCAGCGGCGTCGACCAGACGGAGCCGTCCTCGGCGACGTCGACGACGAGGGCGCCGCTGTCGACGAACGCCGATTCCTCGTCGTAGTCGCCGGTGACGTCCGTGTCGTTCGCGACCCCGGGGGCGACCAGGACCGGGACGCCGGCCAGCAAACCAGCGAAGTGGTGGTGGTAGTGCCCGCCCAGGACGACGCGCACGTCGGAGCCCCGGACCACGTCGGCGAGCGCCTCGGGGTTCTGCAGGCGCAGCGCCTCGTGCAGCGCGGTCGGGGCCGGCAGGGGCGGGTGGTGCAGGACGACGATCGTTCCGTGCGGGGCGTGGTCGCCGGCGAGCGCGGTGCGGAGCCGTTCCAGGCTCGCTCCGCTGACCTCGCCGTAGCCCGCACCCGGCACGCTCGTGTCGACCGTGACGATCCGGCGGCCCGCGACGAGGGACTGCCCCCACACCGGCACGGTCGGCGGGTGGTACTCCATCGTGTGCACCACCGGGCGGCCGCCCTCACCGAGGACGTGGCCGTTGGACAGGACCTGGCGGAAGCCCTCCCGCAGGTCGTGGTTGCCCGGGACCGCGACGAGGGCGGCTCCGTGCCGCTCCGCCCATCCGCCGACCCGCTCGAGGACGGCGGCGTAGGACTCGGGGCTGCCGTCCTCGGACACGTCGCCCGAGACGACGACGAGACCGATGCCGGGCACCCCGTCGACGCGGGCGAGCACGCGCTCGAGGGCGGCGGTGGTGTCGACGGAGCCCTGGTGCAGGGCGCCGTCGCCGGTCAGGTGGGTGTCGGAGAGGTGGAGGACGCGGAGGGTCCCGGCTGCGGGCGGCTGCATGGCTCCACGCTAGCCACGCGGGCGATGGACGGGCTGGGCGGTTCGGGGGAAGGCCGGGGGCGCTTCGTGAGCGCTTCGTGGGCGCTTCGTGAGCAGAAATGGTCGGGTCGGGGCCTCAGACTCGACCAATTCTGCTCACGAAGTCACCCGGGCACGCACCGGTGGTCGAAACGCGCGACGCTCCCCGGCGCACGACTCCCCGTTCGAGGTGTCCAGCGCTCCTCACTCGGCGGCGGCCGCCAGCTGGTCCTCCAGGTTGAACACCTCGGGCAGCACCCGCGCGGTCTGGTCCGCCCGACCCGTGGCACCGTCGAACAGGTCTTGCATGTGCGACTCCCACGCGGCTGCGACCTCGGACGCCGCGAGCGACGCGTCGGCATCGGTCACCGAGTCGGTCTCGTAGTAGCCGATCAGCAGTCCGTCGTCGTCGAGGAACAGGGAGTAGTTCCGCCGTCCGGCCGCCTCGATCGCCCGGAGCATCGCCGGCCAGACCGCGGCGTGCCGCTCGCGGTAGGCGTCCAGGTGCTCGGCCTGCACCTGCAGTCGGAAGCAGACCCGCGTCACCGGTCGGCCCCGGCGCGCCGACGCTGCTCGGCCTCCCGGACGGCTCGTTCGTCGGCGGCGCGCACGGTGCCGGTGACGGTGGTCACGGTGCCGTACCGCTCGGCCTCGATGGCTTCGAGCGTCCTGCCCTGCGTGCGCGGCGCCCAGATCGTGCCGACCAGGAACGACATGGCGAGCAGCCCGAGGATGAGCCCACCGAGTGCGCGGAGCCCGATGTCCGACAGGAGCAGCGGGAACCAGATGCTCAGCAGCCCCACCATGACCCGCGCGGCGAGGAAGAGCACCCCCTGCGCACTGGCCCGGTACCGGGTGGCGAAGAGCTCGCTCGTCCAGAGGCCGTAGAACGCCTGCGCACCGATGCCCGACGACACACCCCACGTGATCGCGAAGAACAGCAGCGTCCCGAGGTTCGCCGGTGCGTAGATCAGGACGGCCCAGGCGACGATCGCGAGCACCGCGCCGAGGGCGAACAGCAGCCGTCGACTGACCCGGTCGCCGTAGCGCATGAAGCCGAAGTACGTCGCGGCCACGGTGCACCCCCACACCAGGATCTGCAGGCCGTACTGCTCGGTGACGCTCGTGACCCCGGTGGCCGAGTACACCCGCGGCTGGAAGATGCCGGCCTGCCCGGCGACGGTGTTCCAGAGCGCGTAGACGCCGAACAGGAACAGCATCGCGGTCAGGTTCCTGCGCCGACTGAACAGCTGGGTGATCCCGTGGAAGAAGTTCGCCGTGCCGGTCGCGGCGCGTTCGTCCTTCCAGATCGCCGACTCCGGCAGCCCGCGGCGGAGCCACCAGACGACGGCGGCGACGACGAAGAGGTGCGCGAAGATGAGCCGGCTGCCGAGCAGTCCGAGTGGTGCGGCGGCGATGGCCAGCGCGAACCCGACCATCGGGCCGATCGACCAGGCGAGCTGCGCGGTGCCGACGTGGGCGGCCCGCTTGTCCGCTGGTGCCTGCTCGGCGATGTAGGTCCAGCTCGCGGGGACGCCGGCGCCGACCGCGATGCCGGTCAGGATGAAGCCGACCAGCAGCATGCCGTAGCTGCCGGCGAACACCGCGAGCAGGATGCCGAGCATGTAGAGCAGCAGGTCGTAGGTGTAGATGAACTTCCGGCCGTAGCGGTCGCACAGGGGCCCGCCGATGATGGCGCCGGCGGCGGCGCCGAACGCGTTGGCGGACAGGCTCGCCAGGAGGCCGACCTCGAGGTCGCCGACGTGGAACTGCTCCTGCCACAGGCTGAGGCTCGTGGCGATCGCGATGATCGACCCCGACTCGATGTAGTTCGACATGGCGACCGAGACGGTCGCCTTCCAGCCCGTGGTGCTCCGGGCTCCGATGCGGACCGCCATTGGTCCTCCGTTCGCGTGTTCGTCAGTGAATCGTTTCAACGGGACAGCGAGACGATAGCGCTCCGGTGCGCGCGCTGGCAAGTCCCCGTTTCGCGCATGCGCACCGTGCGAGGTCGCTCACTCGGTGCGAGGTTGATCGCTCCGTGCTGCGCTGCAAGCGCGCACCGAGCGGGCAACCTCGCACGTGGCGACGTAGCACGCACCGTGCACGC
Source organism: Curtobacterium sp. TC1 (assembly GCF_019844075.1). Classification (NCBI taxonomy): domain Bacteria; kingdom Bacillati; phylum Actinomycetota; class Actinomycetes; order Micrococcales; family Microbacteriaceae; genus Curtobacterium; species Curtobacterium sp. TC1. The sequence continues at coordinate 3,002,476 of NZ_CP081964.1, forward strand.
CGGGGCGGAGCACGCGCGGGGTGCGCCCGCGCCCCTTAACCCAGCACCGTGCGGTGGACGCGACCACCCACCGGACGGGAGGCCCGGGTTCAGCCCGCACCGCGCCTCCCGTCCGCCGTTTTCCACAGATCACGGCGCGGGCCGACCGCGCGGACCGCCCCGATGCCAGGATGGCCACATGGCGGTCAGTGTGCGAGAGGTGGCAGCGCTCGCCGGCGTGTCCCTGGGGACGGTGTCGAACGTCCTGAACCGCCCCGACAAGGTCGCCCCGACCACCGTGGACCGGGTGCAGTCGGCCATCGCCACACTCGGGTTCGTCCGCAACGACTCTGCGCGGCAACTCCGGGCCGGCCGCAGCTCCACCGTCGGCCTGATCGTGCTCGACGGCGGCAACCCGTTCTTCACCGACGTCGCCCGCGGTGCCGAAGACGCTGCGATGGACAAGGGGTTGGCGGTCCTCATCGGCAACTCCGACGAGTCCCCCGACCGCGAGCGCACCTACGTCGACCTGTTCGAGGAACGCCGGGTCGCGGGTCTGCTCATCTCCCCAGCCGGTGACGACCTGTCCCGACTCGCCCGTCTGCGCGACCAGGGCACCGCGGTCGTGCTCGTCGACCGCCGCGCCGACGACGAGCACTTCGCGTCGGTCTCCGTCGACGACGTCGCGGGCGGCCGCATCGCGGTCGAGCACCTCGCTGTCACCGGGCGGACGCGCATCGCGTTCGTCGGCGGCCCGTCCAGCATCCGCCAGGTGGCTGACCGGCACACCGGGGCACTGTCGGCGGCTCAGGCAGCTGGCATCGAGCTCGAGGTCCTGCCGACCGCGTCGCTGTCGGTGCTCGAAGGGCGTCGTGTCGGCGAAGCGCTCCAGGCACGGCCGCGCGCCGAACGGCCGGACGCGGTCTTCGCGGCGAACGACCTCCTGGCGGTGGGCCTCGAACAGGCGTTCATCATGCGGGGCACGATCGCGGTGCCGGAGGAGATCGCGATCGTGGGCTACGACGACATCGCCTTCGCCGAAGCGGCCGTCGTCCCGCTGACCTCGGTGCGCCAGCCGGCACAGGACCTCGGGCGTCAGGCGATCGAGCTGCTGACGAAGCAGGTCGAGCTCGGGCAGGACATCGACCTCGAGCACGTCGAGTTCACGCCGGAGCTCGTGGTCCGGCAGTCCTCCGTCGTCGACGCGTAGCCGGGTCCGGCGCGGAGCGACCGCCGCTGCGGCCTACGATCAGAGCATGGTGCATGTCCCCCGGCGTGACGGCCCGCCGAGCGTGCACCACGTCGCCGCTCGCGCGGGCGTCTCGCTCGCGACGGTCTCGAACGTCCTGAACCACCCCGAGCGGGTGGCCGACGCCACCGCCGCTCGCGTGCACGACGCGATCGCCGAACTCGGGTACACGCCGAACCGCAACGCCCGGGTGCTCGCATCCGGCAGCAGCCGTTCGATCGGGCTCGTCGTGATGTCGCTCCGGAACTCGCTGTTCAGCGACATGGTGAACGGGGCGCAGCTCGCGGCCCGGAAGCGGGGGTTCACGCTCCTGATCGCGAGCAGCGAGGACGACCTGCAGGCGCAGGGCGAACACCTCGCGTACCTCGAGAGCGCTCGGGTGTCCGGCATCCTGCTCGCCTCGATGACCGAGTCGCGCGACCAGGTCGAACTCACCCGCCGGCACGGTCGTCCGGTCGTCTACGTCAACTTCGCGCCGACGACGGTCGATGCCTGCTCCGTCGTCGTCGACAACGAACAGGCGGGGTTCCTCGCCGCCGAGCACCTGATCGCCCGCGGGTGCCGACGCATCGGCTTCGTGAGCGCCCGCGCCGAGCTGCAACCGGTCGCGCTCCGCCGCGCCGGCGTGCTCCGGGCGATCGCGGGCCACCCCGGGGTGGAACTCGTCGACATCGACGCCGGTGACATCGACCCACCCGGCGGCACGCACGCCGGGTCCCGGATCGCGGCGATGCCCGCGGACGAACGTCCCGACGGCGTTCTGGGTGTCACGGACCTGCTCGCGATGGCGGTCGTCTCGGAGCTCCGAGCTGCCGGCATCCGCGTGCCGGAGGACATCCCGGTGTCGGGGTGCGACCACAACTCGGTGGCGTGGGGCGGCGCCGTGCCGCTGACCTCGGTGACGATGCACGGTGCGGAGATGGGCGCGGCGGCCGTCGAGCTCCTGCTCGAGGAGCTCACCGACCCGATGCACGTCCACCGCGCGGTCGTGCTCGGCAGTGAGCTCGTCCCCCGCGAGAGCACGCTCGGCCGCGCCGGTGCAGCAGCCGCGCGCACGGTGCCCCCGAGCGACCCCCGCCGCACCGAGGCCTGAGCGCCCGAGTCTCGCGGTGGGGACGCCGAGTCTCGCGGTGAGCGACACCTCGTGGGCCGCTGCGCGCGAGAACTGTCGTCAGGGCCGAGTCTCGGACCAGGCGCACGCGGCGTGCGCGTTCCCGTAACGAAATCGGCGCAGCGATTGACACGCTTCAATCGACGTGGTTCCATCCGATTGAAACGTTCTAAGCAGCAGCAACCGGAGCCCACGACGACGCGGGATCCGGGTCCGTTTCACCCGGGGTACCCCGCCCCGGGCCTTACGAGGAGGTAAGGAATGTCAGCTCGTTCCCTGACCACGAGGACGCTCACCAAGCGCCTGATCGCCATCGGCGGCGCGACGGTCCTGATCGGCGGGCTCGCGGCGTGTTCGTCCGGCGGCTCCGCCGACGAAGGCGGCGGCAAGGTCCAGATCACCTACCAGGCCGACAACTCGCCCGCGACGGCCGCCACCGCGAAGCCGCTCATCGAGGCGTTCGAGAAGGCCAACCCCGACATCACCGTCAAGTTCGACACCCGACCGCAGGGCACCGACGGCGACAACCTGGTGAAGACCCAGCTGTCGACCGGCGAGATGGCCGACGTCTTCAACTACAACTCCGGTTCGCTCATGCAGGCCCTCAACCCGGACAACACCCTGGTGGACCTGTCCGACGAGAGCTGGACGAAGGACGTCGACGAGCAGTTCACCAAGGTCGTCAGCACCGACAAGGGCCTCTACGGTGCGCCGTTCGGCACGAGCTTCGGTGGCGGCGTCATGTACAACAAGAAGGTCTACGCCGACCTCGGACTCAGCGTCCCCACGACCTGGGACGAGTTCATCAGCAACAGCGAGAAGATCAAGGACGCCGGCAAGGTCGCCCCGATCATCCAGACGTACGGCGACACCTGGACCAGCCAGCTGTTCGTGCTCGGCGACTTCGCGAACATCACGGCACAGGACGAGGACTGGGCGGACAACTACACCGCCAACAAGGAGTCCTACGCCGACGAGCCCGCTCTCGCCGGCTTCGACCACCTGGCCGAGGGCAAGGACAAGGACCTCTACAACGAGGACTACGCCTCGGCCACACAGGCGAACGGTCTGAAGATGCTCGCCGACGGCACCGGGGCGCAGTACCCGATGCTGACGAACGCGATCTCGGCCCTGCAGCAGGACAACCCGGACGCGGTCGACGACATCGGTGCGTTCGCGCTGCCGGCCGAGGACGCCGACGACACGAACCTGACCATCTGGGAGCCGAACGGCCTGTACATCCCGAAGACGAGCGAGGGTGACAAGCTCGCCGCCGCGAAGAAGTTCATCGCCTTCGCGAACTCGGCCGACGGCTGCAAGGTGCAGAACGACACCGGCACCCCCGGTGGCCCGTACGTCATCTCGACCTGCTCACTGCCGGACGACGTGCCCCCGATGATCGACGACCTGCAGAAGTACCTCGACGACGGCAAGGCGAGCCCGGCGCTCGAGTTCCTGTCGCCGATCAAGGGCCCGAACCTCGAGAAGATCTGCGTGCAGGTCGGCTCCGGGATCACGAACGCCGCCAAGGGTGCTGACCAGTACGACGACGACGTCGTCCAGCAGGCACAGCAGCTCGGCATCAAGGGCTGGTGACACGGTGACCGCGACCCTCACGACGGCACTCGAGCCGGCGAAGACCCGAGCGGGCTCCGGCGGGGCCGGACCCGCGCGCAAGCGGATGCGCTCGTTCTACCCCGCGTGGTTCTTCATCCCCGCGATCGCGCTGTACGTCGTGTTCTTCGCGGTCCCCACCTTCGCCGGGTTCTACTTCTCCCTCACCCGCTGGACGCTGTTCGACCAGACCTTCATCGGGTTCGACAACTTCGTCCGCTTCTTCCAGGACCCGCAGCTCGTCTCCGGGTTCGTGCACACGTTCCAGTACGGCTTCGTGACGAGCGCGGCGAAGGTGGTCATCGGACTCGCCCTCGCCCTGCTCCTCACGTCGCCCGTGCTGGGGCGCGGCTACCTGCGGGCGGTCGTGTTCTTCCCGGTGCTCGTGTCGACGATCGGCATCGGCATCACGTTCAAGGCACTGATGGACCCGTTCCACGGGATCATCAACGGCGTGCTCGGTTCGGTCGGCCTCCCCACTCCGGGGTGGCTGACCGACCCGGCCCTCGCCCTGTGGAGCGTCGCCGCGGTGGACGTCTGGAAGGGCGTCGGCATCGCGACGCTCATCTTCATCGCCGGCATCGTGGCGATCCCGCAGGAGTACTTCGAGGCCGCACAGGTCGACGGCGCGAGCGCGTGGTCGATCTTCCGGAACATCACGCTGCCGCTGTCGCGTCCCGCGATGGGCACCGTCATCATCCTGTCGCTGATCGGCGGGCTGCGGTCCTTCGACCTGATCTGGGCGATGACCGGCGGTGGACCAGGGTTCACCAGTGACGTCATCGCGAGCGTCATCTACAAGCAGTACCAGGCCGGGTTCTACGGCCTGTCGACCGCCGGCAACGTGGTCCTGTTCGTGGTCGTGACAGCGATCATGGTCCCGATCTCGTGGCTCCTGAACCGCAAGGAGGCGGACCTGTGACCGCCATCGTCAACCAGCGGCTGACCCCGGCCGCTCCGCGCGGACGCCACCCCGGGCGCGCCCGCCGGTGGATCATCGGCACGATCGCCATCGTCGTGAGCTTCGTGGTCTTCCTGGTGCCGTTCGTCTTCGTCCTGCTGCAGGCCGCGAAGAACCCGGCCGAAGCGAACCAGCTCGGCTTCAGTCTGCCGACCGAGTGGCAGCTCTGGCAGAACCTGCAGGCCGTGTTCGGCTCCGGCGACGGCGTGATCGTCCGCGCGTTCCTGAACAGCGCGGTCCTGACCGTCGGCAGCGTGGTCGTGATGGTCGTGTTCTCCGCGATGGTCGGCTACGTGCTGCAGCGCCGTCCGAGCAAGTGGAACGGCGTGATCAACTTCTTCGTCCTGGCGGGCCTCATCGTGCCGCCGGCGATCGTGCCGACGATCTGGGTGCTGCAGGGGCTGAACCTGTTCAAGACCATGGGCGGGATGATCCTCATCGAGGCGACCTTCGGCCTGTCGTTCTGCATCCTGCTGTTCCGGGCGTTCGTCGCGACGATCCCGAAGGAGCTCGACGAGGCAGCCGTCCTCGACGGTGCCGGCCCGGTCCGGCTGTTCTTCGGCGTCGTGCTGCCGCTGCTCAAGCCGGTGATCATCACGGTCGTGCTCGTGCAGTCCGTCACGGTGTTCAACGACTTCACGAACCCGCTGTACTTCCTGCCGGGATCCGAGAACGCCACGGTGCAACAGACGCTCTACGCGTTCCAGAGCCAGTCGGTCAGCCAGCTCAACCTGCTGTTCACCGACGTCCTGCTCATCACGATCCCGCCGCTGATCCTCTACATCTTCTTCAACCGCCAGATCGTCGCCGGCATGACCAGCGGCGCCGTCAAGGGCTGACCACACGACCCCGCACCGGTCGACGACGACCGGTCGCGTGAAAGGACACACCACATGACCGCCTGGACAGCTCCGTTCATCACGAGCGACGCCGACCTCGGGAGCGCGCCGATCCTGCGCCGGGAGTTCACCCTCGACGACGGCCACGGCGCCGTCACCGGGGCGACCCTCGACGTCAGCGCCCTCGGCGTCGTCGAGGCGTGGCTCGGTGGCGAACGCGTCTCCGACCACCTGCTCGAACCGGGGTGGACGAGCTACGAGTGGCGCATCCGCGTCGTCTCGCACGACGTCACGGCCCACCTGACCGACACGGCCGCGGGCAGCGCCGCCGTGCTCGCGCTCGTGCTCGGCAAGGGCTGGGCCGCCGGTCGGCTCGCCTGGGGTGGTGGCGGCGGCTGGTACGCCGACGAGCCCGCCGGGTTCGCCGAACTCCGCATCACCTTCGCCGACGGCCACGAACAGCTCGTCGCCACCGACACCGACTGGCAGGCCCTGTCCAGCGCGATCACCGCCGACCAGCTCTACGACGGCGAGGACATCGACGCCCGGCTGCGTGACGGGTCGTTCCTGACGCCCGGCGAGGTCACGACACCGAGCGTCGACGGACACGGAGGACGGACGAGCACCGTGCGCACCGTCGACATCGGCGAGCGCGAACTCGTCGCCGACACCGTGCCGCCGGTCCGGCCGCTCGCCGAGATCGCCCCCGTCGACGTCTGGACGAGCCCGTCCGGCGCGACGCTGATCGACTTCGGCGTGAACCTGGTCGGCTGGCTCCGTGTCGTCGCTTCCGGTCCCGCCGGCACGGTGCTGACCCTCAAGCACGCCGAGGTGCTCGAACACGACGAGCTCGGCACCCGCCCGCTGCGCACCGCGAAGGCCACGGACCACTTCACCCTGAGCGGCGGCGAGGACCGCTTCGAGCCCCGCTTCACCTTCCACGGCTTCCGGTACGCCCAGGTCGACGGGTGGACCGGCACGCTCGACGAACTCCGCACAGCGGTCACCGCGGTGCAGGTCGGCTCCGACCTGACCCGCACGGGCACGTTCGCGTCCAGCCACGAACTGCTCAACACGTTCCACGACAACGTCGTCCGCGGCATGCAGGGCAACTTCCTGAGCGTCCCGACCGACTGCCCGCAGCGCGACGAGCGCCTCGGGTGGACGGGCGACATCGCCGCGTTCGCACCGACGGCGTCGTACCTGTTCGACACCCGCGCGTTCCTGGGCGACTGGCTGCGCGACGTGTGGCTCGAGCAGCAGCACGCCGACGGTGTCATCCCGTTCGTGGTGCCGGACGTGCTGAAGTACTCCCCCGCCGAGGACTTCGGCACCCCGGACGCCACCGCCATCTGGTCGGACGCCGGCGTGTGGGTGCCCTGGACCCTGTACCAGGCGTACGGCGACACCGCGGTGCTCGAGGAGCAGCTCGACTCGATGACGGCGCACCTCCGCCGAATCAAGGGCCACCTGTCACCCGAGGGCCTGTGGGACACCGTCTTCCAGTTCGGCGACTGGCTCGACCCGGACGCCCCGCCGGAGGACGCCGCCAAGGCGAAGGCCGACCCGGGCGTCGTCGCGACGGCGTGCGCGTACCGCAGCGCGACCCTCGTGGCGCAGGCGGCGCGGTTGACGGGGCACGAGGCGGAGGCGCGGGAAGCCGAGGAGCTCGCCACGGGCCTCCAGGCCGCGTTCCGGCAGCACTACGTGACCGACGGCCGCATCCGGAGCGACTGCACCACCGTCTACGCGCTCGCGATCGTGTTCGGCATCCTCGACGAGGACGACCAACGCCGGGCGGGCGACCGCCTGGCGGAGCTGGCCGAGCAGTCCGGGTACCGGATCTCGACGGGCTTCGCGGGAACGCCGTTCATCACCGACGCGCTGACGCAGACCGGGCACCTCGACGACGCGTACCGGCTGCTGCTGCAGACGGAGTGCCCGTCGTGGCTGTACCCGGTGACGATGGGTGCGACGACGGTGTGGGAGCGCTGGGACGCGATGCTGCCGGACGGCACCATCAACCCGGGCGAGATGACCTCGTTCAACCACTACGCGCTCGGGGCGGTGGCGGACTGGATGCACCGGGTGGTGGGCGGTCTGTCGGCGCTCGAGCCGGGGTACTCCTCCGTGTTGATCGCGCCGCAGCCGGGCGGTGGGCTGACGTGGGCATCGACGTCGCTCGACTCCGTGCACGGGCACATCGCGGTGCGGTGGGAGCTCGTCGACGGCGAGCTCCTGGTGCGGGCCGAGGTGCCCGAGGGGGTCTCCGCGGTGGTGCGCCTCCCTGGTGCTGCGGAGCAGCGGCTCGGCGCGGGGACGCACGAGCTGCGCGCCCCGGCCGCGGTCCCCGCGGCGTAGCGGGCCTGCGGGGCTGCGGGGCGGAAGATGGGCCGGTCACGGTGGGCGCGCGGGACGCCTGACGGCGCTCGCCCGGCGTCGCGCCCCCGGGCAGTCTTCGCGCCCCGACTCTTCGGGGCGCGAAGACCGCAACGGGGCGCGCAGCGCGCGCCCGTCCCGCGCAGCCGGCGCCCGTCCCGCGCCCGCCCGGCGCCCGTCCCGTATCGCGCCCCGGTGCGCGCATCGCGCCCCGACTCTCCGGGGCGCGAAGACCGCAACGGGGTGCGCGACGCAGCACCACCCCACACGGTTGCGGCACTCCGCAGCAACCCGTACTGTATGAAACGATTCAATCGCACACGAGGAAGTGACACGATGACATCGACCCCGACCTTCACCGGCATCGCCGACCAGCTCGCACGACAGCAGATCGAGCTGCCCAGCTGGGCCTTCGGCAACTCCGGCACCCGCTTCAAGGTGTTCAGCACGCCCGGCACCCCGCGCGACCCCTACGAGAAGATCGCCGACGCCGCCAAGGTGCACGAGTACACGGGCCTCGCCCCGACCGTGGCACTGCACATCCCCTGGGACCTCGTCGACGACTTCGCCGACCTCAAGCGCCACGCGGAAGAGCACGGCGTCGCGCTCGGGACGATCAACTCGAACACGTTCCAGGACGACGACTACAAATTCGGCGCCCTCACCCACACGGACGCGAGCATCCGGCAGAAGGCGATCGACCACCACCTGCGCTGCATCGACGTGATGGACGCCACCGGCAGCCGCGACCTGAAGATCTGGCTCGCCGAGGGCTCGAACTACCCCGGCCAGGCCGACATGCGTGAACGCCAGGACCGTCTGCACGAGTCGCTCAGCACGATCTACGACCGCCTCGGTACCGACCAGCGGCTGGTGCTCGAGTACAAGTTCTTCGAGCCGTCGTTCTACCACACCGACGTGCCGGACTGGGGCACGAGCTACGTGCAGACGTCGGCGCTCGGCGACAAGGCGATGGTCTGCCTCGACACCGGCCACCACGCTCCCGGCACGAACATCGAGTTCATCGTGATGCAGCTCCTGCGCCTCGGCAAGCTCGGCAGCTTCGACTTCAACTCGCGCTTCTACGCCGACGACGACCTGATCGTGGGTGCCGCTGACCCGTTCCAGCTGTTCCGCATCCTGGTCGAGGTCATCCGCGGCGGCGGCTACGACAACCCCGACGTCGCGTTCATGCTCGACCAGTGCCACAACATCGAGGACAAGATCCCCGGGCAGATCCGCTCCGTGCTCAACGTGCAGGAGATGACGGCCCGGGCGCTGCTCCTCGACCGCGTCGCCCTGACGGCCGCGCAGGAGGCGCACGACGTCCTCGGCGCGAACGAGGTCTTCATGGACGCGTACCAGACCGACGTCCGAGCAGACCTCGCGGCCTGGCGCGAGTCCCGCGGCCTGCCGGCGAACCCGATGCGCGCGTACCTGGAGTCGGGCTACCAGCAGTCGATCGCCGAGGACCGCGTCGGCGGCGTCCAGGCCGGCTGGGGTGCGTAGACACATGACACACACACTGGAGGCACGGGTGGATCCCGCAACGCAGCGCACCGATGCAGACGCGACGATCAGGGCGCTCATCGCGCGTTCGAACGCGCTCGGCTCGGATCCGCGGATCACGAACTACGCGGGCGGCAACACCTCGGCGAAGGGCACCGCGACCGACCCGGTGACCGGCGAACCGGTCGAGCTGCTCTGGGTGAAGGGCTCCGGGGGCGACCTCGGCACCCTCACCCCGGCGGGCCTCGCAGTCCTGCGCGTCGACCGCGTCCGTGCGCTCCAGGCGGTCTACCCCGGAGTCGAGCGCGAGGACGAGATGGTCGCCGCGTTCGACTACACGCTGCACGGCAAGGGTGGTGCCGCCCCGTCCATCGACACGGCGATGCACGCCCTGGTGGACGCCGCGCACGTCGACCACCTGCACCCGGACGCCGGCATCGCGATCGCCACGGCGGCGGACGGTCCGGCCCTGACGGGGACGATCTTCGGCGACAAGGTGGTGTGGGTGCCGTGGCGCCGCCCGGGGTTCCAGCTCGGGCTCGACATCGCGGCCGTCAAGCGGGAGCACCCGCAAGCGATCGGGACGGTCCTGGGCGGCCACGGCATCACGGCCTGGGGCGACACGAGCGACGAAGCCGAAGCGAACTCCCGCTGGATCATCGACACCGCCGAGCAGTACATCGCGGAGCACGGGAAGGCCGACCCGTTCGGAGAGCCCCGAGCAGGCTTCGAGGCGCTGCCGACCGACGAACGCCACGCACGCGCCGCCGCCCTCGCCCCGACCATCCGGGGCATCGCCGGCCACGACAAGCCGGTGGTGGGCCACTTCACCGACAGCGACGTCGTCCTCGACTTCCTGGCGGCCTCGCGCGCCGAGGAGCTCGCCGCGCTCGGCACCAGCTGCCCGGACCACTTCCTGCGCACCAAGGTCAAGCCGCTCATCCTCGACCTGCCGGCCACGGCCACCGTCGAGGAGCAGAGCGCCCGCCTGCACGAACTCCACGAGCAGTACCGCGCGGACTACCAGGCGTACTACGACCGCCACGCCGACGCGACGAGCCCCGCCATCCGCGGTGCCGACCCGCTCATCGTGCTGGTCCCCGGTGTCGGGATGTTCTCGTACGGCAAGGACGCCCAGACCGCCCGCGTCGCCGGCGAGTTCTACGTCAACGCGATCAACGTCATGCGCGGCGCCGAGTCACTCAGCACCTACGCCCCCATCGACGAGGCCGAGAAGTTCCGGATCGAGTACTGGGCCCTCGAAGAGGCGAAGCTGCAGCGGATGCCGCCTGCGAAGAAGCTCGCCACCCGCATCGCCCTGGTCACCGGCGCCGCGAGCGGCATCGGCAAGGCGATCGCGAAGCGCCTGGCCGCCGAGGGCGCCGCGGTCGTCATCGCCGACCTCGACCTGGGGAAGGCGCAGGCAGCCGCCGCCGAGATCGGGAACACCGACCAGGCGATCGGCCTCGCGGCGAACGTCACCGACGCCGCCGCGATCGACCAGGCGGTCCAGCAGACGCTGCTGCACTTCGGCGGCCTCGACCTCGTCGTCAACAACGCCGGGCTGTCGCTGAGCAAGAGCCTGCTCGACACCACCGAACAGGACTGGGACCTGCAGCACGACGTCATGGCCAAGGGCTCGTTCCTGGTGTCCAAGGCGGCGGCGAAGGTCCTCATCGAACAGGGCCTCGGCGGCGACATCGTCTACATCTCGTCGAAGAACTCGGTGTTCGCCGGCCCGAACAACATCGCGTACTCGGCGACGAAGGCCGACCAGGCGCACCAGGTCCGGTTGTTGGCAGCGGAGCTCGGTGAGCACGGCGTCCGCGTCAACGGGATCAACCCCGACGGCGTCGTCCGCGGCTCGGGGATCTTCGCGAGCGGCTGGGGTGCGAACCGCGCGAAGACCTACGGCATCGAGGAACAGGACCTCGGTGCGTTCTACGCCCAGCGCACGATCCTCAAGCGCGAGGTCGTGCCCGAGAACGTCGCGAACGCCGTCTACGCCATCTGCACGGACGACTTCTCGCACACGACCGGACTGCACGTGCCCGTCGACGCCGGCGTCGCCGCGGCGTTCCTGAGGTAGTCACATGACGCACAGCGGCACCGTGGCCGCGGTCGACCTCGGCGCGACGAGCGGCCGGGTGATCCTCGGGCACGTCGACACCGACGGCGTCCGGATGGAGCACGTCGCCCGGTTCCCGAACGGTCCCGTCACCCTGCACGAGCACGACCGCGAGGCCCTGCACTGGGACGTCGTGGAGCTGTACCGGCAGGTGACCGACGGCCTCCGTCAGGCGTTCGCCGCGCACCCCGAGATCGTCAGCATCGGCATCGACTCGTGGGCGGTCGACTACGGACTGCTCCGCGACGGCCGACTGCTGGGACTGCCCTCCCACTACCGCGACGAGCGGCACGAGGGCGGCGTCGAGGGAGTGCACGAGCGGCTCGACGCAGCCGAGCTGTACGCCCGGAACGGTCTGCAGCACCTGCCCTTCAACACGGTGTTCCAGTTCGCCGCCGACCCGTCCCTGCAGCTCGCGCAGCGCGCGCTGCTCATCCCCGACCTGCTCGGCTACTGGCTCACCGGTGTCGAGGCGGCCGAGCGCACCAACGCATCGACGACCGGGGCACTGAACGCGACCACCCGCGGGTGGGATCCGGCGCTGCGGGCTGCTGCGGGCCTCCCGGCCGGCCTCCTGCCCACCCTGCGCGACCCGGGCGACCGACTCGGGCCCCTGCTGCCCGCCGTCGCCGACCTGGTCGGCGGCACCGCGCCCGTCACGCTCGTCGGCTCGCACGACACCGCTTCGGCCGTCGTCGCGGTCCCCGCGACCGAACCGGACTTCGCGTACATCTCGTCGGGCACCTGGTCGCTCGTCGGCGTCGAGCTCGACGCACCCGTCCTGTCGGACGCGGCGCGCGACGCGAACTGCACCAACGAGGGCGGGGTCGACGGCCGCGTCCGCTTCCTCAAGAACGTGTCCGGACTGTGGTTGCTGTCCGAGAGCGTCCGGACCTGGGAGCGTGGTGGCGCTTCGCTCGACCTGGAGGCCCTGCTCGCCTCCGCCGCGGCCGTCACCGCCCCGGTCCCCGTCTTCGACCCCGCCGACGAGTCGTTCACGGCCCCTGGCGACATGCCGGCGCGCATCGCCGCGTGGTGCGGCGCGCACGGGCTGAGCGCGCCCGCGTCGCGGGCGGAGTTCGTGCGGTCGATCCTCGAGTCGCTGGCCACCGCGTACGCGGACACCCTCACGACGATCGGTGCCATCACGGGCAAAGACGTCCGACAGGTGCACATCGTCGGTGGCGGATCGCAGAACCGGCTGCTCTGCCAGCTGACGGCTGACCGCACCGGATTGCCCGTCCTGGCCGGACCTGTCGAGGCGACAGCACTCGGCAACATCCTCGTGCAGGCGCGGGCCGCCGGACTCGGAGGCCTGGGTGGCGCGTCGCTCGAGGCCCTGCGCGCGACGATCGCCCGCACCGTCGAGCCCGTCCGGTACACCCCTCGGGCCGATCACACCTCCCCACAATCCACTCCGAGACGTAGGATGTCTGTATGACCTCGATCGACGACCAGCACCGAGTCGACCCCGCGACCGGGGCTCCGGCAGCGACCCCCGGGGCACCGTCGACCCGGCGGACACCGATCAAGCGGCAGCTGCCGACGGTGCGCGACCTCGCGCCGCTCATGCAGTTCAAGAAGCCCTCACTGCCGGGTCGGCGACAGCGGCTCGAGTCGGCCCTGACGATCTGGGACCTGCGCGACATCGCCGCTCGACGCACACCGAAAGCCGCGTTCGACTACACCGAGGGCGCCGCCGAGGCCGAGATCTCGCTCGCCCGCGCCCGCCAGGCATTCGAGGACATCGAGTTCACGCCCGCGATCCTGCGCGACGTGTCGTCCGTGGACACCTCGCGCTCGGTGTTGGGTGCGCCGGTCGCGTACCCGTTCGGCATCGCCCCCACCGGGTTCACGCGCATGATGCAGACCGAGGGCGAGCGGGCCGGCGCCCGGGCAGCCGGACGCGCGGGCATCCCGTTCTCGCTCTCCACCATGGGCACCACCGCCATCGAGGACGTCCGCGACGCCAACCCGAACGGCCGCAACTGGTTCCAGCTGTACATGTGGAAGGACCGCGAGAAGTCGATGGCGCTGGTCTCCCGCGCCGAGAAGGCCGGGTTCGACACCCTCCTCGTCACCGTGGACGTGCCCGTCGCCGGCGCGCGCCTCCGGGACAAGCGGAACGGGTTCTCGATCCCGCCGCAGCTGAGCGCCCGGACCGTGCTGAACGCCATCCCGCGACCGTGGTGGTGGTTCGACTTCCTGACCACCGAGCCGCTGGCCTTCGCGTCGCTCGACCGGTGGTCCGGCACCGTCGGGGAGCTCCTCGACCACATGTTCGACCCCACCGTCACCTACGAGGACCTCGCCTGGATCCGCGACCAGTGGAAGGGCAAGGTCGTCGTCAAGGGCGTGCAGTCCCTGGCGGACGCGAAGCGCTTGGCCGAGATGGGCGTCGACGGGATCACACTGTCGAACCACGGCGGTCGCCAGCTCGACCGGGCACCCGTACCGTTCCACCTGCTGCCCTCCGTGGTCAAGGAGGTCGGCACGGACACCGAGGTGCACCTCGACACCGGCATCATGTCCGGCGCGGACATCGTCGCCGCCGTGGCGCTCGGGGCGAAGTTCACCATGGTCGGCCGGGCCTACCTGTACGGGCTGATGGCGGGCGGCGAGGCCGGCGTCGACCGGATGATCCAGATCCTGTCGGAGCAGATCGAGCGGACGATGCGGCTGCTCGGGGTCACGTCGCTCGACGAGCTCGAGCCCGGGCACGTGACGCAGCTGCAGCGGTTGCAGCCGGTACGGCGCGGCTGAGGCTGCGGGCTGCGGGCTGCCCGCCGTTCACCGCGCGTTCGACTGCTGATTCGGGCGATTACCCCCGAACAGGGCACAAATGATGCAAGATGTCCGTGGACGCGTCACCGAACCCCTCGGCATCCTGCCCCCTGGCGCGCCGTCCCCTCCCCGCATCCTGCGCCCGAGCACCACGAGGAGCCCGACATCTCGACCCGAAGCACGTGCACGCCCATGCGCGGCACGACCCCCGCGACCACCACGCCCATCACCTCCACCACCTCCACGACCGAGCGGCACATCCGATGAGCCGCCGTCGCGCGATCCTGGCGGCAGCGACCGCCGGTTGCCTGGCACTCGGAGTCCCCACCGCCTCCGCCGCCTCCGCTGACAGCTGGTGGGGTTGGGGCGGACACCGCCACGGGCAGCACGCCCCGGTGACCCCCACTCCCACCCCCTCGGACACTGCGACCCCGGCCCCGTCGGACGACGACGAGTCGGACGCGACGCCGACGGAGACGCCCGCGCCGACCGCCGAGGCCGCGCCGATCGAGGACACCACCCCGACCGCGGAACCCGAGGCAGCAGATCCGTCGGACGAGCCGTCGTCCGACGGAGAGGCCGAGGGCTCGACTGAACCGCAGGACGAGGTCGCCGAGACTCCTGACGCAGCCGCCGCGCCGGACGCCTCGTTCGTCGAGGACTTCACCACCGACGCCGTCACCGGCCTCGTCTCGCGGCTCTACCCGCAGTCGTGGCAGCCCTACCCCGACGGCACCTCCGGCATCTACGCGCCGAGCAAGACCGTCTCGGTGCACGACGGCGTCATGGACGTCGCCCTCGGCACCGGCGCCGGAGCAGCCGGCACGTTCGGTTCCTCCGCCGGAGCCTGGGACCACGTCGGCGGCTCGTTCTCCGTCCGTGCCAAGGCGACCGGTGGCGACGGCAACGGCGCGGCGTTCATGCTGTGGCCGACGTCGGGCACCTGGTCCGACGGTGAGATCGACTTCCCCGAGGGCAACTTCGAGGACAGCCCCTCGGCGTTCCACCACTCGATGACCCCGGGCAAGGAAGCCGACCGCGTCCAGATCGGTACCGGCGTCTCGTGGCGCGACTGGCACACCTACACGGTGGACTGGGTGCCCGGCGAGTCGGTCACCTACAGCGTCGACGGCAAGGTCCTGGACACCGTCACCCACGACGTGCCGACGACGCCGCACCGCTTCATGTTCCAGGTCGGCAACTGGGGCGACCAGGGCAACCTGCTCATCGACTGGGTCTCCACCACGGAGTGAGCGCTCGGCCCACAGAGTGAGCGTTCGGCCACTGAGTGCGCAGAAGACGTCGGGTCCCTCGCGGGTACCCGACGTCTTCTGCTCACCGGGTCGCTGACCCGTCATGGTCGATGCTGAACTCGGACTCGGCACGGATCCACGTCGAACCGGTTCCGTGGCGGAGTTCCTGCCGAGACGGGTGCTGGATCGACGTGATCAGACGCAGTACCCCGCACCGGGCTGGTGCGGGGCGTTCGTCGTGGGGAATCAGTGCTGGCGTGCGCGGCGGCGGTGCCGGATCGTGGTGCCGAGGTAGCAGCCACCTGCGGACGCGGCGAGGGCGACCGCGAACGCACCCGCGATCTGGTTCGGGGTGCCGATCGTGGCCGCGGCGATCGCGGACCCAGCGGTGACGAGACCGATGGTGACGACGGTGGCGAGCGTGACACTACTCAGGATCTTCGACATGAGCTGTCCCCTCCGTTCTACGCGCAGCGTGGCTTCTTGTTCGTGACGGGGTAGACCCGGAGTGACTTCATGCCGCATCGCACGCCGCCGCTCGTCGTGACAGCCACGGTCGCGATGGTGATCGCCACCGAGGCGACCGCGCACACAACGGGACCGAGGACGCAGATGCCAGCGGTCAGGCCCGCAGCGGCACCACTGATGATGAGATTCTGGTCGAACGCGTTGAACCCGACGTAGACGCCACCGTAGCTGTCGGACCCGGCCGAGAGACGGGCATCCGGGTTGGTTTCGTTGAGCTCCATCGTGAAACCGTTGCCGCTGTCGATGGTGATGCCCCGAGAACCATCGGCGTGGACCGTCTCCTTGGTGACGGCCCCGGCGGCGCGGGCCTCAGCGATAGCTTCGTTGACCATCTCTGGCGTGATCTCGGGGTGCGTCTGAGAGACATTGACCACGGTGGGCGCAGCAGTCGCCGCGTCAGCGGCGTTCGCAGCGGGAGCCAGGATCAGGCTCCCTGCGACGAGTGCGCCAGCGGCAGCA
Source organism: Curtobacterium sp. TC1 (assembly GCF_019844075.1). Taxonomy (NCBI): domain Bacteria; kingdom Bacillati; phylum Actinomycetota; class Actinomycetes; order Micrococcales; family Microbacteriaceae; genus Curtobacterium; species Curtobacterium sp. TC1. Next base: position 3,019,269 of record NZ_CP081964.1, read on the forward strand.
ATTCCAACCAGAGACGTGCGGAACTTCGACATTCGTTCAACCCCTTGTGATGCGTTCCCGGTGGCCGCATTGCCTCCCGGTGACCAGGACGATAGCCCCCCATACGGTTACCGTCAACATGAGAAATACCATGCTGCAGGATCAGAACCGGTCTGCGGAACTCCTCCAGTCGCGAATGGCGGGTGGGTGCCGTGCCCTGGTTCAGGCAATGCGCCCGGCCCGAGCGGGCTCCGACTCCGTCCCGTCATTCGTTGCGTCAGCGCGGGCGGCGCCACGTGATCACGTACCGCCACAACGGGTGTCGGCGGTACTCGGAACCCATCAGGACTGCACGCGCGATGTGCTGGACCTCCGCGTACGAGTGCGGTGGTGGCCAGCACGTCGGCGCGGAGTGCTCCTAGTAGCCGCGCCGCCATGAGAACCAACGGTGCTGCGCGACACCCGCCAACTCGAGCACGTGATCACGCAGCCGGGTGGGCGTCGCGAGTCCGACGACCACCAGGGCGCCACCTGGTGCCGTGAGGTCTGCGGGCAGTGGAGAGGACGTCCGCATCCAGGTCGATCGCGGTGACGTTGAGCCTCGCGTCGTACAGGTCACCGGCGAGCAGACCGTTGCCGGTCCCGACGTCCAGGGCGGTGTTCGCCCCGCACGGCATCGAGCACCCGGGCGTGGAAGTGCGTGCTGTGGTTCCGGCGCCGCTCCGGTCTCGGGACGTCCTGGGTCACGGGCTACTGGACTGCGGCACGGTCCAGGTTCCGCGCAGGTTGGTCAGCAAGTGGTCGATGTTCCGCAGTGCCCGTCGGGTCTCCCAGACGGAGTACGCGCAGAGGCCGACGAACAGCACCAGGATCGCCCACCAGAACGGACTGACCGTCAGGGCGGCCCAGACCGAGAACGCCGCGAAGATGACGACCATGATCGGCACGATGACCCGGTTGTTGCGGTACCGCTTGCGGGTGGACTCGAGCTCGCGGGTCCACACGACGTGGTCCACGTCGTCCGGCAGTTCCCCGGTGCGGACCGCTCGCTGGATCGCGGCAGCACCCTCGGTTCCGCCTGCCTGACGGCGACGGATCGCGATCATGATGCCGAACCCCGCGGTCGCGATCGTTGCGTACGCGATGGCTCCGATCGCTCGCTCGACGGGCACGAAGTCACCGGGGCCGGTGAGGAGGCCCATCGCGAACCACACCGACCACAGCACCACGAACAGCAGGTCCTCGGTTCTTCCACGATGCCGACGGCACCCGGGAGTCCGCCGGGTACTCGGGCTGCTACTGGCCGCTGCGCTCCCGACGGCGGACCACGAGCGTGCCGATGCCCTGCACGACGAAGAACAGGCCGCTCGCGATGACCAGCACCGCTGTCAGGAGCCCGGCAACCGTCGCACCGTCGAACACGAGGGGCGCGACGCCCACGGCGACGAAGATCCCGCCCATCACGATGACCACGACCGGGTTCGGGGCGATGAAGAACCGGCGGCCGCCGTTCGCCTCGGCGATGGCACGGTCGCGAGCCTGCGGGACGGCGTCCGGCGACCGACCCGCGATCCGGTCTGCACGGCGCCGCAGCGCTCGGAGGACGAGCCACACGACGAGGCCGATCACGATGCCACCGAGGAGCGCGGCCCACTCGGCCAGGCCGAGGAAACCGAGGACGACCCGCGCGAGGAAGCCGGCCACGATGCCGACGACCATCGCCGTGGTGGTCCGGTCGGTTCGACCGTCGACGCCCGTCACGTAGCCGGGACGGCGGGCGTAGGGATCGTGCTCGTCGGCGGGTCTCTCGTCGACTCGTTCGGTTGCCATGGGTCGAACCTACCGATTGCCGGACGGCTCGTGACCAACGCCTAGGGTGGGCGGGTGATGGACGACGGGCGCGCACGGGCGGCACTGGCGAGGGTCGCCGCGACCGGGTGGGGCGACGCCGAGCCGCTCGCCGAACCCGGCGGCACGACCACCCCGCGGCACGCTGCCGTCCTCATGCTCTTCGGCGCGCTCGACCGCACGCCGAGCGATCGCCCCGCCGTCGCCGCCGACGTGCCCCGCGACCTCGACGTCCTGTTGCTCGCTCGCGCCACGACCCTGCGCGCGCACCCGGGCGAGGTCGCGTTCCCCGGCGGGCGGATCGACCCGGGCGATGCCGACGCCGTCGCCGCGGCCCTGCGCGAGGCGCGTGAGGAGACCGGCCTCGACCCCGCCGGCGTCGAGGTCCTCGGCACGCTGCCCGCGGTGCCGCTGGCGTTCTCGAACCACCTCGTGCGCCCGGTGCTGGGCTGGTGGCGCGAGCCGTCCCCGATCCGGGTCGTCGACGAGCGCGAGTCGGCTTCGGTCTTCCGGGTGCCGGTGGCGGACCTGCTCGACCCGGCGAACCGCGGGGTCACGGTGATCCGACGCGGTGGTCAGGAGTGGCGCGGACCGGGCTTCACGGTCGATGCGGAGGGCAACGAGCACCCCGACGACGGCGGCCACCTGGTGTGGGGGTTCACCGCGATGCTGCTGGATGCGCTGTTCGACCGGCTCGGGTGGACCGAGGACTGGGACCGGACGCGGGAGCTTCCCCTCGACCGTCGGCACTGACGACAGCAGGGTCGACCAGCGGGAACGACAGCGGATCAGCACGGACGGCGTCCACCGCGTGGGCGACGGCCCCGATGACGACGACGTCGCCACCAAGCGTGGACGCCACCAGCTCGGGCACGGGGTCGAAGTGCCAGCCGTCGAGCAGCGCACGGGCCCGGTCGATGACGGCGACCGCAGGCTGGGCGATCGCACCGGCGACGACCACGCGGTCGATGTCGAGCAGGCTGGCGAGCAGGACGCAGACGCGGGCGAGCCGGTCGCCGAGCCGGTCGACGATCGTCAGCGCCAGGGTGTCGCCGTCCTGCGCCGCACGGAACACGGCGGAGGCGCCGGCGTCCACCGTGAGTGGGCTGCCCGGCTCGATCTCGCCGGCGGCGAGGGCCTCGGCGACCAGCGTCCGCGCCGTCGCGCCGATGCCGTCCGACGACCCCACGCCCTGGACGATGTCGAGCACGCGCATCTCCCCCGCGCCGCCGTGGGCACCTCGGAGCAGCACGCCGTCGACCACGAGCCCGCTGCCGAACCGCTCGCCGGAGAGCAGCGCGGCGAACGAGGCGTCTCCCGAGGACGGCCGCTCGGCGAGTGCGGCGAGGTTCGCGTCGTTCTCGACGACGACGCGGCCGTGCGGGACGGCGTCGGCGAACCCGGGGTTCATCCGGTCCCAGAAACCACCGTCGCCCGGCGACGCCCCACCGGCGTCGACCGGCGCGGGGATGCCGACGACGGTGACCAGGACGCGGGAGCGGTCGGCACCGGCGGCGGCGAGCGCGTCCTCCACGGTGTCGGCGAGGACCGCGAGCCGGACGGGGACCTCGAGCCCCGATTCACCGAGCGCCCCCTCGGCGCGACCGAGCACGGTGCCGCGCAGGTCGGCGACGAAGGCGGTGACCCGGTGCTGTCCGGCGTCCACGCCGACGACGACCCCGGCGGCGGTGTCGAGTTCGTAGCGGCGGGCGGGCCGGCCGATCCGGTACTCCCCGGCGGCGCGGGCGTCGTCGAGCTCGCGGAGCCAGCCGAGCCGGACGAGTTCCTCGCACGCGGCCAGCACGGTCGAGCGGGTCAGGCCGGTGGCGTCGATGGCCTCGGTCGCGGTGAAGGCGCCGGCGTCGAAGGCGTGCGCGAGCAGTGTCTCGGCGCTCGTTCGGCGGGGTGGCGGCATGCCGTGACCTTATCGCGCAAGGAGTTCCTTGCGTAATTAGATTTTGTCGCTAGATTTAGTCTCGCGGTCGACATCGGAGCCGATCGCAGGACGGAACGGCAGGGCTGCCGGGTCCGGACGGACGGAGACGACGTGCAACCACACGCCACGACCAGGACGGCAGCATCGGTGAGCCGACGCTCGTTCCTGCTCGGAGCCGGCGGCATCGCCAGCGGGCTCGCGCTCGCGGGGTGCGCCCCGATCGGGTCCGCGAGCGCCAAGCCGGAGACCATCACGTTCTACGTGTCGAAGCCCGAGGTCATCGGCTACTTCGACGGCGTCATCGCGCAGTTCCACGACAGCCAGTCGAAGGTCCGGGTCGTGCGCGACTCGACCTCGAGCATGTCCGCGAACTTCGTCCGGAACCGCCCGCCGGACCTCGGGTGCTGGAACTACAACTCCTCGGTCGTGCCGTTCGTCGAGCACGGGGCCCTGACGGACCTGTCCGACCTGCCCCAGACCGACACGATCAACCCCGACCTGTGGCCGCTCATGGAGCAGACCGCCGACTACCCGGGCCGCAAGAGCGCCCTGCCGTACTCCGTGACCGCCGCCTCGGTGATCTACAACAAGGCGCTGTTCGCCGAGCAGGGGCTCGAGGTCCCGACGACCTGGAGCGAGTTCGCCGACCTCTGCGAGCGCCTGACGAAGGCCGGGATCGCCCCGATCTACGGCACGTTCAAGGACAACTGGACGATCGCGCAGGGCATGTTCGACTACACGATCGGCGGCGCGATCGACACCCCGAAGACGTTCGACGCGCTGCGACGCGAGGGCACGAAGGTCGGCAAGGACTCGTCGGTGTCCTTCGAGAAGGACCTCCGGACGCCGATGGAACGCATGGTCCAGCTGCGCGAGTGGCACCAGGACGGCGCGGCCAGCCGCGGGTACGGCGACGGCAACCTCGCCTTCGCGCAGGGCAAGGCCGCGATGTACCTGCAGGGACCGTGGGTTCTGGGCGAGATCGCGAAGACGAACAAGGACATGGACCTCGGCACCTTCCCGCTGCCCGTCACCGACGACGCCGCGGACAACAAGGTGCGGGTGAACGTGGACCTGGCGCTCTGGATCCCGGAGGCGTCGCGCAAGCAGGAGGCGGCTCGCGAGTTCCTGTCGTTCCTGATGCAGTCGAAGGTCAATGACGAGTACAACGCCGACAACAACGGCTTCGGTGTCCGGAAGGACGCTCCCCCGGCGTCGAACCCGGCGCTGATCGGCATGCAGTCGTACTACGACGACGCCGCCTTCTACCTCGGTGCGTCGCAGCTCATCCCCGCCGAGATCCCGGTCGCGAACTACGCGCAGTCGATCGCCTTCGGCGGCGACCCGCAGCGCCAGCTCCGCACCCTCGACGCCGACTGGGCGCGTCTCGCGCTCCGCACGGCCGCGTAAGGAGACGTCCCATGGCAACCACGACCACCGAAGCCATCACGACGGCGGACCGCCGCCGACGGGGCGGAGCCGCCCCGGGCCTCCAGTCCGTCACCCACAGGCGGAAGCGGATCGAACCGCTCTTCCTCGCCTTCCTGCTCCCCACCCTGCTGCTCTTCACGCTCGCCATCACGCTGCCGGCCGTGATGGGCATCGTGCTGAGCTTCACGAACTCCGTCGGGTTCGGTGAGTTCCGCTTCATCGGGCTCACGAACTACGTCGCGGTGTTCTCCGACCCGGCGATCCTGCAGGCGTACCTGTTCACCCTCGGGTTCTCGCTCGTCACCGTGATCGTCGTGAACGCGGTCGCGTTCCTGCTCGCCATCGCCCTGACCTCGAAGATCCGCGGCAAGGTCGCCCTCCGCGCGGTGTTCGTGCTGCCGATGGTGATCTCCGGCATCGTCATCGCGTACGTGTTCTCGTTCCTGTTCGCGAACAGCCTGCCGGCGTTCGCCACCGCGATCGGGTTCGGTCCGCTCGAGCAGAGCATCCTGGCGAACCCCGACCTGGCATGGGTCGCCATCGTGATCGTCACCGCGTGGCAGGCGATCCCGTCGACGCTCCTCATCTACATCGCCGGGGTGCTGTCCATCCCCGGCGAGGTCTACGAGGCAGCGGCCCTCGACGGCGCGAGCGCCTGGCGGCAGCTGATCTCGATCACCGCGCCGCTGACGGCCGGCTACATCCTGATCAACCTGGTGATCGGGTTCAAGAACTTCCTGAACTCGTACGACATCATCGTCGGCCTGACCGACGGTGGCCCCGGCACCTCGACCACGAGCGTCGCGATGTCGATCTTCAAGGGCTTCAACGGCGGCGACTACGCGTACCAGATGGCCAACGCCACGATCTTCTTCGTCATCGCGGTCGTCATCGCCGTGATCCAGCTGCGGGCGACCCGCGGGAAGGCAGCGCTCTGATGACCATCCAGACACCCCTCCGTCCGGGAACGACGAAGACGGGCAGCATCCGATCGGTCGACGCCGACCGGACCGCGGGCCGCCGCGGCGGTACCGCCAACTGGCCCGTCACCGTCGTCCTCGTGCTCTGCGCGCTCTCGATCCTGGTGCCGCTGTACGTCACGCTGACGATGGCGTTCAAGACGACGAGCCAGGCGGTGGACGGCAACGCGTTCTCGCTGCCCGCGCCCTTCAGCGTCGACGGCTTCGTGCAGGCGTGGGAGCTCACCGACTTCCCGCGGGCGTTCGGCGTCTCGGTGCTCGTCGCCGCGATCACCGTCGTCGGCACGATCCTGCTCGCGTCGTTCACGGCCTACGCGATCGCCCGGAACTGGGACCGTCGGCTGTTCCGCTGGTCGTTCTTCTACCTGCTCGCCGCCATGTTCCTGCCGTTCCCGGTGCTCGCGCTGTCGCAGGTGAAGCTCACCGGCCTCGCGCACCTGGACAACCCGTTCGGCGTCGCGCTGCTGCACGTCATGTTCCAGCTGTCGTTCAGCGTGCTGCTCTTCACCGCCTTCCTGCGGTCAATCCCGGCCGAGCTCGAGGAGAGCGCCCGCATCGACGGTGCGAGCACCGGCCAGGTGTTCTGGCGACTCGTGTTCCCACTGCTCGCACCGATGAGCGCCACCGTCGGCATCTTCGCGTTCCTGGCGTCGTGGAACGACTTCGTGATGCCGTCGCTGATCACCTCGGACCCGGCGCTGCAGACCCTGCCGGTGCTGCAGCAGATGTTCCAGACGCAGTTCAGCAACAACTACAACGTGTCGTTCGCCTCGTACCTGATGGCGATGGCGCCGGCGATCATCGTCTACCTCGTCACCCAGCGATGGGTGATGGCCGGTGTGACCCAGGGCGCCATCAAGTGAGCGACCCGGCCGAGACGGCCACCCCGACCAGCCACCTCGAGAGGAACCCCGTGACCGACACCCTCGCCCAGCACACCACCACCACGACCGACGAGACCTGGTGGCGCCAGGCCAGCGTCTACCAGATCTACCCGCGCTCCTTCGCGGACGCGAACGGCGACGGCATCGGCGACCTGCCCGGCATCACCGAGCGCGTGCCGTACCTGGCCTCGCTCGGTGTCGAGGCCGTCTGGCTCAGCCCCTTCTACCCGTCCGCGCTGGCCGACGGCGGCTACGACGTCGACGACTACCGCGACGTCGACCCGAAGCTCGGCACGCTCGACGACTTCGACCGGATGGTCGAGGCACTGCACGCCGCCGGCATCCGGGTGATCGTGGACGTGGTCCCGAACCACACGAGCGACCGGCACGAGTGGTTCCGCGAGGCGCTCGCCGCGCCGAAGGGCTCCCCTGCCCGCGACCGGTACGTGTTCCGCGACGGTACCGGGCCCTCCGGCGAACAGGCGCCCGCCGACTGGATCTCGATCTTCGGCGGCCCGGCCTGGACCGCCGTCGGCGACGGCCAGTGGTACCTGCACTCCTTCGCCAAGGAGCAGCCTGACCTGAACTGGGCGAACCGCGAGGTCCGCGACGACTTCCTGCACACCCTGCGGTTCTGGTCGGACCGCGGCGTCGACGGCTTCCGCATCGACGTCGCCCACGGGCTCGCGAAGGACCTGCCCACCGGCACCCTGCCGACCTGGGCGGAGCTCGCCGAGATCCCGAAGGACGGCTCGCACCCACTGTGGGACCGCGACGACGTGCACGAGATCTACGCCGAGTGGCGGACCGTGTTCAACGAGTACACCCCCGCCCGGACCGCGGTCGCCGAGGCCTGGGTCGCCGCCGACCGCCGCGCTCGGTACGCCAGCGCCGACGGACTCGGACAGGCGTTCAACTTCGACCTGCTCGAGGCCGACTTCGACGCCGGCCAGTTCCGCACGATCATCGAGTTCAACCTCGGTCTGGCCGAGCAGTCCGGCTCCTCCACCACGTGGGTCTTCTCGAACCACGACGTCGTCCGCCACGCCACCCGGTACGCGCTGCCGGCGCGGAACGGCTCCACCGACAAGCAGGGTGGCGCGTGGCTGCTCGCCGGCGGTTCGCAGGACGACCTCGACCGACCGCTGGGGCTGCGCCGAGCGCAGGCCGCGACCCTGCTCGAGCTCGCGCTGCCCGGCTCCGCCTACCTGTACCAGGGCGAGGAACTCGGCCTGCACGAGGTCGGTGACATCCCCGACGCCGACCGTCAGGACCCCGCGTTCTTCCGCAACCCGGGTGTCGACGTCGGCCGTGACGGCTGCCGTGTGCCGATCCCGTGGACCCGGTCCGGCCCGTCGTTCGGCTTCGGCTCCGGCACCGCGCACCTGCCGCAGCCGACGTGGTTCGCGGACGCCAGCGTCGAGGCCGAGGACACCGACCCCGACTCGACCCTGAACCTGTACCGGAAGGCCCTCGGGCTGCGCGGCCAGCTGCAGTCCGAGGAGCACCTGGAGTGGCTCGCGACCGGCCGCGACGACGTGCTCGCGTTCCGACGCCCGAACGGCTGGACGAGCGTGACGGTGTTCGGCGACGAGCCCTACGAACTCCCCGCCGGCGAGCTGCTGCTCGCCTCGGCGCCGGTGGCAGACGGCGCCCTGACGGGCGTGGGGACGGCCTGGTTGCGTTCCTGACGCAGGGTGCGCGTCGTGGACGCGACCAGGTGACGGACGGGCGCGCCCCGCTCGGCGGCAATGCGAAGCATTGCGCGGGGCGCGCCGACCGAGCTTGCGAGGGAGGACGGTGCGGGCAGGCACCGTGCCTCCCGTCCGTCGTGCGGTCACCGTCTCGGGCCGCGACCGGCAGCCGGGACGTCAGCCGGTCCCGGTAGGGTCGCGGCATGAGCGGGGCGACCATCAGCGTGCAGGACTTCGTCATGCGGTTCGGGGACCGGAACGTGGTCGACGGACTGTCGTTCGACGTCGCCGCGGGTGAGACGTTCGGCCTGCTCGGCAGCAACGGCTCCGGCAAGACCACCACGATCCGCGCCCTGCTCGGCATCACCACCCCGACCGCCGGCACCCTGACCATCGACGGCCAGCCGTACCGGCCCGCCACCGGCGGCATCGGGTACCTGCCCGAGGAACGCGGGCTCTACCGGAAGGAATCCGTCATCGACGTGATGTCCTACTTCGGACGGCTCCGCGGGCTGCGCGGCCCCGAGGCGACCGCCTGGAGCATGGACTACCTGGCCCGCGTGGGCCTGGCCGACCGCGCCAAGCTCCGTGTCGACAAGCTCTCCGGTGGGCAGCAGCAGAAGGTGCAGCTCGGCATCACGATCATGGACCGGCCGCGGCTGCTCATCCTCGACGAACCCACGAAGGGCCTCGACCCCGTCAACCGACGACTGCTGCTCGACCTGGTCGACGAGCGCAAGGCCGACGGCGCGACCGTCATCCTCGTGACCCACCACATGGACGAGGTCGAGCGACTCTGCGACCGGATCCTGCTGCTCAAGGACGGCACGGCCGCGGCCTACGGGTCCATCCCCGACGTGCAGGACGCCTTCGGCGGCGCCGTCGCCCGGGTCGGCCTCGATGGACCGGTCCCCCGCTCGCCGCTGTACAAGCTCGCGCGGCACGAGGGGCACGTCGCCTACCTCGTGCCGACGTCCGCCGCCGCGCCGGACGGTGCCGACATCCTCGCCGCGCTCGTGGCGGACGGCGTCCGCGTCACCGCGTTCGAGATGCGTCGGATCCCGCTCGACGAGATCTTCGTGCAGGTCTACGGCCACGACGCGCTCGCGGCCGCGGGGGCAGCAGCGTGAGCCGCCTCGGCACCGTCGTCCGGTTCGAGTTCGTCCGCGCGGTCAAGAAGCCCGCGTTCTGGATCGGCACGCTCGCGCTGCCGGTCGTCATCGTCATCGTGTCCCTGCTCGTCGGCATCGGACAGGCAGCCGGCACCGACTCGGTCGTCTCGGGCTCGTCGGCCACGAAGACCCCGTTCCGCTACGTCGACCACTCCGGGCTGGTGTCCGAGTCCGTGGCCGCGAAGTGGGGCGGATCGCCGTCCACCGACGCCGGTGCCGACCGCGCCGCCGTGCGCTCCGGCGCCCTCGACGCGTTCATCGAGTTCCCCGCGTCGCCGTCGACCACCGCGATCCGGGTCGACGCCGCAGACCGCGGGCTGTTCGCGAACGGCGGCTACTCGTCGCTCGCCGAACGGGTGCTCGAGCAGAGTGTCGCCGCGACCGTCGACGACCCCGAGACGGTCGAGCTCCTGCGATCCCCGCCAGCCACCGACGTCACCACCTACGCCGAGGGGCGGGTCGCCCCGGGCTGGCTGTCGATCGTGCCGCCGTTCCTGTACGTCGCCGCCTTCTTCGGGCTCGTCATCCTGCTCGCCGCACGCATGGTGACCGTCGTGGTCGAGGAGAAGGAGAACCGCATCTCCGAGATGATCCTGACGGCCGTCACCGCCGGCGACCTGATCCGCGGCAAGGTGATCGCGATGCTGCTCGTCGGGTTCGTGCAGGTCGGGGTGTTCGTCGTCCCCGGGCTGGTGGGGATGCTCGCCGTCCTGCCGCTCGTCGCCTCGCAGCTGGGCGGCCTGACGATCGACCCGTGGCGGATGCTCGTCGGTGCCCTGCTGCTCGTCGGCGGCGTCCTGCTGGCGTCCGGGTTGTTCGTCGCCGTCGGTGCCGCGGTGCCGTCGATCAAGGACGCCTCGGCGCTGCAGTCGGCGGCGATCTTCGCCCTGATCATCCCGCTCTACGCGGCGTTCTTCGTGATGACCACCCCGTCGTCGCCCGTCGCCGCGTTCTTCACGTACTTCCCGACGTTCACGCCCGTCACCGCCATGGTCCGGAACGCCGTCGGCTCACTGAGCGTCACCGAGTCGGTGGTCTGCATCGTCGAGGTGTTCGTCGCCGCCGGGCTGCTGCTGTGGTTCGCCGAGTACCTGTTCCGGCATTCGGTCGCGCAGTACGGGTCGAAGGTGACGCTGCGGCAGATCGCGTCGTGGCGGCGGCGGTCGGCCGCCCGCTAGGGACGACTCTGGGGTTCCCGCTCGGGTTCGCGTGCGGTCTGCTGTTGGTCGGCCGGTCGCTGGCGCTGTGACGTCTCGCGCTCGGGGACGTCGGCGTCGAGGTCCCACGACGGCAGCTCGTGCTGCTTCCAGCCCTGTCGGAGCGTCCGGACCGAGCGGTCGAACTCGACCATGACGTCGATGTGCGGCCGGACGAGCATCTGGATCTGCAGCCCCTCGTACACCGCGAGCAGCTGCGTCGCCGCCTGGTACGCCGGGATCGCCGATTCCTCGACGCCGCTGTCGAAGTCGCGTTGCAGACCGTTGCTGAGCTGCTCGACGTACTCGTCGAAGCGCTTGCGGAACAGCTCGGCGAACCCGGACTCCGAGCTCGCGACCGTGATCACGCCCGCCAGGACCCGGACGAGGCCCGGGTCGGCGACGTCCTCGGCCAGGGTCAACCGGACGTGGTCGATCGTGCACGCCGGCGGCGTCTTCCGACGAGTGCCCCGCAGCTGCGTCCAGCGGTCGTACGTCACCAGCAACAACGCTTCCCACGCGGGGAACAACCGCTCCACGGTCTCGAGCGGGATGCCCGCGACCTCGGCCACCACCGAGGCGTCGACCGCGTCGAAGGGGTGGAGCCGGTAGGCGCGGATCGCTCCGCGGACGGTGCGCTCGGCGAGGGACTGATCATCCTCGACGCGTTCGCCGTGCAGGGGTTCCATCGGACCATCCCATCGTGTGCGGTACCCCATTGTCTCGTCCCAGACCGGGGGCCGTCACATCCGCGCCGGGTCGTCGTGGACCAGTTCGGTGTGGGCGGGCCGTTCAGCCGACCGTGACGGGGACTGCCGGGGGCTTGACCCGCTGGTTCATCCACACGAAGAAGCCGGTCAGCGTGAAGACGCCGTAGAAGACGTACATGAGACCCGACGCGTAGTAGCCGGCCGAGAACAGGAGCGGGACGCCGACCAGGTCGACCGCGACCCAGATGAGCCAGAACTCCACCCAGCCCTTCGCCATGCCGTAGGTCGCGAGCAGCGAACCGACGAAGATCCACGCGTCGCTCCACACCGGTTCGTACGACCCGAGGGCGCGGAACACCGGGGTGAGCAGCGCGGTCCCACCGACCATGCCGACGACCAGCAGGACCCGGGTCCGCCACGAGGCCCAGTGCGGTTCAATCACGGTGGCGGTGTCGTCGGGGCGGTGCGTCCAGCGGTACCAGCCGTAGATGCTCACGATGATGAACATGACCTGGCGGCCGGCCTGGCCGAGCAGGTTGACAGGGTTCGGGGTGTCGAACAGGGCCCCCATGAAGACGGTGAACAGGAGCGCGTTGCCGACCAGCCCGACCGGCCACGCCCAGACCTTGCGGCGCATCCCGCCGAGCGCGCTGAGCAGCCCGAAGACGTTGCCGATCACCTCGCGCCAGAGCACCGTCTGGTCGCCGATGACGATCTGCGCGTCGAACAGCCAGCGCACGATGCCCATGGGTCCCTCCTCGTTTCCGGTCGGTGCAACGGTCGGGGAACGCCCGACATTCCGATCGCGATCGGGGTACAAACATGTCCTCCACAGGGAGGACAAAAATCACCCCCGTTCTGGGTGCATGCAAAAGCATCTTGTGGCTTGTCCGCACTATGGGGGACGAGTAGCGTCGTCACCAGAGCGAGTCCAGCCCGCCCGAGCAGCAGATCTGCGCTCCGGAGCCCGGCGACCACTCTCGGCACCGGTCAGCCGCGACCCCTCACCCGCGAGGTCGATGACACCGTCCCACCGGCACGACGACCCGAATCACGAGCCGGTGGTGCTCAGCGCGCCCCGAAGCGCAGAACGGACCACCCCCCATGCACAAGATCGTCACCGGCACCATCGCCGGCGCAGCCGGTATCGCCCTCCTCCTCGGCGGTGCAGGCACGTTCGCCCTCTGGAACGCCAGCGCCTCGAGCGCCGCGTCCTCGGTGAGCTCCGGCACGCTGACCCTCAGCGCGAACAACGACGGCGCCTGGACGGACATCACCAACGGCCGCTCGACCGCGATCAACCCCAGCACCGCCCTGATGGTGCCGGGCAACACGTTCCAGTTCACGCAGACGCTGAACATCGGCGCGACCGGCCAGGACCTCAAGGCGAACCTGACCTACGCCAGCCAGTCCATCACCGGCGACTCCGCACTCCTCGCCGCGACGCAGAAGACCCTCGCCGTGACGTCCTCGAGCGCCACCGTCGTGCAGTCCACGTCGAACGCGAACACCTTCGTCGTCTCGCCGTCAGCGTCCACCTCGACCGTCAAGGTCGTCTTCACGATCACGCTGCCGTCCTCGGCGACGACCGGGCAGAACGGGTCGATCAACGTCGGCGCCCTGGCCTTCACCCTCACCCAGACCGCGATCGGTTCCTGATCCACCGATCGCACTGACGCGGGCCACGACCGGCCCCTGATCCGCCGGTCGCGGCCCGCTCCCGCACGTTCGACGAGCACCAGGGGACGCACATGACCAGGACGCCGAGGACGACGGGCCGCCACCGCGCGGCACGACGCCACCGGTGGGTCCTGCCCGTCGCGCTCGCCCTGGTCGTCGCGGTCGCCACGGCGCTCCTCGGCGTCGGCGGGACCTACGCCCTCTGGAACGGCACCGCCAGCACCGCTGCCACCACCGTCAAGTCCGCGACGGCGACGATCACCGTCGGCACCCTGTCGACGATGAACACGACCGTCCTCGGACCGGGGACCGGCGTCACCGGCTCCTTCGCCGTGAAGAACACCGGTTCGATCCCGCTGTCGATGCGCGTCGCCACGACGTCCACCAAGGTCGCCTCCGCGACGAACGCCTCGTCGGCAGCCGTGCTCGGCGAACTGACGCTCCGGTTGACCAACGTGTCATCAGCTGCGGCCTGCACCGCCGGGCTGTCCGGCGCGAGCGGCCGTCTCGCAGCCTTCGACACCGGCAGCAGCTCGTTCACGCTGCAGCCCGGTGCGAGCTCCGTCGGCTGTGTCGAGCTGGTCCTCGACGCTGACGCGCCGCAGAGCGTCTCCGGCGCCGTCACCGACTTCACCCTCACCGTCACGGGAACACAGGTCTCCGCATGAACCGCCGACTCCGACTCGTCGTCGCCGTGCTGCTCATCGCCGTGTTCGTCGGCGGCGGATCGAGCGCCGCCTGGGCACTGTGGAGCGCGTCCGGCACCACGGCCTCGAGCGTCACCATCGGCAAGCTCTCCGCCTCGATCGCCGGCACGAGCGCGCTGACCACCACCTTCTCGTCCACGGTGACGACGGTCACGAAGCCGATCACGCTCACCGACTCGGGCACGATCGCCGGCACCGCGACGACCACCGTGTCCGTCGTCTCCGGCAGCTCGACGGCGCTCGCCCAGGCCGTCACCGTCGTCGCGTGGCCCGTCGCCGCGACCGCGGCGTGCACGACGAACGCCGCGGTGGGCAGCGGATCGGTCACCGGCACCTGGGCGTCACTGCCGAGCATGACGTCCAAGCTCGCCGCCGGCGCTTCGGCCATCTGGTGCACCCGCAGCACGCTCAAGTCCTCGGCCCCGGCATCCGCCACGGCCACCGTGAACGTCAACCTCACCGTGGCGAGCGGCAGCTGGACCTCGGGCGTCGTGCAGGGTGGCTTCACCCTGACCACCCCGGCGACGGCCGCGGACACCGGTCCCGCACTGGTCTGCACGGACCACGACGGCTGGTACGTCGAGGTGCGCTGGGACGCCGCGAACCGACCGAAGGACACCTGGTACGGCGCCTTCGTCGGCACCACCGCGATCGGCCAGAAGGCGCAGGACTACTCGGCGTTCATCACCATCGCCCCGAACGACGTCCCGGCGAGCGCCGGCACCTCCGGGACGCTCACCGTGACCGTCAAGGTCCTCGACAGCGCCGGCAACCCGACCTCGACCGTCGCCGGCAGCGGCCCGGTCACGCTCTTCACCCAGAACAACGGCGCGGCAATCCGGTGTGGCGCATGACCCGCGCGACCGCCCGTGCTGAGCGCTCCGGCGCGCGCGCCGTCGTGCACGCCGTCGTCCTCGGCGTGAGCACCGGACTGCTCCTGCTCGTCGCGGCCCTCGCCGTCGTGCTCATCGTGGTGCCCAAGGCCACCGGCTCGATGCCGCTGACGGTCTTGACCCAGTCGATGGAGCCGACGCTGCCCCCGGGCACCCTGCTCGTCGTCCGTCCCACCGCCGTCGACGACATCGAGGTAGGCGACGTCGTCACCTACCAGATCGTCTCCGGCCAGCCGGCCGTCATCAGCCACCGCGTGGTCTCGGTGTCCTCGGCGTCGAACGGCGAACGCACCTTCGTCCTCAAGGGCGACAACAACGCGGAGGCCGACCCGCACCCCGTCTCCGCCGCGCAGATCCGGGGCGTGGTCTGGTACAGCATCCCCGAGCTCGGTGTCGTCAACCAGCTCGTCAACGGGTCGCGGACCTGGCTCATCCCGACCGTCGCCGGGGTCCTGCTGGCGTACGGCGGCGTGATGATCGCGATCGGCACCGTGACCGCTGCGCGCCGCCGACGGTCGACGGCCGGGCACGGGCGACGTGCGACGACCGGTCACGGGCGAAGTACGACGTCCGGTCACGGGCGCCGCAGCGCAGCGCACCGGGGCTCGGGGCAGGCCCCGGTCTAGGCTCGGTGGACGTGACCGACGGAGCGCAACGAGCGCGCGAACTGCTCGACGATGCCGCACGTCGGCTCCGTGCCGCCGGGGTGCCGGACGAAGCGCTCGGCGAGTACGTGCAGCCGAAGGCGGTGCTCGGCATCCGCCGCGAAGCGACCATGCGGCCCCTCGGCCGTGTGTGGCGGGTCGGTGCGCTGCTCATCGGCTCGTCGCTCGAGTCCGGCGGTCGGGTCTGGGCCACCGGGGCGATCACCCGCGTGACCGACCCGGGCCGGGCGCAGTTCCAGTCGGTCTCCGCCGAGGTCCGACGGGCCTACCGCGCGGCTGCAGCGAAGGGGCACTTCGCGGCCGGCGACACCGTGAACCACGGCGCCACGGCGATCGCGTTGGACGGGACGCTCGTCGGCTCGACCGCGGTGCTCTTCGTCGAGGACGGCGTGCCGCTCGTCCGCTGGTCACCGGCCGCGGGTTCCGCCGTCCCGCTCGCCGACTACCTGGCCGATCGCGTCGGGTTGCTCGTCGAACCGCCCCGAGGTGCGACCGACTGACCCGCTATCGTGACGGCATGGACGGACAGCAGCCGCGCGAACGCCGCAACCCCTGGTGGGCGGTGCTGCTCGTCTTCATGTTCGGGGGCGTGCTGTCGCTGGTCGCCGGCCGGATGCTGCCCTGGCAGGACCAGGATCGCCAGGACCCCGACTACTGACCGGCCCCCGGACGGGAGGACGCGTGCAGTGAGTACTGCAGCGTCGCCTCGGGCGAGATCCACGGCGACACGGTCATGTTCCAGCACGCCTCGCCGCGCGTCATCACGGCGACGCCGCGCTGCTCGCCGCCCTGCTCGGCTTCGCCGTCCGCACCATGTCCGCCGGAGCCGCCAGCGGTCCTGACGCGACCACACGACGGACTGGAGGCCCTGCTCACGTGGTGAGCACGGCCTCCAGTCCGTCGTCAGGTGCGCTTCCCCCGTCAACGGGCGGCGCACGGCGGGTCGCGTCCGCGACACCACCGGGCTGATCGCCCGAGAGCCCTGCCGGACGCCGTCGTACGCTGTGCGGGTGGTGAACGTGATCATCCTCGTGATGGCCGAGTACATGGTCGACGATTCGCCGCTGTGGTACCGCGGATCGCGGTCCAGAGAGCACTTCGGGGTTGCCGAGGCCACGGACCTCGGGCTGAGCGCGTCACTCCGGCACGACCTGCAGGCCTGGAACGACGTCTTCGAGCAGGTGAGGCAAGAGGTGTTCGACGATCGTGACGAGTCGAGCGCAGTCCCGTCGACCTCGGCGTCCCCCGAGGTGGTGGAAGCCCACCGAGTCGAGTCCTTCACCCTCGCAAGTCGCGTCCAGCTCGAACTCGGTGACGGCGTCCACGTCTGGTGCGGCGCAGGCAGTGGCATCGACATGGTGACCGAGTCGGGGACGGCCGTCGTGCTGCCGAACGGACGACCGGGCACCGATGTCGAGTTCCTGCGTGACGGGAAACGCGACGTCAGATCGGCGCGTGCTGCGGGCGCACGTGAGGGAACAGCCAAAGCAATCGTCCACTGGCGTGCCCTCACCGAACGAGCCGGGACCCCGTTCGGCGACGCCGAGACCCGCGCCCTCGGACTCCGAACAGCCGGGCGCCTGCAGGGCGACGTCGGACCTCGCGCCCAGGTCGTCTTCTACGCTGGCGCGTCCGCGCCGTACCGGGTCGACGAATTCGACTGAGTTGGCCACCGTCCGGGAGCCGATGGCTCGATGGAGCCCGGTGAAGTGCGCATCGGATTGGCTGTTCGAACGACCCGAGAAGAGTGACTTGGTGCGGCCACGCAGCGGCCGCACCGGCACCAACGTTCACTCCGGCCGCGAGGGAAACGCGCGTCCGTCCGCTCCTGGCTCGCCGACGACCTCGCGGAGCTTGCTCGCCGTTCGCGGAGCGAAGGGGTACCGGGAGCCGACGGTTTGGCAGTTCAGTACATCGGCCCACAGGCCCACGCCGCTGAAGAGAAGGCGCCAGAACCTTGCCGTCTTCAAGAGACCACGCTAGCCAGCGCCAGACGTCGAGGGTGTTGCCGAAGGTCGACAGGGCGCAATCACTCATCACAGTGCGACCAGGACTCCGCGATGACGGGGTTGGCCGCGCCGTTGTCCTGCAGGCATGATCAACAGGTGCTGAACACCCCCCACCGACTGACCGTGGAAGTTCTGACCATCGGCTCGACGCTCTTCCTCGCCGGCTGCA
This sequence comes from Curtobacterium sp. TC1, assembly GCF_019844075.1. NCBI lineage: Bacteria > Bacillati > Actinomycetota > Actinomycetes > Micrococcales > Microbacteriaceae > Curtobacterium > Curtobacterium sp. TC1. Next base: position 3,037,222 of record NZ_CP081964.1, read on the forward strand.
CGAGTCACACCACCGGGAACGGCCTCCCCAAGGACTACGGGCAGGACTGGCTCGGCCAGATGTCGTCCCAGCTCGCTGGCAACCACGCGCGCGGTGGCGGACAACTCCTCGTCGATGACGAGAACACGAAGCAGGCGCGCGCAGAGATCACACTGCAGACCGAGCTCGTGGGCCCGTACGACGTGCTCGCCGTCTGCCGATCCACGAAGACGGTGCACCTCGCCATCCAGGACATCACGACCAAGCACGACAAGTACGGCGACTCGTTCGACACCAACTCGCTCGTCGGCGAAGCGAACATCCATTGCGGGGCGACGGCCCGCATCCCCATCGACGTGCCGAAGGGCTGCGACGGCATCATGCTCGACGCGACCACCAACGACACTTCCGAGCGAGCCTTGTTCGATGCGTTCATCGTCGCGCGCGGATCTGATCAGTGACGCTCGCTTCGTAGCCGCCGGCAAGCGCCTCCCGTCGACACCACCGAGCACAGCCTCACGCACAGATCAGCTTGTGGGACTGCTCCCATCGCCCGCGCTGCGCGACCGCACTACGCTCAGCGAGGTGGGTACGTTCTTGGTCGGGCTGGCAGTCATCGCCGTCGCATGGGGCTGTGTGCTCATCATCTTCCCGAAGCCGATCGCCCGCTTCGCGCGGAAAGTGCAAGGGGAGTTCTGGGGAGGGCAGTTCACTCCGGAACTCACACGATTCGCCGGCTGTGGATTTGTTCTCGGAGGCGTCATCGCAGCTGCGACGCTGGTCGCCGAGTTCCTCAGGGGCTGATGGCCGGAGGATCGCTCCGTACCGGATCCGCAAGCGGACGGCGACGGACGGTCAGTGACGTCCAGGAGTGCGGCGGCGCACCGCGGACCGAACGCGCGCTGATGCGCACGACGACACGAGAGCCGACGAGACCTGACGATGCAAGCACCAGCCACACCCATCGCGCACTCGCAGGGGCGACGGCACGGGGTCAGCCCGCTCTTGCCCCAGTGAAGGATGGGCTACCGGTCGATGCGTGCGAGCCAGTCGCGGACCAGGGCGGTAGTGACTTCTGGTTGCTCGAGGTGCACGTTGTGTCCAGCACCGTCGAGGACGACGAAGCTCCCTCGCGGGTAGTGGTCTCGGAGTGCGAGCCCGTCCTCGTAGCCGACGACGTCGTCCTGCCGACCGAACAGGTGCAGGGCCGGAGCAGTGAACGGATCCGAGTGGCGCTCCTCCGGCACGGCGTCCAGTGCGTAGTCGGCGGCAATGCGGTCCATCACAGCAGGGTCGGCGCCACGGAGCCCGGGCAGCACGTACCCCTCGAACGCTGCGAACGCGGCGGCGTCCTGGATGACGCTGACCTCCTCGAACGCTGCTCGCGCGTCGCCAGCGGCTTCGAGGACGGACGGTGCGGTGTGCAGCACGGTGCGCTCGGGGACGTCACGGTCTGCGTGGGCAGGCTGCACGACACCCGCCAGGGTCGCGATGCCGAGCACGCGGTCCCGACGTTCGTGCGCGACATGACGGGCGATCATGCCGCCGAACGAGTTCCCGATGACGGCGAACGGTTCGTCGCGGAGGTGGTCGTCGATCTCAGCGAGTACTTCGTCTGCCACCTCGACCGCGCTCGTTGCAGTCGAGGTCCCGGCAGCAGCCTCGGCCCACGGCAGGTCGAGGAACACCATCCGCCAAGGCAGGTCCTGCACGGCGTCCGCCAGCGGCAGCATGATCCGGTGATCCACACCGAACCCGTGGAGGGCGACAAGCGGACGACCAGAACCGAGAACGCGCGCAATCACCCGGTAAGCCTACGAGTCACCCGTACCGATACAGGATCGGCTCACGAGTCGGCTTGTCAGGGTCGGGGAGCCGACGGATCCATCGTTCTTCGTCGAGTCCGGTTCCTGGGTCGAGCTGCCGTCTGCCGATGCGCTCGAATCCGTGCTTCGCGTAGAAGCGCTGGGCGCGCAGATTGAACGAGAACACGAGCAGGTGCGCGTCGTCTCCGCCGATCGCGGCGTGGAGGAGATTCGACGCCAACCCTGTTCCGTGTGAGCCCTGATCGACGTACAGGGTCGACAATTCGAGTGCGGGAAGGCCGTCCCGTGCTCCGGATGTGTGCGTCGTGCTGGCGACGCCGAGGAGCCGGCCGCTGGCCGACTCGGCCACGAACACGTGCCGGCTTCCGGCACGGATGCGCTCCGCCCAGCGTCCGGTTCCCGGCTGGAGGGCCCTGGCGTCGAGGAACGAGTCCGGGACGACGCCGCGGTAGGTCTGCTCCCATGCACGCATCTGGAACAGTCCGATCGCTTCAGCGTCACCGACTGCGGCTCGGCGGATGTTTGCCATTGCAACAGCTTGTCGGGTGATCGTGCGAGGCGTGGCGGGCGTCTCGGGTACCGACGGGCCACCGGACACGGTCAGAGGGCGAAGCCCGTCCGCCAGGTCGACCACCGCGGTGCGAAGCCCAGTTCGCGGACACGACGGTTGGACACCGGGCGCCCGGGGTCGTCGCTCTGCTCGGCGCCCGGCACCGGCCCGCCGACAGCGGCAGCGAAGATGGGGACCCACGCTGTTCCGGGTGCTGGTTCGTCGTCCACGACGTTCCGGACACCGGCAGGCCAGCCGAGCGCCGCGACGACGGCCGCTGCTGCGTCGTCGACGTGCAGGAACGAGGTCACCGTCTCCGTCGCGGGGAGCCGACCTGCACGTGCCGCCTCCCCGAACCGACCGTCTGACGTGTACCAGGTGCCGGGTCCGTACAGCTGCCCGAACCGCAGCACGACGCCGGCGCCGACCTCCTGCACGGCGGCCTCGAGCTCCCGCACGGCGGTGATCGTCGTCCGTCGGGCCCCACTGCGTCGAGGTCCAACGGGTCCGTCTCGGTGGCCGGTTCCGTGCCGGACGGGTAGATCCACGAGATGCTCTGGGCGACGATCCGGTCGACGCCGGCGCCTCGTGCCGCGTCGACCAGGTTCCGGGTCCCCGTCGACCGGAGCAGCGCGTTGCTGGCCGAGTTCCCGGTGCCGAGGTCCGTCATGAGGTGCAGGACGGCGTCCGGTTGCGCACGCGCGACCGTGGCGATCGTGCCGTCACGGTCCAGCGCGTCGAGCACCGCGGCGGTCACACCCGGACGTTCGAGCAGCCGCGCCTTCTCAACCGACCGGGACGTCACGGTCACCTCGTGTCCCGCTGCGAGGAGCAGCGGGACGACCGATCGAGCGAGGACACCGGAACCACCGGCCACGAAGATGCGCACCGCTCCATGGTGGCAGGGTTGGCGGGACGGGCCGGCCGCCGGAAGGGGCGCCCGGATGCGACGTCCGGAACCCGCCAGCCACCGCGTGCGCGGATCGCGAGACTCAGCGGTGCTCGCGACCGACGCGGGCTTCGACAGAGAGCAGCCCGTGCAGCACACCCGCATCGATCCCGCGATCCTCTACTTCGGCACGCCCGTCGTCCTCCTGAGCACCATCAACGCGGACGGCGTGGCGAACACCGCCCCGATGTCGTCGGTGTTCTGGCTCGGACACACCGCCGTGCTCGGCATGGGCGGCCGGTCCCAGACCGCCAAGAACCTGTTGTCCACCGGCGAGTGCGTCATCAACCTGCCCTCGGCCCGGCTGGTCTCCGCGGTGGACGCCCTCGCGCTCACGACCGGACGCGACCCCGTGCCGGACGGCAAGGAACGGGTCGGTTACCGCCACGTCCCGGACAAGCTCACCGCAGCCGGACTGCACGGACGCCCCGGGGAAACCGTCAGTGCCGAGCGGATCGACGAGTGCCCCGTGAACCTCGAGGCGCGTGTCGTCAACGCGCACACCCTCACGGGCGAGGAGTCGGGCGACGGCGCGACCTTCCTGTTCGAAGCCGCGGTCTCCCGCGTCCACGTGCACGAGGACATCCGTGCGGCGGGGACGACGAACCGCATCGACCCCGACCGGTGGCGGCCGCTCATCATGGCCTTCCAGCGCTTCTACGGCCTGACCGACGAGCTGCGGCCGTCGAAGCTCGCCACGATCGACGAGGAGTGGTATCGATGACCCGGGATACCGCCGTCCTCAGACTCGCGGCTCGATAGCCGATCGGCTAGCGGACGCACCCGCGACGAGAGCTAGAGGACGGGCGGGTCGACTTGCGTCCGTCGTCCGACAACAACGATTCGCCTCGGCGACTCGTCTTGAACCGGGGGTTTCGGTGCATCAAGGTCGAAGAGCGCCGTCGCCGTCGCTCTTCTCGCGGCCACGCACCACCCATTCGCGCAGAAACGGAAGACCTACTGCTACGGCCAAACCGATCGCGTACACGATGATCGTGGACCGGCTGTCGTGGTTGTTTGAGTAGTTCGACCACCGGATTCCCAACAGGACCTGAACCAACGGGCCCAGCGCTGCGATGACGCCCCCCGGTAACACGGTCAGGAGCCATGTTCTGCGCGATGGTCGCTCCTTTGCGGCACCGATCATGATCACACCAGTTGTCGCGCCTATCGCGACCCCACCCCAGAACCACGACGCCCCAGACATTCGCCAACCGTCGTGGGACCACCATGCTTCAATCAAGGCGGCCGTGCGCTCCCACGCGTCGGCCCGCACGTATCTCCCCGGGGCCGCCGGTAGCGGCCACCCGATGATCGCAAGAGCACCAGTGAAGGCAGCCAACAGACCGAGCAGCCATCGAACCACCGTGCGATGGTCGATCGGCTCAACGTCGAAAGACTCGATGCTCACCGTCGCACAGGCCACGAAGTCATGATGCTCATGGTCGGAGCGTATCGGCCACTCCGTCGCCGCGGTCGAATCGACAACTCCGGCAGCCGATCGGCTACCGGACTCCGTTTGGTCGCGCCTTCCACTCGCCGGTCACTCGGGGTGACCGAAGATGGACAGGAGTGTCCAGACGATGCCGATCATTGCCAGCCCTACAGCGAGCACACGGACGAGTCCCGGGGTCATCGCACTCTGCGGACCGCGGCTCCCCTGCTGGGCGTCGACGAAGTACTGCGCGATCGGCGCCGGACGCACGAACGCAGTGACCGCTACCGCAATGATTGCCGGCCCAGCGATGAGTCCGGGAATCCACATGGACTTCACCCAACCAGGTCGACGTGATGGCAGTGAGGCGTAGCTGTTCGGTGGCCGATCCTGTACCGGGCAAAACCACGCGGGTCTGGCCTGGTCAGGTCACGATGGCGGAGGACTGGGTCGCGAGAGCCCACGCGATCACAACGATGAGGGCGACGAAGGCGGCCACACCGCCGATGATTGCCGCCAACCGGTCAGCCCGGCGTTCTTCCTCGCTCATGACCCCACTGTGCACCGGATACTAGGTGTGGGGGACGTTCGATGGCGGATCCTTCAAGGGACGTCGCGCCCAGCGGGCTGAGCTGAGAGGTTCAAGCTGTGGATGATGAGATCACGGCAGCGGCTCTCCGGCAGGCGTTCTGTGAAGCTGATGGTCTGGTGCCGCTGATGCTTCCTGATGCTGAAGTACTCGGGTCCCTCGAGGCTGACATGGACCACGCTGCGCGACGCCCTCAGGAGAGCGCCTTGGATCCGCGTTGACGAGCGCCGCGGAGGTGACGAAGGAGAAAGCTATTCCGTTTGGCCGACTGACGGCGTCCAGGTCAATTTCTTCTTCGCCTGGGGAGCCCCCATCGAGTTCGACTTCGACCTTCGGGAGATGATCGACGACGAGGCCGTCACGAGCTTGTTCGCTTGTTTCGGCTGGTGAGTTCAGCGGTGGGCAAGGATGTCGTCGTTCGAGCCGAGGGACGTCGAAACGACCTAGCGGTCTTGCGCGTCGACGCTGGGACCGGCTGCGTTGCGCTTAGCCCTCTCTCCTGAACGATGGAGGCGCCCGGTAAGGGATTGGCTGACGTACGCTTTCGTTAGATTCGAAACATGCGAGCGACCAGAGCTGAGCGGCGGCTGCGCAACTTCCAGACCCTACTTCTCGTCGGCGCTCTTCTGGGAGCGCTCCTCGCAGCGGTGGTACTCGTGCTCGTCGGCGCCCCGCAAACGATCGCCATAGCAATCGGCCTCGTGGTGTACCTCGCCAGCTGGAGAGCGGTTCTCCGCGCTATCCGCCGTCGCAGAGATGCGCCAGAGGACACCGACGTCCGGTAGACGATCGGCTACCGGACCGCCGAGCGCTCGCCTGTTCGACTACATCAAGAACTCGGTCGCTGCTTCGACCCCTTCAGTGATCAGGCTCCAACTCGGCCGAGCGAAGCCCTCCCGCCTCAAGCGCACCCTGACCTCGTCAACGACCTCATCGGCGCGGGTCTGGGCACGAGTGACACCGTTGAGCTCGTAACCGAGCTTCGCGGACACCCGAAGGGATGGCTCGTTCCAAGCGACTGCGCTCGACTCCGCCCACTCAGCTCCCAAATGGTCGAACGAGAACAGCAGCAGCGCCGCCCGCATCTCGGTTCCGAGCCCGTGGCCCTGATGTCCGAGGGCAAGCCATGAGCCGCTCTCGACGGTCTTGCGGGCGGCGAAGCGGCGAGCGTGCAGCTCCTGGACCCCGACCGGTGTCCCCTGGTGAAGCACGGTGAAGCTCACACCCCACGAGTCACGGCTCACGCCGGACCGGAGCTTCCAGTGGTACTGCGCCAGAGAACGAGTCAACGTTGTCGGTTCTGCGTCCGTCCATGGGACACCGAACGGCATTCGAGCGGGATCGTGGACGCCGGACAGGGCCACCTCGACGAGCCCAGGAAGATCCTCGTCGCGCAAGGGTCGCAGTTCCAGCCGAGGAGTCATGAGGCGCAGCCCAAACAAGGGCCAAACGTGATCGAGATCCATCGGCCAACGATACGAGCGCGGCGTCGAACGTTACGGGCCGGCGATGTCACGTTGGACGATCGGCTACCGGACCAGCTCGCGCTCGTAGAGGCTGGAAGCCAGTTGCCGCCCACCGTCGAGGGCAGTGACCATGACGTCGCTAACGTGCCGAAACCCTTGCCGCTCGTAGAAGCTCCGTAGCCCGGGGTTGTCCGTCGCGCAATCAAGTCGCACGAAGGCCGCCCCGCGGTCAGCAGCCCTTTGCTCCACCCACGCCAGCAGTCGTTGCCCGAGCCGACTGCCACGATGCGTCTGAGCGACGGCCAACCGATGCACGTACACAGCGGGACTGCTCGCCACGTCCCACGTCTCGGAATCCGAGTCGGCCACCGTGACCATGGCCACGACCACCTCGTCCTGACGTACGAGGAAGAGACTGCCCTGCTCTGCGTCGCGAACCAGAACGGCGTCCGGCACCGGATCCTGCCACTGATCGATCCCCCGCGATCGAAGCCACTGCCTCGCACCCTCGATGAGCGCCTGAGCGGCAGGCACATCGGCGGCGGTGGCCGTTTCGGCTGTCAGCGCGTCTTGATCCATGGGACGACGCTAAGGGGTGACCTAACCCCACACGGACGCAAGCGGGGTAGCTGATCGTCCGATAGCCAATCGGCTACCGGACGTCTCAGCCAGGCGCATGACGCGAGAGCCACGCCGTGACGGTCCGTCGCAGCGGCGAATCCGGTGCGCTGTGAGCGGACCTGCACCCGGTGAGCGGGGCCATTTCGATTAGCTGGGGTCATGAAGACACTTGTCTTGGGTGGGACTGGCTGGCTGGGGCAAGCGATCGTGCGCAATCTCGTCGCGGAGGGAGTCGAGGCCACGTGCCTTGCTCGAGGTGAGTCCGGAGCCCTGCCGGACGGTGCACGGCTCGTGCGCGCGGACCGGCGAGCAGACGATGCGTACAAGCTGGTGCGGGGCGACTGGGATGAAGTGATCGAGCTGTCCAGTGAGCCAGAGCTCGTCGAGCCAGCCCTCGCCGAACTTGCTGACACTGCGGCGCACTGGACCCTCGTGTCGACCGTGTCCGTGTACGCCCGGAACGATGAGCCGGGAGCAGACGAGTCGGCAACGCTGGTGGAACCGAGGAACCTCTCGGAGTACGCGGACGCCAAGGTTGCGGCCGAGCACAGCAGCACCGCCCGGCTGGGCTCCCGGCTGCTCGTTGCCCGGCCTGGCCTCATCGTCGGCCCCGGCGATCCGAGCGACCGGTTCGGGTACTGGCCCGCGCGGTTGAGCAGGAGCGGTCCGGTGCTCGTTCCGACGACGGCCGGTCGGTTCGTTCAGGTGATCGACGTCGCCGACCTCTCGGCATGGCTCAGCCGGGCAGCACGGGACCGCCACGTCGGGGTCGCCAATGCTGTCGGGGATGTCCTCCCGATGAGTACGTTCTTTGCCCGCGTCTCGGCGGTCGCCCACTTCGACGGCTCCTTCGAGCAGGTCGAGGACGAGGTGCTGCTCGCGCACGACGTTCGGCACTGGGCGGGACCCCGATCACTGCCGCTGTGGTTGCCACTGTCCGACGCGGCCCTCGCCCAGCGTTCAGCGCTGGCCTTCCAGCAGATGGGTGGACGCGTTCGACCGCTCGAATCGACCGTTGCTGACGTCCTCGAGGACGAACGATCACGGGGACTGGACCGATCCCGCCGTTCTGGGCTCACGGCAACCGAAGAACGCAGCGTCATGCAGAGCGTCCGGTAGCCGGTCGCTCACCGCTTCAGCCTGACCATCGCAACGCGACCGATGGGCCGCCACGTCCGCGCTGATCGGCGGATCCCCGTACGCCTGTCCCGCAAAAATGCTCGATGAAGTGCCTCAATCGCTACAGATCAAGCCCCTTGTCGAACGGATCGCATTCGCCCGCCATCTGGCCACCGCCGCTCCAGCGCATCGCACCGGCCTGTGCCCCGCGTCGTTCTGCAGGAGGCCGACCGCGGCCCACTCGGGACGAGCCGCGACGGTCGGGCCCTCGTCGCCGACCAGACCCACCTGACCTGGTTGGAGTTCGGAAGGACGCGACGGTCGCACCCTGCATCACGATCCGGTGACGAGCCCCGTGCTCTCCCCCGCGCTCTGTCAGGATGCCGCTCATGGGGGACCACAGAACGACTGCATCGGTGACCGGGGCGCTGCTCGCGCTGATCGTGCTGACGGGCTGCGCCGCCGAGAGCAGCACGGCCTCGAGCGGCCCGTCGACGAGCAGCGCACAGGCCGGCACCGCGACCGGAGCACCGACGGACGCCGCGGGGACGAACGCCGCATCCGGGGACGGCGCCGGCCCGGGCGGCGACAGCCCGCCGCAGTACGGGCTCAACAAACGGCACCACGACCGCACCGACCTGAGCGCGGAGTCGGCGGCAGCGCTCGACGTCGCACGTGCTCAGGTGGAGCGGGAGCTCGCCGCGCAGTCGACCCCGGTCCTGCAGCCGGCGGTCGAGGAGATCCTCGACGGCGTCGGGGCGCCGGACCGCTGGATCGTGACGACGCAGAGCGGTGAGAAGGTGCTGTTCGAGGCGCAGGTCGAGATGTCCGGTTGCCTGATCGGCGAGGTCCAGCGGGACGGCACGGCCGAGGTCACGACGGCTGGGTGGGTCCTCGACGGCGGATGCCACGCCCTCGACGGGCACTGAGCGATCCAACGGGCGCTGCGCGGTCCGACGGGCGCTGCGCGATCCAACGGGCACTGCGCGGTCCGACGGGCACTGCGCCCCGACAGAACCTAATCTGGTCGGATGCTCTCCCGACGCGACGCCGCCGTTCGACTCGACATCACCCTCGAGATGGCGACCCACCACGGAATCCCCTCGCGTCTCAGCGAAGCCGAACTCGACGCGATCGAACAGGATCCGCCCGCGTGGCTCGTGCAGTCGCGAGCGAACCGCACGGGTGCCAAGAAGGTCTGGGTCCACCTCGAGTGCGTCGTCTGTGCGTTCGCCGAAGAAGCGCGGCCGAAGAAGTGGTGGCCCGCGTGGGACTACCTGATGTGCGACTACCACGAGCCGTACCAGGCGCCGGAACCGACCGCCGGGCTCACCCGACGAGAGGTCGAGGGCATCGGCAGCCGGTTCATCGCCCTCGTCGACGAGCGCCCGTGACCGAGCGCTTCGAGCGCCCCTGACTGACAACCCCACCGCGCCCACTGGGTACGGTCCACCCATGCCCACCGAACGTCGTCGCCTGGTCCTGCCCGGCCAGTACGGTCCTGCGTTCGACGACGGCGGCCCGGCCCTCGTCGTCGAGGCACGCGAGTTCTTCACCGCCCGCCCCGTCCACCGGGCGAAGGCCCACCTCTGGCTGAGTGCCCTGCGCCACCGCGTCCACGAACTCGGTGACCGTGCCGAGCACGTCCAGGTCGACACCCTCCGCGAAGCGTTGACCGGCCGCGACGACCTCGAGGCGATCGACCCGCCGTCCCGCACCCTCCGCGCGCAGGTCCGGCACTGGGGCCGGGACACCGTGATCCTGCCCAGCCGCGGGTTCGTCACCGACGAGGACGAGTTCGCGGAGTGGGCGGCCCAGGGCACGGGTCGGTTCCGCATGGAGGACCACTACGAGCGTGTCCGGCGCCGCGAGGGCTGGTTGCTGCGCGACGGCAAGCCGATCGGCGGGAAGTTCAGCCTCGACGACCAGAACCGCGAGCCGCCGCCGAAGGGTGCGACGACCCTCGGGCTGCCCGAGCCGTGGTGGCCGGACGAGGACGACATCGACGAGCAGGTCCGGCACGACCTGGACCGGTGGGAGCGGGACGGCACGGCGCGGTTCGTCGGCCGCGACGACACCCGTCGCTTCGCGGTGACGGCGGACGAGGCACAGCGTGCGCTCGACGACTTCGTCGCGGTGCGCCTCGGCGACTTCGGTCCGTTCGAGGACGCCACGTTGACGAACGACTGGACGATGGCGCACTCGCTCCTCAGCGTGCCGATGAACCTCGGGGTGCTCGATCCACGTCAGGCGATCGACGCCGCCCTCGAAGCGCACCGCACCGAGGCCGCACCGCTCGCCAGCGTCGAGGGCTTCGTCCGTCAGGTCGCCGGCTGGCGCGACTACGTCTGGCACCTCTACTGGTGGTTCGGCGACGACTACGGCGCATCGGAGAACGCCCTCGGCGCGCACGGACGGCTGCCCGGCTGGTGGCAGGACCTCGACGCGTCCGAGGTCGAGGCAGTCTGCGTGCGGACCGCGATCGAGGGCCTGCACGACCACGGCTGGCTGCACCACATCCAGCGCCTCATGGTGCTCGGCAACTGGGCACTGCAGCGCGGCTACGACCCGGTGCACCTGACGGAGTGGTTCACCGACGTGTTCGTCGACGGCACCGACTGGGTGATGCCCGCGAACATCATCGGCATGTCCCAGCACGCCGACGGCGGGATGGTCGCCACCAAGCCGTACACGTCGGGCGGCCGCTACATCGACCGGATGTCGGACCACTGCGGGGGCTGCCGGTTCGACCCGACGAAGCGGGTCGGCGACGACGCGTGCCCGTTCACGGCCGGGTACTGGGCGTTCCTGTCGCGCGTCGAACCGGCGCTCCGCGACAACCACCGGATGGCCCGTCCGCTGCAGCAGATGCGGTCGCTGGCAGACCTCGACGAGGTCGTCGCGCAGGAGGCTCGTCGCACCACGCCGTGACGTCACCCGGTCCCGATAGGGTCGTGAGCGTGAGCAACGAGGCATTCGACGACCGCTACGAGCTGCGCGAGTTCGCGCCCGGGACGGATGACGAGGGGGCGCCGAACGCCGAGACGGCTGCGTGGATGCAGGCCGTCGGCCTCGGCTTCCACGAAGCCGATCCCGACGCCGAGGGCGCAGCGCGCATGGCGTCCCACTTCATCGCCGACGAAGAGACCTTCCTGGGCGTCTACGTCCGGAACCCCTTCCCCGGTTCCGTCGACGAGACCTGGCCCGCAGGCACCTTCACGTGGTTCCGCAAGGCGCTGAGCTGGGGCGACGGGTCGTCCGTCGACACGCAGGCCATCTCCGCGGTCACGGTCCGGCCCACCGAGCGTCGCCGCGGCATCCTGCGCCGCATGATGACGCACGCGCTCGAGCGCGGTGTCGCCGAGGGCTACGCCGTGGCGTCCCTGACCGCGTCCGAGGGCACGATCTACCGCCGCTTCGGCTTCGGCAGCGCGATCCGCGAGCGCGCGGTGCGCGTGCGTCGCGAACGCGCGCTCCCCCTCCTCGCCCCGACGTCGGGCTCGGTGTCCGTCGTCACGCCGCAGTGGCTCGCCGACGGCCCCGGCAAGGCGGTCTTCGAGCGCTTCCACACCCGCACGCCCGGCTCGATGGTCCGCAACGCCGGCACCTGGCCGATCGTCTTCGGGCTGCTCGGCAACGACGGCCAGAAGGCGAAGGACGTCCGTGCGGCGGTGCACCGTGCCGACGGCTCCGACGAGGTCGACGGCTACGTCACCTGGCGTGTCAAGGAGGACCGGGGTTCCGACACCGCACTCGAGATCGTCGACCTGGTCTACGCGAACGACCAGGCGTACACGGCGCTGTGGGAGTTCCTGCTGTCGATCGACCTGAACGACGTCGTGAAGTACAACCGCTCGCGGCTCGACGACCCGATCGTCGCGGCCCTCGGCGACAACCGTGCCTACGACGTCGACCACGAAGAGGACCACGTCTGGCTGCGCGTCCTCGACGTGGCCGCGGTGCTCGAGTCGCGGCCGTTCGCCGTCGACGGCTCGCTGACACTCGCGGTCACCGATGCGCTCGGCCACACGACCGGCACGTACCGGCTGGACGTCCAGGAGGCCCGTGGCAGCGTCACGCGCATCGCCGACGACGCCGACGCGGCCGGTTCCGACGTCCAGCTCGACGTGGCAGAGCTCGGTGCGCTGCTCATCGGGTCGGTCTCGCCCGTCACCCTGGCGGCCGCCGGCCTGGTCCGCGCTGCGGATCCTGCGTCGGTCGAGCTGCTGCGCGCGATGCTGCTCCCGCCCCGGACCCCGCACGGCATCACCTACTTCTGATGGACGTCCAGGACCTGAGCGACGAGGTCGAGGCCGTCTCCGCGTTCTACGCCGAGCGGCACGGCATCGACCGCACCGACGAGTGGTTCGTCCTGAAGCTCGGCGAAGAGGTGGGTGAACTCACGCAGGCGTTCCTCGCGCGCTCGGGTCAGGCTCGGCGCAAGGGCCGCACGGACGACGAGATCGAGCAGGGTTTCCGGGACGAGATCGCGGACGTCCTCGCGCAGGTCCTGCTCATCGCGCGGCACTTCGACGTCCCGCTCGATGCCGCTGTTCGTGAGAAGTGGGCGAAGTGGCACCCCGATCGGCTGGCGGCGGAAGGTTGAGCAGGGCCACGGAGCCGCTGGCACGCGCACGGCAGGTGGTGTCGGCGGTGGCGAGCCGGACACTGCGCCCAGCGCTCGTAGATCGCGTTCAGCTCGACGAGCGGACCATGTCCGCGGTCAGCGCGTTCGACTGGCTGGATGTGGACGGACCCGATGTGGCGCTGCTCGGCCGTACAGCGCAGGATCTGCAGCGTCTGCAGGCGCCGGCCGCGCTCCTGGAGTTCGACCGGATCCACCGGATGCCCGTGAAGGACGACGAGCGGCTCCCGCTGTCGACGCGCATCGTCGAGTTGGTGTTCGAGCGACTCGGATCGTCACGCCCCGTCAGCGAGGCGGTGCTGAACGCCGCCATCGCGATGTTCTGCGAGGACGTCGCGATCGTCCGACGTGACGCCGTCGACCTCGGTGTGGTCGATCGGACCGACGACGGCTCGTCCTACCGGTACGTGGCGGCGGGCTTCCGCACGGCGTAGCCTCCGCGCCATGAGCGACGACGCGGTGGTCGAGTGGCTGCTCGACTCGGACCCGGCGGTCCGGTGGCAGGTCGAGCGGGACCTGGCAGGTGCGCCGCCGTCGGTGTGGCAGCAGACCCGGGGCCGGGTCGCGACCGAGGGCCTCGGGGCGGCGATGCTCGCGCACCAGGACTCCGACGGGCAGTGGGCCGGTGGCGCGTACTTCCCGGCGGACTTCGACTTCGACGGTCCCGAGGCGGACGAGCCCGGACAGCCCTACACGGCGACGACCTGGTCGCTGAACGCCCTGCGCGACTGGGGGCTCGATCCGGCGGTCCTCGGGGACACGGCTGCACGCCTCGCGACGAACAGCCGTTGGGAGTACGAGGACCTGCCCTACTGGAGCGGCGAGGTCGACTGCTGCATCAACGCGTTCACCCTGGCGAACGGTGCGTGGCTCGGTGCCGACGTCGGTCAGCTGGCGGCGTGGTTCCTCGATCACCAGCTCGACGACGGCGGGTGGAACTGCGAGTGGATCGAGGGGTCGACCGTGTCGTCGTTCCACTCGACCCTCAACGTCATCGACGGGCTGCTGCAGCACGAGCAGCTGACCCGTGGCACCCACCCCCGCGCGACGGAGCTCCGTGCGGCTCGACACCGCGGCGCCGAGTACCTGCTCGAGCGTCGACTGCTGTTCCGGAAGCACGACGGCGAACTCGTCGGGCCGTGGGCGACCCGGTTCGCGTACCCGCTGCGCTGGATCTACTCGGCGCTGCGGGTGACCGATCACCTGCGGGCTGCCGCGCTGCAGGACGGCACCGCGCCGGACCCCCGGGCAGCCGAGGCGGTCGAGGTCGTCCGCGCCGCCAGGAACGCCGACGGGCGGTGGACGCAGGGCGCTCGGCCGCCGGGTCCGCAGTGGTTCGAGGTCGACGTCCCCGAGGGCGAGCCGTCGAAGTGGCTCACGCTGTACGGCACCCGCGTGCTGCGCTGGTGGGACGCCGCCTGAGCTACGCCCGGCGCCGCACCCGCGGGTCGACGAACGCGTAGACCACGTCGACGATCACGTTCGCGGTGACGATCAACAGCGCCGAGAACAGCGTGAAGCCGACGACGACCTGCAGGTCGAGCGTGTGCACGGCATCGATGAGCAGCGCGCCCAGGCCCTGCATCGAGAACACCTTCTCGGTGATGACCGCACCGCCGAGCAGCGACCCGAGGTCGAGCCCGAACAGCGTCACCACCGGCAGGATCGCGGTGCGGAGTCCGTGCCGCACGACGACCTGGCGCTCCCGCAGGCCCTTGGCCCGAGCGGTCCGTACGAAGTCCTGCGACATCGACTCGAGCATCTCGCCACGGGTCAGTCGGGCGTAGATCGCGGCGCTGATGAACGCGAGCACGCACCACGGCAGGATCAGGTGCGTGAACCAGCCGACGGGGTCGTCGGCGAACGCGACGTACCCGCTCGTCGGCAGGATGCCGAGCACGAACCCGAACAGCAGGATGCCGAGCAGCCCGATCAGGTACGCGGGCGACGAGACCCCGGCGACGGCGACGGTCATCACGGCCCGGTCGACGAAGGTGCCACGGCGGAGCGCTGAGACCGTGCCACCGAACACCCCGGCGACGAGCCAGAGCACGGCGGCACCGACGGCGATCGACGCGGTGACGGGCAGGCGGGACAGGATCAGTTCGGTGACGCTCTCGTGCAGCTGGAACGAGTACCCGAAGCACGGTGCGGCGCAGGTGATCACGGACGCTCCGCTGCCGAACGTGCGGCCGGTGAAGATCCCCGCCAGGTAGGCGCCGAACTGCGCCAGCCAGGGCTTGTCCGTCCCCAGGAACGCCTGGACCTCGCGGAGCCGGTCCGGCGTGCAGGGCTTGTCGCAGATCGCGCGCGCGGGGTTCGTCGGCAGCAGCATGAACAGCGCGTAGGTGATCGCCGCGACGACGAGCAGCACGACGGCAGCACCCAGGATGCGGATCGCGATGAAGCGGAAGGTGCTCATCGGCGTGCTCCCCTCGGGTCGAGTGCGTCCCGCAGGGCGTCGCCGAGCACGTTGAACGCGAGGGTGATGAGGAACAGGGCCACTCCGGGGAACACGAGGTACATGGGGTCGGTCTGCACCCAACCGACGGCGTCGCCGATGCTGCGGCCCCACGACGGCGTCGGCGGGGTCACACCGACGGCCAGGAACGACAGGGCGGCCTCGGCGCCGATCATCGACGGGATCGAGATCGTCGCGTAGACGGTGATCGTCGCCGCCAGGTTCGGCAGCAGCTGCGTGCGGATGACGTGCCACCGGCCCGCGCCCATCGCCGTGGAGGCGACGACGTAGTTCCGGCTCACGAGTGACAGCGTCTGACCGCGGACCACGCGGGCCACGGACGGCCAGCCGAAGAAGCCGATGACCAGCACGACCAGGACGGGCTTCGGGAACGACGTCGGCACGATCGCGGTCAGGGCGATCATGAAGACGAGCGACGGGAAGCCGAAGATCACGTCGACCACGCGGGAGAGCACGCGGTCGTACCAGCCGCCGAAGAAGCCGGTGGTGACGCCGACGAGCACGCCGATCACGATCGACACAAGGGTCGCGGCGAGCCCGATGCCGAGCGACGTCCGCGCGCCGTAGGTCACGATCGCGAACAGGTCGCGTCCGGTCAGCGGCTCGACGCCGAACCAGTGCTCGCCGCTGATCCCGCCGCCGAAGCCCTTGGGCGCGCCGAACGAGTTGAGCGCGTCGATGTCGTACCCGTACGGGTCCTGCCCGGTGACGGCACTGATGAGCGGCGCCGCGACGGCGACCACGAGGAACACCACGATGACGACGGCCGACGTCACGGCCCAGCGGTCCTGCCGGACCCGGCGCACCACGGCGCGGAAGCCGGTCGCGCGTCCGGACGACGCCACGGGGCGCTCGACGACGTTGGCGGTCACGAGGCCGCTCCTTCCCAGGCGCGCCACGCTTCGCGGCGCGCCGCCTGTCGCACGGGATCGGCGACGGGCGCCGCTGCGAGCAGCATGCGCGTGTAGTCCTGCTGCGGGTCGTCGAGGACGGCGTCCGTGGTCCCCCGTTCGACCACGCGACCGTCGTGCAGGACGACGACTTCGTCGGCGAGCTGTCGGACGACGGCCAGGTCGTGGCTGATGAGGAGCATGCCGAACCCGAACTCGTCCTGCAGCTGCGCGAGCAGGTCGAGCACGGCCGCCTGCACGGTCACGTCGAGCGCCGAGGTGGGCTCGTCGGCGATGACGAGCGCCGGACGGAGCGCCAGGGCCCGCGCGACGGCGACCCGCTGGCGCTGTCCGCCGGAGAGCTGGTGCGGGAACCGCTCGGCCCACGAGGGGTCGAGCTGCACGGCGGTCAGCAGGTCACGGACGCGTTCCGCACGGTCGGCAGCCGAAGCCGTCCCGTGCACGAGGAGCGGTTCGGCGATGCTCCAGCCGATGGTCTGGCGCGGGTTGAGCGACGACGCCGGGTCCTGGAAGACGATGCCGACGCGGCTGCGGAGCTCGCGGAGCCGTCGGCCCCTGGCGGTCCGCAGGTCGCTGCCGTCGACCTCGACCGAGCCGGCGACGACGGGCACCAGCCCCGCCAGGGCGCGTCCGATGGTCGACTTGCCCGACCCGGACTCCCCCACCAGGCCGACGGTCTCGCCGGCCCGCAGGTCCAGTTCGATGCCCGAGACGGTCGGCCCGCCGCGGCGCGCGTACCGCACGGCGACGTCGCGCAGGCGCGCGACGAGCGGACGGGAGGCGTGGCTCGCCTCCGCGAGACTCGCTTCCGCCGGTCCGAGACTCGCGTCTGACGACACGGCTCGGGTCCCGGGGGCCGCGTCCTGTCGTCCAGGCCGAGTCTCGGGGTCCGCAGCCGGCCTGGCGGGCGCGGGACGGGCCTCCAGGCTGGGGACTGCGGCCAGGAGTTCGCGCGTGTAGTCGGCGGACGGGTGCGCGAAGACCTCGGCGACCGTCCCGTGCTCGACGGGGTCGCCGCGCCGCATCACCAGGAGTTCGTCCGCGACGTCCGCCACCACGCCCATGTCGTGCGTGATGAGCAGGACGGCGAGGGAGCGCTCGCGACCGAGCCGGCGGAGCAGGTCGAGGATCCCGGCCTGCACCGTGACGTCCAGCGCGGTCGTCGGCTCGTCGGCGATCAGCGCGACCGGGTCCCCGGCCAGGGCCATCGCGATCATGGCGCGCTGCAGCTGCCCGCCGGACAGTTCGTGCGGGTAGGCCCTGCGGATGCGCTCGGGGTCGGTGAGGCCGGCGGCACGCAGCAGTTCGTCGATGCGCGCGGACACCGCCGCACGGTCGAGATCCGTCGGGTGCGCCCGGATCGCCTCGGCGACCTGCGTGCCGATGGACAGCACCGGCGTGAACGAGTTCATCGGTTCCTGGAACACGACGCCGATGCCGGCGCCGCGGACGGCACGGAGCGTGTCGTCGGAGGCGCCGACGAGCTCCTCGCCGCGGAACCGGACACTGCCGGAGACCCGTGCCTCGGGCGGGAGCAGGCCGAGCACGCTCATGGCGCTGACGGACTTGCCGGAGCCGGACTCCCCCACGAGCGCGAGCACGCGTCCGGGGGTCAGGGTGAAGGAGACGTCACGGACGACGGGCTCCGCGTCGCCGAACGCGACGCGGAGCCCCTCGACCTCGAGCAGCGGCGAACTCACTTCGCGAGCGAGACCTTGAGGTAGTTCGGGTACGCCGGGAAGTCCGCGATCTGGAAGTTCTGCACGTTCGAGCCGGCGAGGAACGACTGCTTCGCGTAGATCAGCGGCACCGACGGGGAGTCGGCCATGATCTTCTGGTCGGCCTCGGCCCAGAGCTTCTGTGCTTCCTGCTGGTCGACCGTCGCGCTGGCCTTCTTGATCAGCGCGTCGACCTCCGGGTTGCTGTACTTCGACACGTTGTAGCCGCCGCCACCGATCTGCGACGAGTCGTACAGCGGCTGCAGGTTGGCGTTCGCGCTCGGGAAGTCCGGCTGCCAGCTCGAGAGCGACAGGTCGAAGTCCGTCCCGTTCGTGGTGGCCTGCGTGAAGGAGTCGTAGTCGAGCGGCTTCAGCGTCACCGTGATGCCGGCACGCTTCAGGCCGGACTGCAGCGCCTGCGCCTGTGCGAGGTAGGTGGGGTCGTTCTGCGTCACCAGGGTGAGCTTGAGGTTGCTGACACCGGCGTCCTTCAGCAGCGACTTCGCCTTGTCGACGTCGCCCGTGGCGCCCGTCTTGTACAGGTCGTAGTCCTCGCGCCCGGCGATGCCCGGGGTGATCAGCGTCGACGCGTACGACCCGGCGATCGCGCCACCGGCCGCGATCCGGAACGACTTCTTGTCGACGGCGTACTGCAGCGCCTGGCGGACCTTGAGGTCCTTGAGTGCGCCCTTCTGGGTGTTGATCGCCATGTACGAGATCGGACCGGCCTTGGACGTGGCGAGGCGGTCCTGCGCTGCGGGGTTGCTGCGCACCTGGTTCAGTTCGGCCGCACCGAGGTAGATGGCGCCGAAGGAGTCCTTCGCGTCGCCGTTGTCGGCGATGAGCGTCTGCGTGATCGTGGAGGCGTCCTGGCTCTCCTTGAACACGATCTTCGAGGGACCGGCGGTGCGGACCTCGTCGGTCTTGGCGCTCCAGGCCTTGTTGCGCACGAGGGTGACCTGCGTGCCCTGCGTGTTCGACTGCACCTGGTAGGGGCCGGACGCGACCGGCTTCAGGTCGTAGGCGCCGGTGTCCTTGCCGTCGCCCTCGGGGACCGGCGTGAACGCGGGCATCGAGGCGAGCCACGGCCAGTCGCCGTACGCGTCGTTCAACTTGAAGACGATGGTCTTGTCGTCCGGGGTCTCGATGCTGTCGAGGGACTTGCCGTCGAACGGGCCCTTGTAGCTGTCACCGCCGACCAGGAGCGACTTGTGGTAGCTCAGGCCGCCGGAGAGCGTGGGCGCGAACGAGCGCTCGATGCCCCACTTGATGTCCTTCGTGGTGATCGGCGTGCCGTCCTGGAACTCCACTCCGTCCTTCAGCGTGTAGGTCCACGTCTTGCCGCCGTCGCTGGACTTCCCGGTGTCCGTCGCCAGGTCCGGGACGACCTTCGCGGTCTTGCCCGGCTCGACGTCCCACGTGGTCAGACGCCGTGCGACGAGGCCGAGGGACGTGATGCCCAGGCTCTGGCTCGTCGCCGGGTCGAGGTGGAACGCGGTCTGGGGCGTCAGGATGTTGAGCGTGCCGCCCTTGGCCGTGCCACTCGTCGCGTCGTCCGAGGAGCTGCCACCCGAGCAGCCGGTCAGGACCAGGGCTGCTGCTGCGGCGACGGCCGCGGTGATCGTCAGGCGGTTCGGACGTCTCATGACGGTGGTGCTCCTCGTGGGAAGGGTGGTGGCGACCGTGTTGCAGCCGCTGCGGTTGCACGGACCGGGTCGCCGGGCGGCGTCCATCCTGACACCGCGGCGGTCGCCCGTCCGAATCCCGCGTGCGACAGACGTCGCACGACGAAACAATCCAAGTGCCGTGCGACGTCCGTCTATTCCCGATGGATCTGCACCGAGTCCACCCCGAGGGCGAGGGTCAGCGGTCGAACAAGCCCCCGAGGAAGTCGTTGCCGAGGTTCGACGCCTGCTCGCCGAGGCCGGATGCCTGCTCGCCGAGGCCCCCGAGGAGCTGTTCGCCCTCGCCCGCGATCCCCTCGAAGCCACCGCCGAGGTCGGCGCCGAGGTCTCCGAGCCCGAGGTCGCCGATGCCCGAGGCGATGCCGTCGAAGTCGACGCCGAGGTTCGCGGCTTCCGCCAACACGGGGCCGGCGGCGGCGCTCAGCACCGCTCCCCCGGCGACGGCGACGCCGAGGCCGCCGAGCGCCATCGCGCCGGCGCCGACAGCGGCACCACCGGCGAAGGCGCCACCACGACCGCGGGCACTGCCGTTGTTCGAGCCGCCGAGGACGCGTCGGATCAGACCCGGACGCGACATCTCACCGCGCGTCATCGCGCGCGCCATGCCGCCCGCCGAGTCGTCGCGCAGGTGCTCGTGCGGCGGCAGTTCGGAGTTCAGGCGGTTGCGCACCTGCTGCCGCTGCGCCGGGGTCAGCCGGGCGAACGCGTCGTGGTGGACCTGCTCGAGCTGGTCCGGCGACGAGGTGCGGAGCAGGTAGTCGTACTTCGCCAGGGCGACCTTGTCGGAGTCGGCCGGGCCCTGCTGCTGCTGGCCGTACTGCTGCGGCGGCTGACCGTACTGCGGCTGTGGTGCCTGCCCGTACTGCTGCTGGCCGTACTGCTGCTGCCCGTACGGCTGCTGCGGTCGCTGCTGCTGCTGGCTCCGGTCGTCGCCAGTCAGCCGGTCCGCGGCGCCGCGGACGACGTCACGCCAGTCGGTCCCACCACCGCGCTGCGCTCCGTTGCCGGGCACACCGTCCCCTTGCCCACGCTTCTGGAGCTGCTTGTCGATGACCTTCGAGGCCATGCCGAGGATGCGGTTGAAGTTCGCCATGCCCCGACCTTTGTGGATGCACATGTGCGCTCCCAGCGACGAACCGGCGGGTCGCCCGCGCATCCGGTGGACATCCCCTGTGAGCTGCGCCGATCACGCTCCGTCAGGACAGGACGCGCGCCAGGTACGCGTTGCGGAACCGACCCGTGGGGTCGACGTCACGGGCGACCGCGGCGAAGTCCGACAGCCGCGGGTACGCCTCGTGCAGACGCTCGACGCTCACGCCGGACACCTTCCCCCAGTGCGGCCGTGGGTCGAAGGGGGTGAGCGCCTCCTCGATCCGCGACACCGCGGCCGCCACGGCAGCGGCGTCCCGGCGGAACGTGAAGTGGATGCCGATCGACTGCCGGCCGGACGACGGCGCGAGCCACGCGGTGTCGGGCGCGATCGTGCGGATCTCGGCGGCGATGAGGATCGGCGCGAACACCGGTTCGAGCGGACGGAGCGCCTCGAGCGCCGCCACGGCCGAGGCCGCGGGGATCAGGTACTCGGCCTGGATCTCGGCGCCCGTCGACGGGGTGAACGTGGACCGGAAGTGCGGCAGCCGCTCGGCCCACGGCCCGGGGACGCCGCCCTGCTCGGTGACGCCGGCCGGGTCGTTCTCCCCCGGGTGCACGGGGCCGGTGGCCGGCCGTGCGCCGAGGGCGACGAGGTCGACGGTCGGTGCGGGTTCGTCGGTGCGGTGCTTCACCCAGACCTGCCGGGCGCCGCGGTCGTCGAACGACGTGAACATCGACACCGAGTACGCGTCGGACATCACCTGGTCGAACTGCGCGGCGACGGCGTCCCACGGCAGGTCGAGGTGCACCGTCGTGGCGACCTGGAACGTCGGCTCGATGACGAGCTCCACGGCGGTGACGAGGCCGAGCGCGCCGATGGCCACCCGGTGGGCGTCGAGGGCGCCGTCCGGTGAGGACGCATCGACGTGCGCGAGCTCGCCGGAGGCACGCACCACGTCGAGTCCGACCACCGCTTGCGCGAGCGACGGGTTGCGGACGCCGGAGCCGTGCGTGCCCGTGGCGACGGCCCCGGCCGTGGAGATGTGCGGCAGGGACGCGAGGTTCCCGAGTGCCCAGCCACGGGCCTCCAGACCGGCCGCGACCTGACTGTGCGTCATGCCGGCGGCGACGCGGACAACGCGCCGCGACGTGTCGATGTCGAGCACCGGCGGCAGGTCCTGCAGCGACACCTGGACGGCGTCGGTGTCGGCGATGGTGTTGAACGAGTGTCGCGAGCCGAGCGCCGTCAGGCGCGGCGTCGACGCGACGAGCCGCTGGAGCTCGTCCGTCGACGTCGGGCGCGCCAGCGCCGAGGCACGGTAGGTGACGTTGCCCGCCCAGTTCGTCCGCGTGCGCTCGGCCGCGATCACGTCGTCCATCGTGGGGTCCTGACTCCTCAGAAGCCGCGGTCGAGACGGTGCCACGTCTGCTGGAGACGCAGCTCGTCGCGGAACCCGCGGGCGGTGGTGTGCTCGTCGATGACCAGGAACTCGGTGCCGACCATGGTGGCGAGGTCCTCGACGACCTGCAGACCGACGGCCGTCGTCATGACGGTGTGGTGGGCGGCGCCGGCGGTGAGCCAGGCCTCGGCGGCGACGGGGAACGACGGGCGCGGCTCCCAGACGGCACGGCCGACCGGCAACTTCGGCAACGCCGAAGTCGGGGGCACCACGTCGACGACGTTCGCGGTCAGGCGGAAGCCGTCGCGGGTGTCGGAGAGCGCCACGACGACGGCCTCGCCGGAGTCGGCGGTGAAGACCAGGCGCACCGGGTCGTCCTTGCCGCCGATGCCGAGCGGGTGGATCTCGAGCGTCGGCTTCGTGGTGGTGAGCGTCGGGGAGACCTCGAGCATGTGCGCCCCGAGGATCTTCTCGGCACCCGGGGTGAGGTCGTAGGTGTAGTCCTCCATCAGGCTCGCACCGCCGGGCAGACCGGCGCCGGCGACGTTCATCGCGCGGACCAGGACGGCCGTCTTCCAGTCACCCTCGGCGCCGAAACCGTAGCCGTCGGCCATCAGGCGCTGCACGGCGAGGCCGGGGAGCTGCTTGAGCGTGCCGAGGTCCTCGAAGTTCGTGGTGAAGGCGGCGGACCCGTTCTGCTGCAGGAGCGTGCGGAGGCCGATCTCGATGGCGGCGCCGTCGCGGAGCGCGGCGTGCCGTTCGCCGCCGTCGCTGCGGAGTGACGGGTCGACGTCGTAGGCCGCTTCGTACTGCGCCACGAGCGCGTCCACCGCTGCCGTGTCTGCTGCAGCAGCGTCCACCGCTGCCGCGAGCTCGTTGACGGCCCAGGTGTTCACCTGCACGCCGAGCTCGATCTCCGCCTCGGTCTTGTCGCCCTCGGTGACGGCGACGTAGCGCATGTTGTCGCCGAATCGGGTCAGCTTCAGCTCGCGGACGGCCGCGGCGCCGGCTGCGGCACGGGTCCAGTTCGACACGCGCTGCTGCACGCGCGGGTCCGAGACGTGCCCGACGGCGGTGGCGTGCCGGACGCCGAGGCGCGCCAGGGCGTAGCCGAACTCACGGTCGCCGTGCGCGGCCTGGTTGAGGTTCATGAAGTCGAAGTCGATGTCCGCCCAGGGCAGTGTGACGTTCGCCTGCGTGTGCAGGTGCAGCAGCGGCTTCGTCAGCGCCTGCAGGCCGCCGATCCACATCTTCGCGGGACTGAACGTGTGCATCCAGGTGGTGACACCGATGACCTTGTCGTCGGCGCTCGCCTCGATCAGGGCGCGGCGGATGCCGTCGGCGTCCTTCAGGACGGGCTTCCAGACGAGCTTCACCGGCAGGTGCCCGGCGAGTTCCGCGTGCACCGCCTTGCTCTGGTCCTCGACCTGGCGCAGGGTCTCCTCGCCGTACAGCCCCTGGGAGCCGGTGAGGAACCAGACCTCGTAGCCGTCGAGCGTGGCCTGGGGGTCGACGGTGGTGTCCGGCGTCGTGGTGTCCGGCGTCGGGGTGTCGTGCGTCGGGGTGTCGTACGTCGGGGTGTCGTACGTCGGGGTGTCCTGCGTCATCGCATGGCTCCTTCGGGGTTCTGTCCGTAGACGTTCTGGTAGCGATCGAAGAGTCGATCGATGTCTGCTTCGGCGATCGGGACGACGTCTCCGCCCTGCTTCGCGATGTGCACCGTCCGGGCGACGTCCTCGCACATCACGGCCGCCTTCACGGCGTCCTTCGCGTCCTTGCCGATGGTGAAGACGCCGTGGTTCTGCATCAGGACCGCGCGGCTCCGGTGTCCGCTGAGGGTCTCCACGATGCCGTGGCCGATCGAGTCGTCGCCGATGATCGCGAACGGGCCGACGGGGATCGGGCCGCCGAACTCGTCGGCCATCGCGGTGATCACGCACGGGATGGGTTCCGCTCGTGCGGCCCACGCCGTCGCGTACGTCGAGTGGGTGTGCACGACGCCGCCGACCTCGGGCATGTTCCGGTACACGTGGGCGTGCGCGGCGGTGTCGGAGGACGGGCCGTGCTCGTTGCCCCAGCCGTCGGCCGGCTGGCCGTCGAGGGTGCAGACGACCTGGTTCTCCGGGGTCAGGTCGTCGCTCGAGACGCCGCTCGGCTTGATGACGAACAGGTCCGTGCCGGGCACGCGCTCGGAGACGTTGCCGCCGGTCCAGATCACCAGGCCGTAGCGGACGAGTTCGCCGTGCAGGCGGGCGACGCGCTCGCGGGTGGCCGCGACGGCCCGCTGGGTGTCGTGGTCGGTTGCGCTGGTCATCTGGTCACTTCCTGCTCTGCCGGGAGGCGCGGCTCGGCTCCCGCCGTCCCCTCGCCCCGGGTCGTGGTCGCGCCGGCGCCGGGGGCGGCTGCCGCACCGGTTCCGGTCGCGTCTGGTCGGGTCGCCGCTGCCGCCACGGCCTGGACGGGCAGGGCAGCGCGGTACCGGCCGAGGTACGTCTGGAAGCCCTCGACGTCGCGCGGCTCTGGCTCGGCCACGTGCACGGCGTCCCCGCCGAACACGGTGTCCGACAGGTAGTCGGCGAGCTGCTGGTCGGTGTGCTCGAGGTAGGTGGCCAGGACGGCGATGCCCCACGCCCCGCCCTCGCCCGCGGTCTCCTCGAGGGCGATCGGAACCCGCAGTGCGGCGGCGAGCAGTCGCTGCGGGGCACCGGGCGTGCGGAAGAGTCCGCCGTGCGCGGTCATCCGGTCGACCTGCACCCGTTCGCCGTGCAGCACGTCCATGCCGATCGCCAGGGTGGCGAACGCGCCGTGCACCTCGGAGCGGACCAGGTTGCCCAGGGTGAAGCGGGCGTCGGGAGTACGGAGCAGCAGGGGCCGGCCGTCCTCGACGTGGGTGACGGGTTCGCCGGCCAGGTAGTTGAAGGAGAGCAGGCCGCCGGCGTCGGGGTCGGCCTGTTCGGCTTCGTCCAGGAGGACCCGGAACACGTCATCCGTCGGCATCGGACTGCCCGATGCCTCGGCGAAGCGTCCGAACACCCGCGCCCAGCTGGCGATCTCGCTCGCGCCGTTGTTGCAGTGCACCATCGCGACGGCGTCGCCGGACGGGGTGGTCACGACGTCGAGTTCCTCGTGCGGGGTGCTGAGCGGGTGCTCGAGGACCACCATCGCGAAGATGCTCGTGCCGACGCTGACGTTGCCGGTGCGGGGGGCGACGGCGTTCGTCGCGACCATGCCGGTGCCGGCATCGCCCTCGGGCGGGCACAGGGGCGCACCGGGGCTGAGCGAGCCGGTGGGGTCGAGCCACGCGGCGCCCTCGGGGGTCAGGGCTCCGGCTTCCTCGCCCGCGACGAGCACCTCGGGCAGGACCGCACGGAGGTCGGGGACGTGCTCGCCGAGCAGTTCCTGCGTCGTGGCGAGCATGTGCCCGTCCCAGTCGCGGGAGCCGGGCTCGCCCGGGCCGCTGTCGACGGGGCCGCTCTCGATCGGGAAGACACCGGAGGCGTCCCCGACCCCGAGCACGTTCCGACCGGTGAGTCGTCGGTGGACGTAGCCCGCGAGGGTCGTGATGCCCGCGACCTCGGCCACGTGCGGCTCGTCGTCGAGCACCGCCTGGTACAGGTGTGCGATCGACCAGCGGAGCGGGACGTTGAAGGACAGGGCCTCGCTGAGCCGTTCGGCGGCGGGTCCGGTCGAGGTGTTGCGCCAGGTCCGGAACGGCACGAGCAACTCACCCGCGGCGTCGAACGCCAGGTAACCGTGCATCATCGCGCTCACACCGACGGCGCGGAAGGTGGTCGGACGCACGCCGAACTGTGCTTCGACGTCGGCGACGAGCGCGGCGTACGCGGCCCGGAGCCCGGTCTCGACGGCGTCGAGCGAGTAGGTCCAGCGGCCGTCGACGAACTCGTTCTCCCACTCGTGGGACCCTGCGGCGATGGGCACGAGGTCCTCGTCCACCAGACACGCCTTGATGCGGGTGGAGCCGAGCTCGATCCCGAGTGTCGTGCGGCCGTTCGCGACCTGCTGGGTGGGGTCGTCGCCCATGCGTTCCTCCAGAACTCCGTCGTCCTCCGTGAGCGCTCACATCCTGGCACGTGAGCGCTCACTCTCGCAATGCCCGGGCGCGCCGCCCCGCTCACGCCCGTTGGAGTTCCACAACACGCCGCCCGGTGAACCCATTCGTGGAGAGGACTCGCCCGGCCCCCTCCCGCCGAGGTTCCACAACACGCCGCCCGCGCACCGCCCAGGTTCCACGATCGGCTCGCTCCCCCACCCAGATGCCGAAATCTCGGAACCCCGGGCGCCGAGCGGCAACCACGGGCGGCGGCCTTGGGCGCGGCCCGTCGAACTCCTGCGCGCCGAAGACGCGCCCGCCCCCTCCCGCCGAGGTTCCACAACACGCCGCCGACAGTGCGCCGAGGTTCCACGGACGACTCGGATCCGAGCCCGGATGCCGAGATTTCGGAACCTCGGGGGCGGGGGCGGGGGCGGGGGCGGGGGCGCGGGCGCGGGCACGGGCGCGCGGGCGCCGCCGGCTACGGGCCGGCGGTGCTCTCGCGGATGACGAGGGCCGGGGCGACCGATGCCGAGGCCGCCGCACCGCCGTCGATCAGGCCGAGCAACGCCTGCCCCGCCACACGCCCGAGCTCCTCGAGCCGCAGGTCCACCGTCGTCAGCGGCGGCCGCGAGGCGAGCGCCATCACGTCCCAGTCGTCGAAGCCCGTGACGGCGACGTCGCCGGGCACCGATCGTCCGAGCTCCCGCAGTCGATCGCACACACCGCGGGCGATCTGGTCACTGCCGCACACGATCGCGTCGACGTCGGGCGACTGCCGGGCCAGCACGTCGACGGCCTGGCGCCCCCACCGTTCCGACCACTCGCCGAACAGCGGCGGCGTGACGAGCCGCGACCCGAGCACGGAGGCCGCTCCCGCCACCCGGCGTTCGGCGGAACGGTGCCGCGAGGGCCCGGTGACGACGGCGACGCGTGACCGGCCGAGGGTGAGCACGTGGGCGGCGACGGCCGCGCTGCCGGCCTCGTCGTCGAGGGTGATCGAGACGTCGTCGGCCGAGGTCGACGGGGTGAAGGCGTAGACCACGGGGATGGACACGTCGATCGGCGGCCGGGCGTCGGCCGACCGACCGGTGACGATGATGCCGTCGACCCCTCGGGCCGCGAGTGAGCGCAGGTAGTGGGTCTCACGGACGTGGTCGTCGCGGGTGTCGCACAGCAGGACGGCCATCTGCCCGGCGGACAGGGCGTCCTCGGCGCCGAGCAGCACCGGGATCGAGAACCGACCGAAGGAGTCGGTGGTGATCATGCCGACCGTGTAGGTGCGGCCCGACGACAGAGCGCGGGCCCGGGCGTCGCCGACGAACCCGAGCTTCTCGGCGGCGTCCTTGACCCGTGCCCGCGTGGAGTCGCGGAGCTGCCCGGTGCCGTTGAGCGCCTTCGACGCCGTGCCGATCGACACCCCGGCGAGCGCGGCGACGTCGGTGATGCGGACGGGCTGCGCGCCGCGGTCGACACCGGTGCGCTCGAGGGTCACGGCAAGGTCCTTTCCGGATCGCGGGACGTGACGATGAGCATACGCAGAAAACCCAGCACGCCCCTTGCGCGGTGCAGATCCGTGTCGTAACGTCCCTCGCAGAAACCGTTTTCCGAATGCTGCCCCGCCGGCGGCGTCGGGACGGTACCAGTCACATCGCAAGGAGGCGACATGACCACCACGCTCGCGACCGACAGCCGTGCGCACACCGCGACCCCGGTCCTCCCCACCGCTGACGCGCACCTGACGCTCCGGCCACTGCCCACGGGCGACGCCCGGATCACCGGCGGGTTCTGGGCACTCCGGCAGGAGCGCAACGGCCGTGACGCGGTCCGCGGCGGGTACGCCCTGCTCGAGACCGCCGGAAACTTCCGGAACCTGCGCATCGCCGCGGGGCTCGAGGAGGGCGAGGCCACCGGCCCGATCTTCATGGACTCCGACGTGACGAAGTGGCTCGAGGCGGTGGCGTGGGAGTACGGCCGGGCCCCGTCCGAGGACCTCCTCGACCTGCAGCGCGAGGTCACCGCCCTGTACGCCCAGGCGCAGGCCGACGACGGCTACCTCGACTCGGTGCAGCAGATCCGTGGGAAGGGCGAGCGGTACACGGACCTCAAGTGGAGCCACGAGATGTACTGCGCCGGGCACCTGTACCAGGCGGCCGTGGCCCAGCACCGTGCGACGGGCGACACCGGACTGCTCGAGGTCGCGATCAAGAACGCCGACCACCTGGTCCGAACGTTCGGCGACGGCACCGCACCCGACGGCACGCCGAAGACCCGCGACGTCGACGGCCACCCCGTCGTCGAGATGGGCCTGGTCGAGCTGTACCGCGAGACCGGCAACCGCGACTACCTCGACCTGGCGCACTGGTTCGTCGACGCTCGTGGCACCGGCATCATCGAGCGCGCCGGTGGCGAGCCGACGTACTTCTCCGACCGGGTGCCGAGCCGGCAGGCCATGACCGTCGAAGGCCACGCCGTCCGCGCCGTGTACCTGGCCGCGGGTGCGGTGGACGTCGCGATCGAGACCGGTGACACCGAGCTCCTGGCCGCGAGCGAGACGCAGTTCGCGGACATGATGGCGACGAAGGCCTTCATCACCGGCGGCCTCGGTGCGCGCTGGGACTGGGAGGCGTTCGGCGACCCCTACGAGCTGCCCACCGACCGCGGCTACGCCGAGACCTGTGCGGCCATCGGCGGTGTCCAGTGGGCCTGGCGCCTGCTGCTCGCCACCGGCAAGCCGGTCTACGCCGACGCGATCGAGCGCCTGCTGTACAACGCGTTCCTGGCCGGGGTGAGCCTGGCGGGCACCGAGTACTTCTACGTGAACCCCCTGCAGCAGCGGGACCACGCGCACCAGGACGAGAACCGCTCCCCCGCACACGGGCGCCGCGGCTGGTTCGACTGCGCCTGCTGCCCGCCGAACATCATGCGCACCTTCGCGAGCCTGGACGGCTACCTGGCGACGGCGACCGACGGCGGCCTGCAGATCCACCAGTACGCGACCGCGGACCTCGGCCCGGTGTCGGTCGAGACCGGCTACCCGCACGACGGCCGCGTGGTCGTCACCGTCACCGAGGACGGCCCGCTCGCCCTCGGCCTGCGGATCCCGGTCTGGTCGGACACGACGACGGTGCAGGGTCCGGACGGCACCGCGCACCCGGAGCCGGGAACGCTGCACGTCGTCGACCGGCACTGGACCGCCGGTGACACGGTCGAGCTCGTCTTCGACACGACGCCGCACCGGTACGTCGCCGACCCCCGCATCGACGCCGCCCGCGGTCAGGTCGCCATCGAGCGTGGCCCCCTCGTGTACGCCGTGGAGCAGGCGGACCAGCAGGGCTTCACGGTCGACGACCTGACGGTCGACGCGGTCGCCTCGATCACCGAGGAACGTCGCGACGACCTGCTCGACGGCATCGTCACGCTGCGCGTTCCCGGACACGCGCCTGCCGCACACGAGCAGGCATCGTGGCCGTACCAGCGGCTGGACGCGACCCGGTCTGGAGGCGCGGATCGCGCCGTGGACGCGACCAGCGTCGGCGACGCGGCCGGCTCGCAGGGCGCCACCACGGGCCTCCCGTCGGTCACCGCGACAGCGGTTCCCTACTACGCGTGGGCGAACCGGGGCGCGGCGCCGATGCGCGTGTGGCTCCCGCTGGCGCGGTGACGTCGTGGACCGCAGAGCGTTCCTGGTCGGCGGTGTCGCCGGCGGCGCAGCACTCGCCCTGGCGGGGTGCTCCGGCACCCTGCCGAAGGTCGACGCGAAGGCCGCGAGCTTCGGGAAGGACGCGACCGGCACCGTGCACGTCTGGTGCCGGTCCGCGACCCAGGCCGGGCTGACCTCGGCGGTGGCCGGGTTCAACAAGGCGAACCCGAAGCTGCAGGTCGAGCTGACCCCGGTGCCGGACGGGCAGTACGTGACGAAGCTCGCGACGGCCATCCGCGGTGGTGAGCCGCCGGACGTGGTGGACATCGACGACATCAACTCGCAGCTGTTCATCTTCCGCGAGGCGTTCGCCGACCTGACCGACGTCGTCAAGGGCCTCGACTACTTCGACGCGATCTCGCCGGGGCACCTGCGGCTGCTCGAGTACCGCGACCGGTACTACGGACTGCCCTACCTGGCGGACAACTCGCAGCTGTTCGTCAACACGGAGCTGTTCGACCGGGCCGGGCTCGACGTCGAGGAGTCGACGACGGACCTCTCCACGCTGCTCGACGCGGCGAAGGCCATCCGGAAGCTCGACGACGACGTCTACGGGTGGTCGATCTCCGGCAACGCCGCCGGCATCATCGGCTTCGTCACGCAGCCGCACGTGTGGGCGACGGGCGTCGACATGATGTCGGGCGAGGTGGGCAAGCAGACCGCGAACATCACCGGCAACGAAGCGCTGGAGCGGATGCTCGAGTTCTACCGGCAGCTCTGGAAGGACGGCGTGCTGTCGAAGGCGACGTACGCCGACGCCGGCACCACGTGGGGCGCCGACTTCCGGGCCGGCAAGGTGGGGATCTTCCCGACCTCGTACGGCGCGACCGTGCCCGCGGCCACCAAGGCGATGCGGGCGAGGATGCAGACGGTGCTCATCCCGTCGTGGGACGGCCAGCGGTCGTTCTTCGACGGCGGCGACAACATGTGCATCCCGAACGGGGCGGCGAACCCGTCCGGCGGCTGGGCGTTCATGCAGTACGCGAACGGCCTGCAGCAGCAGCAGGCCCTGCCCGACGGCGGGTACTTCCCCACCCGATCCGACGCCGCGACGCCCGAGTACCGGAAGCGGTTCCCGCTGGCGTTCGGCCCGCTCGACGCCATCGAGAAGGGCTACGCGCCGCAGACCCTGGCCTACAACCTGCTCGTCAACCAGCCGTCGTCGCCGTACTTCGCGATGTTCCGCGAGGCCGTGTTCGGTTCGGGCACCGCTGCCGCGATGCGGACGGCGCAGGCGGACTACACCCGCATCCTCGACCAGGTCCAGGCCTGACCGTCCGTCCGTCCGCTCGCCCGTTCGTTCGTTCGCTCGCTCGCTCGTTCGTTTGTTGCACAGAGAGGTGCAGACATGACCACCATCTCCACCCGACGGACCGGCGCCGGCCGCCCGACCGTCGGCCGCGACGCCGGCCGCCCGGGCCGCTCGGGTCCGTCCCGCGGTTCGCTCACACACCCGCCGCGCGCTGGCGCCGTGCTCGTCACCCCGGCGATCGTCTTCGTCGCGGTGTTCGTCCTCGCCCCGCTCGTGTTCGCGCTCTACATCTCGTTCACGAACTGGCCCCTGATCGGGCCGTACCGGTTCATCGGGCTGCAGAACTACCTGACGCTGTTCCAGGACCCGACGTTCGTGCACGCCATCGGGTACACGCTGCTGTACACCGCGATCGTGACGGTGCCGATCCTGGTGCTCGGCTACTTCCTGGCGGTGCTCATCCGGGCACGGCGACGGGGCAGCACCCTGCTGCGGACGGTGTTCTTCCTGCCGTACGTCGTCGGCCTGACCACGCTGTCGTTCATGCTCGTGCTCGAGGCGCAGCCGAACTCCGGAGCCGTCAACATGGTGCTCCGCTGGCTCGGCATCACCGACGGCAGCACGGCCTGGCTCGTCAACGGCCCCCTCGCCACGCTGCTCATCTGCGTGCTCGTGGTCTGGGCGGTGTCCGGGCTGACGATGGTGCTCCTGATGTCGGCGATGCAGGGCATCCCCGACGAGGTGTACGAGTCCGCGCAGCTCGAAGGGGCCTCGTGGTGGCAGACCGAACGGCTCATCACCCTGCCGATGATCCGGTCGACCATCGCGCTCAGCGCCATCATCTCGGTGATCGGGTCGCTGCTCGCGTTCAACCAGTTCTACATCCTGACCCAGGGCGGACCGGGGACCGAGACGACCACGATCGTGAACGCGATCTACAACCGTGGCTTCGTCAACCTGCAGCTCGGCGCCGCGACCGCCGAGTCGATCGCCCTCGTCGTCGTCATCGCCGCCGTCACGGTGTTCCAGTTCTGGGCACTGCGAGAGAAGGACTGAGCCATGAGCACCACGACCTCCCGCGCCGGCCTCGCAGCACCGGACCTGTCCACCCGCACGCTGACCACCACCGGCGACGGACACCGACGGCGCCACCACCAGGGCAGCGTCCGGCATCCACGCGACACCGCCGTCAAGCGCACCCTCTACGTGATCGCCGGCGTCGGGTCGGCGCTCGTCTTCGGCGTCCCGCTGCTGTGGTCGATCCTGCGGGCGTTCCAGTCCGAGGCCGTCATCACGCAGGCGGCCGACCCCGCGACGTTCTTCCAGCTCGGATGGCAGAACTTCGCGGCGGTGTTCAGCTCGTCGTCGCACCTGCTGACCGGCGTGTTCAACTCGCTGATCGTGTCGATCGCCACCGCCGTGCTCACCGCGGTGATCGCGACGATGGCCGGGTACGGGTTCGCCCGCTTCCGGTTCCGCGGCTCCGGCATCGTGTTCGGCCTGGTGCTGCTGACGATGATGGTGCCGTTCCAGGCGATCCTCACTCCGCTGTACCTCGAGATGAACGCCATGAAGCTCACGAACTCGCTGCTCGGGCTCGTGCTGTTCTACACGACGGTGAACCTGCCGTTCGGGGTGTTCGTGATGCGGAACGCGTTCGAGTCGATCCCGACCGAACTCGAGGACTCGGCGTTCGTCGACGGGGCCTCCCGCTTCCGGGTCGTCGTGTCGGTGCTCCGCCCGCTCCTGCTGCCCGGGGCCGCGACCGCCGCGCTGTACGCGTTCCTGGCGTCGTGGACCGAGTTCCTCGGGGCGCTGACGTTCCTGACGAAGGACTCGCTCTACACGTTGCCGGTGGCGCTGCTCAACCTGCAGACCGGGGCGTACGGGCAGGTGTCGTACGGCAACCTCGTCGCCGGGTCGGTCGTGGCGATGATCCCGTGCATCGCGCTCTACGTCGGGCTGCAGCGGTTCTACGTCGCAGGCCTGTCGTCCGGTGCACTGAAGGGCTGACGGTCGGGTCGGCTCGCACCGTGCGCCGCCCCTCGGCCGGTGCAGGGTTGCCCGCTCGATGCGGGGTTGTAGCGCCGCACCGAGCGGGCAACCTCGCACCGGCTGCACAACACCGCACGGTGCGAGGGGCGCTACGCGCTCCGCCGCACCACGAGCTCGGGCGCCAGCAGTGTCTCGTCGCGCGGCTCGCCCTCGACGAGGGCCCGCACGGTGTCGAGCACCCGTTCGCCCATCGCCCGGAAGTCCTGCCGCACGGTGGTCAGCGGCGGCGTGAAGTGCGCGGCCTCGGGCACGTCGTCGAACCCGACCACCGCGATGTCGTCCGGCACACGCAGGCCCTCGTCGGCGAAGGCGTGGAGCACCCCGAGCGCCATCTGGTCGTTGCCGGCGAACACGGCGTCGACGGCCGTCACGTCGATGTGGCGTGCGGCCGCGAACCCGCTCCCCGGGGTCCAGTCGCCGTCGAGCACGACGGGCTCGAGGCCGGCCGCTTCCATGATCCGGACGTACGTGGCACGGCGCACCTCGGACTCCTGCGACACCGGTGGTCCGGCGATGTGCACGATCCGCCGGTGTCCGCGCGCGAACAGGTGCTCCATCACGAGCGACGTCCCCGCTGCCTGGTCGATCGCGACCGCGGCGACGGTCGACGCCGCCGGGGTCCGGACGGCGTCGCGCTGCACGGCGTTGGAGACGACGACCGGCACGGTGACCGGCACGGTGAGCGACCCGAGGGCGTCGAGCACGCGGTTGTCGGCGGCGACGAGCACGATCGCGGCGACGTCCTGCGCGAGCAGCGTGGTCAGTGCACCGGACAGGTCGGACGGCGTCGGGTCCTCGGGCAGGGTCGAGAGCAGCACGTGGTACCCGGCCGACCGGGCCGCGCGTTCGAACCCGATCGCGGTGCTCGACGGACCGTACAGGGCGTCGCCCGCGGTGATGATGCCGAGCGCGCGGCTCCGGCCGCCGGCGAGTGCCCGGGCGGCGGCGCGGGGCCGGTAACCGAGTTCGTGGACGGCGTCGGTGACCTGCGTGCGGAACGCGTCGCGGACCGTCGGATCGCCGTTGATGACGCGCGAGACTGTCTGGTGGGAGACGCCCGCGCGCTCGGCGACGTCGAAGATCGTCGGCGCCTTCCGGCGTTTGCCGCCCGTGCCCCCTGGGGCGGTCGTGGTCGTCACGAGGCCAACCGTACCGCGCAGTCCGACGCGCGCGGCAAGATCGCGAAACGGTCACGTCGAGTTGACACCCCGTCACGGAACCCACAAGATGTGAGCGCTCACACGAGCACATCCCTCGGGGCACAGCAGCCCCGGCACCTGAGCGCGTCGAGGACGACGCGAGAGGAACAGAGGTACTTCGATGACGAAGCGCAGGATCATCGCGGGCGTTGCAGCCCTCGGCATCGCGATCGCACTCGCCGGCTGCTCGGCCGGTGGCCGTGCGTCCACCGACGGCGGCGGCAGCACCGACAACAAGGGCGCCCTGGTCGGCGTCGCCATGCCGACCAAGGTGTCGGAACGCTGGATCAAGGACGGCGACGCCGTCAAGAGCGACCTCGAGAAGGCCGGCTACAAGGTCGACCTCGAGTACGGCGACAACAAGGTCCAGCAGCAGGCCCAGCAGGTCAGCAACATGATCACGAAGGGCGCGAAGGTCCTCATCATCGCGTCGATCGACGGCGGAGCCCTCTCCGACCAGCTCGACGCCGCCGCCAAGGCCGGCATCAAGGTGATCTCCTACGACCGACTGCTGACGGGCAACAAGAACGTCGACTACTACGTGTCGTTCGACAACGAGAAGGTCGGCGTCGACCAGGCGACGAGCCTGCTCACCGGCCTCGGCGTCCTCGACGACAAGGGCGAGAAGACCGGCGAGAAGGGCCCGTTCAACATCGAGGTCTTCGCCGGCTCGCTCGACGACAACAACGCCAGCTTCTTCTTCAACGGCGCCATGAAGACGCTCAAGCCGTACCTCGAGGACGGCACGCTGAAGATCCAGTCGGGTCAGGACCAGCTCTCGCAGGCCGCCACGCAGCAGTGGGACCCGGCGACCGCCAAGGCCCGCATGCAGAACCTGGTCGCGAAGTCCTACTCGGGCGGCACCACGCTCGACGGCGTGCTCTCGCCGTACGACGGCATCTCGATCGGCATCATCTCGGCGCTGCAGGGTGCCGGCTACGGCACCAGCGACCGTCCGCTGCCGATCGTCACGGGCCAGGACGCCGAGGCGGCCTCGGTCAAGTCGATCATCGCCGGTCAGCAGTACTCGACCATCTACAAGGACACGCGCAAGCTCGCCAAGCAGTCGGTCACCATGGCCGAGGACCTGCTCACCGGCAAGAAGCCCGAGGTCAACGACACGAAGAGCTACGACAACAAGGTCAAGGTCGTCCCGACCTTCCTCTTCCAGCCCACGGTCGTCACGAAGGACAACTACAAGGAAGTCCTCGTCGACTCGGGCTACTACACCGAAGCCGACCTGAAGTAGTCGCAACCCACCTGTCGGACAGGAGGCACGGGTCGACCCCGCCCCGTGCCTCCCGTCCGCCCCATCCGCGCGCCACGGCGCGCACCACGGAAGGCGGTCGACGTGACGGACACGATCCTCGAGATGCGTGACATCACCAAGACGTTCCCCGGCGTGAAGGCCCTGCAGGGCGTCTCGATCGAGGTCGAGCGTGGCCAGGTCCACGCCATCTGCGGCGAGAACGGCGCCGGCAAGTCGACCCTGATGAAGGTGTTGTCGGGCGTCTACCCGCACGGCTCCTTCGAGGGGCAGATCCTGCTCGACGGCGCACCGGTCTCGTTCGCGGACATCAACGACTCCGAGGCCTCTGGCGTCGTCATCATCCACCAGGAGCTCGCGCTGAGCCCGTTCCTGTCGATCGCCGAGAACATCTTCCTCGGCAACGAGCGGTCCAAGGGCGGCTTCATCGACTGGAACAAGACGAACCTGGCCGCCGCCGAGCTCCTGCAGCGCGTCGGCCTCAAGGACAACCCGGTCACGAAGATCGTGGACATCGGTGTCGGCAAGCAGCAGCTCGTCGAGATCGCGAAGGCACTGTCGAAGAAGGTCAAGCTCCTCATCCTCGACGAGCCCACCGCCGCCCTGAACGACGACGACTCCGCGCACCTGCTCGAGCTCATCCGCTCGTTGCAGGCCGAGGGCATGACGGCGATCATCATCAGCCACAAGCTCAACGAGATCAAGGCGATCGCCGACAAGGTCACGATCATCCGCGACGGCAAGACCATCGAGACGCTCGACATGCACGCCGACGACGTGTCCGAGGACCGCATCATCCGCGGCATGGTCGGCCGCGACCTGTCGAACCGGTACCCCGAGCACGATCCCCAGATCGGCGAGGAACTCCTGCGGATCGAGGACTGGACGGTCCACCACCCGCTCGACGGGTCGCGCGAGATCATCCACCAGGTCAACCTGAACGTGCGCGCCGGCGAGATCGTCGGCATCGCCGGACTGATGGGCGCCGGGCGGACCGAACTCGCGATGAGCGTGTTCGGGAGGTCGTACGGATCCGGCATCAGCGGGACCGTCTACAAGCGCGGCGAGCCGATCAAGACCCACACGGTGTCACAGGCGATCGACCACGGCATCGCGTACGTCACCGAGGACCGCAAGCGGTACGGCCTGAACCTGATCGACGACATCAAGCGGAACATCTCCGGGTCGGCGCTCGGGAAGCTCGCGAACTGGGGCTTCGTCAACGCGTCCGAGGAGACCACGGTCGCCGGGCAGTTCCTGAAGAACCTCAACATCAAGGCACCGAACGTCGACGTCGTCACGGGCAAGCTCTCCGGCGGCAACCAGCAGAAGGTCGTCCTGTCGAAGTGGATGTACACCGATCCTGACGTGCTCATCCTCGACGAGCCGACCCGTGGCATCGACGTCGGTGCGAAGTACGAGATCTACACGATCATCAACAGCCTGGCGGACCAGGGCAAGGGGGTCATCGTGATCTCCTCGGAGCTCCCGGAGCTCCTCGGCATCTGCGACCGCATCTACACGCTCTCCGAGGGCACCATCACCGCTGATGTGCCCCGCTCCGAGGCCACCCCGGAGGTCCTCATGCAGTACATGACCCAGGAACGGGAGACCCCTGTCAATGAACGCGCTTAAGTCCGCCGCCGGCTACCTCACCGGGCAGCTCCGACAGATCGGCCTGTTCATCGCGCTGATCGTCATCGTCGTCTTCTTCCAGGTGACGACCAACGGCATCACCCTGGCCCC
Organism: Curtobacterium sp. TC1; assembly: GCF_019844075.1. Classification (NCBI taxonomy): domain Bacteria; kingdom Bacillati; phylum Actinomycetota; class Actinomycetes; order Micrococcales; family Microbacteriaceae; genus Curtobacterium; species Curtobacterium sp. TC1. The sequence goes on from NZ_CP081964.1 coordinate 3,074,962, forward strand.
GATCAACGTCTCGAACCTGATCGTCCAGAACAGCTACATCCTCATCCTCGCCATCGGCATGGTGATGGTCATCATCGCCGGGCACATCGACCTGTCGGTCGGGTCGGTCGTCGCCTTCACCGGCGCGATGGCCGGCGTGATGATCACGCAGTGGCACATCCCGTGGCCGATCGCCGTCGTGCTCTGCCTGGTCGTCGGTGCGCTCGTCGGCGCCTGGCAGGGGTTCTGGATCGCCTACTTCGGGATCCCGGCCTTCATCGTCACCCTGGCCGGCATGCTCGCCTTCCGCGGTGCGGCGCAGATCGTGCTGCACAACCAGCAGATCTCGCCGTTCCCGGACGGGTTCCGTGCCCTCGGGTCCGGCTTCCTGCCGTCGTTCGGCACCACCGGCTACGAGCCGCTCACGATGATCCTCGGCTTCGCCGCCGCGGCCGTCATGGCCGTCACCGCGTTCCGCGGCCGCGCCACCCGCCGCAAGTACCAGCTCGAGAGCGAACCGTTCGCCTGGTTCATCGTGAAGCTCGTCTTCGGCGTCGTGCTGGTCGTCTACGTTGCCCTGCTGCTCGCGAGCTACAACGGCACCCCGATCGTGCTCGTCATCCTCGGTGCCCTCGTGGTGATCTACTCGGTCATCATGCGGAGCGCGGTGTTCGGCCGACACGTCTACGCCATCGGCGGCAACGCCCTTGCCGCGCAGCTGTCCGGCGTGAAGACCAAGCGCGTCACGTTCATGCTCTTCGTCAACATGGGTGTCATCTCGGCCCTGGCCGGTGTGGTCTTCACCGGTCAGCTCAACCTGGCGGCCCCCGGTGCGGGCAACGGCTTCGAGCTCGACGCCATCGCCGCGGTGTTCATCGGTGGCGCGGCGGTCACGGGCGGCATCGGCACGGTCCCGGGTGCCATCGTCGGTGGTCTCATCATCGGCCTGCTCAACAACGGCATGTCGATCCTCGGCGTCGGCACCGAGTACCAGTCCCTGATCAAGGGCCTGGTCCTGCTCGCCGCCGTCGCGTTCGACGTGTTCAACAAGCGTCGGGCGGCTGCCGCGCGCAAGTAGGGCGTCCACCACTCCCCCGAGACTCGGGCTGAGCGACACGACTCGCGTCACCAGGCGCGAGGACTGTCGCCCAGCCCGAGTCTCGTTGCGTCAGCGGGACAGGACGGCCCAACCCCGGGCCGGGAGGCGCAGGGTCCCGTCCCCGAGATCGGCACCGCCCGCCTCCACCTGCGTCGCGTCGGCTGCGGGAACCTCGACGGGATCGGCCGACAGGTTCAGGGCGGTCACCACGGCCGCCTCCGACGTCGCGGTGCGCAGGACGACCGCGGTGTTCGTCAGGTGGACGACGTCGGTGTGCGCCCGGTGCAGCCACGGGTTGCGGCGGCGCAGGGCGATGAGCGCCTCGTACGCGTGCGTCAGCTCGCCCGGTGCGGGTGGTGTGGGCGGGAACTCCGGCCGGACGGCGTCGTCGCCGCCCTCGCGTTCCTCCTTCACCCCGGTCCAGCCGTACTCGTCGCCCGCGTAGACGATCGGCGTGCCGGCGACGGTGAACAGCACTGCGGCCGCGTGCCCGGCGAACTCCTCCCCCACGGCGCTCGCGATGCGGGTCACGTCGTGGTTGCCGATGAAGGTCGTCGGGGCGAACGTCTCGAGCAGGGCGTCGTGGCGCTCGATCGCGTGCGCCAGCTCGTGGCCGTTGCCGTCCGCGATGCCGTGCCAGATCCCCTGCCACAGCTCGTACTGCGTCAACGAGTCCATGGTCGACTCCCGGGCGATCGCCGCCGCGTCGCCGTGGATCACCTCGCCGCTGAACCACGCGTCCGGGAACCGCTCCCGCACCCGCGGCAAGACCCTGGCCCAGAACGCCGGCGGCACCGCGTACGCAGCATCGAGGCGCCAGCCGTCGATCCCCCGCTCCAGCCAGTGCGTCATCACCTGGACGACGAGGTCCTCGGTCGCTGCGCTGTCGTGGTCGAGCGCCACGAGGATGTCGTGCCCCTCGAACAACCCGACGGGCACCGGCTGCCCCGGCGTCCACCCGGACCAGTCGATCGCGAAGAGGTCAGCGGTCGCTGCGTCCGGCCCCTGCTCCTCGAGCGTCCGGAACGCCGGGTGCTCGCGGCCGACGTGGTTGAAGACGCCGTCGAGCAGGACACGGATCCCCCGCTGCCGCGCAGCGGACACCAGGTGGTCGAAGTCGGCGTCGTCGCCGAGCCGCGGATCGATCCGGAAGTGGTCCACCGTGTCGTAGCCGTGCGTCGAACTCGCGAACACCGGTCCGAGCACCAGGCCGTTCAGGCCGAGGTCCACCACGTGGTCGAGCCAGGGCTCGATGCGGCCGAGGCGGTGCTCGACGGCGCGTTCCTCGACAGCGGACCCGGGTCGGACGTCCGACCCGACGAACCCGAGCGGGTAGACGTGCCACCACATGACGTGCGGGACCCACGTGGGTTCGGGGTGACGGGTGGGTGCGGTGTCGGTGCTCACCGGTCCGATGCTGCCAGCCGGACCCGCGCCGGGTGCGCTCGTGCTGGGAACGGACAGGAGCAGCAGGACGAAGATGAGGGCATGGGACGCGCGATCAGGTCGGAAGCGGACGCCGCGGCGAACGAGGCGGAGCACGCCGAGCGCACGTGCGCGTCGTGCGGTCGCACGATGCCCGCGTCGGCCGCGTCGGAAGCGCGGTACTGCTCCGCAGCGTGCCGGAAGCACGGAGTCGACGCCACTGACCGGGCCCTCGAGCAGCGCATCGACGAGCTCCTCGCCGCGCGGGCCCGGACCTCGAGCATCTGCCCGTCCGGGGTCGCCCGGTCGCTCGACCCCGACGACTGGCGGCCGCTCATGGAGCCCGCCCGTCGAGCGGCTCGACGGATGACGGCCCGCGGCGAGGTCGAGATCACCCAGGGCGGTTCCGTCGTCGACCCCTCGACGGCGAAGGGCCCGATCCGCATCCGTCGCCCGCGCTGAGGGAACACGTGTCGTCCATCGTCGGTTGCATGCAGGGATGACTGCAACCGGATCGACCGAACCGACCTCCACCCCGCCCCGAGCCCTCGTCGTGGGAGCGAGCGGCATCACCGGCTCCGCCCTGGTGAGGCACCTGCTCGACCTCGACTGGGACGTGACCGCGTTGTCCCGCCGGCCGCTCGCCGCGCAGGGCATCCGGACCGTCGCCGCGGACCTGCGCGACCCCGAGAGCCTGGCGACCGCGCTCGCCGACGAGCAGCCGACTCACGTGTTCTTCACCGCGTGGCAGCGGCAGGAGACCGAAGCGGAGAACATCCGCGTGAACGGCGGCATGGTCCGCGACCTGCTCGCCGCACTCGCACACGCCCCGCTGGCGCACGTCGCGCTGGTGACCGGGCTGAAGCACTACCTCGGCCCGTTCGAGGCCTACGCCGCGGGCGAGATGCCCGACACCCCGTTCCACGAGGAAGAGCCCCGTCTCGACACCCCGAACTTCTACTACGCGCAGGAGGACGAGCTGTTCGCCGCCGCCGAGCGCCAGGGCTTCACGTGGTCGGTGCACCGCTCGCACACCGTGATCGGGCACGCCGTCGGCAACGCGATGAACATGGGATTGACGATCGCGGTGCAGGCGACGCTGGCGAAGGAGCTCGACCTGGACTTCGTGTTCCCGGGCAGCGAGGCGCAGTGGAACGGCCTGACCGACATGACCGAGGCCGGGATCCTCGCCGAGCAGATGGTGTGGGCAGCGACCGCACCCGAGGGTGCTGACGAGGCCTTCAACATCGTGAACGGCGACGTCTTCCGGTGGCGCTGGATGTGGCCGCGGCTCGCGGCGCACCTCGGCGTCGACCCGGCGCGCGTGATCGGCTACGAGGACGAGCCGCGTCCGCTCGAGCAGCAGATGGCGCCCTACGAGTCCGAGTGGGCCGGCATCGCCGACCGACACGGTCTGGCAGAGGCAGACATCACCCGCCTCGCCTCGTGGTGGCACACCGACGCCGATCTCGGTCGTGCGATGGAGGTCGTCACCGACATGGGGAAGAGCCGCGACGCCGGGTTCACGGCGTTCCGCCGGACCGAACGGGCGTTCGCCGACCTGTTCGCCCGGTACCGGGCCGACCGCCTCATCCCGTGATCAGCGACGCGCCTGTCCCGCCGCAGTGAACGGGGTACAGGCGCGTCCGTACTGTCGGTGACACACCGCCGGGACCGCCGGTGATGCCCCACCGGAAGGAACCACCATGTCGCTCGGAGACAAGGCCAAGGACGCCACGCAGAAGATCGTCGGCAAGGTCGAGGAGAAGGTCGGCGAGCACACCGACGACCAGGAGCTGCACGCCCAGGGCAAGAAGGACCAGCACATGGGCGAGGCGCGCATGCAGACGGAGAAGGCGAAGGACGCCGTCGACGACGCGTGAGCACCAGCTCGTGAACGCACCGACGGCCCGACGTCTGCTGACGTCGGGCCGTTGGTGCGTTCAGAACGCGTAGCGGATGCGGCAGGACGGCAGGTGCTCGGCGACGAGTTCGCGGAAGCGCTCGACGAGCTGCCCCTTCATGCCGGACCGGTAGCGGACGTTCACCGCGCCGTTCTGCGACACCTTCTGTTCCTGCAGGTCGGGGCGCCACAGCAGGTCCTCGGCTTTGGGGTGCCATCCGAGGTTGACTTCGTGCAGGGGTTGGTTGTGCGTCAGGAAGATGACCTCGGCCGCGAGCTGCGCCTTGGCGGCCGGGGACAGCACGTCGTCGACCTGCCGCAGCAGTTCGGCCCAGTCGGCTTCCCAGGTCGGGGTGACGATGACCGGCGAGAAGTTCAGGTGGACCTCGTACCCGGCGTCGACGAAGTCGTTCACGGCTGCGATCCGCTCGGCGATCGGGCTCGTGCGGATGTCGGTGACCTTCGCGGTCTCGTGCGGCATGAGCGAGAACCGGATGCGGGTCCGGCCCACCGGGTCCCAGTCGAGCAGGTCGCGGTTGACGTACTTCGTCGCGAACGAGGCCTTGGCCGTCGGGGTCATCCGGAACAGGTCGCACAGGTCGCGGACGTTGTCGCTGAGCATCGCGTCGACCGAGCAGTCGCTGTTCTCGCCGATGTCGTAGACCCAGGCTTCCGGGTCGCACTGGTTCGGTTCGGTCTTCGGCCCCTGCTTCGCGATGTTCCGTGCGACGTGCTTCGTGATCTGGTCGATGTTCGCGAACACCGTCACCGGGTTGCTGTAGCCCTTGCGCCGCGGCACGTAGCAGTACGCGCACGCCATCGCGCAGCCGTTCGCCGTCGAGGGCGCGATGAAGTCGGCGGAGCGACCGTTCGGCCGGGTGACCAGCGACTTCTTCACGCCGAGCACGAGCGCCTCGGTCTTGATCCGGACCCAGCGCTGGACGTTCCGTTCGTCGCCGTGCACCTCGGGGATGTTCCAGTGCGACTCGACCGGGACGATCTCGGCGTCCGGCCAGCGCCCGAGGATCTCCTGCCCGCGCTGCAGTTCGAGCGCGGCCGGCTCGGCGTAGATGCGTCGGACGTCGAGCATCGGGCGGACGCGGTCGTTGCTCATCGGCTCCTGTCTACCCGACACCACCGACGGTGCAGACTCGGACCATGACCGCCGAGCCCGACGACCACTTCTTCGTCGTGGACGGCCGACGCTGGCGCCGCACCGACCCCGCGCTGCCCGAGGACATCGCTGCGGCGCTCCGGAGCCACCTCGGCCGCGGGCGGAACGCCGTCAAGCAGGCCAAGCGTGCGGACGACGACGGAGCACTAGCTGCGGCGCGGCACCGGAACGGGCTGGCCAAGCACGGCCTGGGCGAACGGGGACCGGAGTGGTGGACGCGGCCCGAGGCCGATCGGATCGCCGACGCCGAGCAGGCCCTGGCCGACCTGGACGCTCTGCCGTGACGACGATCCGTCCGCCGCGCCTGGAGCGCATCCTGAACCTCATCGTGTTCGGCCCGGTGATGATCGGGACAGGAGTCGCACTTGCGAGCGTGGCCTTCGTGCCCGGAGCATCGGCGCGGGTGTTCGTCTTCGTCCTCGGCGTCGCCTTCATCGCCGGCGGGACCTGGGCCACGGCCAGGCTCCGACGTGTCGCCGTGCACCTGTCCGACAAGACCCTCCGGTACTCCGGCTTCCTGTCGTCGTGGACCGCACCGCGTGCGGGCGTCACCGCGGTGCTCGACGACGCGTACGTCGAGTGGCGCGACGATCGCGGGGTCGACCGCCGACGGCAGATCTGGCTGCTGACCCGAGCATGGGAGGACGACGGCACGAGGTTCGCCCCGCTCTGGCGCTGGCGACGCGAGGCGCTCCTCGAGGTGCGGGCGTGGGCAGCGACTCACGAAGTCCGAAACGTCCCATGACACCCGCGGTGGAAAGCGGAATCGGGCGTACCTGGTCGGAAGTTCCGACAAGGTACGCCCGATTCGACCAAGTACGCGCGGCTACGCCTCGGTGTGCCCCAGGTCGGGCTGCACGAGCAAGTGGGCCGTCCGGGACGCCGACGCGTGCAACTCGAACACGACGAGCTCGTTGCGACCGTGGCGGAGCACCGGCCCCGGGATCGCCAGGGTCTGCTGCGGGCCGCGCGACCAGTACCGGCCGAGGCAGAACCCGTTGACCCAGGCGACACCCTTGCGGAAGCCGTCGAGCGACAGGGAGCGGTCGTCCACCGCGTCGAGGTCGAACGACCCCGTGGCGAACGTCGGCCCGGCGAGCACCTCGCCGTCGGCCGGTTCCACGGCGGACAGCGCATCGAGGGCGGACGGGGCGATCGGGTCGAGCGCCAACGGCGACGCGGTCCAGCGCGAGAGCGGGACCCCGTCGACGGCGACCCCGCCGATCAGGCCCTTCGGCTCGCCGATCCGGATGCCGTAGTCGACCCGCCCCTGTTCCTCGACGAGCAGTTCGAGCGTCCCGGTCACCGGCGGCAGGGCGATCGCACGGTCGTGGTGCTCGCGCTCCAGGACGCCCACGACCACACCGTCGACGGACACGATCGCGCGGTCGCGGACCTCGGTGCCGACGGTCAGCACGCCGCCGGACGGCAGGTCCACCTCGGCCCGGTACAGGACGAAGCCGCTGGCCGCACCGAGGGCGTCGAACGTCGGCGGCTCGTCGTGCGCCGACCACGTCGTGAGCGTGGGCAGCAGGGAGCGCAGCGACGCGACGCGGTCCAGGCGGACGGCGAGGTCCGTGGCGGGGACGACCCGGGCCTCCCGGTCGGCTCCGTCCGCAGCATCGGACGCGAGCCGACCCGATCCACCCGGCTCCATCGATGCCGGTAGCGGCGGCACGGGCGCGTAGCGCTCGATGACCGCGCGGAAGGCGTGGAACTTCGGGGTCGGCCGACCGGCCTCGTCGAGCGGGGCGTCGTAGTCGTAGGACGTCGCGATCGGACGGTAGACGCCCTTGTCGTTCGCGCCGTTCGTGAAGCCGAAGTTCGTGCCGCCGTGGAACATGTAGATGTTGACCGAGCCGCCGGCGGCGAGCAGGTCGTCCAGGTCCGTTGCCGAGGCGGCCGCCGGCGTGGTGTGGTGGTGCTCGCCCCAGCTGTCGAACCAGCCGTCCCAGAACTCGGAGCACATCAGGGGGCCGGTGGGCTGGGCCTGCCGCAGGCGCTCGAGGCGGGCGACGGACCGCGAGCCGAACGAGCCGGTCTTGTGCAGCGACGGCAGCGAGCCGTCCTCGAGCATCGTGCCCATCGGCTGGTCGACGCTCGTGAAGGGGACGGTGAGCCCGATCGCCCGGTGCATCTGCTCGAGCTTCGACAGGTAGACGGGGTCGGAACCGTAGGCGCCGTACTCGTTCTCGACCTGCACCAGGACGATGGGTCCGCCGTTGTCGATCTGCCGCGGGACCAGCACCGGCGCCAACGCGTGCAGGTACGAGGAAACGGCGGCGAGGAACCCCGGCTCGTCGCGTCGGACGCCGACGGTGCCGTCGGCGAAGAGCCAGTACGGCAGGCCGCCGTTGGTCCACTCCGCGCAGATGTAGGGGCCGGGACGGACGATGGCGTGCATGCCCTCGGCGGCGACCAGGTCGAGGAACCGGCCCAGGTCGAGCCCGCCGGTCAGGTCGAAGACGTCGGGCGCCGGGGCGTGCGCGTTCCAGGCGACGTAGGTCTCGATGGTGTTGAGCCCCATCAGCTTGGCCTTGCGGATGCGGTCGGCCCACAGGTCGGGGTGCACGCGGAAGTAGTGGATCGCGCCGGACAGGACCCGGTGCGGCTCGCCGTCGAGCAGGAAGTCGGTGTCGCCGATGGCGAATCGCATGGTGTGACTTTCTCATGGCCGGCCGGAGCCGGGCGTGGAGCGGGGCCGTGCGGACGTGTCCGCACGGCCCCGCCGAGGGTGCGGTGCTACTTGGTCGAGACCGTGAAGCCCTGGTCCTTGCCGTACTTGGCGAGGGCCTTCTGCCAGGCCTCGAGGCCGGCGTCGAGCGAGGTGCCGTTCTCGTACGCCTGACCGACGGTGTCGGCGTAGACGCTGTTCGCGTACACCTGGTACGGCAGGTAGGTGAAGTCGTTGTCCGAGGACTTCGACGCGTCGACGAGCACCTTGTTGATCTGCTGGCCGCCGAAGTACTCCGGCTTCTCGTCGAGGAAGGCCGACGAGTCGAGGTCAGCGGTGGTCGAGGGGAACCCACCGGACTTCATGAAGACGTCGGTCGACGCCTTCGACGAGTTCAGCCACTTCAGGAAGCCCGCGGCGAGGGCCGGGTTCTTCGACTGCTTCATGACGACCTCGGCGCTGCCGCCGTTGTTCGCGGTCTGGGCGGTGCCGCCGTCGTAGGTCGGCATCGGGGCGACGCGCCAGTCACCCGAGGCCTGGGCGACGCCGGACTCCAGGTTGCCGGGCATCCAGGCGCCGGTGATCATCGTGGCGATCTCACCGTTGCCGAGCTGCTTGTACCAGTCGTCGGTCCAGCCGACGGTCTTCGACAGCAGGCCCTGCTCGACGAGCTCGTTCCAGGTGCTCGTCCACTTCTTGGTGCCCGCGTCCTGCAGGTTGATCGTGACCTTGTCGCCGTCGGTGGTGAACGGGGTGCCACCGGCCTGGGCGATCATGCTCGTGGTGAAGCCGGCGTCGCCGGAGTCGGCCGCGATGTACGCGTTCGGGTCGGCCTCGTGCAGCTTCTTCGCGGCGGTGACGTACTCGTCCCACGTCTTCGGCACGGCGATGTCGTGCTTGTCGAAGACCGTCTTGTTGTAGAACAGCGCCATGGGGCCGGAGTCCTGCGGCAGGCCGTAGACCTTGCCGTCGATCGAGACCGAGCTCCAGGTGCTCTTGGCGAACTTGTCCTCGAGCGAGTCGAAGCCGTAGCCGGACAGGTCGAGGAGCGAGTCGGACAGGGCGAACTGCGGCAGCGCGAAGTACTCGACCTGGGCGACGTCGGGGGCGCCGGAGCCGGCCTTCACGGTGTTCTGCAGCTTGGTGTACTGGTCGGCACCGGTGCCGGCGTTGACCAGCTTGACCTTCACCTTGGGGTACTGCTTCTCGAACGCGGCGACCTGGGCCTTGGCGGAGGGGGTCCAGGACCAGTAGGTCAGGGTGCCACCGTCCTTCAGGGCCTTGTCGATGTCGTCCGACGAACCGCCGGAGGACGAGCCGCCGGACGCGCAGGCAGCGAGGGCGATCGCGGCGGTGACGCCGATGGCGAGGGCGCTGAGCCCGCGCCGGAGACGCTTGTTCATGGGGGTGCCTTTCACTTCTTCGTGGAGAGGGGGGGTGGAGCGTGCTGTGTCAGGCCTTGACCGACCCGGCCGCGAGGCCGGACTGCCAGAAGCGCTGGAGGAAGAGGAACGCGACCACGATCGGGATGATCGTGAGGAGCGATCCCGTGACGACGAGGTTGTAGATCGGCTGCGCGCCGGACCCGGTGGCCTGGGCGTTCCACTGGTTCAGGCCGACCGTCAGGGGGTACCACTTCGGGTCGCTCAGCATGATGAGCGGCAGGAAGTAGTTGTTCCAGGTGGCGACGACCGCGAAGAGCAGGACGGTGACGACACCTGGAGCGAGCAGGCGGAGCGCGATGGTGAAGAAGATCCGGAACTCACCGGCGCCGTCCATGCGGGCGGCTTCGAGGAGCTCGGCGGGGATCGCGTCGACCGCGTAGGTCCAGATCAGGTACATGCCGAACGGGCTGATGAGCGACGGCAGGATGATCGACCACGGGGTGTTGGTCAGGCCGACCTGCGAGAAGAGCAGGAAGGTCGGGACCGCCAGCGCCGTGCCGGGGACCGCGATGGCACCGAGCACGATGGCGAACACCGCGCGGCGTCCGGGGAACTGGAACTTCGCCATACCGTAGCCGGCGACGGTCGCGAGCAGCGTGGCGCCACCCGCACCGACGACCACGTAGAGCAGCGTGTTGCCGAACCACTGCAGGAAGATGCCGTCGTTGTACGTGACGGTGTCGACGATGTTCTGCCAGAGGTTGAAGTCCCCGCCGAACCAGAGGCCGAAGGTCGACAGCAGCGACGCCTGCGTCTTCGTGCTGTTCACGAGCAGGTAGAACAGCGGCGCGAACGAGTACACGACGAAGACGACCATGACCGCGGTCAGCAGGCCGGAACGCTTCGGCTTGCGTCCGTCGACGTGCTCCTCGGCCTTCTTGGAGGCGCGGATCGAGCGGGTGCGCGGCGCACGTTGCGTCGTGGTCGCCTCGGTCACCGTGGCCGCTGCGGGCCCGGCGGGGTGCTGGATGGTGCTCATCGGTTCTCCTCGCGGGTGCCGCGGACCTGGACGACGTAGGCGATCACCGCGGTGATCACGCCCATCACGATCGCGACCGTGGCGGAGTAGTTGAACTGCTGACCGCTGAAGGACAGCGAGTAGGCGTACATGTTCGGGGTGAAGGCGCTGCCGATGACGTTCGGTGCGAGCGTCTTGAGCAGGTTCGGCTCGTTGAAGAGCTGGAAGCTGCCGATGATGGAGAAGATCGTGGCGATGACCATCGGGCCGCGGAGCGCCGGGAGCTTGATCGAGAACACCGTGCGCAGGGGGCCGGCGCCGTCGAGCTCGGCGGCCTCGTACAGCTCACCGGGCACCGTGCGGAGTGCGGCGTAGAAGATCAGCATGTTGTAGCCGAGGAACTCCCACGTGACCACGTTGCCGATGCTCGTCAGGACCCAGGTGGGGCTGAAGGGCTGCAGCAGGTCGATGCCGAGGGCATCGTTCGCGGCGCCGGTGAGACCGAACTGGTTGCCGTAGATGAAGCCCCAGATCAGGGCCGCGACGACACCGGGGACGGCGTAGGGCAGGAAGACCGCGATGCGGAAGAACGACGTGCCCCAGAGTCGCGCGCTGTCGAGCGCGAGGGCGGCGACGAGTGCGAGCCCGAGCATGATCGGCACCTGGACGACCAGGAAGATCGCGACGCGGCCGAAGCCGGACCAGAACTTGGCGTCCTGGAAGAGCTGCACGTAGTTGGCGAACCAGACGAACTGGTTGCCGCCGATGAGCTGGTCGCGGAACAGGCTGAGCCAGAGGGCGTAGCCGATCGGGACGATGAGCATGGCGACGAGGACGACCACGAAGGGGCCGACGAAGAGCCAGCCGGTCCAGCGTCCGCGCGCCTTGGTCCGACGACCGGCCGGGCGGGGTGCTGCCGGCTGCGCTGCGGCTGCTTCGCCGGGCCGCGCTGCGAGCGTGCTCATGTGACTCCTTCGTCTGCTGCGTTCGGGTGGTCGATGTCGACGTCGCAGCCCCGGACGGATCAGAGGTCCGGGGTGAACATCGATGTTGACGTCAACATCGAACGTCAGGACGATAGCATGGCAACGTCAACATGCACTACCGTCCGGGGAGGCAGACTGCGCGAACCCGCAACGGAAGGAGCGAGCCGATGACGACCGAGTCCCCCGCCGGCACCCGCCGCTCGCCCTCGATGGCCGCCGTCGCCGACGCAGCCGGGGTCTCCATGCAGACGGTCTCCCGTGTCGCCCGAGGGTTCGACAACGTCAGCCCGGACACCCGCGACCGGGTCCAGCGCGCGATGGACGCCCTCGGCTACCGCCCGAACCGCGCAGCCCGCGCCCTGCGATCAGGGCGCTTCCGCACCATCGGCGTGATCATGTTCACGCTCGCGTCCTTCGGCAACATGCGCACGCTCGAGGCGATCGCCGACGCCGCCGGTGCCGCCGACTTCACGATCACGCTGCTGCCGATGGCCTCGCGCACCGAGGAAGGCGTCCGCTCCGCGTTCTCCCGCCTGCACGAGCAGGCCGTCGACGGCGTCGTGATCATCATCGAGTCGCACATCATCGACACGGCCGAGGTCGTCCTGCCCGACGGCGTGCCGATGGTCATCGTCGACTCCACCGGCAGCACCGAGCACCCGGCGATCGACACCGATCAGACCGACGGTGCCCGCCAGGCAACACAGCACCTGCTCGACCTGGGCCACGAGACCGTCTGGCACGTCGCCGGACCGACCTCGTCGTACTCCGCCGCACGCCGGTTGGCCGCGTGGCAGGACACCCTGTCGCGCGCCGGACGGGTCGTCCCGCCGGTCTTCCACGGCGGCTGGACGACCGAGCACGGCTACTCGGCAGGGCTCGAGATCGCCGCACGCCCGGACATCACCGCGGTGTTCGCCGCGAACGACCAGACCGCCCTCGGGGTGCTCCGCGCCGCACACGAGTCCGGGCGGTCCGTGCCGTCGTCGCTCAGCGTCGTGGGGTTCGACGACTCCCCCGAGTCCGACTCCTTCTGGCCGCCGCTCACCACCGTGCACCAGTCGTTCGACGAGGTCGGGCGCCGAGCGGTCGCGAACCTGCTCGGCCAGATCGACGGCGAGTCCGTGTCCTCCGCCCCCGACCTGGTGCCCGTGCGCCTGGTGGAGCGGTCGAGCACCGCGCCCCCGCCCGCGCGCTGACGCGGCCCGGCCGCCGGCCGCGCCGCGAGACTCGCGGTGAGCGACCGATTTCGCGGCCGCGGGCGCGAGAAGTGTCGCCCAGGCCGAGACTCGGCCCGCAATGCCTGGACCCACCGGACGGGAGGCACGGTGCCAGCCCGCCACGGGCCTCCCGTCCGGCGGACGGCCGAGTCTCGGGCACGCCACGCCGAGACTCGCGGTGAGCGACCGATCTCGCGGCCGCGGGCGCGAGAAGTGTCGCCCAGGCCGAGACTCGGCCCCGCCGCGCGCCAGCGCGCGGGAACGAGCAGAGGACGTCGGGCGCGAGCGCCCGACGTCCTCTGTGCTCACTCGACGCCCGCCGCAGCGCACGCCGAGGCGTCTCAGCCGATCGACACGGCGGTCCAGGACACGGGCGGCAGCTCGATCGTGATGGTGTCGCCGTCGCGGCTGACCGTCTCGTTCGTGCGGAGCCCGACGCGCTCGGTGGACGACAGGTCGTTCACGGCGTGGATGTCGTCGTCCCAGATGCCCTCGGCACGGACGTCACCCGAGGCCGCCAGGCCCGCGAGGTCGATCGTGACGGTGGTCGACTCGGACGGGTGGCGGTTGACCAGGAAGACCGCTGCCTTGCCGTCCTCGGTCACGGTGGCGGCCGAGTCCACGACCGGCACCTCGCCGTACTTGCCGCCGTCGACGGTGTCACCCGAGGCCTTGACCTGCAGCGACGTGCCGTTCGCCAGGCGCGACGTCAGCGAGAACGGGAAGAACGTCGTCTGGCGCCAGGCCGGGCCGCCGGGCTCGGTCATGATCGGGCCGATCACGTTGACGAGCTGCGCGAGCGAGGCCGAGGCGACGCGGTCCGCGTGGCGGAGCAGCGAGATGAGGAGCCCACCCACGACGACGGCGTCGGCGACGGTGTAGACGTCCTCGAGCAGGCGCGGGGCGACCGGCCAGTCCTGCGGCCCGAAGGTCTTCTGCTGCTCGTTCCACTTCGAGATCGACCAGACGTTCCACTCGTCGAACGAGATGTCGATGCGCTTGTCGGACTTCTTCTGCGCCTGCACGTGGTCGGCGGCGGTGGTGACCGTCTTGATGAAGTGGTCCATGTTGACGCCGGCGGCGAGGAACGACGCCAGGTCGTCGCCCTCTTCGTAGTAGGCGTGCGCCGAGATGTAGTCCACGTCGTCGTAGGTGTGCTCGAGGACGGTGCGCTCCCACTCGCCGAACGTCGGCATCGACGCTCCGGAGGAACCGCAGGCGACCAGCTCGAGGTCTGGCTGGATCTGCCGCATGGCCTTGGCGGTCATGGCGGCGAGCTTGCCGTAGTCCTCGGCGTTCTTGTGGCCGAGCTGCCACGGGCCGTCCATCTCGTTGCCGAGGCACCACATCTTGATGGCGAAGGGCTCCTGACGGCCGTTCGACTTGCGGTACTGGGACAGTGCGGTGCCGGCGTCGATGTTCGCGTACTCGAGGAGCTCGATCGCCTCGGCGGTGCCGCGCGTGCCGAGGTTGACGGCGAGCATGAGTTCGGAGCCGACCTGGTCGAGCCAGTGCTGGAACTCGTGCAGGCCGACCTCGTTCGTCTCGGTCGAGTGCCAGGCCAGGTCGAGGCGCTTCGGGCGCTGCTCGACGGGGCCGACGCCGTCCTCCCACTTGTAGCCGGAGACGAAGTTGCCGCCCGGGTAGCGGATGGCGGAGACGCCGAGTTCCTTGACGAGCTCGACGACGTCCTTGCGGAAGCCGTGCTCGTCGGCGGTCTCGTGCGCGGGCTCGTGGATGCCGTCGTAGACGTGGCGGCCGAGGTGCTCGACGAACCCGCCGAACAGGCGACGTCGCACCGGCCCCACGGTGAACGCGGCGTCGAGGACGAGGTGTGTGCGGGGCATGGATCTCCTTCGATCGTGCGAGAGCGGGTACTGCGGGTCATGCGGTGGGCGGGCACGGTCCGGCGTTCGGGAAGCGAAGCGGACCGTCACGAAAGTGAGCGCTCACCTGACCGAAACGCTACCGGGTTCCACGCCGACGCGAAAGGGGTGGCGGACAGCGAACGCGAGGGCTAATGTGAGCGCTCACGGAACAGGGACCCACTGCTCCGTGTCCGGAACAGCGATGCTCCGGCGGGAGCACCGACCCTGTTCCCGAGCCCGGCCCATCCCGATGGAGTGATGCCATGCCGAACCGCCCAGCAACACCCGCGTCGCGCCTCTCGCGCCGCGGCTTCCTCGCCGCAGGAGCGGCGGCCGCGACGGTCCTGCCGCTCGCCGCGTGCTCGAGCCCGATCGCAGCCGGCCTGGCCGGCAGTGCGCTCAACCCCGAGACGCTCGTCTTCTGGAACCTCTTCGGCGGAGGTGACGGCCTCCGCATGCAGGCGATGGAGGACGGCTACGCGAAGCAGCACGGCGGATCGAGCTCGCTGCAGGCCACCACGTTCGCGTGGGGCAACCCGTACTACTCGAAGCTGACACTGGCCACCGTCGGGAACAAGCCGCCGGACGTCGCGGTCGCCCACCTGACCCGGGCGAAGCCGCTGTGGGACGGCGACCTGCTCGACCCGATCACGTCCGAGGACCTGGCGAGCGTCGGCCTCAGCGCCGCCGACTTCAACCAGAAGGCGTGGACGGCACAGAAGACCGACGGCAACAACGTCGCCATCCCGCTCGACACGCACCCCTTCGTGCTCTTCTACAACGTCGACGTGTGCAAGAAGGCGGGCCTGCTGGACGCCGACGGCAACCTCAAGGACCTGTCCGGCATGGACACGTTCGAGAGCGCCCTCGCCGCGGTCGCGAAGGTCACCGGCGGCACGGCCCTCAACGTCGCCAACGTCGTGCCGGAGACCGCCACCCCGTGGCGCTTCTTCTGGACGATGTACAACCAGATCAACGACGCGACCCCCTTCATCAGCGACGGCGGCGCGAAGCTCACGGTCAACGAGGACGCCTACAACGAGGTCACCAGCCGCACCCAGAAGTGGGTCAAGCAGGGCTGGATGAACAAGGCGCTCGACTACGCCACGGCGCAGTCCCTGATGTTCGACGGCAAGGCCGGCTTCTTCATGCAGGGCGAGTGGGAGATCAGCACCGCGCAGTCCATCAAGGGACTGAAGTTCGGCATGGCCCCGATCCCGCAGCTGTACGACAAGCCCGCGACGCAGGCGGACTCGCACACGTTCGTGCTGCCGAAGAAGGACCGCACCCCGGAGCAGCGCAAGCAGCACATGCTCTTCATCAAGCAGATGCTCGAGCAGAGCCTGACCTGGGCCGAGGGCGGGCACGTGCCCGCCTACATCCCGACGTTCGACAGCAGCGCCTACAAGGAGCTCAAGCCCCAGTCGAACTACGCCGCCGCAGCCGAGACCGCCGTGTTCGACGACCCCGCCTGGTACGGCGGCTCCGGCTCGACCTTCGAGGGCACCGTCGGCGCCCAGCTGGCACTCGTGCAGCAGGGCAGCTCGTCGCCCGCGCAGGCGCTCCGTGCCATCAAGTCGCAGCTCGCGACCTACCTGAACACCCCGAGCCCACTGTGACCGGGCCCGCGACCACCGGGCGTGCACCTGCCCGGCACGTGAACGCCGTGAACACCGCGCGAAAGGCACGATGACGTGACCACAGCACCTGTCCTCGACCGGCCCACCGACGCCGCAACCGCGTCGCGCCCGCGCCGGAGCCGCACCTACGGCACCAGCCTGACCCGTGGCCAGGGCCGCAGCGGCTGGCTCTTCCTCGCCCCGTTCGGCCTGTTCTACGTGGCCTTCCTGCTCGGCCCGACGGTCTGGATGATCGTCTCGAGCTTCTTCAACACCTCGACCGTCCGCACCGGCCTCGGCAGCTTCGCCGGGTTCGCGAACTACGCGGAGATGCTCGGACGCTCCGACTTCTGGTCGTCGCTCTGGCACACCCTGCAGTTCACGCTCTACACGACGCCGCCGCTCGTCATCCTGGCGTTCGTCTTCGCCGTCCTGACGAACCGGATGAACCGCGGCCAGTGGTTCTTCCGACTGGCGTTCTTCCTGCCGTTCATCCTGCCGTCGGCGACGATCTCGCTGATCTGGGTGTTCATCTTCACGCCGGCGACCGGCCTGTGGGCCAGCATGCAGTCGGCCATCGGCCTCACCCCGGGCTCCGGCATGCTGTCCAGCCCGAACACGGCGATGATCGGTGTCGCGATCGCCACCGTCTGGTGGACCCTCGGCTTCAACTTCGTGCTCTACCTGGCCGGCCTGCAGGAGATCCCGCGCGAACTGTACGAAGCGGCCGCCGTCGACGGTGCGTCGAACTGGCAGCAGATCAAGTCGATCACGCTGCCGCTGCTCGGCCGCACCACGACGCTGGTCATCCTGCTGCAGATCATCGCGAGCCTGAAGATCTTCGACCAGGTGTACCTGATGACGAACGGCGGACCGGGCATCTCCACCCAGGTCTCGCTGCAGCTCATCACGGGCGTCGGCTTCACCGACAACCGACTCGGCGCCGCCTCGGCAGCGTCGGTGCTCCTGTTCATCGTGATCGTCGCGATCGCGGTCATCCGGCAGCTCGTCGAGCGCGCTGCCGCCAAGCGAGAGATCGGGGCCTGACATGACCGCCACCGAGAGCATCACCACCGGCCGCGCCAAGCTCCGCACCGGCGTCTCGGCCGCCGCGCCCGCGAACGCCGCCAAGATCGGCGTCTCCGGCAAGGGCTTCAACCTGGTCGCCGGCATCATCCTGATCGTCTTCGCGATCATCTGGCTCATCCCCAGCCTGTTCGCCCTGAAGACGTCGCTGTCCGACAACGGCGTCGCCGCCCTCGGCGCGAACTCGATCCTGTCGAACTGGAACCCGACGCTGCACTCCTACGCGGCACTGTTCCAGGCCGGCGACATCTGGAACTGGTACCTCGCCAGCGCCATCACGAGCGTCGTGACGGCCGTCCTGACCGTCATGTTCGCCTCGATGGCGGCGTTCGCGCTGTCCCGCCTGGTGTTCCGCGGTCGGAACATCGCGTTCCTGCTCATCATCCTCGGGATCATGATCCCGACGCAGGTCCTGATCATCCCGATCTTCCAGGAGCTCAACGCCGTCGGCCTGCTGAACACCTACTGGTCGGTCATCTTCCCGCAGGTGCCGGCCGTGATCGCGGTGTTCATCTTCAAGCAGTTCTTCGACGGGATCCCGAAGGAGCTGGAGGAGGCGGCACGCATCGACGGCGCGAACATCTGGAAGATCTACTGGTCGGTCATCCTGCCGCTGTCGCGTCCGGTGATCGCCGCGGTGACGATCCTGACGTTCGTCGGTGTCTGGAACAACCTGCTGCTGCCGCTGTTCGTGCTGTCGAACCCGGACCTCATGACGATCCCGGTCGGGCTCGCCACGGTCCAGGGCAGCTTCGGTCAGCGCTACGCGGACATCCAGGCCGGAGCGATCCTGGCGGCGTTGCCGCTGATCATCCTGTATCTGATCTTCCAGCGGCAGATCGTGGAGGGCGTGACGGGTTCCGGCCTCAAGGGCTGACGCCACCCCACGACGGACGGGAGGCCCGGTGCCAGCTGGCACCGGGCCTCCCGTCCGTCGTCTTGGTCGCGTGGCGGAAACGGGCGTACCTGGCGAGAACGGGCGTACCTGGTGAGAAGTTCTGTGACGGTAGGCCCGATAGCACCAGGCATCGCACACGCCATGGGAAGGAACGGGCACCGCTCAGGCGGAGACGGACTCCTTGGCCTCGTGCTTCCAGAAGCCCGAGAACGTGATGCGTGACTTCGGCAGACCCGCACGGTGCAGGTGCCGGCGCCCTTCGGTCGCCAGGGTCGACTCGCCGACCACGAACGCGTAGCCCCGGTCATCGACGGGCACGAGCCGCTGCAGCTCGGCGAGCGCGGCGCGACCCGGCACGGCGTGGTGGTCGACCTCGTCGCGGACGATCCACGTGACGGTCACCCCGCTGGGTGCGTCGATCTCGCGGACGTCGCCGGCGGTGGGGACCTCTTGGATGATGCGGCCGACGGTGTCCCGCGGCAGCGACGCGGCGATGCCGAGCACGCCGGGCAGGCCGGTCTCCTCGGCCGCGATGACGACCTCGCTGGTGTCGTCCGGGCAGTCGAAGATGCAGCCCTGGTCGAGCATCGCCAGCTGGTCGCCCGGTCGGGCCGCACACGCCCAGATGGCGGCGCGGCCCTCGGGCTCGCCGTCGGCGTCGGTGTGCACGACGAAGTCGATGTCCATCTCCGCGGTACCGTCGGGCATCGGGCGGAACGCGGCGACGGTGTAGTTCGCGCAGTGCGGGCGGACGTCCTCGGGGATGGCCAGGAACGTCGGCCACCACTTCTTGCCGTCCAGCTCCGGCATCCGGAACGCGTCCTGGTCCGGGCGCCCGGTGAACAGGCGGAACCAGTGGTCGAAGCCCAGGAACGGGAACTCGTGCAGGTCGTCGCCGGTGACGGTGACGCGGTGCATCGACGGCGTGGTGCGCTCGGTCCGCAGGACCCGGGCGCGGAAGAGCCGGGGATTCTCGGGCAGGAGCCGCGGGGTCTTCGCCATGAGGCAAGGCTAACCTAAGATGTTCTCCGTGCCAGCCCCCTCTCCCACTCTGGCTTCCGTCCCGGAGGCCCGCGTCACCGATGCGACCACCGCCCTCGGCGTCCACCGCACCGCCGTCCGCCGACACGTCCTGGTGATCGCCGCACTGGTCGTCGTGCTGGTCCTGGTGGCGGTCGCGAGCATGCTCCTCGGCAGCAACCGGATCGGCGTCGACCGGGTGCTGGACGGCCTGTTGCGGACCGGGTCGACCACCGACGAGGCGATCGTCTGGGGCTCCCGGATCCCGCGCACGCTCATCGGTGCCGCCGTCGGTGCGGCCCTGGGGATCGCGGGGCTCCTGATGCAGGGGCACACCCGCAACCCGCTCGCCGACCCCGGACTGTTCGGGGTCTCGTCGGGGGCCGGGCTGGCCGTCGTCCTCGGCGTCTACGTGTTCGGGGTGACCAGCACCGGCGCGACGGTGTGGTTCGCCCTCGGCGGCGCACTGGTCGCGAGCGTCGTGGTGTTCTCCGTGACCGTCGCGGGCAGCGGCACCGCCAGCCCGGTCCCCCTCGCCCTCGCCGGCGCCGCGGTCTCGGCCCTGCTGGGCGCGCTGACCTCGTTCGTCGTGCTGACCGACCAGGACTCGCTCGACGCCTACCGACTGTGGGTCGTCGGTTCCCTCGCCGCACGGCAGCTCGACGTCCTCGGCGCGGTGTGGCCGTTCCTGGTCGCCGGGCTGGTGCTCGCGGTCGTGAACGTCCGGGCCCTCGACGCACTCGGGCTCGGGTCGGACCTGGCGAAGGGCCTGGGCGAGAACGTGCTCGTCGCGCGGCTCGTCGGGCTCGGCGGCATCACCCTGCTCGCTGCCGGCGCGACCGCCGCCGCGGGCCCGATCGGCTTCGTCGGCCTGACCGTGCCGCACGTCGCCCGTGCACTCGTCGGGACCGGGCACCGGTGGACGCTGCCGGTGTCGGGACTCGTCGGCGCCGCGCTCGTCCTGCTCGCCGACGTCGTGGGGCGGCTCATCGGCGGGTTCTCGGAGGTCGAGGTGGGCATCGTCCTCGCCGTCATCGGCGGTCCCGTGTTCGTCGCCGTCGCCCGTCGCCGATCGCTGGTGTCCCTGTGACGGGCGCAGCGGTCCGTGCGCCCGGCCGCGCCGGCGTCCGCATCGGGCCGATCGGCCTCGCCTGGCGCCCCCGGGTGTTCTGGTACACGGTCGCGTCGCTCGGTGCCGTCCTGGTGCTCGTCGTCCTCGGCGTCGCGATCGGCTCCACCTGGATCGCCCCGGGCATCGTCGTCCGCTCCCTGGTCGGGCTCGAGACCGGCCCGGACGCCTTCATCATCACCACACTCCGACTGCCGCGCGTCCTCACCGGGGCGCTCGTCGGTCTCACGCTCGGCGTCGCAGGGGCGCTGACCCAGACCTTCACCCGGAACCCCCTGGGCACCCCGGACATCATCGGCGTGACGTCGGGGGCGAGCGTCGGCGCCGTGGCGGCCATCGTGCTCGGCGGTGGCACGTACTCGGTGTCCTCGTTCGTGCTCAGCGGCGGGATCCCGGTGGCCGCGACGATCGGTGCGTTGATCGCCGCCGCCGTCGTGTACGGGCTCGGCTGGCGCGGTGGGGTGCAGAGCTACCGGCTCATCCTGGTCGGCATCGGCGTCAGCGCGACCCTCGACGCGGTGACGAGCTACCTGCTCGTCCGCGCCAAGATCACCCTCGCCACCGCCGCGTCGCAGTGGCTCGTCGGCAGCCTGTCGAGCACCTCGTGGTCCAGCGTCTGGCCGCTGCTCATCGTCGCCGCGGTCGCGGTGCCGATCGCACTGGCGACGAGCGCGGCGCTCGGCATCGGACAGCTCGGTGACGAGGTCGCCACCGGGGTGGGGCTCGCCGTGCAGCGGCACCGCCTGCTCGTGATCGCACTGGCCGTCGTGCTCACCGCGGCTGCCGTCGCCGCCGCGGGACCGGTCGGCTTCGTGGCGTTCGTGGTCCCGCAGGTGGGGCTCCGGCTGGCCGGGACGAACCGCCCGCCCCTGCTGCTCGCCGGGCTGCTCGGCGCCGCACTCGTCCTCGCCGCGGACCTGCTGTCGCGCGCCGCGTTCCCGTGGCAGGTGCCCGTCGGCATCATCACGACCGTGATCGGCGCGCCGTACCTGATCTGGCTCCTCATCCGTCACCGCAAGGAGATGTCCCGATGACGACACCCCCGTCCACCCCGGTCCTCGAGGCCCGCGGCCTGTCCGTCGGCTACGACCGGCACCCGGTGCTGACCGACCTGGACCTGCGGGTCGAGCGGGGCACCGTGACGACGTTCCTCGGCGCGAACGGCTGCGGCAAGTCGACCCTGCTCAAGGCCTTCGGCCGGGTGCTGAAGCCGCAGTCCGGCGAGGTCCTGCTCGACGGCGCCCCGATCCGCAAGGAGCCGAACCGCCAGGTCGCCCGGAAGCTCGGGATCCTGCCGCAGTCCCCCGTCGCGCCCGCCGGCACGAGCGTGCTCGACCTGGTGATGCGCGGGCGCAACCCACACCAGTCCTGGGCGAAGCCCTGGACCGCGGACGACGCCGACGTGGCCGAGCAGGCCATCGCGGCGACCGGACTGACCGACGTCGCGCACCGCGACGTCGCGAGCCTGTCGGGCGGGCAGCGCCAGCGTGCATGGATCGCCCTGGTGGTGGCGCAGCAGGCCGACACGTTGCTGCTCGACGAACCGACGACCTACCTGGACCTCGCGCACCAGCTCGAGGTCCTGCGCCTGGTGCGCCGACTCAACCGCGAGCAGGGCTCCACCATCGTGATGGTCCTGCACGACCTGTCGCTCGCGGCCCGGTTCTCCGACCGGCTCGTCGTCCTGCACGACGGCGGCGTCGCTGCCGACGGCGCACCGCACGAAGTGCTGACCCCCGCGTTGCTCGAGCGCGCCTTCGGGCTGCACGCGCGCGTGTTCCCGGACCCCGTGACCGGCGCCCCGATGATCGTGCCCGAGGCCGACGAGCACGACCCCTCGGCGCACCGTGAACGCGACACCGTGCTGGCGGGCGCGGCAGACTTAGGTTAGCCTCTCCTAACGTGAAGCTCTCCCGACGCGGCTCCCTCCGAGCCACCCTCCTGACCTCCGTGGCCGTCTCGGCCCTCCTCCTCGCCGGCTGCTCGAGCACCGAATCGAACGACTCCGACGGTGACACCGCGGCGTCGAAGGCCTGGTCCTACGAGGACGCCACCGGCACGACCGTCAAGGTCGACCACACGCCGAAGCGCGTCGTCGTGCTGAACGACATCGCGATCTCGTTCATCGAGTACGGCCTGAAGCCGGTCGGCACCTTCGGCCAGCTGACCATGGCGAAGGACGCCCGCTTCGACGACCTGGACACCGACGGCATCACGCAGCTCGGCACCGGGTACGGCGACATCGACCTCGAGAAGCTCGCCGCGCTGAAGCCCGACCTGGTCGTGACCTCGGTCTACCCGACCGACGAGAAGGGCACGCTCGACGACACGCAGCCCGGCTACGGCTTCAAGGACAACGAGCAGGAGAAGCAGATCGAGGCCATCGCGCCGGTCGTCCAGGTCAAGTGGGGCGGCAAGGGCGAGGACGTCATCGAGAAGATCGCCGACCTGAGCGAGTCCCTCGGTGCGGAGGAGTCGACGATCGAGGCCGCCGAGAAGCGCTTCGACACCGCCGGCGACGAGCTCGAGAAGGTCGCGAAGGAGCAGGACCTGTCGGTCGTCTCCATGTACGCCGACGGTGACGGCGCCTACGTCACGCGCCCGACCGACGAGCCGCTGCTGCAGATGTACTCGTCGTTCGGTGTCGACTTCGTGAACCCGAAGCCGAAGGGCTTCTACTGGGGCATCTACTCGTGGGAGAACGCGGGCCAGATCAAGGCCGACGTCCTGCTGCTGTCGCAGCAGGGCTACCAGGTCGCGGACCTCGAGAAGCAGCCGACCTTCGCCGACAACGCGGCGCTCGAGGCCGGCCAGGTGCACAGCTTCACCTTCCCGGCGCTCGACTACGCCTCGCAGGCCGGCTACATGACGGAGCTGGCGGGCTGGCTCGAGGACAGCAAGAAGCTGTCCTAGGACGCAACCAGAAAGCAGACGGGAGGCCCGTTGCCAGCTGGCAACGGGCCTCCCGTCTGTCGGTGGTGCGTTCTCGGGCACGTGCCCCGCCTGGTGTCGTCAGCCCACCGGCAAGGCGGCGTTCACAGCGGTCTGCGCATCGCGCCAGACCGCTGCGCGGGACCCCGCGTAGGTGCCGCCCTGACCGTTCGAGTAGTACCGCAGGTTGTGCTTCCCGCCGTCGGTGTTGCCCTGCCAGTACGCGGTCACAGCACGCGAGCTCCCGCCGACCAACCACACCTGGTCGGCGGCGTCGGCCGTCCCGGTCTTGCCGAAGAGCGTCGCGCCGTCCGGGGTCTGGCCGCCGCTCGCCGTTCCGCCTCGGAACGCGCCCTGCATGACCTCGAACGCCGTCGCCGCAGTCTGCGGCGAGACGGCCTGCGAGCAGGTGCGCGGCTGCCCGCCGAGCTCCGTGCCGTCCGGTGCGGTCACCTGGTCGATGACGACCGGCGCGCAGTACCGACCACCGTTCGCGACGCCCGCGTACGCCGCCGCCATCGTCAGCGGCGCGATGCTCTCGGTACCGAGCAGCGACGCGGGGTTCCACGGCAGCTCGCCGCCGGCGGCCAGGTGCACACCGAGGCGCTTCGCGACGTCGCGGATGTCGCACAGGTCGAGCTGCGCGGCCATCGACTGGTAGGCGGCGTTCACGGACTGGGCCGTGGCCGAGCGGACCGAGTACGGCCCCTTCTGGCCCGGCGAATCGTTCTTCGGCTGCCAGAAGGCCGTCGTCTGCTCGCCGCACGCCGTCCACGTGCTCTGCGGGTGCGGGGTGCCGTTCACGACCGTGTCCGGGCTGCGGCCGGCCTCGAGCCACGCCAGCAGCGTGAACATCTTGTACGTCGAGCCGGTCTGGAAGCCCGTCGAATCTCCGTCGGCCTGGTCGACGGCGTAGTTCAGCGACGTCGCCGTCGGTGGCGCCTGCTCCGACCGGTCGTAGTCGGTGTTCTGCGCCATCGTGAGCACCCGGCCGGTGCCCGCCTCGACGGTGTTCAGCGTCGCGCCCAGCGCGAGACGCGTCTCGGTCTTCGGGTCGTACCGGTCGAGCAGTTCCTTCTGCTTCGCGTTCAGGTCGAGGTCGAGCGTCGTCTGGATGCGGTACCCGCCCGTCCGCCAAGCATCGGCGCGCTGCTGCTTCGTCGCGCCGAGCTGCGGCAGACGTGCGGCGACGCGCTTGGCGTAGTCGCAGAAGAACTCCGCCCCGGTCTCGACGGCCTCGCACCCCTGCTGCGGCGCGGTGATCCGGACGGAGTCGGCCAGCCGCGACAGTCGCGCCGTGCGGTACTCGTCGGTCGTCAGGTGCCCCTGCTCGTGCATCGAGCGGAGGATCACGTTCCGCCGCGCGGCGTTGTCGCGGTAGTGGTCCGGCGTGGACAGGTCGCGGCGCTCCGGCCACTGCACGATCGCGATGAGCGACGCCGCCTCGGCCGGGGTCAGGTCGGTGGCGGACTTGCCGTAGTAGTGCTGCGCGGCCGACTGCACGCCGTAGGTCTGGTCGCCGAAGTACGCGATGTTCAGGTACGCCGTCAGGATCTGCTCCTTGGTGTACTTCTTCGCCAGGCCGATCGCGAGCTTCATCTCGGCGAGCTTCCGCTGCGGCGACCGCTTCGTCGCCTCCTTGTAGCCGGCCCTCTGCTCCTCGAGCGTCGGCAGCTCGCTCGCCCGCTGGATCTTGATGTTGCGCACGAGCTGCATCGTGAGCGTCGAGCCACCCGATCCGCCCTCGCCCTGCGACGCGGCGACGCTCACCAGGGAGCGGACCATCGATGTCGCGTCCACACCACCGGTCTCGTAGAACCGCTTGTCCTCGCCGTCGACCGCAGCGTGCTTCAGCTGGTCGCTGATCTGGTCGAACGACAGCTCCTGCCGGTCCTGCGCCCACACGTTCGCCAGGTGCACCGGTTCGCCACCGCGGTACGCCCAGACCTGGTTGCGCTGCGGCAGGTCCCCGATCTCGATGTGCTCCGGCAGCGACTCGAACACCCCGATCGCCGACGTCGTGCTCACTCCGGCGACCGCGATCATCGGCGTCACGCCGACCCCGACCATCAACCCGGCGAGCACACTGCCGCCCACGAAGCCGAGCGCGGCTCCCCCTGCACGTCTCATCGTCATCGCTCTGGATCCCCCGTGGTGCATCACCGCACCGATCTGGCGCGGTAGTTCGGGAGCGTCCCAGCCGATCTCGGGCGGTCGCCGGGACTTCGCCGCGGAACACCGCCGTGTCCGCTGGGAATGCGCCCGTCGTGACGGGATCGTGACGTCAGCGGGCCGTCGGTCACCCCGGCGGGCTCACTCGGTGGGTTCGGACCATGCGCGACATCCGCTCGATCGTCACCCTCGCGATCGTCTTCCTCGGTCTGGGCTTCCTGCTCTCCACCGGTGGTTCGGTCTGGACGATCCTCACCCCGGACGGCACCGGCGTGAACTTCGCCGCGGGGTTCATGTACATGGGCGGCATGGCCGTCGGCGTCGCCAGGATCGCGCTCGGGATCGCCGCGCTCGTGACCGTCGCCCGGGCGGCGAAACGCGTCATCCGCTAGCCCGCGAGCGCGTCCGCGGGTTTGAGACCGACATGGTCATGACCCGGGACGCGTCTGCGCGCCCGACCGGGTGGACTCGACCCGCCCCCACACCGCCGGGGAGCCGGCCACTCGCGCCGACGCTGTCGGGGTGTCGATGCCGAGCGGCTGGTCCTCGGGTGGATCAGGGTGGAGGGGCGCCGCCCTCCGGTGTTCAGGCATGCCGCCGATGATGACCGCGATCCGACGCCGCGGTGTCGGTCAAGCAGCTTCTGCAACCAGTTGAGCTCGCCCTTCGGCCGCGTTGTGCCGATGTCGTCGAGGACGCCACGCAGAGAAATGACCAGAGCGCACGGCGGTGTCTCGATGGCCGATCTTGATTTCAGCGAGACGGGTTGACCAGATGCCTCGTGTCTCATGCCAGGGACCGTGAAGGGCACTGATCGTGTGATCGGTGCCCTTCGCATCATCGCTTGTAAGTCAAGCTCGTTCGCGTGCGCTGACTCGGGGCAGGACGATGCCGAGGATGATCATCGCGACGGCGAGGAAGGCGTGGAGCACGTTGTCGGCGCTGTTGAGCGGAACGAAGTTCGCCGCGCCGGTCATGCTGGCGGTGAAGAGGCCGTAGATGAACAGCACCGCGTAGATGATGCCGCCGACCAGCAGGTAGAGCCGTGCGCCGCCGGCAGAACGGGCTGCGGCGACGCCGACGATGCCGAAGAGCAAGTGGACGATGTTGTGCAAGACGGATACCTGGAACAGGCCCAGGAGCAGGGCCGTGGATCCGTGACCGGCGATGGACATGGACCCCATGTCCATCGTGAGTCCGGGGATGAAGCCGGCGATGCCGACGATCAGGAAGACCACGCCGAACAGAAGGGCGCCCTTCTGCGTGAGGGTGGCGGCGAAGCCGGTGCGCGGAGCTGCTGCGTTGCTGGTCATGGAACGTGCCTTTCGGTGGAGGGGGTGGTGCCGGAGTGCGTGGGGGCTCAGGCGGCTGCTGGGTCGGCCTGCAGGCGTTGACGGAGCGCGATGAGCCCGTCTCGGACGCGGGTTTTCGCCGTGCCGAGCGTGGTGTGGAGGTCGCTGGCAACTTCCGCGGTGCTGCGCTCACCCAGGTAGCGGAGGATGACGGCCTCACGTTGCTTTTCGGTCAGCTCTGCCAGCGCTCCACGGAGTCGTGCCCGTGAGAAGTGAGCGTCGAACTGGTCGAGGCTGTGGTCGGTGCTGTGGTGATCGCGGATCCCGAGGCGCAAGTCCCGGCGGCGGGACGCTTCACGGCTACGGATCCGATCGATGGCTCGTCGATGGGCGATTGTGCGCAGCCATGACTCGAGCGTGGCGCGAGTCGGGTCGTACCGGGCCGGGTGCTGCCACCACTCGAGGAACGCGTCATGCACGACGTCTTCAGCGAGGTGCCGGTCGATGATGATCGTTCCCACGAAACCGCGCAACCCGGACGCGTGCTGCCGGTAGGCGGCCGTGAACGGGTCGATAGCTGTTGGTTGGGTGCCGGGCATGTGGGGCGTACCGATCTTTCTACTGGTGATGGGTTCACCGTAGGCGTTCGGATCACGACCGGTTTCCCCCAGTCCGGGGACCGCGTCGCACGTCGTCCGGGTACTCCGCGGTCGAACTGGAGCCCGACGCCTCTTCATGCACCTGCCGTTCGCGCACTGCCCTGCACCGATCGATCTCTCAGCGAGGCGATGGCATCACGCGCCGCATGGCCACAACACTGTGTCAGGGGTGGCGGCGGATCGCGGTGAGGGTGGTGTCGTCGTCGAGGTCTGGGCCCGCGGCTTCGAGGAAGGCGGTGAGCGCAAGCTGCAGGTGCGTCGCTGTTCGCAGTTCGATGGCGAGTTGCGTGAGTGTGTGCATGGACGCGTCGGGGAGCTCGAACAGGCCATCGCTGACGATCAGGAGCAGCTCCCCGGGGGCGAGATGGAGGATACGGGGCAGGCGAGGTATCCCGGCGGGTTGCAGGCCGATCGGGAAGTCCGCCGATGGGATCCGTTCAACGGCACCGGTTGTGTGGGCGTGCGCGGTGAGGCCGTGGCCCGCGTCGACGAACTCGATCCGTCCATCCCGGAATCGCAGCCGGGCGTGGAACAAGGTCGCGAACGCGGATGCGCGTTCGAAGTGGTCTCGGGTCGCGGTCTCCGCAGCGTCGACGGCTTCGCCGGGTGGTTCCTGGCGGAACACCTCAAGGCTGCCGAGGAGGTTCGCAGCGAGCACCCCTGAGGCGAGGCCTTTGCCCATGACGTCGCCCACCGTGACCGTGGCGTACCCGCGCTGGCTGTCCACAGTGACATCAGACAGGTCTCCGGAGATCCCTCGCGCAGACCGTGCCGTGGTCGCGATCGTGTACTCGTCGAGCACGGCGGGTGCAGGACGCATCGCTCGCTGGACCGCGTCGATCCAGTAGGAGTCAGCGCTGTCGAGTTCGTCGTCACCGTCCTCGCGTGGGGCGCGCGTGGCGGTCGTCATCTCACCCACGCGATGCGTCGTCTCATCTGCTTCCCCCTGCTCGATGGTATGCAACTCCCGACCCGCTGTGAGCGGCGCACAGCCCGCAGGGGTCCGGGATGGTGCCCCTGCGACACCATCCCGGCTGGACGCCGTTGCGTGCAGCAACAGGCGCCCTGTTGACCCAGGAGCATGCTCAAACCGGGTTGCCGGAGACACTAACTCCGATTGATGCGACCGCGATGTCGGCATTTTCACCGACCACTGTCTGCTCCTGCACCGGTACTGTCCGTGATCCATCTGACGCAGCAACCAGTCGCGGGTTGCTGTTTCCGGGAAGCGTGGCCCAGTCTGGGCGAGTAAGACACGCGTGAAGGAAACAGGGGTCCCAGATGTTGTCACTGGTGTACGTGAGCACGATGGCTCGCCCGGTCACGGACGAGGAGCTCGCGGAGATCCTCGTGATCGCCCGGGAGAAGAACCTGCAGCTGGGCATCACCGGGATCCTGGCCCATCAGGGCAGCAACTGTCTCGGGATCATCGAAGGCGACGACGACGTCGTCCGGGAGCGGTTCGCCGGGATCCGGCAGGACCCACGCCACATCAACGTCCGTGAAGTGGCCGTCGATCACATCAGTGCGCGGGCATTCCCAGAATGGTCGATGGCGTTCCAATCCGCCGACCCTCTCATCAAGGACATCCCGGGATTTCTCGACCTGTTCACCGACCATCCGGACCCCGTCCCGGGCGGCGGCAACACATCGCGGGCGAAAGCACTCCTGGAGTGGTTCCGGAAGCACCCCCTCGCACCATTGACCGACCAGGGCGTCGGCGATGCGATCGAGCCGCGTCTGCAGATCATCAGCGCCGCGATCATGGTGCTGCACGATGTCGGCGTGGAACGGGCCGACATGGACCAGATCGCCGACACCGCAGGGATCAGCGTCGACGCACTCCGACAACACTTCCCGACCCGGCAGAGCCTGCTGACCGCCACCGTCGACCGGTGGTCCAGCACCCTGTCACGGCCCTTGCTGCCCATCGCCGAGCAGTACGGCGCGGTCGCATACCTGCACGCGCTCATCGTCGCGTACTCGGAAGAACCCGCACTGATGCGGCTGCTCGCATCAACCCTTGCAGCAAGCTCCGACCCAGCAAACGAGGGTGCGGACTACTACCGCACCCTGTACCTCCGGTTCCGGCAGACCATCCGCACCGCCCTCGAGCACGACATCCGTACTGGCCGAGAACCGAACACGATGGAGCCCGCCCGCGCCACGGAACAGCTCCTCGCCCTCTACGACGGCCTCCGCGTGCAGTCGCTCCTCGTGCCCGGATTCGACATCATCGAAGCCTTCGACCGCGCAGCATCACGCATGCGCCGAGGCTGGTCCGAGGACTACCGCCGTACTGACCTCTTCGAGATCCCACTCGACCGCACCCGCGAACACACTGCACGCCCCGACCTGTTCGGCTCCCAGTAGGTTCGCGCTCCCGTTGGAGGCGCGGGGCGGCCACCGGATAGGTGGCAGCCGCCCCGCTCGCAACGGGAACCACCCCGCTGCTGCTCCACAGTTTGCACCCACCCCCGGCTCGTGCTTGCGGAGGTGTGCGGACAGTTCGGGTCATCCCGCACGTCCCCGGGAAAGTGCACACTGCTCAACTCCCCTCCGCGGAGAACGCGAACCGAGACGACGATGAGAGATCCGGGGCGTCGATGCCGCGGAGCGCACCGTCTGCATGGACCTGAGCGGGGTCAATCTCCAGGGGTGCGGGGTACCGGCCGATTCCTTGAAGCTCGGCGGTACCCCCGGTGCGTCGTGCGGACCCGAACTGCCCGGCGGACCTTCCACTATCCGACAGTTGTGGGTCTGTGACCAGTCCGCACCATCGCGGACCCATCAGAACCGGGTTACTGCGTGGGGGTGTCTTCTTCGGGGTTGAAGTGCGAGTCGGTATCGGAGTAACCGGCGGCGAGCCCGTCCGGGTGGTTCGGGATGGTGCTGTCGTCACCGAGACCAGCGGGCTTCACCGTGCCATCCGAGTCGGTGGTGGGCACTTCCACGTCGGGCCCCTCGAGGGCACCGTCATCGTTTGGGACGGAGGGTGGGGTGATGTTGCTCATTGTGTCTCCTGCACTGTTCCGGTTCTGCTGGTTGTGGTGGGGTGGAGGGCTGCGAGGTCGTTGAGGAACCGGGTGATGATCTCCGCGTCCGCTAGGGGAATGGCGGCACAGAGGGCGGCGATGTGCGCGGCAAGTGGGTCGGTGTCGTCTCGATCCGGTGTAGCCAGAGTCAGCTGCACGTAGCTGGAGCGTCGATCGGTGGGGTTTGGCACTCGCGTGAGAAATCCGGACGCCTCCAACCGGTCTAGCAGGCTCGTCATCGACGGCGTGGTGATGCCGAGGTGCTCGCCGAGCTGCTTCGGCGTGCACGGCTCATGCCCCGCCGACGCAGCCCGGAGGTACCGGAGCGCCTCCCGCTCCGTGATCGACGTGTGTCCTGCGGCCGCCCGAGTGCGCTCAAGCCGCGCAGCCGCATACCGGCACCGCTCGACCGCATCGAGCAACGCGGCCACGGGTACAACAGGCGTCTCCGACATGCCCCCACCGTACAAACTCGGCCGTTCCGCGGCGCTCGGGCGATGGATTACAACAGCCATCCCGCACCTCACAAACTACCTGGCCGAACCCGGGTGGTGCTCGGTGCCGTTTACGGGGCTGCGCCGCGGAACCCTAGCCGCTGGCCGTCCGAGCTGCTGCTCGGGTTGGAATCGTCACGCGCACCAGCGGACGTCGTAGCGCGAGGGCGCCTGCCCCCTGACCCGAACCACGGGCAGGCGCCCACACCTCACGTCCTACGCCGAGCAAACCTCACACGGTCACGGTTCTTGCGCAGTCCGGATACGTCGTCGTGGCGCGTGCTCCCTGCAGGGCGCGGGAAGCCCGGAGGTCTGTCCGGGCCTCGGCTGGCACACTGGCATGCGAATGGGCCGCCGCTATGCGGCCGGCAGCTGCGGGTTGGAGGGCCTGATGGGTGAGGACGGTGTGCACGTTCCTGCAGGGGTGCTGCTACTGGAATCAGTGAACCGGCTTCGCGTCGCGGAGACGATGCTCCAGAACCGTGCACGCGCTCGGATGGGCCTGAAGGCAAATGATTTCCAGACGGTGCAGTTCCTCGCCGCGCGAGAAGCCGGCGGCTTCCCCGCGCGCGCAGCAGACCTCGCGGAGGCGCTCGGTGTCAGCAGTGCGGCGGCGACGATGACGATCGACCGGCTCGCTGCACGTGACTTCGCAGTGCGTGAACCCGACCCAGACGACCGTCGATCCCGCATCGTGCGGCTCACCCCGGACGGACAACGCAGCCTCGTCGAGGCGTACGAAGGGCTACCCGCAGCCGTGCAGGAGCTGCTCGACGCGGTGCCGGCCGCGGAAGCCCAGCGGATCGCTGAGCTCGCTGCCGCCGTGCAGCAGGTTGTCGACCGCACCGCGACACACACCAGCACCTCGGCGCAGTAACCAAATAACGCTTCTAGTTAAGGAAGTTAGACGTCAACGGTCCGGGTTCGTACCCTGATTGCTGTCAGGACTCCCGCGCCCCGGTCGCGACGACGCCGGCGCTTCTCGCCAGCAGCACGACGGAGGTGGTGCCTGACCAGTCACCGTGGCCAACCTTGCCACGGGGAAGGCCGCTCGGCATGACGCACACCCTCGTTCCTCCCACTGCTACACCTGCGCCCGCGCCCCGCGCGGACCTCATCTTCACCGCCCACTACGGCGCACAGCGATCACCGCTGACCGAAGTGCAGCACGCACGCTGGACCCGGCGCCTCGCCGTCGTCGCGGTCACGACCGGGCTTGTGTCGGTGACTGTCGCGACGGTAGCCATCGTCGTCGCGAGTGCCTGGTGAGCGCCGGGGCGGCGGCGACGCCGACTGAGCCGATCGACATGGGGCCGCTCCTGCAAGAACCCACGACGGCACCGCTCATGGAAGCAGGCCCCCGGGCGGATCCGCAACAGTGGCATCGCCGCGGTCTGCTGACGCCGGCTGAGGTCCACGCGATCGTCGTCGCCCGCATCAACGACCTCCCCACCATCGTCACAACCACCCCGGCAAGAAGCGACGAGTTGATCTCCCCGACCGAGCCGACCTATGGCGACTTCCTCAGAAAGCCCCGCGCATGAGCATCCTGCTGCACCACCCCAAAACCTCTCCCGCCCTCACCGTCACCGTCCCATCCACCATGCTGCGGTGGGCTGCCGCCGACGCGGGCTTCTGGGTTGCCGACAGCGGCGGCGCGTTCGCCGGCACCATCGACCAGCACGGCCAGCACTTCTTCGTCCGCAATGGCTTCGGCGAGTACCTCGGCGACTACCGCACCCTGCCAGACGCGCAGACCGCACTCGACCGCCACGTCCAGACCGCCCCAATCGAGCCGCCATGCTGACCAACCCCGGCGGGCTCACAGACGCGCACCGAACCGTGTTCTACCGACTTGTCGAACTGGATACCGCGCTCCGGCAGCAACCGCTCGGCGGTCAACCCTCGGCGGCGGCCCGCAGCGCGTCGCCCGGAAGCTGGCCGAATTCTGCCTTGTAGGACGCCGCGAACCGGCCGAGGTGCGTCAGCCCGACGGACCGGGCCACCGCTGCCACCGACTCGGCTTCGCCGGACTCGAGCTGCTCCCGCGCCAGCAGCAGCCGGATGCCCTTCAAATAGAACAGCGGCGACACCCCGTGGATGCGTCGGAACGCGCCCTGCAGTCCCCGCACGCTCATGCCCGCGGCCTGTGCGACGTCGTCGACGGTGATCCGCTCCGCGATGTGGTCCAGCAGGAACGCTTCGGCTTTCGTCAACCGGGTGCGCGCCGGTGCCTCACGGCCCTGCCCGACCGGCCAGTGCGGGACCGCGGTCAACAAGCCCGCGGCCGCGAATCGGACAAGCTCCCGCTCCCGCTCCAGCGACACCGGTCCGGTGCTGCCCAGGATCTCGGGAGCGATCGCACGCACAACCAGCCACCACGCCGCGAGCGGCGCCCCTTCCGGCACGTGATGGGGCTTGAACTCCAACGGTGCAGGGTTCCACCCGCCCCGTTCCGCGGCGACCTGCTCGACGGTTTCCCGGTCGATGCGCACCACATCCTTCTGGAACCCCGCCCACCGAAACGACTGCCGGCCCTCCCGATACAGCACCGGCCGACCCCGCAGCAGCACCTTCCCATCCACGGCGCCACAGCCGGATTTCAACCACACCACGAACACATCGCCACCGGACTCAACCTCCCCGCGAACGATTCCAGAGCATCGCGTCGACTCCAGCGCCAGCAGCTGCGTCCCAGTCAACGTCTCCTCGAACGCAAACGCTGCCCCGTCCAGAACGCTTACTTGCAAACCGTGGGTCAGATGCGTTCGCGCCACCGCCTCGCGCGCCGCCGCCACCTCATGCGTTCGCACGGCCAGACGGGTCCGCTCCACCGTTGATTCATTCACACCAACGATTCTGCCGAAGCCGCCACCACGACGTCGCCGGACTACCAGCGAAAGTGGGTTCCCGGGAGCGACGCAACGTTCGGGTCATCCCGCCACCCCCGGGATAGCGCACTCCCCCACCAGCCTCAAGGCAGGAAAGGCAAGCCTCTCGAACGGGAAACGAGTGTCACGCAAGCATCACTGCCACGGAGCGCTCCACGCAGCATAGAACCGACCGTCCACCGGCGGAACCCTCTGTCCAGTTCCCCGGAAGAGGTTCGGGATGTCGGCCACGCACCACACGCCACCGACAT
Organism: Curtobacterium sp. TC1; assembly: GCF_019844075.1. Lineage (NCBI taxonomy): Bacteria > Bacillati > Actinomycetota > Actinomycetes > Micrococcales > Microbacteriaceae > Curtobacterium > Curtobacterium sp. TC1. The sequence continues at coordinate 3,109,170 of NZ_CP081964.1, forward strand.
CCCGCACGCGCCACATCCTGACCCGAACAGGGGGCGCACCATCAACGATGCGACCACGCGCATGTCCTGACAAGTCGGCACTACAGAGGACCCCGCTTCGGCGACGGACCGGGACCGAACGGGGCAGGTCTGGCCGCCACCCGAAGGCGGCCAGACATCCCGGAGCGACACCACACAAACGCGGCTTCAGCTGCGAAGCAGATACCCGAACCTGCTCATGAACAGAGTCAAACAGCCCTCACCACGCGGATCCATCCCCAAAACAGGGGGAACGGCCGTTCTCTCGCACCGGACTCGACGCGACACTGGTCTGCGCATCTGCCCTGGCAGCCCCAACTCCAGGGCACTCGCTGGAGCCCTCAAGCCAGCAGTTAGGCGCGGGCGGCGTGTGCGGTCTCGGACGGTGTCTCACCGTACTGGGCCCGGTAGTAGGCGGAGAACCGGCCGAAGTGCGCAATCCCACTCGCCGCCGCAGCCGTTCCGACCGGCTGATACGGGTTCGCGAGGATCATCTGTCGTGCCCGATGCAACCGCAGCACCCGGACCACGAGGGAGGGCGGCATCCCCAGATCCCGCTGGAACGCTTCCTGCAGGCCCCGTTTGCTGTAGCCGCTCGCCGCCGCGATCTCCGGCGCCGTCAGCCGCCCCCGATACCGCGACCCGATACAGACCAACGCTCGAGCCACCGCCGGCTTCTGCGCGCCAACATCGATCCCCACCGCTGCAAGCTCGTCCGACAACGTCGACATGAACCGACCGTAGACCCACGGTCACGGATCGAAAAAGCGTCCCCGAGGACAGCCGCCGCGGCCGGCACGCTTTGCTCGGGCGTTCACACCAACACCCCATCCCTGCCCGGCCGCGCTCTCGGGAACCGGAACAGCATGATGCTCACACACCGTCAACGCCCACCCCGACGGCCCCACCGCGTGCGGACGAAACGAAACCGCAACCACTCCCGGGAGCCGGCAATGATGCCAAGCACACCGCACCTCCCAGATCGTCCAACGAGACAACTTGAGCTCGGACGGCAGCACGTCGCTCTCCCGGTGCTGTGGTCGCGGCTGAGGTCTGCGGCTATCTCGACAAAGCTCGCCCCGGAGTTTGAGTGTCGGTTGAGCCGCCGTGCGCGGCCTCGGGCGGATCGTGCCGCGAAAGGTGACGTCCGAGATAGCGTGCGTATTGAGTCGTTTGCCCGGACCTAGCACTGCGCTCTGAGCAGGGGAGGTTCGTGATGGCTGTGTCACCGTCCGGTTGGAGCGCGGCCTGCGGCTGCGGCTGCGGGTTCGGGCGATGAGCGACGAGGGGTTCATCGACGCGGTCGCTGCGCTGTACGGCGCCGGCGATCAGGATGACCTGTGCGCACCGTTCCTGTCGGCGTTGCCGGTGACCGGCGTTGCTATCTCGACGCTTGGTGAGCCCTTCGGGCCTGAGACCGTGTGTGCGAGCGACTCGACGGCAGTCCGGTTGGATGAGATCCAGTTCGACCTGGGGGAAGGTCCGTCCTGGGACGCGATGCGGTCTCGGCTGCCGGTGCTCGAGCCGGATCTGCAGGCATCGACGTCTGAGCAGTGGCCGGTCACGTTGATGGCGCTCCAGGTCATTCACCTCGGCGCGGTGTTCGCGTTCCCGATGCATGTCGGCACGCTCAACATCGGCACTGTTGACCTGTACAACCGAGCCGCTACTGCCCTTGCCGGAGACGTCGTCGCAGATGCGGCCGCGCTCACTGAAGCCGTCAGCCGGCAGGTGCTGCATCGTGCTCTCGCCCGCCGCGAAGACACCGGTGCCGGCGCCCACGATGTCAGCCGTTACTCCCGGCGCGAGATCTACCAGGCCTCGGGCATGGTCGCCGCGCAGACCGGCGCGGACGTGAACGACGCCCTGCTGCTCCTCCGCGCGTCCGCGTACACCGCCGGCCGCACCGTCCGTGACCTCGCAAACGACGTGATCCACCGCACGGTCGACTTCACCGACCGCGACGGCTCCGGCTTCTGAGGAAGGAAGCAGCCATGGTCAGAACCCGAGAACAGCAACTCGTCGAAACGTTCGTCACCCTCACCGACACACTCGTCGCCGACTACGACATCGTCGAACTGTTGCAGTCCCTCGTCGACAACGCCACCGAGCTGTTCGACGCAACTGCGGCCGGGATCTTGCTCGTCAACCAGTCGCAGGACCTGGAAGTGGTGGTCTCCACCAGTGAGCGCAGCGCGCTCGTCGGGTTGCTGCAGCTCGAAGCCGGGGAGGGGCCGTGTGTGGAGGCGTTCACGACGGGGTCACCGGTGTCCGTACAGGACGCCGACGAGATGCGTCGACGGTGGCCACAGTTCGCGGCAGCGTCGCAGGAAGCCGGCTACACCTCCGTGCACTCCATCCCGCTGCGGCTGCGCGACACCGTCCTCGGATCGATGAACCTGTTCCGCGAGACACCCGGCGCACTCAACGAAGACGACGCGATCGCGGCGCGGGCACTCACCGACGTCGCAACGATCAGCATCCTGCAACAGCGCAACGTCGACCACGCCACCTTGGCGCAGGCGCAACTGCAGCAGGCACTGAACAGCCGCGTCGTCATCGAACAGGCCAAGGGGTTCGTCTCCCACACGCACCACGTCGACATGGACACAGCGTTCCAGCTGCTCCGCGGCTACGCCCGTTCGCACCAGATCCGGCTCGCCGACCTCGCGCGTTCGGTCGTGCGCCGCGAGACGGTCATCCCCACCGTCAACGAGGACGCGTGACACTGCGCGGTTCTCCAGATCACGACGCTGGTCTTGCGTGAGCGGGAACCGACCACCTACGGTTGCGTCTCAGCTGCCCCAGCCCTTGGTCGCCGGAACACCACCCCATTCCGATGACGACCGAGAGGACATCGTGACATCGCAGCGTTGTTCCCTCGACGTTCCGGTATCGGGTACCCCGAGCCACCGGTCGGGTGCCGACCCGAACGAGTACCCGACCGGTCTCACCACCCCGATCAACACGCCAATGCCGGCGCGCCTGGCGGTCGCCGTCGCGTTCATCGAAACCCACGCTGCCGAAACCCTGTCCGCTGGGACGATCGCCTCCGCCGCCGACCTGAGCATCCGGGACTCGCAACTGCAGTTCCTCGCCCACTTCGGCGTCGCACCGATGCAGTACGTCCGGCAGCTCCGACTCGAAGGGGTCCGCGCTGAACTCAGTGCCGTCCCCGCGAGGAACGATGTGGGGGCCATCGCCCGGAGGTGGGGGTTCGCGCATCTCGGCCGGTTCACCGACACGTACATCCATCACTTCGGGGAAGCCCCGGATTCGCTCGAACTGAACCGATGAGTCGGGTGGCAGCTGAATCGACACCCACCAGGCGTCGAGAAGAGTCTCGTTCACCGGGTGACCGGACTGTTCGGGTCAAGACGGTGACGCGGGAGGAACGCAGTACCGCTGCGATCCGGCGAGTCGGAATCGAGTTCACCCCTCTTCCGACTCGCCCACTCCCATGCACCGAGTCAAGTCGGCCAACGCCTGACAAAAACAGCTGGGACTGCTGCAGGTTGAGACCATCGGCGACGTTGATCGAGTGTTCGAGGAGAAGATCTCCGGCGGCGCACGCACCACCGCTTGGCCCCGGCCGACTGCATCGGATACGTCCGGGTCGCATCGACGGACAGGCTCGCCCGTTCCCTCGGCGGCCTTCGGGACATCGTCGCCGACTTCACCGCGAAGGGCGCATCGGTTGAGTTCGGGAAGGAGCAGCAGACCTACAGCCGCGACACTGACGACGCGATCGGCCGGCTCATGCTCAACCTCCTCGGCGCGTTCGCCGAATTCGAACGCACCCTCATCTGTGATTCATCAGCACCGGCGTCCCGAAGCCCACAGTCGCTCGAGGACTTGGTGTCGACAGAACCACCCTGTACCGGATGCTGGCCACGCCCCTCTCCCCTACCGCTCCGAACGCAGCCGTCGGCGACGTCGCCGGCGTGTAGCGTTCAACGCCCCGGACTCACGCACACCGCGATCACAACACGACGCATCGCCGGCGGCATGGAGTTCCTCACGGTCCGCGGGCTGCACCGTAGTGCTGCTACAACGATCGGTGCTGCCGTGGTCGGCCGGTGGTGGCGGCGCGACTCGCCGTTCCCGATCAGTGCCTCAGCGGCAGCGGCGACGAGGGCAAGGCGGTGAGGGTTCCGGGTCCACGTCCGTCGCAAATGTCCACGCTACGCAGCCCCATTCGGAGCAGCTGTGGCGTCCCGTCCCCGACAGATCCCTGCCGGTTGGCCGGCTCTTGCACGACGACGGTCCGACCGCGGGGCACGAGCCTTTCGCTGTCTGGATGAGGTCCCTCATTCGAGGGGGTTGGGTTGCGGCTGCCGGTGTCACAGGTCCGTGACGCCACAGAACAGGGAGAGTCTCATGAGCGACACCACCGACCCCCGCCAGCCAGTTCCAGGCAGCGACGGCGATCGAGTAGACAATTCGGTGCCCGCCGATCGTGCCGTCCCAGTGCCGCGTCCAGATGACGACCACGCGCGCTCCACGGGGAAGGACCACACGCCGACGGACCGCGAAGTCGTCGTTGGCCGGGAGAAGGAAGAGTTCAGCGGCTTCAAGTGGGGATCGGCGTTTTTCGGTTGGCTCACCGCCACCGGTACCGCCGTGCTGCTGACCGCGATTCTCAGCGCCGTCGGCGCCGGTGTCGGGCTCGGCACGAACAACGGTGACGTCAACGACGCTGCGGAGAACGTGACGAAGAACGGTGACGTCGTCGGCATCGTCGGCGCGATCGCCCTTGCCGTGATCCTGTTCGTCGCGTACTACTGCGGCGGGTACGTTGCGGGCCGCATGGCACGCTTCGCCGGCGTCAAGCAGGGCCTCGGCGTGTGGATCTGGGCGGTCGTCATCGCGATCGTGGTCGCGATCGTTGCAGCGATTGCAGGATCGCAGTTCAACATCCTCGGTCAGCTCAACAGTTTCCCCAGGATCCCCATCGACGAGGGCACGTTGACCGTAACCGGCATCGTGACGGTCGCCATCGTTGCCGTCATCAGCCTCGTCGGCGCGATCCTCGGCGGCTTGGGCGGGATGCGATATCACCGGAAGGTCGACCGTGTCGGCCTCGGCCGGTGACACCAGCTTCACCATCAGCACAGCAGACATGCCCGAACTGAAGGAGACATCATGATCGACAACGACACCGTCAACGCCATCTTCGACACCAAGGTCGTCGACGAGTCCGGAAACAAGGTCGGCACCGTCAAGCAGGTGTACCTCGAGAACGCCACCGGCCAGCCCCTGTTCGCCTCCGTCTCGACGGGTCTGTTCGGAACGTCGGAGTCATTCGTGCCGCTGCAGGACGCAACGTTCACCGGCGACGAGCTCCGCGTCGGCTACGACAAGGACAAGATCAAGGACGCACCCCGCGTCGAAGCGGACGGCGAACTGTCTGAGCAGGAACAAGACCGCATCTTCGACTACTACGGCCTCGGCACCCGCGGCACGGACAGGACAGACACTGGTCACGGGACCACCGGAGCCGTCGACGGTCGCTACGGCACCGACGCCACGGACACCGCGGCCGACTACACCGGCACCGAGACCACGGAAGCTGCCGGGCAGGACACGTCGGGCCCGAACACCGACGACGCGATGACCCGGTCCGAGGAGCGCCTCAACGTCGGCACGCAGAACGTGCAGACCGGACGTGCGCGCCTTCGGAAGCACATCGTCACCGAGCAGCAGAACGTCACGGTTCCAGTGCAGCACGAGGAGCTTCGCGTCGAGTCGGAGCCGATCACAGACTCCAACGTCGGCGACACGCTCGACGGCCCGGCCCTGTCCGAGGAAGAGCACGAAGTAACCCTCAGCGCGGAGCGTGTCGTGGTCGACAAGGAGACCGTCCCGGTCGAGCGCGTCCGTGTCGGGAAGGAGACCGTCACCGAACAACAGCAGGTGTCCGAGGACGTCGCGCACGAGGAGATCGACCTCGACGAGGACGGCACCGACCGCGCACGAAGCTGACCTGACCAGTTGCACGAAGCCGGTCCGCTCCACTCCGGAGCGGGCGGCGTTCGTCTTGTGCCTGCCGATCTGACGTCTGAGGAACGCCGCTTCCTGGCTGGCACGGCCATCGGCGGCGGCCGCGTACGGTCAGCGACATCGCGCACGTCGTGCGCAATGGATCGGAGGAACACATGGGACTCGACGACAAGATCAAGAACGCCGGGCAGGACCTCGCCGGAAAGGCGAAGGAGACCGTCGGTGAGCACAAGGGTGACGACAGCCTCCAGGCCGACGGCCAGAAGGACCAGGCCTCAGCGTCGGCGAAGAAGGCTGGCGAAGACGTCAAGGACGCCTTCAAGTAAGCAGCGTCGAACAGGCTGATGGCTCGCGACAGGTGGCGGGCCATCAGCATGCGAAGGCGCGATCACCTCTCAGCGGACCGGTCGCGATGTCTCGGGCAGCCGTGTAGGGATCCACGCGTCCGCTGCCGCGACATGCGCCGACAAGCAAGATCAGGCAGAGCCGATCGGCGTCCGTTGCCGGTTGCGAGAACTCCGCGCCGATACCGTTGACGACACCGCGCTGCGCACGGACAGCAGCACGTGGCCGTCCTTGGTCGGCAGCCCGACCGAGATGTTCCGGATGCTGCCCATCACGCCACTCTGCCACCGGTGCGGGTTCGGTAGGTTCAGACCGTGCAACACATCCGCTCCATCGTCACCCTCGCGGTCGTCTTCCTCGGTCTGGGCTTCCTGCTCACAGCCGGTGGTTCGGTCTGGACGACCCTCACCCCGGACGGCACCGGCGTGAACTTCGCCGCGGGTTTCATGTACATGGGCGCATGGTCGTCGGTATCGCCGGGATCGCACTCGGGGTCGCCGCGCTCGTGGCCGTCGCCCGGGCGGCGAAGCGCTTCGGCCGCTAACCGGCGAGCGCCTCGGCAGCAGCACCCCACCCGGTGGGGTCGTCCCCCGGCGGGATGAACAGCATCGTGTTCCAGAGCACCAGGACGTCCCACCACGCGAGCTCGTCGGCAGTGAGCGCGCTCACCGAGCGGTAGCCGTCGAGCAACTGCCGGTGGACCGCTTCGGGGACCGGCCCCCAGTCGTGGAAGAGCGTCCCGAGCAGGACGGCCGACCGCGCCAGTTCGACGATGCGGTGGTCGCGGCGCAGGTCCTCGAAGTCGATGACGGCGACGACGTCCGCGTCAGCGCACAGGACGTTCGCCGCCCGGTAGTCCCCGTGCACGATCTGGACCGGCAGGTCGTCGGACGGCGCGGCCGTCAGCAACCGTCGCAGCGCCACCCGGGCACGGTCCGGCACGTTCGTCGTCGCACCGTCGAGCCAGTCCTCGACCTGCTGCAGGAGCGGGGCCGGCGGCGGGCGCACACCGGCTGCGCGCTCCCGATCGGGGCTGTCGCGCAGGGCGTCGTGGAAGCGGGCGAGCGTCGCACCGGCGGCGCGGACCTCTGCCGGTTCACGGACGTCCAGCAGTGTTCCGTCGATGACGCGCTGGAGCCCCATCGAGACCCCGTCGTCCTCGACCTGCACCCGTCCGTCGGGCGTCGGCACCGGGGCGGAAACGGGCAGGCCGCGCTCCGCGAGCCACGTCGTGAGGTCCGCCGCGAACGCCAAGCGCTCGAACCCCTCCGGTGCGATGGACCACTTCAGGAGCATCCGGCCGTCAGCGGTCGACACCCAGGCGAGCGCGTTGTGGTCACTCATCACGATGCGCTCGCACACGACGACGTGCACGTTCCACCACCGGTCGAGCGTCCGGATGACCCAGTCCTCGGCAGCGGCGACGTCCGTGAACCCGAAGCGGCTCCGCAGCACCTGGGCGGGATCGGCACGTTCCCAGAGCATCTCGAGGGTCATCGCTCCACCCTCGCAGGTCGCGCTGGCATCCGGTACCGGTCCCCCGACGGAAGCGACACCGTGTCGCGGCGACGGTCACGCACGCGCAGCTGACGCCTCAGCGGCGGCGGGCGCGGAGCCGCTGCACGCCCACCCATCCGGCGACCGCGAAGCACCCGAGCGCGAGGGCGTACGAGACGAGCAGATCGGCCCATGCACGCGGGTTGATCGACCCGTCGGGCAACCGTTCCTGCAACTGGAACGCTGTCGGGAACAGCCAGTAGGACGTCGCGTAGACGGTCAGCGCCACTCCGACGACGACCGAGACGACGATGATCCACCGAGCGGCGCGCGCTCCGACGGTCACGCGGACGCCCCCTTCGCGGATCGTCGCGACGCTGACCGCGGCGGGTTTGATCGCAGGTGTTCGCTGATGCGCCCGAGGACCCGTGCGAGGTCGCTGGCGTCGTCGTCCGAGATGGCGGCGAACAGCAGCGAGTGGACCGTACCGATGTGCCCGGGGAACACCTGCTCCAGGACCTCGCGCCCCGCGTCGGTGATCGCGACGACGGTGCTGCGCTCGTCGTCCGGCGACGGGGACCTCGTGACGAGCCCGCGCTGTTCGAGCAGTTGCGCCTGGTAGGTCAGACCGCTTCGGCTGTACACGACACCGTCGGCCAGGTCCGTCATGCGCAGATGCCCGTCCGGAGCATCCCCCAGCCGCGCCAGGAGCTGGAACTGCACAGTGCTCAACCCGCCGACGTCGCGGAGCTGCTTCTCGACCGCGGGGCGCAGGAGTGCACTCACCTCGGTCAGCGCGAAGTAGGCGCCGAGCTGTGTCGGGGTCAGTGCGGTGGGGGTGTCGCTCATACAGCCATCCTACCTGTTGCTTCGAGTTCGAAGCAGTGCTAGCGTCTCCGACAAGCGCTTCGAATTCGAAGCAATTACGAAAGGGCATCATCATGAAGGCAGTGCAGTTCCACGAAGTCGGCGGACCCGAGGTCCTCCAGTACGGCGAGGTCGAGCAGCCGACCCCGGCAGCGGGTCAGGTGCGGCTCCGCGTCGCGGCGTCCGCGTACAACGCCGCAGACAACGGCATGCGGGCCGGCTTCCTGCCGATCCCGATCCAGCTGCCGCACGTCCCCGGCTACGACGTCTCCGGCACGGTCGACGCGATCGGCGAGGGGGTGACCGGGTTGACCGTGGGCGACGCGGGCATCGCGTTCCTGCCGATGGACCGCGACGGCGGGGCAGCCGAGTACGTCATCGCACCGGCGGACGCCGTGGTCGCAGCGCCGACGAGCATCCCACTGGCCGACGCGGCCGCGCTGCCGTCCGTCGCGCTGACCGCCTGGCAGGCCCTGTTCGACGACGGCCGGCTCACCGCCGGACAGCGGCTGCTCGTCGTGGGTGCCGGCGGGGTCGTCGGCAAGTACGCCGTCCAGCTCGCCAAGCGCGCCGGAGCACACGTCATCGCGACCGCCAGCCCCCGCAGTGCCGATGCCGTGCGCGCGGCCGGTGCCGACCAGGTCATCGACCACACCGACGTCGACCTGCTCGACGCCCTCGACGGTCAGGTCGACGTGCTGCTCAACCTGGCGCCGATCGAGCCCGAGCAGTTCGCGGCGGACGTCGCAGCGGTCCGCGACGGCGGGGTCGTCGTGAGCACGACGGCGTTCATGGCCACCCCGGGTGACGAGTCCCGAGCCGTGCGCGCAGCGACCGTGTTCGTCCTGCCGAACCGCGAACGCCTGACGGAGCTCGTCGCGTTGGTCGACGACGGTGCACTGACGGTCGAGGTCACGCGGCGCATCCCGCTCGCCGAGCTCCCCGCACTGCACACCGAGGGCGCAGCCGGGAGGATCGCCGGCAAGGTCATCGTTCTGCCCTGACCCGGATCACCGGATCACCGGAGCGACCAGTGTGACGGGCGGTCCAGGTCGTCGGGCAGCACCGTGGATGCGTCACCCTGGGCGGCGTTCACCTGCGGCTGGGTGAGGAACAGCGCGTTCGACAGGTCCGCTCCCCCGAGCCGGGCATCGCGCAGGTCCGCCCCGAGCAGGTCCACGCCAGACAGGTCGCCTCCCCGCAGGTCCGCGGCGATCAGGACCGCACCGCGCAGATCGGCGCCGACCAGGACACGAGATCGCAGGTCGCGGCCGGCCAGGTCAGCCGACGGGTGCAGGTCACCGACCGCCTCACCGGCGGCGGGGTACCCACCTCGAGCCTCGGCGCTGACGTCGATCAGGACGGAACGAACGTCGAACCGGAGCGACTCGACGTCCACCGCGATGACGTCGGCCAGCTCGCCGTCGAGGACCTGCTGAATGCGGCGCCCGAGCACGGTCGGTGCTTCCGCAGACCCCAGAACGGTCGATCGGGACACCGCCTCGGCCAGGTACCAGAGCATCTCGTGGAGCTGCCGGGCGACGGCGAAGGCCCGGAACATCTCGGGCTTCGAGTCGGGTTCGTCGACCCAGCTCGTGCCGTCGAACAGGACCTGCGAGACGTACTGGCCGGCCCCGAAGCAGTCGAAGGTGGTGCATCCGGTGAAGCCCCGTGGACGGAGGGCCTGGTGGATCGTGCAGGAGAAGTCGTCGGCCAGGTTGCGGCACGGGGTCCCCGCGGCCTTGTCGATCGGGAAGTCGCTGGACCGCTGGAACCCGAAGGCGGTGCAGCAGAGCGCGAAGCAGTCACCGCACGAAGCGCGGAGGGCCGAGCGGTCGGCGGGAGAAGAAGGAGAAAGAGGAGGAAAAGAAGAAGAAGACGATGACATGGACGAACGGTCTCTCTGGAGTGGACTCGACAGGGCGCCGGGGTGCTGGGGAACTCCGTCGGGAGTCCCCGTTCCGGGCGCACGAGACCACCGCCCCTCGTCCGAGGAGCGAACCGGTGCCGCTGGGTGTGCTCTGGGTCACAGAGCGGGAGGACGTGTCACTGTCCGCCAGCGTAGCTCCGCACGAGGTCAGCCGGCGTGATCACCCGGTCTCACCCGTGGCCCAGAAGTAGGTCAGCGGGGAGCCGTTGACCAGGTGGTCGCCGATCACCCGTTGCTGGAACACCACCGGGTTGTGCGACGACAGGGTCCGCGCGTTCCGCCAGTGCCGGTCGAGGGAACGGTCACGGTCGGTGGCGCTGGCCCCGCCGACCTCGAAGAGCGTGGTCGCCGCCCGCAGCACGATCTCGACCACCACTCCCTGGAGGGCGATCGTCCGGAGTTCGGCCGCATCGATCAGCGCGTCGGCTCCGTCATCACCGGACTCGATCGCGCCGTGCGCAGCGTCGATGGCCGCGGCGGCGTCCAGGACGAGGGCCTCGGCGGCGATCGCGTCCGATGCGATGCGGCCGACGACGGACTGCACGAGCGGGTCCGTGGCCGCGGTCGCCCCGACTCCGTGCTGGTAGTGCCGGGTCCGTGACCGTACGAACGATGCGGCGTCGCGGGCGGCCGCGGCGCCGACCCCGGCGAGCGACGCCAGCAGCACGGTCTGCAGGAACGCCGGCAGCACGGTTCGCCGCTCCGAACGCTCGGGTCGGAGTTGCCAGAGCTCCACGCGGACGCCGTCGAACTTCGTCGTGCCGCTGCCGGTCAGCCGCTGCCCGAAGCCGTTCCAGTCGTCGCGGACCTCCACACCGGGGTCGTCGACCCGCACGGTGACCCCGACGGTGTGCCCGTCCGGTGTGCGCGCGGAGACGGTCGTCCAGTCGGCGAAGATCGTGCCGGTGCTGTAGTGCTTCTCACCGTGCAGGCGCCAGCCGTCGCCGTCGGGCACGATGTGCGTCGACAGGGATCCGACCGCTGCGGTCGAGCGCTCGTGGCTGGCGTTGCCGAAGACCTCGCCCGCGGCGATGCGGGTGAACCACTCGTCACGGCGGACGACGTCGGGTTCGAGCAGCAGTTCCTCGACGAAGGCGAAGTGCGCGCGGAGGAGCTGCGGGATGTTCGAGTCGGCCTCCGCGAGACGGATGAGCAGCGCGAAGAGGTCGGTCGCCGACGCACCCGCACCGCCGGAGGACGTCGGCACCGTCACGGCTGTGAAGCCCGAATCCGCCAGCCACCTGACCGGTTCGTGCGGCAGGGAACGGCTCTGCTCGCGCTCCACCGCCCCGGCCGCGATCCGCTCGAACACCGGCGCGAAGCGCTCCAGCAGGGAGGTGGGGGTGGGCAGTGTCGTGGTGGTCATGATTCCTCCTGGAGGTTCCGGTGGGCGCTGACGCCCGGGATCGCGTCGAGCAGCCCCTGCGTGTACGGGTCGCGCGGCGAGCGGAACACCTGGTCGGCCGTTCCCTCCTCGACGACACGACCGTCGCGCAGCACGAGCACGCGATCGCTGACGTGGTGGATCACACCGAGGTCGTGCGAGATGAAGAGCGCAGCGGTTCCGTACTCCTGTCGGATGTCGGCGAGCAGGTCGAGCACCTGCGCCTGGACGGACACGTCGAGCGCGCTGACGGCCTCGTCCAGGACGAGCACGTCTGGATCGGTGGCGAGCGCGCGGGCGATGGCGACGCGCTGTCGCTGGCCGCCGGACAGCGTCGACGGGTGCCGGCGTGCGATGGACAGGTCGAGTCCGACGCCCGTGAGCAGCTCCTCCGTGCGAGCGGTGTCGGAACGACCGTCCTCGGGTGTGCCACGGGCGGCTCGCGCCCCGGTGAGCGCCGAACGGATCAGCTCTCCCACGCTGCGGCGCGGGTCGAACGACGACAGGGGGTCCTGCGACACCGTTGCGATCCGCGGTCGATCACCGCGACGAGCACGCTCCGACAGTGCCGACCAGGGCCGTCCCTCCAACGTGACGGAGCCCGAGGACGGCGGGGTCAGCGCGAGGGCGATGGCAGCCGTCGTGGACTTCCCGGAGCCGGACTCCCCCACGATCCCGAGCGTCTCCCCTGCGCGCAGGTCGAACGACACGTCGTCGACCACGGTCCGGACGACCCGGTCGGGGCCGCGGTAGCGCTTGCTGACGTGCGAGACGGAGAGCACCACCGATCCGGCGACGGGCACCGGCCGCGAGGCCGGCCGCGGCGCGAGGGTGGCACGGGGAGCGTCGGACAACCGTGTGCCCGGCGCGTGCGCTGCGGGGATCGCCGAGAGCAGCCGCTTCGTGTACGGGTCCTGCGGGTCGCCGAGGACGGCGCCGACCGGCCCCTGCTCGACGACGACACCGTGCTGCATCACCACGACGTCGTCCGCGAGCCGTTCGACGACGCCGAGGTCGTGGCTGATGAGCACGAGCCCGGTCCCGCCTGCGCGGAGCTCGTCGAGGAGCGCGAGGATCTGCGCCTGCACGGTGGTGTCGAGCGCCGTCGTCGGCTCGTCGGCGATGAGCACCGCGGGGTCGAGGGCGATCGCCGCGGCGATGAGCGCGCGCTGCCGGAGCCCGCCGGACAGTTCCGACGGCAGCTGCCGCGCACGCAACGACGGCGACGGGATCCCGACGCGCTCGAGCAGCGAGAGCACCTGCCGTTCGCGCTCCGCCCGCGGTCCGACGCCGTGCACCCGGAGCGCGTCGGCGACGGACGCCCCGATCTTCCGGAGCGGATCGAGCGAGACGAGGGCGTCCTGCAGCACGTACCCGGCCTCCTTCCCGCGCACCTTCCGCCACGAGCCGTCGGACAGGTCGCGCAGGTCGCGTCCGCCGAGCGACAGCGTCGAGGCCGTGGTCGTCGACGTCGGACCGTTCAGCCCGAGCAGCGACCGGGCCGTGACGCTCTTGCCGGAGCCGGATTCACCGACGATCGCCACGCAGCGTCCGGCCTCGAGCGTGAAGGAGACGTCCTGCACGACGGTGCGGCCGCCGAAGGCGACGGAGAGACTCCGGACGTCGACGACGGGATCGTCGCCACCACGGAACGGGACGGACGCCGTGGCGGACGTGAGCTGCGATGCGGTGGTCACCGGGGGCCTCCAGGCTGGGTCAGGGTCTGCAGGGCGCGACCGACGGCGGTCAGTGACAGCGCGAGCAGGACGATCACGACGCCCGGCCAGAAGTCGAGCCACCACGCCTGCTGCAGGTAGTTCCGGCCGGCGTTGAGCATCGCGCCCCACTCCGGGGCGGGCGGCTGCACGCCCATGCCGAGGAACCCGAGCGCGGACGCCCAGACGATCGCCTGCCCGATGCCGAGCGTGACGAGCACGGTGAGCGGTCGGAAGGCGTTGGGCAGCAGCGTCCGGAACAGCACGTGCGCCGAGGAGTGCCCGAGCGCGCGTTCGGCCTGCACGTACGCGGCCCCGCGGACCGCGAGCACCTGCCCACGCACCATCCGGGCGTACCCCGGGATCGTCGCGATGCCGACGGCCAGGATCTGTGTCCCGGCGCTCGACCCGAAGACGGCGATCAGGATGAGCGCGAGCAGGATGCCCGGGAACGCGTAGAGCACCTCGATGACACGCGTCACCACGGCGTCGACCGCTCGGCCGCCGAGTCCGCCGAGGACGCCGAGGAGGACGGCCCCGGCGAGGCCGAGCGCGGTCGCGCCGACCCCGATCAGGACCGACTGGCCGGCCCCGTGCACGACACGCGAGTAGACGTCCCGGCCGGACTGGTCGGTCCCGAAGACGTGCTGCGCACTGGGTGCGTCGAAGCTCTTGCCCAGGTCGATGGCGAGCGGGTCCTGTGGTGCGAGCAGGGATGGCCAGAGGGCCGCCATCGCGACGAGCGCGATGAAGGCGGCGGCCACCCAGAACGAGACGCGGCGCAACGGATGGGAGGCTCGACGCACCGTGCGGACACCGGCCTCGGCCGGTGCCGGGTCTGGTTGCAGGGCACGGGGTTCGCTGGGTGCGATCGTTGCGGTGGTCATGCTGCGGCTCCGCTCGTGTGGCGCAGTCTCGGGTCCACCAGGACGTACGCGATGTCGGTCAGGATGTTCGCCACGACGTAGACGAGTGCCACGACGAAGGTGATGCCGATGACGAGCGGCAGGTCCTGCGCGCTCACGGCCGTGACCAGGACCTGCCCGATGCCCTGGCGGGCGAACACGACCTCGGCGATGACGGCTCCCGAGACCAACGATCCGAGCCCCCAGCCGGACAGCGTGACTCCGGGGAGCGCCGCGTGCCGGAGTACGTACTTCCCGCGGATCGCACGGTCGGACAGACCACGGCTGCGGGCGGAGAGGACGAACGGCTGCTGCTGCTTGTCCTCGAACTCGTCGCGGGTGACCTGCCCGAGGAACCCGGCGAGCGGGATGGCCAGGGTCAGCGCCGGCAGGACGATGCCGAGCACGCCCGACCCGATGACCGGGAACCAGTGCAACTGGACCGCGAAGACGAGCAGCAGTACGAGGCCGAGCCAGAACTGCGGGAGTCCGGCCGCGACCGTCTCGAGCACCGAGCCGAGGCGTCCGACGATTCCGGGACGTCCGGCAGTGAGGAGCGTCGAGGCGATGGAGAGCAACCACGCGATGACGAGCGCGGACACCGTCAGCGCCAGGGTCGGGCCGATCTGTCCCGCGATGACGGTCGTGACGGACTGCTTCAGTGTGTAGGACTCCCCGAAGTCGAGCCGGAACAGCCCGCCGAGGAAGTCGCCGTACTGCACGATGAGCGGCCGGTCGAAACCGTACTGCTCCGTGACGGCGGCGACGGCTTCCTTCGTGGGGTGAGCAGCGGCACCACCGAGGATCGCGACCGCCGGGTCACCGGGCACCGCGTGTTCGAGGAAGAACACGATGGTGCCGACGGCGAGGAGCAGGACCACCGCCTCGACGAGGCGCCGTGTGACTCGGACGACCATCACTTGCCTCCGTCGATCAAGTAGGCGTCGGAGAGGACGGGCTCGCCCTCACTCGGCTCGATCCACACGCCGCTGACGCGCTCGGAGATCCCGAGGCGGGTCTGGATCGGGTAGAGCGGCAGCGACCAGGCCTTGGACGACAGCAGTGCCTGCGCCTTCGAGTACGCGGTCGCCTGCTTCGCCGGGTCGGTCGTCGCCGTGCCCTCGATGAGCAGCCGGTCGAGTTCGTCGTCGTAGGCGAACGCCGAGTTCTGCCCGTTGTCGACGTCGTAGGTCGCCTTCGAGTACTTGATGTACATGACGTGCGGGGTCGGGCTGTTCCAGTAGTTCCCGAGCAGGTCGTAGGCCTTCGGGTCGCCCCACACGGCGTTCATCGAGGAGGAGTCGAGCGCCTGCAGCACGACCTTGATCCCGACGCGTTTCTCCATCGCCTGGATGTCCTGCAGGATCGTGACGTCCGCCGGTGGGGTCTCGGCGGAGTCCGCGTTGTACGGCAGCTTCACCGTGAGCGTCCGTCCGTCCTTCGTCCGGTAGCCGTCGGCGTCACGGCCGTTCCAGCCGGCGTCGTCGAGGAGTTCCTTCGCCGCTGCCGGGTCGTACGGGAAGGGCTCGTGGTGCGCGGCGTCGTAGTGCGGTGTGCCCGAGGAGACGTTGTTGCCCTCGTACGGGAACACGCCGTTGTAGGCGCTCTCGACGGCCTCCTTCGCGTCCGAGGCGTGCACGAACGCCTTGCGGACGCGGATGTCGCTGAAGACCGCGCTCTGCGTGTTGATGTCCAGGCTGAACGGCGATCCCGAGTGCACGAACGACTGCAGCTCGA
This sequence comes from Curtobacterium sp. TC1, assembly GCF_019844075.1. Taxonomy (NCBI): domain Bacteria; kingdom Bacillati; phylum Actinomycetota; class Actinomycetes; order Micrococcales; family Microbacteriaceae; genus Curtobacterium; species Curtobacterium sp. TC1. The sequence continues at coordinate 3,125,571 of NZ_CP081964.1, forward strand.
TCGACGGATCCGACTTCGCCAGGCCCTCGCTCTCCGGCGGCACGTTGAAGATGACGTCCGCCTCGCCCGAGCTGAGTGCGCCGTACCGGGTGGTGTTGTCCTTCAGGAACTTCCACGTGATGCCGTCCAGGTACGCGGGACCCTGGTGCTTCGCGTCGTCCGGCGCGCTGTTGTACGTGTCGTTCCGGACCAGTTCGACGTCCCGCTCGTGGTTCCACTTCGTGACCTCGAACGGCCCGGTGCCGACCGGCGACTCGCAGTTCGCGGCGAGTCCCCGTGCCATGGCCTTCGGCGACTCCATGCCGAAGAACGCCTGCGACAGCGCGGCGAGGAGCGGGGAGTACGGCCGCTTCAGGGAGACCCGGACGACGTGGTCACTGATCGCGGTGGCCTTGTCGAAGTACCCCGTCAAGTACAGCAGATCGGTCGAGGACTGCGTCGCTGGGTCGAGGATCTGCGTGAAGTTGTCCACCACGGCCTGAGCGTCGAACGGGGTGCCGTCAGTGAACCGCACGCCCTGCTTCAGTGTGAAGTCGTACTGCTTGCCGTCGTCCGAGATCGTCCAACTGGACGCGAGCCACGGCCGCACGCTGCCGTCCTCCTGCAGCGACACGAGCGAGTCCAGGTACTGCCTGGCGATGTACGTCTGCGGCATGTCCCCGGAGTTGTGCGGGTCGAGGCAGGTCGGTTCGCGGTCGGTGGCGTACACGAGCGTGCCGCCGCGGACCGGGCCCCGGTCGCGGCCCGCGGCGGTCGACCCGTCGGCGCAGCCCGCGAGCAGCGTCACGACGGCGACCACCGAGGCCGCGACCACGAACGGTCGGAGTGAGAGACGAACCATGGGGAAGGACGGTACGGCCGGGGTCCGTCGGCCGCGAGCGCCGGGCAACACTCCGCAACGGACGGACATCCGGCGTCACACCTGGTCCGCTCTGTGCCGTCGGATGACGTCGCCACGCACGTAGCACTCCGTCACGAACACCGGGGATCCGGCGTCGGTTCCTACGCTCGGGGGATGCCGAAACGCCTGCTGCTCAACGTGTTCGAGATGAACTGCGTCGGCCACATCACCCACGGGTTGTGGCGCCTGCCCGGCAACAACCGGCACCGCTACACGGACATCCGGTACTGGACCGAGCTGGCGCGCACCGCCGAGGCCGGGCAGTTCGACGCGGTGTTCATCGCCGACGTCCTCGGGGCCTACGACGTGTACGGCGGCTCCGCTGCACCGGCGCTGCGCGAGGGGTTGCAGATCCCGAACAACGACCCGATGCTCGTGGTCCCGGCGATGGCGGCCGTGACGGAGCACCTCGGCTTCGGCATCACCTTCTCGACCAGCTACGAGCCCCCGTTCGCGTTCGCGCGACGGATGTCGACGCTCGATCACCTGACGAACGGCCGCGTCGGCTGGAACGTCGTCACGAGCTACCTCCCGAACGCAGCCCGCAACTTCGGCCTGGCGACCGAGATCCCGCACGACACCCGGTACGAGATCGCTGACGAGTACCTCGAGGTGCTGTACCAGCTGTGGGAGGGCTCCTGGGAGGACGGCGCCGTCCTTCGGGACGCCGAACGCGGGATCTACACCGACCCCGCGAAGGTCCACCCGATCGACCACGTCGGTGATCACTTCCGGGTCGCCGGCCCGCACCTGTCCGAGCCGTCGCCGCAGCGCACCCCGACCCTGTTCCTGGCGACCGGTTCGCCGGCCGGCATCGCCCGCGCGGGCCGGCACGCCGAGGTCGTCTTCACCGGCGGGCACGGCGTCGAGCGCACCGCTGACGCCGTCCGGGCCGCCGCCGAGTCGGCGGGCCGTGACCGTGACGACGTCAAGTTCGTGACGCAGGCCGCCGTGATCACCGCGCCGACGCAGCGCGACGTGGACGACAAGGTCGCCCAGTACCGCGCGTTCCAGAGCGAGGAAGGCCCCCTCATCCACGGGAGCGTGCCCTTCGACGCCCTCGCGCACCCGCGCACCCGCTCCGTCCGGGACGCACTCGATGCCGAAGGGGTGGAGGGCGGCGAGCGGCTGGTCGGCCGCGTTGCCCTGGACCAGACCGTGGGAGAGCTCCTGGACCGGGTGAACGAGGCATGGCACGGCGCCTTCTGGGCTGCCGGTGTCCCCGAGGCCGTCACCGAACAGATCGAAGGCTGGCTGGACGACGACGGGATCGACGGCATCAACCTGCGGCAGTACCACTCGTTCGACACCGTGCGCGACTTCGCGACCCACGTCACCCCACTGCTGCGGGAACGCGGCCGGCTGCCCGAGCGGTACACCGACGGCGAGACGCTTCGCCAGCGCGTTCAGGGCGGCGGGCCGTCACGACTGCCGAGCCGCCACCCTGCGGCACGGCACCGCCGCGGAGTCGACGCCCGGGGCTGATCGCCGGGCGCATCGGCGTTCCGCCCGTCCGCGGTCCGGACGCGTACGGTACCCATGTGACCAGAACCCATCCGGCAAGACCGCATCGCCTCGTGCTGATCGCCGCCGCCGTCGTGCTGGTGATCGGCATCGTGCTCCTGTTCACCCCGTGGGACGGGCTGATCCCCGTGCTCGCCTGGGTGCTCATCGTGGCGTCCATCGCCCTCGGCGCGATCACCCTGTTCTTCTCGCGCGCACCCCGCAGCTGAGCGCGCCGCCACGCGATCGGCGCCCCGTCAGGACCGCGGCACCAGTCCGTGCTCGTAGGCGAAGATCACCGCTTGCACCCGGTCGCGCAGCCCGAGCTTGCCGAGCACCCGCCCGACGTGGGTCTTGACCGTGGACTCGCTCGTCACCAGGTGCGCGGCGATCTCGGGGTTCGACAGCCCGCGGGCCATCGCGAGCAGCACGTCGCGCTCGCGCGGGGTCAGGGGCTCCAGCGGGTCCGGACCCGCCGGCCGGTCGTCCGGCAGCACCGAGCCGAAGAGCTCGAGCATCCGGCGCGTCACCCGCGGTGAGACGGCGGCCTCGCCCGCTGCCACGGACCGGACGGCGTCGAGGAGCTGCGCGGCGCTCACGTCCTTCAGCAGGAACCCGCTCGCCCCGGCACGCAGGCCACCGAACGCGTACTCGTCCAGGTCGAAGGTCGTCAGCACGAGCACCCGGGTCTCGGGGACCTGCTCGACGATCGCGGCCGTCGCCGTGACGCCGTCGACGTGGGGCATCCGGACGTCCATCAGCACGACGTCCGGACGCAGGGCACGGACGAGCCGCACGCCCGCACCGCCGTCGCCGGCCTCACCGACGACCTCGATGTCGGGTTGTGCCTCGAGCAGCAGCCGGAACCCGGTCCGGATGAGTTGCTGGTCGTCGACGATCGCGACGCGGATCATCGGTCCTCCGTCCTGACCGGGATGGTCGCCCGGATCTGCCAACCGTCGGTGCCGTCGCGGGAGCCCGCGCGCACCTGCCCACCCAGCGCGCGGATGCGCTCGTCGATCCCGATGAGCCCTCGACCCGACCCCGTCGTGGCGTGCGCCGACCCGTCGGGCCGAGCCGGGCCTCCCGTCCGACCGTCGTCGGTGACGACCACGGTGACCTCGGTGGCGGACGCGGCCACCTGGACGTCCACCGATCGGACGTGCTGCGCGTGCCGGGCGGTGTTGGTGAGGCCCTCCTGCACGACCCGGTACACGGCGAGCTGCAGGGCGTCGTCCTCGGGGACGACGCCGACGAGTTCGAGGGCGACGGGCGTGCCCAGCGCACGGAACCGGTCGACGAGTTGCGGGACGTCGTGGACGCCCGGTTGCGGCGCGAGCGCGGGTTCACCGTCGCCGCCGAGCACCCCGAGCATGCGGCGCATGTCCCCCATCGCGCCGCGGCCGACGTCGGCGACTCCGCGCATGGCCGTCGTCGCTGCGGACTCGGCCGCGCCGGACGACGGCCCGGAGGAGGCCCCGGCCGCCGCACCCTCGGCCAGCCGCACCATGACGGTCAGCGAGTGGGACACGATGTCGTGCATCTCGCGCGCGATCCGGGCCCGTTCCGCGGCGGTGGCGAGCTGCGCCTGCTGGTCGCGCTCCCGTGCCAGCTGGTGCGCGCGGTCGATCAGGGCCTGCGTGTAGCGACGGCGGTTGGCGACGTTGATCCCGATCAGCACCGATGCGAGCAGGAAGGCCGTGGGCTGCGGGTACAGGACGTCGGCGAGCCCGCCGGATCCGGGTGCGATCACCCAGACGCGCAGGGCCGTGGCTCCGGCAGCCAGCACCGTGGCGACCGCGGCCGTCCACCAGCCGGCGGCGCGCGACCACCACACGGTCGCGGCGTAGACCGTGAAGAGCACCGGGGAGTACCCCGCTTCCGTCCACGTCATCGCGACGACCGACGCCAGCCCGAGCACCGCCGTCGCCGCGGGGTGCGTGCGCCGGAGCGGGATGCCGGAGACGGCGATGACCACGAGGACGACGACCGTGAGCCGCGCGGCGGGGCTCCCGTCGACCTGCCACGCACTCCGGAACGCCACGACGACCTCGATCGCGCCCCAGAAGACCATGAGCAGCGCATCGGTCAGGACCGGGTGGCGCGCCCAGAACCGCCGGAGTCGGCCGGGTGCGTCGGGCAGGGCGATGCCCCCGGCGCCGTCCTGGACGGCACCGGGGGCGAGGTCGGCAGAGGTCACGCGTCCCGCTTCTCGACCAGGGCGAGCGCCGTCACCGAAGCGACGACCACCCAGGCCAGCAGTACCGCGAATCCGCTCCATCCCCCCAAGGCTAGGACGCCGTCGTGCCATCCCGAGGTGACCTCGGTGCCGAACTGCATGAGCGGTTGCCCAGCGTTCTGCGGCAGCAGGTTGGTGAGCGTGCCGAGCCAGTCCGCTCCGGTGAACGACTGCACCAACTGCACGACGACCGGGGCGACGAGCATCAGCCCGAGCACACACGCGATCGCCCCGGCGGTGGAACGCAGGACCACCCCGACCGCGAAGGCGAGCAGCGCGATGAGCGTCAGGTAGACCGAGGCGCCGAGCAGCGGCATCGCGACGCTCGCGTCCAGCGACGCCTCGACGTTCCGGCCCGCCGCGATCGGCAGGGTGATGAACGCGGTGGCCCACACGCTGACGGCACTCGTGACGAAGACGACCACGGCGAGGACGATCGCCTTCGCCGCCAGCGCGACCGACCGCCGCGGGACCGCCGCGAACGACGAGCGGATCATACCGGTGCCGTACTCGCCGGTGACGACGAGGGCGCCGATCACCGCGACGATCAGGACCGAGAGCATCGTGCCGCTCGTGCTGTACTGCACCAGGGCGTTCCGCGCCGCGTCGCCGGAGAGCCCCTGCCTGTCGGTGTCCGCGAAGGCCGCCAACAGCACGCCGATGCCGATCGGCAGGACGAGCAGCAGCAGGAAGCTCCACGCCGTCGACCGCAGCGAGCGGAGCTTGATCCACTCCGAGCGCAGGACGCCGGAGAAGTGGATGCCGGACGAGTAGCTGCCGGACGAGTGGCTGCCGGCTCCGTCGTGCCGCGGCAGGGTGTTGCTCGTGACCGCGCTCACCGGGCCACCTCCGATCGGTACTCGACCTGGTCGTGCGTGAGTTCGAGGTAGGCCTGCTCCAGGCTCGCCTCGGTGGTGGCGAGCTGGTGCAGGACGATGCCGGCAGCACCCGCTGCCTCACCGATCTGCTCGGCGCCGAGGCCACGGACCTGCAGCGCCCCGTCGCCCTCGTAGCCGATGGTGACGTCCGGTCCGGCGATCGCGTCGAGGAGCCGCTCGGGTTCCGGCGTCCGGACGGTGACGGACCGCTCCGTGGCGGCGGCGACCAGGTCCGCGATGTCCGTGTCCGCGAGCACGCGGCCGCGGCCCATCACGACGATGCGGTCGGCGGTCAGGGCCATCTCGCTCATCAGGTGGCTCGAGATGAACACCGCACGCCCCTCGGCGGCCAGGCTGCGGGCGAGCCGACGCACCCACACGACGCCCTCGGGGTCGAGGCCGTTGACCGGCTCGTCGAGGATCAGCGTCTGCGGGTCGCCGAGCAGGGCCGCCGCGATCCCGAGCCGCTGCCCCATGCCGAGCGAGAACCCGCCGACGCGCTTCTTCGCGACGTTCTCGAGGCCGGTCATCCCGATGACCTCGTGCACGCGGGCCGCCGGGATCCGGTGCGTCGCGGCGAGCGCCGACAGGTGCTCGAAGGCGCTGCGGCCCTTGTGGACGGCCTTCGCCTCGAGCAGCGCGCCGACGCGACGGAGCGGGTCGCGTAGTTCACGGTAGGGGCGCCCGTCGACGTGGGCGGTACCCGAGGTGGGCCGGTCCAGCCCGACGACGGCGCGCATCGTGGTGGACTTGCCGGCGCCGTTCGGACCGAGGAAGCCGGTGACGACGCCGGGACGCACCGTGAAGGACACGTCGTCGACGGCGACCTTCTCGCCGTAGCGCTTGGTGAGGTTCTGGATCTCGATCATGCGGCAACGGTACGGAGACGGCCGGGTCCGCCACATCGCCGTCGCAGACGATCTCCGCGGGGCGGTCGTGGTACCCCGGTACCACCCGCAGCGGTGCCGGATACGGTGGGGACATGGTCGTCCAGCGCTGGCACGAGGACGTCCTCGGGGCGCCCTACGAGCGACTCGAACTCCCGCTCGGCACCGACTCCGAGGGGCCCGTCGTCGCCACCCTGGTCCGTCGTCGCCACACCCCGACCGACCTGTTGCTGCACGGGCGCGGACCGCTGCACGGCGCTGACGTGCTGTACGTGCACGGGTGGTCGGACTACTTCTTCCAGACGGAGCTCGCCGAGCGGCTCGAACGGCTCGGTGCCCGCTTCCACGCACTGGACCTGCGGAAGTACGGCCGGAGCCTCCGCCCCCAGCAGACCCCGGGGAACGTCGACGACCTGGCGGTGTACGACGAGGACATCGCCGCAGCGCTCGACGCGGTGTCCGCCGAGCATCCCGGCCCCGGTGAGCGGCGACTCGTGCTGATGGGGCACTCCACCGGCGGTCTGACGCTGTCGCTGTGGGCTGCGCGGCACCCGGAACTCGTCGACGGGATCATCCTGAACAGTCCCTGGCTCGAGTTCCAGGCGACCGCCGTGGGCCGGGCGATCGTCGCGCCCGTCATCAAGCTCGGCGCGAAGCGGAACCCCCTCGCCCCGATGCCCGCCGTCGATCCCGGCTTCTACACGCGCACCGTGTCGGCCGCGGGCGAGGGCTCGTGGACGTACGACCAGCAGTGGCGGCCGGAACGCGGGTTCCCCCTGCACCCCGGGTGGCTCGCGGCGGTCTTCGCGGGGCAGGAGACGGTCGAGCACGGGCTCGACATCCAGGTCCCCGTCCTGGTCATGCTCAGCGACAAGAGCATGTTGCAACCCCGGTGGGACCCCGGCATGGCACACGCCGACGTCGCGCTGAACGTCGACACGGTGGCCCACCGAGCCCTGTCACTCGGCAACGAGGTGACGGTCCGCCGACTGCCGGGAGCCGTGCACGACGTGGTGCTGTCCGCGCCCGACGTGCGGGAGCAGGCGTACGACGCGATCGGACGCTGGGCCACCACGCTGCAGCCCCGCTAGCGTGGCGGGATGACCGACCGCTCCGTCCGGCTGATCCGGCTCGACCCGATCGGGATCGACCACGATGCCCTCGTCGACTTCCTGTCGACCGAGGACTTTCCCTTCCACGTGCGGCGGTCGTGGAGCCGGGCGGACGCCGTCGAGGCAGTGGACTCCGGGTCCTACCGCGACGACGAGCACGACTCGTACTGGATCGACCACGCGGAACACGGTCGCGTCGGGTTCGTCCGGCTCGAGGACCTGGAAGACCCGGTCCCGCTGTTCGACCTGCGCATCGCCGGTGCGTTCCGCGGCCGCGGACTCGGCGTCCCGACACTGCGCGCGGTCACCGACCACGTGTTCGGCACCATGCCGTCGGTGACCCGGTTCGAGGGGCAGACCCGCGAGGACAACACGGCGATGCGCCGGGTCTTCGGGCGAGCTGGGTGGGTCAAGGAGGCGCACTACCGCGAGGGGTGGCCGATCGAGGGCGGCCGCGCGGTCGCGTCGGTCGGCTACGGGATCCTGCGCCACGACTGGGAGACGGGCGAGACGACGCCGGTGCCGTGGGACGACGACGTGCTCCCGGACGACTGACGGTGCGGCGCGATCCGGGTCGCGATCCAGAGCGGACGGGAGGCCCGGGTGACGCCCGCCACGGCCCGTCCGCCGGGGCGGGTGGCTGCGTCCAGTGCGTGACGCGCGCGATCAGCCGCCGGTGGCCGTCCGGAGCGCGCTGCACGTGCGCCGGAACGCCGCGCTGAGCGGCTTCGCTCAGGCGGGGCGACTGAAGAGGTTCACGAGGTTGCCGTCGGGGTCGCGGAACAGCGCCGACCGGTTGCCCCACGACATCGTCGTCGGCTGCAGCACGACGTCGTCGAGCTCGGCGCGCAACTCCTCGAACACGGCGTCGACGTCGGCCACCACGAACTCGAGGAACACGCCGCCGTTCGTGCGGGGCTCCGGCGCAGCCGCTCCGAGCATCGCCACCGTCGCCGGGGTCGCGAGTGCGAGCACGGCGCCTCCGGTCACGATCTCGGCGAAGACCGGGGCGGGCCGCCGAGCCTCGGTGCCGGTGACGCGTTCGTAGAACCGCACCATCCCGTCGAGGTCGTCGGTGATGATCCGGATGGATGCGAACTGCATGGGATGCCCTCCTGGCCGGCCACCGTGACCGGACTCGTCGAGCATGCGGGGCCCCCGCGACAGCGTCCTGTCGGTGTTTCGGCGGATCAGCACGCGGATCGGGCGGCTCAGTCGCCGAGCACCGGACGCAGCACGCCGTGCGGGATGTCGAGTTCGTCGAGGTGGACCACCCGTGGCGGTGCCGGCTCGTCGGTCTCCGTGACCGCCAGCACCCGGTCACCGCGGAAGGCCCGGACACCGTCACGCAACCGGCACCACGCGACGAGGTACCAGTCCTCGCCCTTCCCGATGTACCCGAGCGGTTCGACGACGCGATCGGTCTCCGCGCCCGCTGCATCGCGGTACCGCATCCGGACGACGCGCCCGCCGGTCAGTGCTCCGGCGAGCGCCGTGGGAGCAGGTGTGCGCTCCCCCGACTCGAGCAGGTGCACCCGGCTCGCGAGCCGCGCTGCCCGTCGGGCGTCGTCCTCGGCCAGCACCGCGGTGACCTTGCGGGCGGCGCTGCGAGCCGCGTCACGGAAGGGACTGGAGCCGAGCGTGCCGAGGCCGATCGCCACCGCGAGCGCCTCGTCGACGGTCAGCCCGAGCGGCGGGAGCGTCGCACGGGCGTCGATCGTGTACCCGCCGGTCCTGCCGGGCTCGGCCCAGATCGGCACGCCGGCCTGCTGGAGGGTCAGCAGGTCCCGCTCCACCGTGCGCACGCTCACCCCGAACCGCTCGGCGAGTCGGCGTGCGCTCCGCAGGGCGGGCGCCGCGGCACGGAGCTCCTCGACGAGCGCGTACAGGCGGTCGGTCCGGTTCACGACGAACCGCGCAACCAGTCGACGATCTGCGGGAGCAGCGGGTCGTATCCGTCGGTCGTGTCGACCTCCAGCCGCGGGACGCCGAGATCGAGCGGCTCGGCGACGACCGGCGCGTTGCGCGCGACCCGGTCGTTCAGCTCCTGTCGGTGACCGCGGGCGACGAACCGGTCGAACGCCAGCGGGGATCGGCAGTGCACGTTCCGCACGTCCCCGGCCGACACCAGGGCAGAGCGCACGTCAGCCTCGGACTGACCGCAGTACAGCGTCGCGTCGGCGATGACGCTGCACCCGGCTGCCGCGAGGTGCGCCGTCGCAGTCCAGAACAACCGGACGCCGTGCGGCACGACCTCGTCGCGACCGAGGTCGGCGCCGGCCATCAACCCGGCGTACAGCTGGTCGCGGTCGACGCGCGGCCAGCCGAGTTCGGCGGCGAGTGCCGAAGCGAGCGTCGTCTTGCCGCTCCCGGGAGCGCCGCTGATGAGCGCGATCGTCGCCATGGTCTCGACGCTACCGGGCATCGGACGGGAGGCGCGGTGCCAGCTGGCACCGGGCCTCCCGTCCGCCGTCCGGTCACGCGCAGGGCGCGACCCGCGTCAGGAACGCGACAAGCGTTCGACCGTGGCGTGCGCGCCGTCGGCGATGAGCCCGTCGAGGGCGTCGCGGTACGCCGCGACGAACCGTTCGTCGTCGATCAGGTCGCCGAAGACCTGGCGGTTCGCGATGAAGGCGAGCCGGTCGTCGCGCTGGGTGAGCGCGATGCGGTGCAGCGATTCGGCCAGCCGGTCGACGATCTCGATCGGCTCGCCGGACTCGTCCGTGCCCTCGTCGTAGCGCGCCCACGACGCGACGATGCCCGCCGACAACGTGACGGGGCGGTCGGCGGCGAGGTTCTCGTGCACGACGGGCAGCAGCCACTTCGGGATCCGGTCGCTCGACTCGGCGCAGAGCCGGGCCAGGGTGTCGCGGACCTCGGGGTTCTGGAAGCGCTCGATGAGGGTGGACTTGTAGTCCTCGAGGTCGATGCCGGGCACGGGGTGCAGGGTCGGCGAGCCCTCTTCGTCCATGTACCGGCGCAGGAAGGTGGCGATCGCCGGGTCCTGCGTGGCCTCGTGCGCGTACCGGTAGCCGGACAGGTACCCGAAGTAGCACAGGCCCTGGTGCGAGGCGTTGAGCAGCCGGAGCTTCATGAGTTCGTACGGCTCGACGTCCTCGACGATCTGCACGTCGGCGTCCTGGTACGGCGGGCGCCCCGCGGGGTGGTCATCCTCGAGCACCCACTGGAAGAAGGGTTCGGCGACGACGGGCCAGGCGTCCTCGATGCCGAGCTCGTCGCGGACCCAGGCGCGGTCCTCGTCGGCGGTGACCGGCGTGATGCGGTCGACCATCGAGTTCGGGAACGACACGTGCTCGTCCATCCAGTCCGCGAACGCCGAGTCCTGCAGGCGGGCGTAGGCGGTGAACACGTCACGGGCGACGTGGCCGTTGCCCTGGATGTTGTCGCACGACATCACGGTGAACGGCTGCTCGCCGCGGTCACGCCGCCGACGCAGGGCTTCGACGACGAGGCCGAACACCGTGCGGGGTGGTCCGTCGCCGCGCAGGTCGGCCGCGACGCCGGGTTCGTCTGCGACGAACTCGCCGGTGACGTGGTCGAAGTTGTAGCCGCCCTCGGTGATGGTCAGGCTGACGATCCTGGTGTCCGGGTGCGCCATCTTCTCGACCACGGCGTCCGGGTCGTCGACTGCGAGCAGGTAGTCGACGATGCTGCCGACGACGCGGGATTCGCGGGTGCCGTCCGGGTGCTTGAGGACGAGCGTGTACAGCCCGCCCTGCTCCGCCATCGCGGTGGCCATCCGGCGGTCCTGTTCGAGGACACCGACGCCGCAGATGCCGTACTCACGCGCTTCGCCCTGCTGGAGCAGTCGGTCGACCACCATCGCCTGGTGCGCGCGGTGGAAGCCGCCGACGCCGAAGTGCACGATGCCGGCGGTGATCCCGCTGCGGTCGTAGGTCGGGACGGCGACGCCGCTCGCGGCGATCTCGTCGAGGGTCTCCGGGGACAGGCGGACGGGCATCGGGTACTCCTTCGTACGGCGGGCGTGCTGGCGGTCGCGCCACCGGTCGCACCGGCGGTCGTGCTGGGTGCAGTCAATCACGTGCACATCTGTTCAGAACCGTGTTTCCACCGCGGGGTACGAACCTGAAGATGTCCTCCTGCTCGTTGCACCGAGTGCATCGATGCACCTAGTGTTCTCATCTGTGACCCTCACGACCGACCGCCGCGCCGCCCTCAAGGCGAAGCACCGTGCGGCGATCCTGCAGGCCGCTCGTGACCTGATCGACGAACGCGGCGGCCGTGAGTTCAGCGTCGACGACCTGGCGGCGCGGGCCGACATCGCCCGGCGCACGGTGTTCAACCACTTCGCCTCGCTGGACGAGGTCCTGCTGGCCGTGTGCGAGCAGGAACTGTCCGTGATCATCGACCGGTTCCTCGCCGACATGGCGCGCACCCCGATCGGCGACGGCAGCCGGGCCTCGATGTTCGACGAGCTCGAGTCCGCCGCACGCGGTGCCGACCTGGCGGCCGCGATCTCGAGCATGTACCGGATCCTCGGCGACCCGGGCAAGGACGACCCGAAGGCCGCGGTCCTCACCCAGACGGCGTTCTCGCGGGTCACCGAACGACTCCGCGACGAGGTCGCACGCCGCTACCCGGCGGCCGATCCCCTCGACGCGGCCCTGCTCGTCGAGTCGCTCATGAGCGGCATCGTCGTGATCGCGGAACACTGGCTGGCCACCTCCGGCCCCGCGGTCGACGAGCAGTCCGTCGCCGACTGGGACGCCCTGCTCGCACGACTCGTGCACAGCGTCCGCAGCGGCTACATGCCCACCGACTGACACTTCCCTCCCCAGGGGTCCACCGGCGCACCCCGCTCCACACAGCACCTGCAACGAAAGGAACGGGGCAACCGCATGGCCGGTCTCCTCTACCGTCTCGGACGGTTCTCCGCACGACGCCACTGGCTCGTGATCATCACCTGGGTGGTGATCATGGCCGTCGCCGGCGTCACCTACAGCCTGTTCTCGGGCACGATCTCGTCGGCGATCTCGATCCCCAACACCAAGACCAGTCAGGTGCAGGACGAGCTCGCCGACAAGTTCCCGTCCGCGAACGGCGGCAACGGCACGATCGTCTTCGAGACGAAGAACGGCAAGGCGTTCACCGACGCGCAGAAGTCGGAGATCGCGGACTTCCTGACCGAGGTCGAGAAGCTCGACGGCGTCAAGGGTGCGACGAGCGGGTTCGACACCCAGGACCAGCTCGACGAGCAGCGCCAGAAGATCGTCGACGGCCGCAAGGAGATCACCGACGGCCGCGCGAAGCTCGAGACCGGACAGGACCAGCTCGACGCCCAGAAGGCGCAGCTGACGTCCGGCAAGCAGCAGATCGCCGATGCGCAGGCGCAGCTGGACGCGCAGAAGGCCCAGGCGCAGGCAGCCGGCTCCGCAGCGGTCCCGGCAGCGCAGGCGCAGGCCGCGGCGGCGCAGCTCCAGCAGGCGCAGGCCCAGATCGACGCCCAGCAGGCGCAGATCGACGCTGGCGAGCAGCAGATCGCCGACGCGCAGAAGACGATCGACGCGAACACGAAGAAGCTCGACGACAGCGCCGAGGAGCTGGAGCAGGGCTCGAAGCTCCTCGACCTGTCGAAGGACGTCCGCTTCGTGTCGTCGAACGGCAGCGCGGTCATCGGCACCGTCCAGTTCACGAAGTCGACCTACGAGGTCCCCGCCGACACGAAGACGGCGATCGCGGACGACGCCGACTCGGCCGACATCAGCGGTGTCAACGTGTACGTGTCGAACGACATCGCCCAGGGTGTGCCGTCGATCCTCGGCCCGGGCGAGATCGTCGGTGTCATCATCGCCGCGCTCGTGCTCTTCCTGATGCTCCGCACGATCATCGGTGCGGCGATCCCGCTCGTCAGCGCCGTGCTCGGTGTCGGTGTGGCCTCACTCGCCTCGCTGTCGTTCTCCGGCCTGGTCGAGTTCATCTCGGTCACGCCCGTGCTGGGGGTGATGCTGGGCCTGGCGGTCGGCATCGACTACTCGCTCTTCATCCTGAACCGACACCGCACCCAGCTGAAGCAGGGCATGCAGGTGCACGAGTCCATCGGCCTCGCGAACGGCACCTCGGGCAACGCCGTGGTGTTCGCCGGCGCGACCGTCATCGTCGCCCTGCTCGCGCTGAACATCACCGGGATCCCGTTCCTCGGCCTCATGGGCACCGTCGGTGCGGTCGCGGTGTTCTTCGCGATCCTCATCGCCACGTCCTTCACGCCGGCACTGCTGTCCCTGATCGGGATGCGGATCCTGCGGAAGAAGGAGCGCGCGAAGATCGGCAACACCGGCTCGACCCGGGTGCCGAACAAGCCGATGAAGACCTGGCGCGCGATCGTCACGCTCGTCGCCGGCGTTGCCGTGCTCGGCACCATCGCGCTCCCCGCGACACAGATGCGCCTCGGCCTGCCGACCGGCGCGTCCGAGTCCGTCGACTCGAGCCAGTACAAGGCGTACAAGGCCCTCGACGAGGAGTTCGGCGCCGGCCAGAACGGCCCGCTGCTCGTCGTCGCGACGCTGCCCGAGTCGATCAGCAAGTCCGACGTCACCGCGACCGAGGTCACCATCGGCGAGGCCCTGGCGGAGAACGACGACGTCAAGGCCGTCCTGCCGATCGGCACCTCGTCGGACCGCGACATCATCGCGTTCCAGGTGAAGCCCGGCGGCGGTCCCGACAGCATCTCCACCGAGAACCTGGTCAAGGACCTGCGCGACCAGACCGTCACGACCGACGACGGCACGGTCACGCTCGGTGTCGCGGGCAACGCGTCCGCCAACATCGACGTGTCCGAGAAGCTGTCGAACGTCCTGCCGCTCTACCTCGTGGTGGTCGTCGGCCTGTCGCTCATCATCCTGATCATCGTGTTCCGGTCCTTCCTGGTCCCGATCACGGCGACGGCGGGCTTCATCCTGTCGGTGATGGCGTCCTTCGGTGGCCTGACCGCGATCTACCAGTGGGGCTGGCTCGGCTCCGTGTTCGGCGTGCACGACCCGGCACCGATCCTGAGCTTCCTGCCCATCATCGAGATCGGCATCCTGTTCGGCCTGGCGATGGACTACCAGCTGTTCCTGGTGTCCGGCATGCGGGAGGCCTACGCCCACGGCGCCTCGGCGAAGGTCGCGGTCCAGCGCGGGCTGCACGCCGGTCGCGCGGTGGTCACGGCAGCGGCGATCATCATGATCTCGGTGTTCGCGGGCTTCATCTTCTCGGACTCCTCCACCATCAAGCCGATCGGCTTCGGGCTGGCGTTCGGCGTGCTCATCGACGCGTTCGTCGTCCGCATGCTGCTCATCCCGGCTGCGATGCACCTGCTCGGCCAGAGCGCGTGGTGGTTCCCGAAGTGGCTCGACCGGATCGTGCCGGACGTCGACGTCGAGGGCGCGAAGCTCGAGCGGTCGCACCCGGTCGCCGGTCAGCCCGGTCAGCCCGGCCAGCCCGGCCAGCCCGGCCAGCCCGGCCAGCCCGGCCAGCCCGGCCACGAGGACACCTACACGGGGTCGCACGCCCTCCCCGTTGCGCCGGACGCCAACGCGCACGACTCGGGGCACCCGCCCGCGCACCGCGCGTAGTCGTCGCACCCACGGGAGGCCCGGGGCCGGTCCACGAGACCCGCACCGGGCCTCCCGTGCGTGCGCCACCCCGCGCCCCGCGACCGACTGCATGCGTCCGCACCTTCCGACGTTCCACCCGTTGATCGACGCGTGGAACGTCGGAACGTACACATGCATCTGATGCGTCTGCACCATGCGACAGAACACGCGTCGATCGGCTGATGTTCTGTCGATGCCTGTCCCTGCATGAACGCGCCCACCGCGCCCGAGAACACTTCGTGGGCGAACGGTATCGTGGGCGCATGAGCACCGATCCCGACCCGCTCGCGCTCGACCGGCAGCTCTGCTTCGCTCTCGCGGCGACGAGCCGGAGCGTCATCGGGCTGTACCGCGACCTGCTCGAACCGATGGGACTGACGCATCCGCAGTACCTCGTGATGCTCGCGCTCTGGGAACGGGACCCACGGTCGGTGCGCGAGATCGCGGGCGAACTCCGGCTCGACTCGGCGACCCTCAGCCCCTTGCTCAAGCGGCTCGAGGCATCGGGCTACGTCCGCCGGACCCGCAGCGCAGCGGACGAACGACAGCTCGAGGTCTCGCTCACCACGGCCGGGCGGGCACTGCGCGACCGGGCCCGGGCGGTCCCGCTGGCCGTCGCCGACCGGCTCGGCTGGCCACTCGAACGCCTCGAGGCACTCAAGGACGACCTGACCGAGCTGCTGGATCGTGTCGACCAGGTGTGATTCGCGGCCGATGGTGCCATAATGGTTCGTGCACGAACGAAAGGATGCACCGTGGGACGCTTCGGCAAGTGGTACGAACGGTGGAACACGACGCTCATCAACAAGATGGGTCCGTCACAGATCGGCGCCGGGCACCCCGAGGGCGTCGACGACCGGTCGGTGGACCGCGGCTGCCCCATCTGCGGCAAGCCCCTCTCGCTGCACCAGGTGATCCGCCCCGAGGGCCAGGTCCGCTCCTCGACCCTGGTGTGCCCGCGCGACTGACGGCGGGAATTGCACCGAGCAACGCGACGTTCCTCCCCTCGTGAAGCTCTTCGAACCCACCTCCTTCGGCGCCCTGCGCCTGTCGAACCGCGTCGTCATGGCCCCGCTCACGCGCACCCGCGCCGGCGAGCACGGGATCCCGAACGACCTGCTCGTCGAGCACTACCGTCAGCGTGCGGGTCTCGGCATGATCATCACCGAGGGCACCTGGCCCGTGCAGGAGGGCCGCTCCTACCCCGGGCAGCCCGGCATCGAGACCGACGAACAGATCGCCGGCTGGCGTCGCGTCGCCGACGCCGTGCACGCCGAGGGCGGCACCATCGTGATGCAGCTCATGCACGGTGGCCGCGTCTCCCACCCGGACATCTCGCAGACGCCGCGCATCGTCGCCCCGAGCGCCATCGCTGCCCCCGGACAGACCCACACCGCCACCGGCAAGGCCGACATGCCCGTCCCCCACGAGCTGACCACCGCCGAGGTGCAGGACGCCGTGCAGGGCTTCGCGCAGGCCGCCCGCAACGCGATCGCCGCCGGACTCGACGGCGTCGAGGTCCACGGCGCCAACGGCTACCTCGTGCACGAGTTCATGTCCCCGGTGTCGAACACCCGCACCGACCAGTACGGCGGCTCCCCCGAGAACCGCGCCCGCTTCGCGATCGAGGTCACGACCGCCGTCGCCGAAGCCGTCGGCGCGGAGCGCACCGGCATCCGCCTGTCGCCCGAGCACGGCATCCAGGGCGTCATCGAGGACGACGCGGCCGACGTCCACGCGACCTACACGGCGATCACCGAGGGCCTCGCCCCGCTCGGACTCGCGTTCATCGACGTCCTGCACGCCGAGCCGACCGGCGACCTCGTGCAGCACGTCCGTCGCACCGCGGGCGCACCGTTCATCGTCAACTCGGGCTTCAGCGCGATGACGACACGTGAGGAAGCGATCACCGTCGTCCACGACCAGGACATCGCCGACGCGATCGCCGTCGGCCGTCCCGCCATCGCGAACCCGGACCTCGCCCACCGCTGGGAGCAAGACGCTGAGCTGAACGAGCCCCGCCCCGAGCTCTTCTACGGCGCGGGCGCCGAGGGCTACACCGACTACCCGTCGCTGGCCGAGGTGCGCGCGACCGTCTGACGCTGCGCGCGGTTCCGCCGGGGTGCCGCGACACCCCGCGTGCGTGCTGCCGAGGTTCCACGACACCCCGCGCGCGTTCCGTCGAGGTTCCGATCAGGACGGTGCGTGCCCGCGAGGTTCCGAGATCTCGGAACCTCGCGGGGTGGGGGCGAGCGAACGACGGACGGGAGGCCCGTGGCGGGACCGCCACGGGCCTCCCGTCTTCTCGCGTGCCGTCCCAGGGCGTGACGCGCTTCTCGTAGGATCGTCGCAGTGAACACTGCAACGCCGGGCGAGCGGGGCCCCGCGCACCGCGCGCGCGACACGACGCGGTGGGACATCCAGGGTCTCCGCGCCTTCGCGGTGCTGGCCGTCGTCGTGTACCACCTGTGGCCGCACGCCCTGCGGGGCGGCTTCGTCGGCGTCGACGTCTTCTTCGTGATCTCCGGGTTCCTCATCACGGGACTCCTGCTGCGCGAACAGCTCGCCACCGGCACGATCCACCTCGGTCGGTTCTGGTCACGGCGGGCGAAACGCCTGCTGCCGGCCGCGCTCCTCACCATCCTCACCACCGGCGCCGCAGTGCTCGTCGCCGTACCGAGCGCGCTGTGGGGGCAGTACGGCCGCGAGCTCATCGCGTCGACCGTCTACCTGCAGAACTGGGAGCTGGCGGCGAACTCGGTCGACTACCTGGCCTCGGCCGACGACCCCTCGCCGTTCCAGCACTTCTGGTCGCTGTCGGTCGAGGAGCAGTTCTACATCGTCCTGCCCCTGCTGCTGATCGGGCTGGCGGTGGCCGTCCGCGGCCGCCTCTCGACGCTGACCACCGCACGACTGTTGCTCGGCGCGGTCGTCGTGCTGTCCCTGGTGTGGAGCATCGTGCAGAGCAGCACGAACCCCGGCGTCGCGTACTTCTCCACCGGCACCCGGGCGTGGGAGTTCGCGCTCGGCGGCCTCGCCGCGACCGTGCACCTGCCTGAGGTGCGCACCGAGGTCGCCCGACGAGTGCGCATGATCCTGACGAGCATCGGCGCCGTGGCCCTCGTCCTGTCGCTGTTCGTCATCGGGGCGGAGACGCCGTTCCCCGGGATCGCCGCGCTGCTCCCCGTCGCCGGCGCGACCCTCGTGGTGCTGTTCGGCGGACGCACCGTGTTCGAGTCGATCGGAGCGCTCGGCCCGGTCGCGTTCACCGGACGGATCTCGTACGCCCTGTACCTGTGGCACTGGCCGCTCGTCGTGATCCTGCCGATCATGCTCGGGCGCCCGCTCGACTGGGCGACCAGCACCTCGGTGCTCCTGGTGTCGGTCGGGCTCGCCACAGCCACGACCATCTGGTTCGAGGAACCCGTCCGGTTCTCGAGCTGGTTGCGTGACCTGCGGCCCCGCGGGGTCGTCGCCCTCGGCGTCATCTGCACCTTCACGGTCGTGACCCTCGGCGCCTCGACCCTGACCGCGGTCTACGTGCAGGAGGTCCACGCGGAAGGCGCCACCAAGCAACTCACGAAGCAGCTCGCGACCGAACGGGCGCAGCACGACGAGTCCTGCATCGGCGCCGCGGCACGGATCAGCTCCGCCGACCCCTGCGTCGACCCGGCGCTGGCCGACACGCGCGTCCCCGACCCCGCCGCTGCCGAGGACGACGACGCGAACCGCCCCGAGTGCTGGAGCGGCACCTTCCGCACCTGCGTGCTCGGCAAGGCGAGCGGCTGGTCGAAGCACCTGATCGTCATCGGCGACTCGCACAGCAACGCCCTGCTCGGCGCCTACGAGAAGATCGCCGACGACAACGGGTGGCGCATCGACCTGGCCGGCATCGGCGGGTGCTACCTCACCACGGCGCAGCAGAACTCGGTGAACGCCGGCTCGCTGCGCGGCTGCAACGCCTGGAAGCACGCGGCCATCGACTACGTCCGCGCCCACCGCGACGCGGACGCCCTGGTCGTCACCCACTCCGCCACGCAGATGCCCGTCAGCCTGCCGGCCGGAGCTTCCCGCGACATCGCGACCCGCAACGGCCTCGTCGACGCCTGGGAGCAGGCCGCCGGCGACGAGCTCCCCGTCATCGCCCTCCGCGACAACCCGGTCCCCCGACCCGATGTCATCGCGTGCGTGAGCAAGATGTCCGGGCCGACGAACGCGTCGTGCGACCGGCCCCGCTCCGAGGCCCTCGCCCAGACCGACTCGTCGATCGAGGCCGTGCGGGCGTTCAAGGCGGCCGGAGGACGAGCCGGGGTCATCGACCTGACCGACTACTACTGCACCGAGACGACGTGCCCCGCGGTGATCGGCGGCGTGCTGGTCTACCGGGACACGACGCACATCACGGCGACGTGGGCGACGTCGTTGGAGCCGTACCTCGAGCGCGGGCTGCAGAAGCAGCTCACGGCGCTCGGGCGCTGAGCTGGGCGATACTCTCGACGACGTGAACAACGGTTGGCGTGACGGCATCCTGGTCGTCTGGCTCGTGTCCCTGCTCGTGTCGATCGCCCTGTGGGTCTCCATGGCCGTCATCATCAGCAAGGGCGCGAGCGGGGTGGACCTACTGCCGCTCGTGCCCATCCTGGAGCAAGCCGCAGAAGCGGTGACCGCCGGCTGGTTCGGGTCGCTGCTGCTGTGGCTCGCAGTGAGCGCCGTCGTGAAGGAGCACCACAAGGACCGGCAGCAGGCCGCGCGGGAGCGCTGACCCACCCGAACGCGGGCCTCCGCTGCGGGCGCCGTCCCTCTACTCTTGGGCCGGACCTCGCACGCCCGCAGTTCAGCACGTGCGCCGACTGAACGGAAGACACCCGTGACCGACCTCGCCTCCGAGCGTTCCGCGCCGGACACCTCCGCACCGGCCACCTCCGCCCCGAGCACGGACGGACCGCCCGGACTCGCCCCGCTGAGCCTGCTCGCCGTCGTGGCGATCGCGCTCGCCTTCGTCGCCCCGATCGGCGGTGTCGTCGTCGGGTTCATCGCGCGGCACGAGGTCCGGCGGAGCGGCGAGCGTGGGGACGGCCTGGCGTTCGCGGCCATCTTGATCGGCGCGACGCTGACGCTGTTCGGCGTGCTCGTCCCCGGAGCCCTCGCGCTGTCCGGCGTCATCGACTCGACGATCCAGCCCTGGGGCTGACTGGTCGGGCCGTCGTTCCACCAGCCGGTGGACGCCGGCCGCAGCGCTCAGTAGTGGCCGCGCCCGATGACGGCGTGCCGCACCCCGCCTGCCGGCGCCAGCACATCGCCGGCGAAACGCGGGATGACGTGTAGGTGGGCGTGGAAGACGGTCTGGCCGGCGGCGGACCCGTCGTTGAACCCGACGTTGTAGCCGTCAGGGTGGTGTTGCTCGTCGAGCCGGGCCTTCAGCAGCGCCACCATCCGGGTCATCGCGGACAGCTCACCCTCGGTCGCATCGAACCAGCTGGTGATCCGCCGCTTCGGGATGACGAGCGTGTGGCCAGGTGACACCGTGTGTGCATCGAGGACCGCGAAGACGAGCTCGTCGTCCGCAACCCACTGCGCGCGAGGTATCCGTTCGAACACGGACGTCGTCGTCATGTTCCCCATTCAACCTCGCCGTGCTTCACTCGGACCATGACCGCGACGACCGTCCTCGCATCCTGTGCCGTCGGGAACGTCGAGTGCCACGACACCGCCTCGGTCGACCTGCTCCCCCTGCTCGTCGTCGTCGTGCTCGTCGTCGTGGCGCTGGTCGCCCTGGGGATCGCGCTGCTCGGGCGTCAGCGCCGGTGATCTGAAGCGGGTCAGACGCTGACGATCTCCACCTGCCGCGCGGGAAGAGCGCCGTGCGACGCGGTCGCCAAGCGTGCCGGGAGCACGATGCCCCCAGCGCAGTGCGCCAGGTAGTCGAGGAACGCTCCGACGGTGCTCGACGAGCTGGGCTGCTCGCCGGGTTCGCGCATGTCCTCTGCTGCACGCACGTCGAGCGCACCGTCGACGTCCATGACGGCGATCCGACGGATGCCTCGCCGCGCTCGCACGAAAACGTTGGCGTACCCGCCGACGTTCTCGATCCGACGCAGGAGCACCGGCAGGCGTTCGTGCTCGAGTGCGACGACGACAGGACAGTGTCCGTCGACGTCGACCACCTCGAGTACGAGTTCTGCGAAGGGGCCGACCGCGAGGGCGCGATCGACCTCGACACGGAAGATGTCGAGTTCGGCCAGTTCAGTCATCACTGCCTCTCATGTCCCGGATTGTAACGGCGTCCGCGGTCAGACGGACCAGCGCAGCGTCCAAGTGCTCAGCGACGTCCGCGACGTGGTGCAGCGGTCCGATCGAGCTGACGGTGCCGTCCTCGTGGTGAAGGTGCACGTGTCCGTGGCAGCAGTCCACGCGCGCGACCTCCCGCCACGCTCCGTCGAGCTGCAGAGCGATCACGATCAACGCGAAGTCGACGAGTCGACCGTCTGCCCGGTAGAGCCGGAGGTCCAGCCGCATCGTGTCCGTGTCGTCGAGGCTCTGGTACCAGCTCCGTTCGACGCAGTCTCGTCGATCGGGCAGGCGGAAACGGCCCCGTTCTTGATCCGCGGCGGCACGTTCCGCGGCGAGACGCGCGCGGCGCACGTCTCGCCGTGGTTGCTGACCTCGACGAACCATGCCAGGAAGCTAGACCCGATCGCACCTGATCCTCAAGGAATCCGAATGCAACATTTGACTTCGCGCACGAACCATCAAAGATGAAGGGCCCCGGCGGAATCCGCCGGGGCCCTTCATCTGTTCGGTGTCATGCCGTTCAACCGGCACTGTGCGCTCGAAGGGACTCGAACCCCCAACCTTCTGATCCGTAGTCAGATGCTCTATCCATTGAGCTACGAGCGCGTGGCCTTGCGGCCGTGGAAGACTCTACAACAGCTCCGGCCCGGGCGCCAATCGAGGCCGCCCGACCGCTCCACTCGGCGTGTCGCGAGGCGACAGCCGAGCCCCCGACGTCACAGCGCCGCGGCCTCCTCGCCGAACACCTCGGCCAGGTACACGCGCAGGGCCTGCCACGATCGACGGTCCGCACGCTCCTGGTACTGGGCTCCGTGGTCGGGAGCATCGGTGCCGGGAACGGCGAACGCGTGCATGGCCCCGGCGTACGTGACGACCTGCCAGTCGACGCCGGGTTCGGTCCGCATCTCGTCCTGCCAGGCGTGCACGGCGTCGTCGGGCACGACGGGGTCCGCTCCGCCGGTCAGGACGAGCAGCTTCGCCCGGATCGCCGAGGCGTCGGCGGGGTCGTGCGTGATGAGGCCGCCGTGGAACGACACCGCTCCGACCAGGTCGGCGCCGGTGCGTGCGAGCTCGATCGCGGTGGAGCCGCCGAAGCAGTAGCCGATGACGACGATGCGGGCGGAGTCGACGTCGGGGTCCTGCCGCAGCCGCTCGAGTCCGGCGGTGGCGCGTGCCCGGAGCAGCGGCAGGTCCTGGTAGTACGAACCGGCGACCTGGCCGGCGGTGTCGTCACCGGGCCGGACGCCGGCGCCGTAGATGTCCGCGCCGAAGGCCACGTAGCCGAGCCGGGCGAGCATCGTCACGCGCGCTTCGACGTGCTCGTTCACGCCGTGCCAGTCGTGCACCACCAGGACGGCGGGGCGGGGTCCGGCGATGGCCGCGTCCTTCGCGAGCACGCCGAGCAGGTCGGTGCCCTCGTGGTCGTAGTGGACGGGCTCGACACGGATGTCGGCGCCGGCGGGTTCGGGAACGGTCTGCAGGACGTCGTCGATGGTGGTCACGTCGTCCGACGGTACGCCGCCGTCCGGGTCAGGCGTCGATGTTGTCCCAGTCCTCAGGACCGCTCGAGCCGGCCGGGTACCCGTCGAGGGGCGTCGTGCCGGCCTTCCACGCGTCGAGGAACGGTCCGACGACCTTCCAGCCCTGCACGGCGCTGTCGCCACGGACCGACAGGGTCGCGTCACCTTCGAGCACACCGGCCAGGACCTCGCCGTAGGCGCTGAGCCGTCCGGGGTTGAACGTCGTCTCGAGGCTGGTGCGGTCGATCGTGTACGGGTCGCCGGGGCCGTTGACGTTGAGCTCGAGCTGCATCTCGTCCGGCGCGATCCAGATCCGGAGCCGGTCCGGCTGCGCGGCGCCGGACAGACCGACGGGCACCTGCGGGGAGTCCTTGAACGTGATGACGATCTCGCGGCGCTGCTTCGCGAGCGCCTTGCCGGACCGCAGCGTGAAGGGCACCCCGGCCCATCGCCAGTTCGCGATCTCGAGGGTCAGCTGGGCCAGGGTCTCGGTGCCGAGCGACGGGTCGACGCCGTCCTCGTCGGCGTACGACGGCAGCTTGCGGTCGCCGACCGTGCCCGCGGTGTACCGGGCGCGCTTGCCGGCGGCGACGACGTCTCCACCCCACGGCCGGACGGCGCGGAGCACGAGCTCCTTCTGGGTCCGCAGGTCGTCGGCGTCGATCGACGCCGGTGCCTCCATCGCCACGACCGCCATGACCTGGAGCAGGTGGCTCTGGATCATGTCGGTGAGGGCGCCGGCCTTGTCGTAGTAGCGGGCGCGTCCTTCGAGGCCGAGGGTCTCGTCGTACACGATGTCGACGCGTTCGACGTGCTGCGAGGACAGCAGCGGCTCGATGATGCGGTTCGCGAAGCGCAGCCCGATCAGGTTGAGCACCGTCGAACGACCGAGGAAGTGGTCGACCCGGTGGATGCGCTCCTCGGGGATGAACGAGTGCAGCAGGTCGTTCAGGTGTTCGGCGCTGGCGGCGTCGGTGCCGAACGGCTTCTCGAGCGCCAGGCGGGTCCGTTTCGGCAGGTCGAGGTGGGCGAGCTGTTCGCAGCTCTTCTCGGTCACGGCCGGGGGCAGGGCGAAGTAGATCGCGGGGTCGTGGTCGCACGCCCCGAGCAGCGCGCGCAGGTCGTCGGGACTCGTGACGTCGGCCTTGCGGTACGAGGACGCGTCGATGACTGCCTGCAGCCGCGCGGACAGCGACGTCTCCCCTTCCGCGCCTTCGTCGCCCTCGTTCTTCGACGCCTGCGCGTTCTCGAAGGACTCGCGCACCTGCGCCTTCCAGTCGGCGTCGGAGAGGTCTTCGACACCCGCCCCGATGAGCTGGACGTCCCAGTCGTCCTTGACCTCGAGCAGGGTCGCGAGACCCGGCAGGAGCAGGCGCTTGGACAGGTCGCCGCTGGCTCCGAGGATGAGCAGGCTGGTCTGGAGGCTCGACATGCCCCCGACGGTACTCATCGGCCCCGGTGGATGGCCGGGCCGCTACGGTGGTGTCAGTCCGGCGCGAGGGAGCACCATGAGCAGTGGGTACGAAGGACGACGCCTCCGCGTCGTCGTGGTCGGCACCGGCATGATCGCGGGGGTCCACGCCCGCGCGGCCCGGGCTGCGGGTGCCGAGGTGCTCGGGGTGCTCGGCCGGAACGCGTCACGCTCCGAGCAGGTCGCGGCGCAGCTCGACCTGCCGCGCGGGTACGCCTCGCTCGACGACGTGATCGCGGACGCCCCGGACGTCGTGCACATCTGCACGCCGAACGACCAGCACCACCCGCAGGCCATGGCGGTCATCGCCGCCGGCATCAACGTGGTGTGCGAGAAGCCCCTCGCGATCGACCCGGCGCAGGCCGCCGAACTCGTCGCGGCGGCTGCCGAGGCCGGCGTGGTCGCCACGGTGCCGTTCGTCTACCGCTACCACCCCATGGTCCGCGAGATCCGCGCGCGCATCGCCGACGGGGAACTCGGCCGGCTGCTCGCCGTGCACGGTCACTACCTGCAGGACTGGATGCTCGACGAGGACGCCTCGAGCTGGCGGGTCGACCCGACCTCGAGCGGATCGTCCCGCGCGTTCGCCGACATCGGCTCGCACTGGTGCGACCTGGTCGAGTTCGTCACCGGCGAGCGCTTCACCTCGGTGTCCGCGGCGACCGACATCGTGTACCCGACCCGGCCCGCGGCATCAGGCCCCTCGTTCTCCGGCTCACCGGATCCCGACCCGGTCGCCGATGCCGCCGAACGGGCCGAGGTCACCACCGAGGACACCGCGGTCGCGACGTTCCGCACCCGCACCGGTCGGATCGGCAACGTGGTGATCTCGCAGGTCGCCTCGGGCCGGAAGAACCGCCTGTGGTTCGAGGTCGACGGCACCCGCGGCAGTGCCGCCTTCGACCAGGAGCAGCCCGAGTCCGCGTGGTTCGGCAACGAGCGCGGTGCGCAGATCGTGGTGCGCGACCCGTCGCAGGGGTACCCGGACCAGCGGCGTCTGGCCATCGTGCCGTCCGGCCACCCGCAGGGGTACCTCGACGCGTTCGCCGCCTTCGTCGCCGACACCTACACCGCGGTCCGCACCGGTGTGGCACCGGACGGCCTGCCGACCTTCGCGGACGGCGCTCGCTCCGCCGACATCATCGACGCCGTGATCGGCAGCGCCGCCGAGACCACCTGGCGGGAGATCCGGTGAAGCTCGGCATGCTGACGGCCTGTCTGCCGGCCTGGCCCCTCGACCGCATCGCGGAGTTCGCCGCTGGACAGGGCTACGAGCGCCTCGAGGTCGGCGTGTGGCCGGGCACCGGTGGCCGTGACTTCGAGGCGGCGCACCTGCCGGTGGCGACGTTCACCGACGAGGACGCTGCGGCGACCCGAGACCTGCTCGAGCGCACCGGGCTCGAGATCTCGGCACTCGCGTACTACGAGAACAACCTGCACCACGACCTCGCCCGGCGCGAGGAGGTCCGCACCCACCTCATGCACGCGATCGACACCGCGCAGGTGCTCGGTGTGCCGTACGTGGGCACGTTCATCGGCCGCGACACCACGAAGTCGGTGCGCGAGAACATGGCCGAGGGCGACCGGGTGCTGCCCGAACTCGTCGACTACGCCGGCGAGCGGGGCGTACGGTTGATCATCGAGAACTGCGTCATGGAGGGCTGGCACCCCGACGGGTACCCCGGCAACATCGCGTACTCCCCCGAGCTCTGGGGCTGGGTCACCGGACTCGGCTTCGGGCTGAACTGGGACCCGTCGCACCTGACCTGGATCGGCATCGACCCGGTCGAGACGATCCTGCCGTTCGCCGAGCACATCGTGCACGCGCAGGCGAAGGACCTCGAGCTCTTCCCCGCGAAGCGCAACGAGTACGGCTTCTTCGGCAAGGTCGACAAGGGCGACGACCCGTGGGACATGGGGTGGTGGCGCTTCCGGGTGCCGGGCCGCGGGGTCGTGGACTGGCCACACGTCGTCGACCGTCTGTACGAGGCCGGCTTCGACGGCACCCTGTCCGTCGAGCACGAGGACCCGCTCTGGGGCGGCACGGACGAGAAGGTCCTCGAGGGGCTGCGCATCGCCCACCGCACGCTCCGCCCCCTCATCGCGCAGGAACCCCCGTCCATGTGAACGTCGTGTGACGACTTCGAGGTGACACTGGCGGGTCGGCTGTGCGTCCTCATAGGTTCTCCGACGATGAACCTCCACTCCTCTCCGCGCCGCCGACGGCGCATCGCCAGCGGCGCGGCCTTCGCCACCGCGGGTGTGCTCGTCGCACTGTCCGTCCCCTCCACCGCCGTCGCCGCCGAGGGCGACACGACGATCGACATCATCGACGTCAACGACTTCCACGGCCGCATCGAGTCCGAGGGCACCGCCGCCGACAAGGCCGCGGGCGCAGCGAAGCTCGCCGGCGTCGTGCAGTCGTACCGCGAGGCCAACCCGAACACGATCTTCGCCAGCGTCGGCGACAACGTCGGTGCCTCGACGTTCACCTCGCTGATCCAGCAGGACACCCCGACGATCGACGCACTCAACGCGATGGACCTCGACGTCAGCGCGATCGGCAACCACGAGCTCGACAAGGGCCAGGACGACCTGACCGGCCGCATCGAGGACCGGGCCGACTGGCCGTACGTCTCGGCGAACATCGTGGAGGAGGGCACGACCGACCCCGCGTTCGAGCCGTACTCCATCGTGGAGAGGGGCGGCGTGAAGGTCGGCTTCATCGGCGCGACCACCGAGGACCTCATCCCGGGGCTCGTCAGCCCCGGTGGAGTCGAGGGCCTCGCGATGGCGCCGATCGTCAGCCAGGTCAACAAGTACGCCGAGCAGCTCACGGACGGTGTCGACACCAACGGCGAGGCCGACGTGCTCGTCCTGCTCGTGCACGAGGGCGCGCCGACGAACGCGCTCGCCGACGCGACCGGCTCCGGCGTGTTCGGTGCGATCACCTCCGGCGTCTCGTCGAAGGTGTCGGCCATCGTGTCGGCGCACACCCACGCGACGTACAACCACTCGATCGCGGGTCCCGACGGCACGAAGCGTCCGGTGATCCAGACCGGTTCCTACGGCGTGAACTACGGACACCTGCAGCTCACGGTGGACGCCGACAAGCAGCTCACCGGCATCACGTCCGAGGTCGAGTCGGTCAACGGTTCGACCCGCGTGCCGGCCGATCCCACCTCCGTGAACGCGGTTGCCGACATCGTGACGGCTGCGAAGGCCGTCGCCGACGTCGAGGGCAGCAAGAAGCTCGGCGAGATCACCGGCGACCTGCGTCGTGCGGTGCAGTCGGACCGCACGACCGAGAACCGCGGTGGCGAATCCGTCCTGGGCAACTCCATCGCCGAGGTGCAGCGCTCCGCGACCGAGCGGAACGGCTCACAGGTCGCCTTCATGAACCCCGGTGGCCTGCGCACGGACATGCTCTACGCGTCGAGCGGCGCGGGCGACCCCGACGGCACGGTGACCTACAAGGAAGCCGCGCTCGTCCAGCCGTTCGCGAACACGCTGGTCACCGAGGACATGACCGGCCAGCAGATCAAGGACGCCCTCGAGCAGCAGTGGCAGCCGGACGGCCTGCCGCGTCCGTTCCTCAAGCTCGGCGTCTCGGACGGCTTCGCGTACACCTACGACCCCGCGAAGGAACGTGGCGAGCGCATCACCGGCATGACCCTCGACGGCGAGCCGATCGCCCTCGACGACACCCTCAAGGTGACGGTCAACTCGTTCCTGTCGACCGGTGGCGACAACTTCGCCGCCTTCGCGACCGGCACGAACACCGCCGACTCGGGCCAGGTCGACCTGCAGGCGCAGGTCGACTACTTCCTGGCCAACCCGACGGTCACGCCGCCGTCCGACCAGCGTGCCGTCGGCGCCACGGTCACGCCGACCCCCGAGGGTGGGTTCCGGCCCGGAGACGAGATCACGGTCGACCTGTCGTCGCTCGTGTTCAGCACCGACGACCCCGCCGCGGCCGGCACCGTGTCGGTCAGCGCCGGCGACGTCGAACTCGCCACCGCCGAGATCGACCCGACGATCACCGACACGAACGACGAGCAGGGTCGTGCGACGCTGACCTTCGCCGTGCCGACCGCCGAGTCGTCCGCGGACGCAGCGAGGGTCCGGACGGCTGCCCGTGCCGCCGCCACGACGGACGAGCCGCTCGTCGTCACCCTGCCGGGCGGCCAGACGATCACGCTCGCCGTGACCATCCCGCTCGCCGCGGCCGTCGACCCGACCGACCCGACCGAGCCCACGGACCCGACCGACCCCACGGAGCCGGCCGACCCGGGCGCGGGGAACGGCGACGGCCCGGGTGCCGGCAGCGCCCCCGGAGCGGGCACCGGGACCGGCACGGACCTGGCGGGCGACCCGTCCGACTCCACGAACGCCGGCGGTGACCTCGCCTACACGGGTGCGGACCTGACCGTGCCGGGGATCGCGGCGGGCCTGCTCCTCCTGGCGGGCACCACAGCGCTCGTCGCCGTGCACCGGAAGCGCGCACGGACCGACGCGAGCGTCCGGACGGACTGAGGCCGAGCCTCCAGTCCGACCCGAACGGGCCGTCCCACCACCGTGGGCCGGTCCGTTCCGGCGTTCCGGGAGGCACGGCCCGCGTCCGTCGCGCACCGCGCGCGGATCCGCTGCCGCGCTCCCTGTCCCATAGCAGCACCGGCACTGCGGATCCGGGGATCCGGGGAGTACTCTCGGCGCTGTCGCACCGCGACGCGTCGCGCCGGGTCGCCTCTCAGGTCGGCGGTGGTTCCGTTCGACGAGACTCCGCGACGCGGGCGCCCTCCGCCTCCAGGGAAACGGCGGAGGGTGCCCACCCTCCCGGCGACGTCAGCGCGCGCCGTGCACGCTCAGCGGAACAGCTGCTCGCCGATGTACGACCCCTTGCGCGGTGCCGGCGGGATCGCGAACACGGCGGACCCGATGTGCGAGATGTACTCGTTCAGTCGGTCCGAGGCGCCGAGCTTGCGCTGCAGCTGCGTGAAGTGCTCCGGGTCGTTCATGTACGCCAGGAACAGCAGCCCGGCGTCGAGCTGGCCGTACTCGTTGAGGCCGTCCGTGTAGTTGTACGGACGGCGCAGGATCTTCACCCCGCCGTTCGCTTCGTGGGCGGCCAGGGCGATGTGCGACGTCGCGTCGATCTTCGGGGCACCGTCGCGGTCGGCGGCAGCGAAGTCCGGCGTCGTGTGCTCGGTCCCACCGGACAGCGGTGCGCCCTCGATCTTGGTCCGGCCGAACACGCGCTGCTGGTCGCTCACGACGTCGGCGTCCCAGATCTCGATGTTCATCCGGATCTTCCGCACCACCTGGTACGTGCCACCGGTCATCCACGCCGCACCGTCGCCCGGTTCGTCGACCCAGACGAAGCGGTCGTGGTCCTCGTCCGTGGTGATGTTCCGGGTGCCGTCCTTGAAGCCCATCAGGTTGCGCGGCGTCGACTGGTGCGGGCCGGCCGACGCGCGGCCGAAGCCGAGCACCGTCCAGCGCACGGTCGCGGTACCGCGGGCCATCCGGGCCAAGTCGCGGACGGCGTGGTACGCCACCTGGGGGTCGTCGGCGCAGGCCTGCAACGACAGGTCGCCGCCGGTCAGTCCGGCCTGCAGGTTGTCGCTCGGCAAGCGTGGGACGTCGGCGAGCGCGGCCGGTCGCTTGTCGGCCAGCCCGAACCGCTCGTCGAAGACGCCGGGGCCGAGTCCGACGGTGACGGTCAGGGACGCCGGGCCGAGGTCGAGCGCCTCACCGGTGTCCGCGCCGACGCCGTCACCGTGGGCGGGCTCGACGCTGCCGACGGTCTTGCCGGCCTGCAGCTGGGCGATCGCCGCCGACCAGCGGGCGAGGAGCACCTGGAGTTCGGTCGTGACGCTCGTGGACAGGTCGAACGTCATGAACACGCAGTACCGCTGGGGCGCGGTCTGCACACCGCCCTGCGGCTGCCGTGCGGCGGTCGCGTAGAACGGGTGGCTCTGCGACAGGTCGATGGACTCGTCGCCGTTCGCGGCCGCCGTGAACGGGTTGACGCCCGTCGCGGCCGTCGCGCCGCCGATGCCGGCAGCGGCGCCTGCACCGGCTCCGGCCGCGGCGAGTCCCGCGCCGAACAGCCCGCGCCGGGAGACCCCGGTACGGGCTGCGCGGTCGTCGTCGGGGTGCGTCACGCCGTGGCGACCTTCTCGGCGAGGCGGGACAGCGGGTCCTGCAGCGCCTGGATCTGCTGCGAGACCGCGTTCGCGTCGGACTTCTTGGTCGCGGCGTCCCACGTGTCGAAGCCGCCGAGGTCGTCGGCGTTCCGGTAGCCGTCCATCAGCGTGTTCGTCGCGTCGAACTGCTTCGCGATCTGCTTCGTCAGCGTCGGGTCGAGCTTCGTCAGGCCCGGCTTGAGGTAGGCGAAGGCCTGGCGGGCGCCCTCGACGTTGGCGGCGAGGTCGACGAGGTCGATGTGGCTGTACGCCTCCTCCTCGCCGGTGACCTTGTTCGACTGGACCTCTTCGAGCAGGCCGGCCGCGCCGTTGGCCAGGTCCTCCGGCTTGTAGTCCAGGGTCGGGACGAGCTTCGCGAGCAGCTGGACGTTCTCGGTCAGGTCGGCGGCGGTCTTCTTCGTCGAGGCGGTGATCTCCCCCGCCTGGAACAGGTCCTTCTCGACGGCGTGGAACCCGCTCCAGCCGACGGCCGGGTCGAGGTTCGACGCGCGCATGTCGATCAGGTAGTCGAGGTTGCCGGCGTTGTCGGTCGCCTTGAAGCCCTTCTTCACGAAGCCGTCGACGTCGCTCTCGACGTGCTCGTAGAACGGGCGGGCGTTGGCGTAGTCGGTCTTCGCGGCGTCGAGGTCGCCCGCGTCGACGTCCTTCTGCAGGAGCTCGACCGCGGCGACCATGTCGGTGACCTGGCCGTCGACGTAGTCGGCGTAGCCCTTCGTGCCCTCGTCGAGCAGGGTGGCGGCGCTGCTGTTCGCGGTCGAGGCGACCTTGCCGGTGACGGTGAAGTCGGTGAGCTCGGTGTCGGCTCCGGGGCAGTACACCTGGTACGCCCCACCGGTCAGGGTCGCGGTGAACTGCACGGCGTCGAGCCCGGGTGCGAGGTTCTCCTTCTCGCCCAGGATCCGCTGGTCCTGCAGGAGTTCGACCTCGGTGATGGCGGTCGAGGACTCGTTCTCCACCGAGAACGTGACGGGGCCGGCCGGCACCTTCGTCTCGGAGACCTTGCACTGGTCCGAGCCGTCGTTCGTCAGGGTGATGGTGACGCGCGAGACCTTCGCGGCGTCGGAGGAGCTGTCGGAGGCACCGTCGGAGCTCGCGCAGCCGGTCAGCGCGAGGGCGGTGGCGACGCCGAGGGCGCCGAGGGTGATCAGGGGTCGAACGGGGGGCTTACCGAACGGCATAGTCGTTGCTCCTTGCAGGGTACCCGGCGGGTGGGCCGCGTGTCGGGACGGTTTCGGGGGTGGGGGTCACGGGTACCGTCCGACGACGGCGGTCACGGAGTGCGAGCAGCGCCTGGGCGGCGGCCGCGACGCCGAGGGCGATCGGCAGCCAGGCCTTCCAGAGCAGCAGCTCGGCGGCCCGCGTGTCCGCGGTCGCCACCGCAGTGGCGGACCGCTCGACGCGGGAGTCGGGGACGGACCACACGGAGCGGTCCAGGGTCGTGGTGCGCGCGGACGGGAGGCCCCCGTCGCTCAGCGTCAGCACCGTGCGTTCGTCGCGGGTGGCGTCCAGGACCCCACCACCGACCGTCCAGAGGGTCACGGTGTCGCGCACCGCCCACCGGGCGGTGAACGGACCGGGGTTCGTCGACGGCGAGACGCCGACCGGGATCCGGCCGAACAGGTCGACGAGGTCGTCGAGCGTCAGCGTCGCGGGGCGGTCCGCGGCGGTGGCCGACGTGCGGATCCGCCACCGGTCGGCGGCCACGCCCGCGCGGGTCACGCGGCGGTGGGCCGATGTCGGCAACGTCAGCCGCGCCTCCTGGCCGGTGGTGGTGCCGGCGACGCGGAGGACGCCGGACGCGCCGTGGACGTCCGCCGAGACGGACGTGGCGTCGCCGCTGACCGCAGCGGTGCGCGGCAGGTCGGCCCCGCCCGTCGGCACGGCGATCGCCAGTGCTGCGGCCGCGAGGGCGAGCGCGCCGGCGACGGCGGCGCGGGCCACGGGGACGCGTGCCGGTGACGGACGCCAGGCGCGTGGCCAGAGCGTCAACGCCAGGACGGGCACGACGTACAGGACCCAGCCGAGCACCTCGATGACCCGAGGGTCGGGCGGGATGCCGAGCACGCCCGTGACGAGCGCACCCTGCACCGAACCGTTCGGGGCGAGCCAGGACAGGTCGACGGTCCGCTGCTGCCCGATGACGATCCACCCGGCCTCGTGCGCGCGCCGGAGCACCGTCAGCACGAGCCCGCCGGCGACGAACACCAGGAAGACGCCGGTGCCGGTGAAGAACTTCGACAGGTTCAGCCGGACGCCGCCGGTGTAGATGCCGTACCCGACGGCGACGGCGCCGGCGATGCCGATGACGGCGCCGAGGGCGGCGAGGCCGGTGTCCGACGACGCCTGGAAGGTGGCGAGGAGGAAGACCGCGGTCTCGAAGCCCTCCTTGAGGACGGCGAGGAAGGCCATGCCGGCCAGTGCCCACGCGGTGCCGCGGCCGAGCGCCTCGGTCGCGCTCGCCTCGAGTTCCTTCGTGAGCGTGCGCGCGTGGGTGCGCATCCAGACGATCATGCCGGTGACGAAGACCACGGCGACGATGCCGATGACCGCCTCCATGCCCTCCTGCTGCGCTTGCGGCAGCGCCTGCTCGACGACCTGCAGGCCGAACCCGACGGCGATGCTGAGCACGACGGCGACCCCGACGCCGAACCACATGGGGGCGAGGGGGACACGGTTGCGACGCAGGAACGCGGCGATGATGCCGACGATGAGCGTCGCTTCGAGGCCTTCACGGAGGCCGATGACGAGGGTGGCGAGCATGACGTAGGTGAGGCTAACCTAACCGCCGTTCGGCCCGCCAGTCGTCCGGCGTGGGGTTTGATGGTTCTCATGAACCTGCTGTCCGTCGAGGGCCTGGCGTCGGTCACGAACGTGCTCGACCTCGCCGGGGTGTTCGCGTCCGCCCTGCTCGGCGGATCGATCGCCCGGGCGATGGACTTCGACCTGTTCGGTTTCCTGGTCGTCGGGTTCGTGTCGGGGCTGGGCGGCGGCATGCTGCGCGACACCCTGCTGCAGAACGGGCCGCCCGTCGCGCTCGTCGACCCGCTCTACGTGCCGGTCGCCCTGGCCGGGGCGCTCATCGCCTTCTTCGTGTCGTTCTCCGAGATCACCTGGGACCGGCTGTTCACCGTGCTCGACGCGGCCGTGATCGGCTTCTGGGCGGTGGTCGGGGTGCAGCGCACCTACGACGCCGGCCTCGAGTGGCCCGCCGCGATCATCATGGGGACGATCACCGCGGTCGGCGGCGGCGCCATGCGCGACCTGCTGCTGCGCCGGGTGCCCGCGGTGTTCGGCGGGAACGCGCTGTACGCCACCGTGGCCGTCGCGGCGTCGGTGGTGATGGTCGTCGCGTCTGCCCTCGGGTCGCCGTCGATCGGGATCGTGGCCGCGATCGCGCTGTCGCTCGGGCTGCGCTGGGGCGCGGTCCGCCGCGGCTGGGGACTGCCCAACGGCCGCGACTGGCAGCCGAAGTCGACGCTCGGCTCGCTGCTGCGGCGTGGGCGGAGCCTGCGACCGGACGCACTCCGGCTGCTCCGACGCCCCGGACGGCGCACGGGAGCGGGCAGTGTCCGCGAAGAACACGACACGGCAACGGATTCCTCGTTCGACGACTGAGGGGTGTCATCTGTCAGTGCTCCGGCGTAGCATCCCTACCGTCGGGTATCGACCCGGCTCATGTCGTCCGCACCGAACCGACGCGACCCGAACCCGGCGGTTCCGCGCAGACGTGGTGATGGGGGCTTCGCTGATGCCGCGCGGGTTCAGACGCGCGGCGCGGCAGGTCTCCCGCCCCCGACTCGAACGCTCCGCGCCCTCCGATGCCGGTGCCCCGCCCTTGCAGGAACGATGAACGACGACGTCTCCGACTCCCCCACGCCGCGGACACCACGCGCCGAGGTCCGAGAGCGCCTGCTCAGCGCCGGCGCTGCCGTCTTCGCCGAACAGGGGGTGCACGGTGCACGGCTCGACGACGTCGCCGCCCGTGCCGGGTTCAGCAAGGGCGCGGTCTACTCGAACTTCTCGTCGAAGGAGGACCTGCTCGCGCAGGTCATGCAGCGCGGGACGAACCTGGTGCTCGAGTCCTTGCGCGAACTCGTCCGCGCCGACATCGCGGCGACCGACATCGGCGACGTCGTCCGCGCGGCCTTCGGGCGGCACGATCAGCGCGCACAGTTCGCCCTGCTGTCGGAGTTCCGCGCCTACGCGATCCGGCACCCGGACTTCCTGCCGGAGTTCGTCCGGCAGCGACGGGTGCTGCAGGACGGGGTGCACGAGCTGGTACGGCTGTGGTTCGGGGCGCACCCGGAGGTCGACGCCGGCATGCCGCTCGACACCTTCGCCACCGTGCTGATCGGGGCGAACGTCGGCATCGTGTTCGACGGCCCCGCGCTGCCGGGCGTCGATCCCGGTGAGACCATCGCGGCTCTGGTCGAGGCGGTCGTCCGCCGCTGATCCTGCGGCGCACGGTGCAGCGGCGGCGATTCCGTGCGGTCGCGCACGGTGCGGCGGCAACGTGGTGCGGTCGCGCACGGTGCGGCGGCAACGTGGTGCGGTCGCGCACGGTGCGGCGGCAACGTGGTGCGGTCGCGCACGGTGCGGCGGCAGCGATTCCGTGCAGCGTCGACCGCTCGGTGCGCGGTTGTAGCGCGGCACAGAGCCGTCGACCTCGCACCAGCCGGCAACGCTCGCACGGTGCGACGAGCGGCCAGTCGGCGTCAGGCGGGGCGACGGGAGCGGCGACGGCCCTCGTGCGACCACGCCGACGACGGCAGCAGGCTCGGCGGCAGCAGGCGCGACCGCACCACCCGCCCACCGGACACCGCGGCGTCGAGGGCGTCCCGCGCCTGCCGGACGTGCCGCACCAGCGCGTCGCCGTCGACCGAGGCGACCCCGGCGCCCGCGAACCGTTCACGGTCGACCGCATCGACCACGGCGTCGAGGTGCGGGATCGCCGAGGCGGGCAGCACCGGACGGAGTCGCCCGAGGACGGCTCGGGCGGTCCGGGCCGCAGCCGCTGCGTCGCCCGGTGGTGCAAGTCCCGGGGCGTACCCGTGGTCGGCGACGTCGTCGAGGACCTCGCGCCAGGCGTTCACCGCCGGGGAGCGCCCGGCAGCGACGGCGGACAACCGCGATCGCCGCCGGAGCAGACGGACCAGACCGGGTGCGACGAGCAACGCGAGGACGAGTGCCGCGCCGAAGAGCAGGCCGGCCGGACCGCTGCCGCCCGCGGCCCCGGACGCACCGGGCAGCGCCGATGCCGAGGGGGTCGGCGTCGCGGAGGACTCGGCGGGAGCGGACTGCTCGGGCGCGGGGAGCGGGGACTCCGGGGTCGCCGGGGTCGGGGTCGCCGTCGGTTCCGTCGACGGCTGCGCTGCCGCGTCGGAGTCCGGCGTCGGCTCGAACGCGACCCACCCGGCGCCCTGGATGTACAGCTCGGGCCAGGAGTGCAGCTGCCGGTTCGACACCGCGTACTCACCGTCGGGCTGCGCCGACCCGGCCCGGTACCCCACTGCGATGCGGGACGGGATGCCGAGTGTGCGGGCCATCACGGCCATCGCCGACGAGAAGTGCACGCAGTACCCCTCGCGCACCCGCAGGAAGGTCGAGACGACGTCCATGCTGTCGCCGTCGTAGCCCTGCTCGACAGGGGCGGTCTCGGAGTAGGTGAACAGGTCGCTGCGGAACCACAGCTCGAGCGCGCGGGCCCGGGCGTAGTCGTCGGACGAGGCCCCGGCCACCCGTTCGGCCGTCGACGAGATGTTCCCGGGCAGGTCGTCCGGCAGGGTCAGGTCGGTCTGCAGCTGGTCGCCGCTCGGCTCACGGAACCCCCGGCCGTCGGCACGGGACAGGGCACCCGAGGCCGCGACGGCGTCGAGGTACGCGTTGGCGAAGGTCGAGGCGCCGTAGACCTCGTACGTGGCACCGCGTGGCGTGGCCGGACCGGTCGACCGCACGGTGCTCGAGGCACCCATCCAGCGCCACTGGGACAGGTCGAGGTTGGTGGACCGCGAATCGATCGACACCGCGCCGGACGGCACCGGCAGGTAGGTGCTGGACAACCCGGTGATCCGGACCGTGACGTCGCCGCGGGTCGCCAGCCGGGGGTTCACGCCCTCGGCCCACTGCTGCTGGTCGGCGGTGTCGGCATCGGCGGCGTTGGTGACCGTCGGTACCCAGTCCCCGGTACCGAACTCGTCGAGATCGGCGAGCTTGAGGTACTCGGGCTGACCGTCCGACGACCGGTAGCGGAGCACCTCGAGTTCGCTCGGCTGGCGCAGGTCGTTGCCGAGCTCGAGCAGGGTGCCGGGGCGACCGGGCTGGATCGGCGACTGGACGGCCCCGGTGACGCCGGACAGCCAGCTCGCGTTGAGCGGCACGATCGCGGGCAGGCCGATCGCCACGACGAGTCCGATCGCGCCGACGACCGCGGCCGGCACCGCACGTTGCACGGGCCGGACCGACAGCCACAGCAGGGCGAGGAAGGCGACCGCCGTGGTGACCACGAGGGCGGTGCCCGCCGGCTGTCCGGTGATGATGCCCGGGACGATGAGGATCACGAGCGCGGGCGCGGCCGCGAGCGACGGGATCCGGGCGATGGCGGCGAGGAAGAGCGAGACGCCCGCCACCCAGGCGATCGACACGGTCACGACCAGACGGATCGCGTCGGTCTGCGGCAAGGGAGCGGGGTTCAGGCGGATGGCGGCGAGCGTCTCGCCCAACGCCCCGTCGGCGTCCAACCAGCCGAGGGGTTGCACGTCGTTGACCAGGGCGGCGGCGCACGAGCACAGCACGAGGGTGGCGACGAGCGCGACGAACCGGATGCCCGGGGGTCGGCGGCGCACCGCGAGCATGACGGCCACGAGCACCGCGACGACCACGACGCCGGACACCCACCAGGCGGTGCCCTGCACGAGTGGACGGATCGCGAGCGCGGCGACGAGCACCGGGACGGGGGCGAGTGCGACGACCCAGGTGCTGGGGGTGTCGCGGGTGTCGTCGTCGCGGTCCAGGACCTCGCGCACGTCGACGGGTCGTCGCGACGGCGCCGCGGTGCCGCTCACCGGGCGACTCCGGCCGCGGTCGCCCCGACGACCGGCACCACCAGGGTGCGCCAGCCGCCGCGGTCGAGGATCCCCCGGACGACGGGGTCGGGCGGCACGATCGTCGCCATGATCCCGCGGCTCGATCCGCTCGTCGCCGCCACGAGTTCGGCCGCCTGCTCGGCGGTGCAGTTCCCGGTGACGACGGCGGTCATGCCGTGCACGTCCCGTCCGCGCACCTCGGGCAGGACCTCGGTCACCGGGCGGGCGTCGCTGCGGAGCCGGACGTCGGCGAGTCCGACGAGCACGTCAGTGAGGCCGCCGACGTCCCCGGCGTGGCGGGTGCTGCCCGACGGTCCGTCGCTGACGAGCACGACGCGCGACGTCCGGGCAGCGAGGGCGCGGGCCACACTGGCGGCGACGACGACCGCGTGTTCGAAGGCCTGGTCGCCGCCCAGGTCGGACAGCTCCGCCAGGTCCTCGCGCCCGAGGCCCTGGTACGACTCGCGCCGGACGTCGAGGGCGATGACGGCCTCGGGCGGTTGCGCCTGCGTGGTCTGCCGGACGTGCAGTTCGCCGCGACGAGCACTCTGCGCCCAGTGCACCCGACGGATCGGGTCGCCGGGACGGTACGGCCGGAGTTCGCTGTCGTCGGCGGACCCGCCCTGCCCCACCCGCCCTTCGTCGGCGGAGACGGCACCGGCCAGGGCGCCGGTGTCGATCGCGGTGAGGGGTGCGCTCGCGGGGACGACGACGACCTCTTCTGCCGGCACCACCGGGCGGTCGATGCGGAGCAGGCCGAAGGGGTCCTCGACGCGGATGGTGACCGGTCCGACCAGCGTGCGGCCGCGGTGCATGGCGAGCGCCTCGACGTCGAGCACCGCCGGCGGCAGCCCGGGTCCGACCTGGGCGTACGTCTCGGCCTCGGACACGCTCGCGAAGGCGTCCTCGAGCTGTTCGCGGACGAGCAGGGTCGATCGCGGACCGATCGGCAGGCTCGTGCTGCCGAGGGTGATGCGCTCGCGGTAGACCTCGCCGACCTGCACGATCGCGCGGGCCGTGCTCCGGCTGCCCCGGAGCGGCGCGGCGACCACGAACGCCATCACGATGCCGAGCACGACGAGCACGAGCAGCAGCAGACCGGCCGACACGGCGACGCTGGTGGTGCCCACGAGTCCGCCGCCGATCAGCCCGATGCCGATCGCGATGACGGTCCAGCCGCGCACGGTCGGGCGGGGGAACGGCGTCCGCCGGAGCAGCGACAGCCCGCGGCGGCCGAAGCGCCCGAGCGTCGAGCGCGCGGCACCGGTGCGCCGCAGCAGCGACGACGGTGCCGATCGGCCGGGCATCAGGAGCGGACGGGGGTCGCCGTGAACGGCACGGCGGTGTCGGAGACGATGCGGACGACGATCTCGCGCACGGTGTCCTCGCCCGTGCCACCGAGCCCGCGGGCCACCGGCACGAGCCGGTGTGCGAGCACGATCGGTGCCAGCGCGGCGACGTCGTCCGGGGTGACGAACGGCCGGCCGAGCAGCGCCGCGTGGGCACGAGCCGCCTGCGCCAGGTGCAGTGTCGCGCGGGGGCTGGCGCCGAGCACCAGGTCGGGGTGGGTGCGGGTGGAGCGGACGATCGCGATGACGTACGCCTCGACGTCGGGGGCGATGTGGACGTTCGCGACGGCCTCGATGATCGCACGCAGGGTGGTGACGTCGACGATCGGACGCAGGTGCGACAGCGGATCGCCACCGCCGCGGTTCGCCAGCATCTGCCGTTCGGCGTCGACGCTCGGGTACCCCATCGCGATGCGTGCCATGAAGCGGTCGCGCTGCGCCTCGGGCAACGGGTACGTGCCCTCCATGTCGATCGGGTTCTGCGTCGCCACGATCATGAACGGCCGGTCGAGCTGTCGGGTCACCCCGTCGACGGTCACCTGCGACTCGGCCATCGCCTCGAGCAGGGCGGACTGGGTCTTCGGGCTCGTGCGGTTGATCTCGTCGCCGATGACGACGTTCGCGAACACCGGCCCCGGTGAGAACCGGAACGTGCTCGAGGACTGGTCGAAGATGTTCACCCCGGTGACGTCCGACGGCAGCATGTCCGACGTGAACTGGATGCGGTTCACCGAGCCGCCCACCGAGGCGCCGAGCGCCTTCGCGAGGACTGTCTTGCCGACGCCGGGGACGTCCTCGACGAGCAGGTGCCCCTCGGCGAGCATCACGGTGAGCGCGGTGCGGATCGCCTCCGTCTTGCCGTCGATGACCGTCGACACGGACGCGACGATCGCGTCGCCGACCGCTCGGATGCGCTCGAGGGGGAAGGCGGGGTCGGTCGGCTCCGGCACGCAGGGCTCCTCGTCTCGGGACAGGTGTCGTGCATGCTACCTCGGTCCGGTGACAGCGCCCGGTGGGCGTGTCACCGATGCGCAGTGGACGCCGCGTCGGCTGCGCGCAGGACCTCCGCGGCGACCGCGACCCCTTCTTCGCGACCCAGCTCGGTGTCCTCGTGCTCGATGTTGACCCACATGTCCGGGTCCACTTCGCGCAGGGCCTCGAGGAACGCCGACCAGTACGCCTCGTCGTGGCCCTTGCCGAGGGCGACGAAGTCCCACGCGGACGGCTTCGGCCACTCGTTGGCCCACTCGTCGCCACCGAGGTTCGTGCGCGGCTCGTCCGGCGACAGCCGACGGAACGAGTTGTCGAGCACGCCGTTGATCGCCGCGTGCGGGTTGATCCGGACGTCCTTCGCGGCGGCGTGGAACACCAGGTCGCCGAGGTCGCGGACGACCGCCACCGGGTCCATCTGCTGCCAGAACAGGTGACTCGCGTCGAGTTCGACGCCGACGTTCGTCAGGCCGCCGCGCTGCACGAGCTCGCGGATCGTCGCCGGGTTGAACACCACGTTCTGCGGGTGCAGCTCGAGCGCGACCTTCACGCCGTGCTCGCGGGCCAGGGCGTCGATCTCCTGCCAGAACGGCACCGCGATGCTCCACTGGTACTCGATGACGTCGAGCGCGGCGGAGTTCCAGGCGTTCACGATCCAGTTCGGCCGGGTGCCGCCGGGCTCGCCCGCCGGCAGCCCCGACATCGTGACGACGCGGTCCTGGCCGAGGCGGGCAGCGAGCCGGATGCTGCGCCGGACGTCCTCCGCGTGCTGCGGCCCGATCGCGGGGTCCGGGTGCAGCGGGTTGCCGTTGCAGTTCAGGCCGGCGATCGAGACCCCGGTGCCCTCGAACCGGGCGAGGAAGGCGTCACGTGCTGCGTCGTCCTCGAGGATCGCGTCGATGTCCGGCACGTGCACCGGCGGCAGGAAGCCGCCGGTGTTCAGCTCGATGCCGGTCAGGCCGTTGCCCGCGATGGCCGTCAGGGCGTCGGCGAGCGGCCGGTCGTGGAAGATCGCGTTGTACAGCCCGAGCTTCATGCGTGTGCTCCTTCGGTGGTGCGGACGGGCGGCACGTCGAGGGAGGCCCCACCGGCTGCGGCGGACCGTGCCACCGCGTCGAGGATCTCCATGTTGTGCACGCCGTCGTCGAACGTGGCGTTCGCCGGCAGCGGGTCGGCGACGCCGGCGACCTCGTCGAGGAACGCGCGGGCCTGGTACTCGAACATCTGGTTCTGTCCCCAACCGACTCCGGGTGCGTCCATCGCCATGCCGCCGGCGACGTAGGGGTGGTCCGGGCCGAGGACGACCTGGCGGTACCCGCCGAGGCGGGAGCCGTCGGACTGCAGGGCGAGCCCGATCTCGGAGGCACGCTCCTGGTCCCACCGGGCAGCACCGTTCTCGCAGAAGACCTCGACGACCAGACCGTTCGGGTGTGCCGTGGCGACCCGCGACACCTCGAGCGAGCCCACCACGGAGCCGTCACCGAAGCGCGCGTTGCAGGTGGCGTAGTCGTCGTTCTCGACGTCCGCGAACTCCCCCGTCAACGGGACGGCCTGGCCGCGCAGGGCGAACCCGGCGGCGATCGGGCGCTTCGTGATGGCGGTCGTGAACATGCCGCCGTTGACGCTCTGCACTTCGCCAGCCAGGAACTCGGCCACGTACGCCAGGTGCGAGCCGACGTCGGCGAGGGCGCCGGTGCCGGGAGCACCCGCGAAGCGCCACGAGAAGGGCACGTCGGGCGAGGAACCGTAGTCGGTCCAGTAGCGACCGGAGACGTGCAGGACGCGACCCAGCGTGCCGTCCTCGACGAGCTGCTTGATCGCGGCGAGGCCGGGAGCGCGGCGGTAGGTGAAGCCGACACGGGCGACGAGCCCGCGCTGCGATGCCTCGGCGGCCGCGGTGGCCATCGCCCGTGCGTCCTCGAGCGAGTCCGACAGCGGCTTCTCGCACAGGACGTGCTTGCCGGCGGCCAGCAGGCCCTCGACGATCTCGCGGTGCAGCGTGTTCGCGACCACGACGCTCACGACGTCGATGTCGTCGGCCTCGGCGATGGCTCGCCAGTCCGTGTCGTGCCGTGCGTAGCCGAACCGCTGCGCGGCCTCGGCCGCGAGGGGCTCGTAGACGTCGCCGACCGACACGAGCCGCACGGGCGGCAGCGTCGGGGCGAAGAGTGAGGGGGCGTTCCGCCATGCGGCCATGTGGGCCTTGCCCGCCATGCCCGCCCCGATGACGGCGACGCCGATGCTGTCGCTCATGGTTCTCTCCTTCGAGAAGTACGGTGCGATTCTGGAACGTTCCAGAACGCGTCGGTAGACTGTAGCCCGACCACCCCATGTCCTGTCAAGGAGCCGCGTGTCACGACCCCCGACGATCATCGACGTCGCGACCCGTGCCGGCGTCTCGAAGTCGCTCGTCTCGATGGTGCTCCGCGACGACCCCGGGGTCTCCGACGCACGCCGCTCGGCCGTGCTCGCAGCGGCCGCCGAACTCGGCTACCGCCCCAACCGCGCCGCCGCGATCCTCGCCGGCACCCGGACCCGCACCATCGGGGTCATCGTCGACGACTTCCGCAACCCCTGGTTCGTCCCCCTGCTCGACGGCATCCGCGACGCGCTCGCACCGCACGGCCTGCGACTCACCCTGGCGGACACCCGCGCGAACGCCCACCTCGACTCCTCGCCGTTCGACGACCTCGTCTCCCTGCGGGTCGACGGCGTCGTGCTCGCTGCCGAGGGCTTCCCCGACCTCGTCGTCCCGGCCGACACCCCCGTCGTCGTCGCCGGTGCACGAGCCGACGTGCCCGGCGGACTCGACGTCGTCGCCTCGGACGAGGCCGCCGGCGGCCGGTTGGCAGCGGATCACCTGATCGGACTCGGTCACCGCCGCATCGTCCACGTCACCGGCTCGGGAGGCCCGGCTGCGGTCCGCCGCGAGGGCACCGTCGCGCAGCTGGTCGCGTCCGGCATCGAGCCACTGGTGTACGGCGACGGTCCGACTTCCGAGACGACCGGCTACGAGGGCACCCGCCGCGCCCTGCAGGAGCACCCGGACCTCACCGCGGTGTTCGCCGCGAACGACGTCATGGCGATGGGCGCGATCGCTGCCGTCCACGAAGCCGGACTCCGGGTACCCGAGGACGTCTCGGTGGTGGGCAACGACGAGACCCCGCTCGCCGCCTCACCCCTGCTCCGACTGACCACGGTCGACCCGCACAACGACGAGGTCGGCCGGCTCGCGGCCGCGCGGTTGATCGACCGCATCGGCTCGCCGGCGCCGGGGTCGGCGGAGCCGATCCGGACGCTCGTGCCGCCGACGCTCGTCGTGCGGTCGACGACGGAGCCGCCGCGGGCCTGAGACGCGACCACCCACCGACCCCGGCACGCGAGGCGGCGGCGCTCCGAGCCTCCCGGTCGACGGGTCAGACGGGTCAGACGGTGGCACCCTCGAGCCGGTCGACCGCGACGGCGAGCTCCTCGAGCTCCGGCACCTCGCGCGCTTCGGCGAGCGCCCCTTCGAGCGCCGCGGCGTGGATCGGTGTCGCGCGCTCGAGCAGCACCTGACCCGCGTGAGTGAGCTCCGTGTACATCCCCCGGCGGTCATCGGCGCAGAGGACGCGGGTCAGCAAGGCACGCTCCTCGAGCCGGTTGACCAGGCGGGTGGTCGCACTCGGGCTGAGGGCAGCGGCGCGGGCGAGCTGCTGCATGCGCATGTGGAAGCCGTCCTGTCGGCGCAGCGCGTCGAGGACGGTGAACTCGACGACGGACAGGTCGACGTCCCGCAGCGCGCGCTCGAGCCGCGCCTCGATCAGACCGTGCAGCGCCGCCAGGGTGCGCCAGCCGTGGGCGCGGACGGCGGTGGAGGTGTCGTCGACGGACATCGGGCTCCTTCTGGTCGGCTGCGCGATCGGTGCCGCGGTCGTTGCGGGCGCGTGCAGTTGCTTGCGCCGATAGTCCGCGTGTGCAACTATCGATGTCCCGCGCCTGCAACAACCAGCGTACGCGGCACAGCTGCACCGCACAACGGAAGGAACCCCCATGCCCGCGGGACTCATCGCCCTCGCACTCGGCGGATTCGGCATCGGACTGACCGAGTTCGTCATCACCGGCCTGCTGCCCGAGGTGGCGGCCGACTACGGCGTCACCGAGACCACGGCCGGCTGGCTCGTCACCGGCTACGCACTCGCCGTCATCG
Organism: Curtobacterium sp. TC1; assembly: GCF_019844075.1. Lineage (NCBI taxonomy): Bacteria > Bacillati > Actinomycetota > Actinomycetes > Micrococcales > Microbacteriaceae > Curtobacterium > Curtobacterium sp. TC1. The sequence goes on from NZ_CP081964.1 coordinate 3,169,808, forward strand.
TCGGAGCGCTCGGCTTGACCGCAGCCACCACCCGCCTCCCCCGCAAGCCCGTCCTGCTCGGGCTGCTCGTGCTGTTCATCGTCGGCAACACCCTGTCCGCGATCGCGCCGACCTACGAGGTGATGATGTCCGGACGCGTCATCGCTGCGCTGTGCCACGGTGCGTTCTTCGGCATCGGCTCCGTCGTCGCCGCGAACATGGTCGAGCGGTCGAAGCGCGCCTCCGCCGTCGCCCTGATGTTCACGGGGCTCACCGCGTCGAACGTCCTCGGGGTGCCGTTCGGCACGTTCCTCGGGCAGGCGCTCGGCTGGCGCTCGACCTTCTGGGCCATCGTCGCGATCGGGGTCGTCGCCCTGGTCGGTGTGCTCGTGCTCGTCCCCGCCGTCCGCGTGACCGAGACCCCGTCACTCGCACGCGAGCTCGGCGCCTTCCGCTCCGGGCAGGTGTGGCTCTCACTCGGGATGACCGTGCTCGGCTACGGCGGGATGTTCGGGGCGTTCACCTACATCGCGTACACGTTGACCTCGGTGTCCGGCTTCCCGTCCTCGGCGGTGCCGTGGCTGCTCGTGGTGTTCGGCGTCGGGCTGTTCGTCGGGAACTTCGTCGGCGGCAAGCTCGCCGCACGCTCGATCGACCGGACCCTGCTCGTCGTGCTCGTCGCCCTCACCGTCGTGCTCGGACTGTTCGCCCTCGTCGCGACGTCGCCCGTGCTCACCGTGATCGCACTCGTGCTCATGGGTGCCTTCGGGTTCGCGACCGTGCCGGCGCTGCAGACGCGCGTGATGCAGTACGCCGACCACGCGCCGACCCTGGCGAGCGGGGCGAACATCGCCGCCTTCAACCTGGGGAACGCGCTCGGCGCCTGGATCGGTGGGCTCACCATCGCCGCCGGGCTCGGCTACACCTCGCCGATCTGGGCTGGCGCCGGGATCACCCTGGCCGCCGTGGCCCTGACGCTCGTCGCGATGGCTGCGGTGCGACGTGGGCGTTCGCGCGGCGCCGGCGAGTTGACCTCGACAGGGAGCGTCGCGACGGCCTGACGGTCACCCGTCGGGTCAGCGGTCGGCGCCGCGGCGGAACCCCTCCGTGAGTGCCTCGATCCGACGCACCCGTTCGTCGTTCTGCATCGACGAGAGTGGTGAGAACGTGAAACGACGCGGTCTGACCGGGGTCCGCTCGAGCAACGCTGCGAGCTCTCGCGCCCGCTCCGGACCGACGACGGCTGCGGCGCGCGTTCCGAGCAACCAGGTCGCGATGAGGTCGGTGTCGTGGGAATGCGCCTCGAACACCGCCTCGTCGACCTCGTCCCAGAGCGAGTTGCGGATCGCCGCGTCGCCGCAGTACCAATCGACAGCGATCGCGAGGTCTTCGGAGTCCTTGTCGTTGTAGTGCGCCCGATCCACCCAGGCGCGCAGCTTCAACAGCGTGTAGCCCTCGGCCGTCGGGAACCGCACCTCCACACCACTCGGAAGCACCACCGACGGTGCCGAACGGAACACGTCCGCAATGCCGTACACGCTCATGTGCTCACGGCGGGCCGCCGGCTCGACGACACCGTCCGGGTCTTCGACGCCGCCGAACGGCATGAAGTCCACCTCGACGTTCGCGACGACGAACCGCACGCCGTTGGCTCCGGTCGCCGGGTACTCGTCGACGACCGTCTCGTACGTCGCCCAATCATCCGTTGCGATGGCGACGTCGACGTCTTGCGTCCCCCGGAGTGGATCATTCCGACTGAAGACGGTGTGGTGCAGATGGTCTCGTGCTTCCGAACCGACGATCATCAACCGATCCGGATCGACGCCACGACGATCGACGAGGTCACTGACGACGTGGTCGACCACCACCAGCCGATCGGCCTCATGCATCAACGAGGCCCGTCTCCTGACGCAAGCGCCCCGCGGCTTCACGCGCGCGACCATCGCCCGCAGCCATCAGCTCGGCGTAGACGAGCAGCGGCGGTGCCGCCCGGATCCCGCCGGGTCTCGGCACGGGCGCAAGCCAGAACATGTCACGGACAGCGACGTTCGATCCCCCTCCGGTTCGCCACCTGTTGGCGAATGCGATCGCGGGCTGCCAGGGGCGGACCCACAGGGAGACCGTCTGGTGACGCACCCACGAGGTCGCCGCCTCACCGCTCACCATCATCTCGACGCCGGGGACCGGCCGGACGTCGAGGTCTCCGCTCTCGAATCGTCGTGTTCGGCGCTCGGCACCCAACCCCGTGGGGAACGCCGCCGTCCACTGGTCGATCAGTGCATCTCGTGAGCGTCCACCGGGAACGAGGTCGGAGGGAGCCCGATCGGTCGCCTTGAGCTGCTCGAGCACCTCGCTGACGAGTCCGACGGACACGCCCGCGCACCTCGCCACCGTGCGCGTCGACATCTCCGTCAGGGCCGGCCAGCTCAGGAGCGCGAACAGCACCTGCGCCCGCTTCGTGCTGAACAAGTTGACGAGGCCCACCGCCTCGGTGTCTCCCCGGCCTGACGCGACCGGCACCTTCCCTCGGACGTCGATCAGCAGCGTCGGGTCCTGGACGAAGGCATTCCCTGCGCTGTCGACGTAGCTGACCCCCAGGGCACGGAACTGCGCAGCACTCCGCGGAGTCATGCGGTGGCCGAGGACCAGCCGATCTCGAAGGTGGTCCGACGGCCAGGACACCCGGTCGTACGACCCCAGGGTCATCGCAGGCAGGAGCGCGGCGGTCATCGGCTTTCGCCACTGTCCGTCGAGTCGTATCAACTCGGCGTCCCACACGCTCAGATCCGCACCGTCGGGAAGGCCGCGCGCGGTCAACCCCAACCCGTACTCACTGAGACGTTCTCCGATGCTTGCGAGGACCTCGTCCATGGACACCCCGTTCAATAGTCCGCCGTGTTCACTTTAATTGAACACTCGCCGAAAGTGAACACCACGACGAGCGGCTGATCCGGTCTGTCGCAGGAACGACGAAACCCCGGTCCGATCGGACCGGGGTTTCGTGGAGCGCGGAGACGGAGGGATTTGAACCCTCGGTCCCCTAAAGGGGACTCCACCTTAGCAGGGTGGTGCACTCGGCCGGACTATGCGACGTCTCCAAGCACTCTCGCGAGCGCTCCGACCACCATACAGGAGGACCGGGCGACTCTCGACCCGACCGCACCCCGCGCGGGGCACGGTCACGGGACACGGGTCCCCCGAATTGGGGACAGCTCGACCTTGTCGCCGCGTACCCCGGTGCATAGCATCGTCGAGACGCGGCAATCACGTTCCGGGACTCGTCCCCGTCGTCGCGACACAGCACCGACGTCGCTCTCCGAGCCGGGCCCGGCGCGCCCGGTTGTCTGGCGCCCGCTCGGGGAGCGGCTTCCGGGGGCGCGGTCCACCACCGCGCCCCCGTTTCTGCGTCCGGGCACGGCGGCCGACCGGTACGCGAAAGCGACAGTGTCCCGGCACGGCCCGCGGTCTGTGCCGTCAGCGCGACAGTGTGCCGTGGATGTTCGGCGGCAGACTGTCGCTTTCGCGAGACGCGGGGAGACACGGCGAGACGCGGGGAGACACGGGGCGGGGGCCAGAGCCCCGGGTCAGTAGCCGAAGGCCTTGGAGCAGGTCTCCTGGTCGGCGGACTGTCCCTCGAGCCCGTCGATGGTCTCCGGCGTCGCGGATGCCGTCGGAGCAGCAGCGGGTGTGGACGGAGCAGCGGCGGCCGGCGACGACGGCGCGGCAGCCGCGGGCGAGGACGCCGGAGCCGACGGCGCGGCAGCGGCAGCGGGCGGCGAGGCAGCCGCCGACGGCGCCGCGTTCGTCTCGGACCCGATGCCCGTGCTGTCCTCCCCCAGGGAGAACGACTGGTCCGCCTTGATCTTCGCGAACAACCGGTCGGCCAGGTACGTCGTCGGCTGCACCTTGCCCTCGTAGACCCCGGTGCCGCCGGTCGTGCCCGGGTACTGCACGAAGTTCACCTGCGACAGCGGGAGGTCCTGCAGCGCCCGTCCCATCTGCACCATCGTGCCGATGTCGTTCAGGCTCTCGGACAGCTGCATGTTCGACGCCGCCGCGCGGGCCAGCTTGTACAGGGTGGTCGGCGAGGTGAGGGTGTCGTTCGACTTCACGGTCCGGAGCAGCGACGACAGGAACACCTGCTGGCTCGAGATCCGGCCGAGGTCGGAGCCGTCACCGACGCCGTGCCGGGTCCGCAGGAAGGCGAGGGCCTCGTCGCCCTGCAGGGTCGAGGTGCCGGCGGGCAGGTCGAGCCCGGTGTAGGGGTCCTCGATCGGCTGCGCCACGCAGACCGGCACACCACCGATCGCGTTCGACATCTCGATGACCCCGTTGAACGAGACCGCCGCCGAGTACTGGATGTCCAGGCCGGTGAGCCCCTGCACGGTCTGGGTCACGCAGTTGAGCCCACCGTCGCTGAACGAGGTGTTGATGGGTTGGGCGGCCATCGCCGACGCCGTCCCGGAGCCGTCGGTCTTCTTGCACGCGGGGATCGGGGTGACGAGGTCGCGGGGGATGCTCACTGCGGTCGCGTTGGTGTGGTCCGCCGAGACGTGGAGCAGGATGTTGACGTCGTTGAGGGTGGCGTCGCGCTCCCCGAACTCCGCGGACTGGTCCGGGTCGTTGTCCGTCCCGACGACGAGCATGTTGAAGCCGCCCTTGTACGCGCTGAGCGACGGGGCCTTGGTGCCGTTCGACCGCGGCGCGGGCTGCCCCTCGATCTGCACGCCGTCGCCGAGGTCGTCCGTCACCTGCTTCGCTGCGATGGCCGCTACGGAGGCCGTACTGACGACCGCCACTGCGGCTACGCTCGCGACCAGCGCAGCGACGGTCCGGAAGGGTCCGGACCGTGGGAGACGTCCGTGCCGTGCGATCCCGTCGACTCGGTTCAGGCGGTGGGAGCGATCGCGGACGTCGTGCACGGGCTCTCCTGTCGTCGGTGGACGCGCCGGGGTGGCAACCGGTCAAGGCTGCCACGCAGATCCCTGGCGATCCAGTGCGTACGACGTCGGAGCGAACCCACTCATCCGCCGTCGACCCCCGGATCCACGGGGTTCGATGCCGACCTGTGCGAACCCGCAGACGGAGCGGCTCAGGAGGCCACGGACACCCGGAACCGGTCCGGCAGGGCGATGAGCGCTGCAGCGAGCTCGAGCAACACCGCCGCGCAGTCGTCGACCGCGTCGCGCTCCGCTGCCCGCACGGCCTGGTCGACGAGGTCGAGTCGCCGCGCCCGGTCGACCACGGCGTCGATCCCGTTGGCCAGGGCGATGTCGTCCGTGAAGAACATGTCGAGGACGGTGCGCTGGGACAGCATCCAGTCGGCACTCACCGAGGCGCCGCTTCGGCGCAGGAACCACGCCGCGAGTTCGACGAAGGCCCCGGCTTCGGTCCAGCACTCGCGGAGCCAGCTGTGGTCGAAGCGATCGTCGGGCCCCACGCCGCTCGCCGCCGGGTCGACGATCATCGCGCGTGCGATGCGCAGCCGCTCGGTCATCTGGTCGACCGACCAGTGCGTGATCACCACGCCGACGTACCGCTGCACCGTGACGAGCTGGTGCGACTCGAGGGAGACGAGGGCTTCGCGCACCGGGGTGCGGGAGACCTGCATGTCCTCGGCGATGGTGTCGAGCCGGAGTCGCTGCCCACGTCGGTACTCGCCACGCAGGACGTTGTCGAGCAGACGGAGGAACACCGCGTCGCGCAGCAGGCTGCGCCGCAGCCCGCGGAGGTCGAGGTCGCTCCGACCGACACACAACGGTGACTGCTCCATGCGGCCAGCCTCACGCACGGCGGATGCCCTCGGCGGGGGCGCCGCCACCATCGTGGATCGTCGTCGTCGGGGTCGCGCTGTGGAGGAGTGCCATGTGGGCACAGTGGCACCCTGTCGACGACGCCGCTAAACACTCCGCATACAGAATGTTGCATGGCCGAGGCCGTACGTCAGCGCCGCTGCTCCTCCGCGTCGCCGGTCAGGACCGAGAGCGGTTGCGTCACGTCCTCGAGCCCCTTCCGGGCGGCATCGACCCCGAAGACCAGGGCGATCACCCCACCGCCGATCATCACCGCGGACCCGAGCAGGTACCCCCAGAAGAGCGGCTCACGCGAGGTTCCGTCCCCGATGAACGCCCCGTAGATCAGCGGCGCGACCGCACCGAAGACCTGCGCGAGGGCGAAGAAGTACGAGATGGCCTGCGACCGCAGTTCGAGCGGGAAGATCTCGCTCACCGTCAGGTACGCGCTCGAGGCACCGGCCGAGGCGAAGAAGAACGACACGCACCAGAAGGCCACCTGCACCGTCGCCGAGATCGCGTCGGCGCGGAACAGGAACGCCGAGGTCGCCAGGACGAGCCCGGACACCAGGTACGTCAGGAAGATCATCTGCCGCCGGCCCCAGGTGTCGAAGAACCGACCGAGGATGATCGGCCCGAGCAGGTTGCCGATCGCGAAGGGGAAGAAGTAGATCGACGTCTGCGCGGTCTTCAGGCCGAAGAAGTTCGTCAGGACGAGCGCGTAGGTGAAGAAGATGGCGTTGTAGAGGAACGCCTGCGTGATCATCATCGACGCCCCGACCAGCGTGCGTGTCGGGTACTGCTTGAGCAGCACGCGCGCGATGGTCAGGAACCCGACGCGGTCGGTCGGCGTCACGGTCATCGCCTTCGACTCGTCGACGTCCGGCAGCCGCTTGCCCGTGGACTTCTCGACCGCCGCCTCGATCTGGGTGACGGTCGCTTCGGCCTCTTCCTCCCGACCGTGGGTCATGAGCCAGCGCGGACTCTCGGGGATGTGCCGCCGCAGGAAGATGATCGCGATGCCGAGTACCGGGCCGAGGAAGAACCCGATGCGCCAGCCGATGCTCTCGGAGAAGTTCGCCGTGTCGAGCAGGTAGATGTTCGCGAAGGCGCCGAGCGCTGCGCCGCCCCAGTACGTGCCGTTGATGGCGATGTCGACGTGTCCGCGGTACTTGGCCGGGATGAGTTCGTCGATCGCCGAGTTGATCGCCGCGTACTCGCCGCCGATGCCGAGGCCCGCGACGAACCGGAACGCGGCCAGGAACCAGAAGTCCTGGGCGAGGCCGGCGATGCCGGAACCGATCAGGTAGATCGCGAGCGTCAGGATGAAGAGCTTGCGGCGCCCGAGTCGGTCGGACATGCGTCCGAACACCAGCGCTCCGACCACCTGGCCGACCAGGTAGATCGTGCCGAGGGAGGTCACCTGTTGCGTCGACAGGTTGAGGTCGGCCTGGAAGCCCGCGTTGGAGACGATCTGGATCTCCAGGCCGTCCAGGATCCAGGAGACCCCGAGTCCGACGACGACACTCCAGTGGAACCGCGTCCACGGCAGTCTGTCCATCCTGGCGGGGACCAGGCTCTTGATCGCCCCGTTCGTGCTGCTCACGAGAGGGGAACCTACGCCGAGATCGGCGAGATGGTTCACATTCGGTACGACGGGGCCGGCTCGGAGCCGGATCCCCCTATCGAATCCGGCTCCGATGCCGGAGCCCCAATCATCGCGGTCGCTCCGGAAACCCACAAGCGGACGGGAGGCACGGTGCCAGCTGGCACCGTGCCTCCCGTCCGCAACGGCGTAACGTCCAAGACGTGACCCGACCCGACATCCACACGGTCGGCGAGCTCCGCACTTCTGGCCACGTCCAGAAGACGGTCCGCGCCGAGATCCGCGACAACCTGCTGACCGCGCTGCGCGCGGGAGACGACCCCTGGCCCGGCCTGCACGGGTTCGAGACGACCGTGATCCCACAGCTCGAACGTGCCCTGATCGCCGGCCACGACGTCGTCCTGCTCGGCGAGCGCGGCCAGGGCAAGACCCGCCTGCTGCGGACGCTGCAGGGCCTGCTCGACGAGTGGACCCCGGTGATCACCGGCTCCGAACTCGGCGAACACCCGTACGAGCCCATCACCACCGCGAGCGCCCGCCGGGCCGAGGACCTCGGTGACGCCCTGCCGATCTCGTGGCGGCACCGTGACGACCGCTACGTCGAGAAGCTCGCGACACCGGACACGAGCGTCGCCGACCTGATCGGCGACGTCGACCCGATGAAGGTCGCCGAGGGACGCAGCCTGGGCGACCCCGAGACGATCCACTTCGGACTCGTCCCCCGCGGCCACCGCGGCATCGTCGCGATCAACGAGCTGCCGGACCTGTCCGAGCGCATCCAGGTCGCGATGCTCAACGTGATGGAGGAACGCGACGTCCAGATCCGTGGCTACGTGCTCCGGCTCCCCCTCGACGTGCTCGTGGTGGCCAGCGCGAACCCGGAGGACTACACGAACCGCGGCCGGATCATCACACCGCTGAAGGACCGCTTCGGCGCGGAGATCCGGACCCACTACCCGATCGAGCTCGAGGACGAGATCGCCGTCATCCGGCAGGAGGCGCAGCTCACCGCCGAGGTGCCGGACGCGATCGTCGAGATCCTGGCCCGCTTCACCCGTGCGCTGCGCGGGTCCAGCGCGGTCGACCAGCGCAGCGGTGTCAGCGCCCGGTTCGCGATCGCCGGCGCCGAGACCGTCGCCGCGGCGGCCGTGCACCGCGCAGCACGCCAGGGCGAGCCGGACGCCGTCGCGCGACCGATCGACCTCGAGACGGCGGTCGACGTGCTCGGCGGCAAGATCGAGTTCGAGAACGGCGAGGAGGACCGCGCGGACGAGGTGCTCGAGCACCTGCTGCGGACCGCCACGGCGGAGACGGTGCGTGCCCGGTTCCGCGGGCTGGACTTCGGAGTGCTCGTCGAGGCCCTCGACGGCGGGACGATGGTGACGACGGGCGAACAGGTCGGCGCACGGGCGTTCCTCGAGGGGCTGCCGTCGATCGGCGAGTCCGACCTGTACGACCAGGTGTGCGAACGCCTCGGCGCCACGAACGACGGCGAGCGCGCGGGTGCGATCGAACTCGCGCTCGAGGGGCTCTTCCTCGCCCGCCGCATCAGCAAGGAGTCCGGCGGGGGTGAAGCCGTCTATGGCTAGGCAGAACCGTCGCCTGACGCGGGACACCCGGTACGGCGCGTACAGCGACGGTCCGGACCCGCTCGCGCCGCCCGCCGACCTGGCCGAGGCGCTCGACGCCATCGGGCAGGACGTGATGGCCGGCACGTCGCCCGAGCGCGCGATGCGGGAGTTCCTGCGCCGTGGCGGCCGGACGCAGCGCGGGCTCGACGACCTCGCGCGCAAGGTCGCGGAACGGCGACGGGAGCTCACCGCGAAGAACAACCTCGACGGCACGCTCCAGCAGGTCCGCGAACTGCTCGACCAGGCGCTCCGTGCCGAACGCGGTGAACTCGCCCGCAACGTCGACCTGGACGACGGGGACCGCGCCCTGGCGGAGATACAGCTCGACAGCCTGTCCCCGTCGCCGGCCGCCGCCGTGCAGGAGCTCGGCGACTACGACTGGACGAGCCGCGAGGCCCGGCAGAAGTACGACGAGATCAAGGACCTGCTCGGACGCGAGGTGCTCGACCAGCGCTTCGCGGGCATGAAGCAGGCGCTCGAGGGTGCCACGGACGAGGACCGCGCCGCCGTCAGCGCGATGATGCAGGACCTCAACCAGCTGCTCGAGGACCACCGCGCCGGTACCGACTCGCAGGAGCAGTTCGACGAGTTCATGGCGAAGCACGGCGAGTACTTCCCGTCGGGCCCCGCGAACGTCGAGGAGTTGCTCGACGACCTCGCCGCGCGGGCCGCAGCCGCCCAGCGGATGCGGAACTCGATGACGCAGGAGCAGCGCGACGAACTCGACGCGCTCGCCCAGCAGGCCTTCGGCTCCCCCGACCTGATGGGGCAGCTGTCCCAGCTCGACGGCACCCTGCGGTCCCTGCGCCCCGGCGAGGACTGGGGCGGGTCCGAGCGCATGGACGGCGAGCAGGGCCTCGGACTCGGCGACGGCACCGGGGTCTTCCAGGACATCGCCGACCTCGACGCCCTCGCGGACCAACTCGCCCAGTCCGGCCCCGGTTCCGAGCTCGACGACCTGGACCTCGACGCCCTGACCCGGCAGCTCGGCGCCGAGGCCGCCGTCGACGCCAGGACCCTGCAGCAGCTCGAGAAGGCGCTGCGGAACTCCGGGGCGATGCGCCGCGGTGCCGACGGGCAGCTGCGGCTCACGCCGAAGGCCATGCGGCAGCTCGGCAAGAGCCTGCTCCGTGACGTCGCCGAGCGGATGTCCGGCCGACAGGGAGCCCGCGACGTCCGGCAGTCCGGCGCGGCCGGCGAGCCCTCCGGCGCGACCCGGCAGTGGGCGTACGGCGACACCGAGCCGTGGGACGTCACCCGCTCGATCACGAACGCGCTGACCCGGTCCGCGGCCGACGGGCGGGTGGGCCCGGGCGTCCGCCTGACCATCGACGACGTCGAGGTGCAGGAGACGGAGGCCCGCACGCAGGCCTGCGTGGCGCTGCTCGTCGACACGTCGTTCTCGATGGCGATGGAGGACCGCTGGGTGCCGATGAAGCGCACGGCCCTGGCGTTGCACACGCTCGTCTCGACGCGGTTCCGCGGCGACGACCTGCAACTGATCGCGTTCGGACGCGAGGCCGAGGTCGTGGACATCGAGCAGCTCGTGGGTCTCGACGCCATGTGGGACAAGGGCACGAACCTGCACCACGCGCTGCTCCTCGCCAACCGGCACTTCCGGAAGCACCCGACGGCGCAACCCGTGCTGCTCATCGTCACCGACGGCGAGCCGACGTCGCACCTCGAGCCGAACGGACAGGTGTGGTTCGACTACCCGCCGGACCCGGTGACGATCGCGCTGACCGTGCGGGAGCTCGAGAACGCCGGTCGTCTCGGCGCCCAGACGACGTTCTTCCGCCTCGGCGACGACCCGGGGCTGGCACGGTTCATCGACGCGATGGCGAAGCGGGTGGACGGCTCGGTCGTCGCTCCGGAGAACGACGACCTCGGCGTCGCCGTCGTGGGGTCGTACCTGGGGTCGCGCCGCGGCGGACCGTCGTTGTTCGACTAGCCGCGGACCCGATCGCAACGGGGACTGTTGCGCGGGGTTCCGCGGTCGTATGCTGAGCGGCACCACAGTTGCCCCAGACCCCGGCCGCCGTGATCGTTCTTCCCGCGCCGACGTCGTCGGTGTGCCGGAAGCGGTCGGCCGAGTGCACCTGATCCGTTCTCGACCGGTCGACCCCCGCGGGGTCCCGGCGTGCAACGGCGCACGCCACCTCACGGGTTTCCGCGTCCGCGGACGCGGACCGGTCGGTGGGGTCCGGACCCGACGGGCCCCGCCGACCCGGACCGCAGTCGCCGCGGCCGCACCGCAGGCTCACGACGGGCGGATCAGAACAACGGCCACGGCACCGCGGGACCGTGCCCCGGCGGTGGCGGGAAGATGCCGACGGCCCGCAGTGCCGCGCACCGCGCACGCAGCGTGTCGACCTCTTCCGGTGTCAGGTGCTCGGCGAGTTCGTCGGCCAGGGCACCGCGGAGCGCTTCCGACACCCGGTCGAGCCCCTCGAGTTCGTCCGGCCCGAGCGGCTCGCCGATCCACCCCCACAGCACCGTGCGGAGCTTGTGCTCGACGTGGAACGCCAGCCCGTGGTCGACCCCGAACCGGTGACCGTCGGGCATGGCCAGCACGTGCCCGCCCTTGCGGTCGGCGTTGTTCACGACGACGTCGAAGACGGCCATGCGACGCAACGCCTCGGAGTCCTCGTGCACGAGCGTCACCGGGTGGTCGTGCTCGTCGATCGCCTCGAGGACGGGCAGCCACGGTGACCCGTCGGCCTCGGCGACCTCGGGGGCGACGAGGTCGACCGCGTCCTGATCCGGGTCGATCGTCTGCCAGCGCTGCACCATGCCGGGGCCGAACGGGCCGTCACCGAGCCAGGTCGGCGGGACGATCCCCCAGCCGAACGCCTCGGACACCAGGTGCGCCCCGATCTCGCGGCCGGCGAGCGTGCCGTCCGGGAAGTCCCAGAGCGGGCGCTCCCCCTCGATCGGCTTGTAGACGACTGCCTCGCCGTCCAGTTCGGCCAGGAACGTCGCGTTCGAGGCCTCGCGGATCCGCGCCGTGATGGTCAGTGCGCCGTCGCTCATGCGTCGCCGGGCCGACGGCCGGCGGCGACGATCTCGCGCGTGCGCTCGACGAACGCGCGGGCGGTGCCGACCGGGATCTTGACCTGGAAGAGCTCGTCGGGCTCGGGGATCTCGACGACCGCCTCGATCTCGATGCCGTCCTCGCTCTCCTCGGACACGATCTCGACGTCGTCGTCGATCGGGTACGCCTCGATGACCACCTGCGCCGTCGACGGGTCGAAGCCCAGGCTCAGGGCACCGGCACGGAACTCCGGTTCCACGGGCTGGTCGAGGGGCTCCGGGTCACGGAGCTCGACAGGGGCGGTGTCCGGCACGCTGAAGCGGTTCGCCTCGACCGTGGCGACCTCGTCCAGCAGCTCGTCGATCTTCTCGGCGAGCACGGCGGTCTGCTCCTTCTCGAGGGCGACGCTGGTGACGCGCTTGCCGGAACGGGCCTGCAGGTAGAACGAGCGCTCGCCCGGACGGCCGATGGTGCCGACGACGAGGCGGTCCGGCCAGTCGAAGCCGTGGACGATGGAGGGCATACCCGCATTGTAGGAGTGCGGGCCTGCGCCCGTTCAGGGTCGGGCAGGACCCGGCTCGGACGGGGCCTCCGGGTGTCCGGCCCCGCCGCCGACCGCCGCGTCCCCGCTGGGCGCCGGAGCGGTCGCGAGCCACGACAGATCGCCGGACTCGGTGTTCGTCGCGACCACCTCGGGGCGGTGCTCGCCGTACCGGACGACGGACACCGACGCCGGTCCGACACCGATGCGCTGGAACAGGTCGAGGTGCATGCCGAACGCGTCGGCGAGGACGGACTTGATGATGTCGCCGTGGCTCACCGCGACCCAGACCGCGCCGGGACCGTGCGCCGCCTCGACCTCGGCGTCGATGCGGCGGACCGCCGACACCGCCCGGGACTGCATGGTCTGCATGGACTCACCGCCGGGGAACACCACGGCGCTCGGGTTCGCCTGCACGGTCCGCCACAGCGGCTCCTTCGCCAGGTCGACGAGCTTCCGCCCCTGCCACTCGCCGTAGTCCGCCTCGGTGATCGCCCGCTCGACCGCCGACGCGGGGTCGCCCGACTGTCGCTCCAGGATCGCCCGGGCCGTCTGCCGGCACCGCTCGAGCGGGCTCGAGACGACCACGGCGAGGGGGACGGCCGCGATGCGCTCCGCGGTGCGGTCGGCCTGCTTCCGGCCGACGGCGTCGAGTCGCACGCCGGCGGTGCGTCCAGCGAGCACGCCCGTGGCGTTCGCGGTGGTGCGTCCGTGTCGGACGAGGAGGACGGTCGCCATGTGCCCGATCCTACGATCACGGCCAGGTGGCTGAGCGCAACGGCGGTCAGCGACCGACGATGGTGTCGGCGTGCTCGACGATCCAGTCCATCAGGGGGACCAGTCGCGCAGCCAGTTCGGCGCCGCTCTCGGAGAGCGAGTAGTCCACCCGGGGCGGGATCGTGGGCTGGGCGACCCTGGTCACGATCCCGTCGTGCTCCAGGGTCCGCAGGGTGGAGGCGAGCATCTTCTCGCTGATCCCCTCGATGGTGCGTCGCAGTTCGCTCCAGCGCATGCTGCCCGGCTCGAGTGCGAGGAGCACGAGGACGCCCCACCGGCTCGTGACGTGTGTGAGCACGACTCGCGACGGACACGCCGAGGGGAAGCGTGCGGAAGCGTCCTCGTCCCGTGCGGGCGGTGCAGGCGGTTCCACGATTCCGACGTCCATGTCAGGAGCTTACAAAAAGGTGCGTACCTGTGCTCGAGAGAGTTTCTTGCGATGCTGCGATCACCCGATGACGCCACACGAACAGGAGAACACCATGACCGACGACCTGATCTCACGCGCACGTTCCAGCCGTCTCGCCCGTGGCGCGGCCGTCGCCGCCGGAGCCGCCCTCATCACCGGACTCGCCGTCTCCACGCCAGCAGTCGCTGCTCCTGCGGCCCGGCAGCAGTCGAGCGCGACGGCCGCCGCGGACCGACGGGACACCGCCACCGAACACCGCAACGCCAGCAGCGTCCGGCGGCTCATCACCCAGACCTTCGCTGATCCCGGCAGCAGGTCCTCCCGGCAGCTCGCGGCTCGGCTCGTCTCCCCGAGCGCAGTCGCGCACGGAGCGGGAACCGCCGCCGGGCCGGACGGCCTCCTCGCACAGTTCTCGGCCGACCGCACCCGGGTTCCCGGTGCGCGAGCAGTGATCAAGCACACCGCAGCCGACGGCGACCTCGTCGCCGTGCACTGGCAGATCGCACCGGACCCGTGCGACGAACGCCGCGGTGACGCCGCCGTCGACCTGTTCCGCCTCCAGCACGGCCGGGTCGTCGAGCGCTGGTCACTCGAGCAGCCCATCCCGACCGGCACACCTGCCAGCGGGAACACGAACACCATGTTCAGCGACCTGTACCGGCCGGCACGTCCGACCGCCGCGCCCTCGGAGCGCCAGGAAGAACGCAACCGCGTCTTCGCGGTGTCGGCCTACAACACGCTGTTCCGGGACCACGACGCGTCGATCCTCGACCGTGCCTTCGACCCCGCGTACCTCCAGCACAACTCGGTTGCTCCGAACGGGACGGCCGCCCTGAAGCAACTGTTCGGGAGTGGTGCGCAGTTCCCGGCACAGCAGTCCGTCATCTCGCTCTCCGACGGCGACATCGTCTGGACCTTCTCCCAGGCGGTCGGCGCGAAGCCCGGCGATCCGCTGCTCGCTGCTGACCTGTTCCGCGTCGACGGCGGCCTCATCCGCGAGCACTGGGACGTCGTCCCCACGAGCTAGCACGATCAGCTCGACCGCTGCCCGTCCCGCGGGCGCGCTCCGCCGTCGACCGCGCGCCTGACGACCGCACCCTTGACTGGCCGTCGGCGGACCGATCAGATGGTCTCATGACCCGGCACCCCCGAGGGGCCCTGTTCGCCACGTCGACGATGACCGGCTTCGGCATCGCGACGTGGGTGACCAGGACGCCCGCCATCCGCGACGAACTCGGGGCGTCCATCGAGGCGATGGGGCTCGTGCTGCTCGGGCTGTCGATCGGGTCGATGATCGGGATCCTCGGTGCCGGTGCGCTCGTCCGACGGCTCGGGACGCGACCGTTGATCCTGCTCGGTGGCGCGCTGCCCGTGGTCGGCATGGTCCTCGTCGCCCTGCTGGCCCCGGCGCAGGTGCCGGCGGGTGTCTGGGCGGGGCTGTTCCTGATCGGGTTCGGGTCCGGAGTCGCCGAGATCGGCCTCAACGTCGAGGCCGCCGCGGTCGAACGGCACATCGGCCGCCCAGTGGTGCCGGTGCTGCACGCCTGCTTCAGCCTGGGCACCGTCGTCGGCGGGGTCGTCGGCATCGCGATGACGGCTGCCCGGACACCGGTGGCCGTGCACCTGCTGGTGGGGGCCGCGGTGATGGCGGCACTCGCGGCGTTCGCTGCGCTCAACCTGCAGCCGCTCCCGCGTACCGCGGCACCGACGGACGGAGCCGACGCCGCGGACACCGTCGCCGCGTCCCGCGACACCACGGCGACCCGCCGATCCGTCATCACCGTGCAGCTCGCCCTCATCGCGGTGATCACGCTCGCGATGGCCTTCGCCGAGGGTGCCGCCAGCGACTGGCTCCCGCTCCTGATGACGACCGACCACGACGCCCCGGAAGCGGTCGGCTCGCTGGTCTTCACCGGGTTCGCGCTCGCGATGCTCATCGGTCGGTCGGCCGGTACCCCGCTCGTCATGCGGCTCGGGCGAGGCCCGGTCGTCCGGCTCTGCGCCGCGGTCGGCGGGATCGGGGTTCTGCTCGTGGTGGTCTCGCCGAGTCCGGTCGTCACGGCGATCGCCGCGGCCGTGTGGGGGCTCGGCATCGCCCTCGGGTTCCCACTCGCGATCTCGGCAGCGGGTGACCACCCGACCGACGGCGACCGCCGCGTGTCGGTCGTCGCCACCGCCGGGTACATCGCGTTCCTGGTCGGGCCGCCCCTGCTCGGCTTCGTCGGCGAGCACCTCGGGCTGCAGGCGGCGATGCTGGTGCCCCTCGTGCTGCTCGTCGCCGCCTTCGTCGTCGCGCCCGCCGCCCGTGACGCCGACGTCCGGCGGACCGTCCCCACCTGATCCGCGACGCCGGGCGCGCGTCCGTGCGCGGGTCCGGGCGCGCCGCCCCGCGGATCGGTACGGTCGTTCCCATGCCGTTCTTCCGCGACAGCCCCCAGCCGACCACCCCCTCGAAGATCCAGGCGGCGTGGTCCGACTCGGCGGGCCGCCTCGCGACGCGCTGCCTGCAGCTGATCATCGTCGTGGTGGTCATCGCGGGCGTCGTCTACGCCGGCGGCGTCCTGAGCGTCGTCACCATCCCGGTGCTGCTCGCGCTCATCATCGCGTCGGCCATGCACCCGGTCGTGTCCTGGCTCCGCAAGCACCGGGTGCCGTCCGTGCTGGCGACCCTCGCGGTGCTCATCGGCGTCCTCGCGGTGCTGAGCCTGGTCGGCTGGCTGATCGTCGTCGCGGTCGAGAACCAGTGGTCGCAGCTGCAGAAGTCGGCCGTCGACGGGTTCCAGCAGTTGCAGGACTTCGCGAAGAACCTGCCGATCTCGATCTCGGACAAGCAGGTCGACGACGCGGTGGCGTCCGTCACCGACTTCGTCACGAGCGCGCAGTTCGGCTCCGGTGCCCTGGCCGGCGCCTCGGCCACCGCGAACTTCCTGACCGGCCTGGTGCTGATGATCGTGGTGCTGTTCTTCTTCCTCAAGGACGGCCCGAGCATCTGGGAGTTCCTGCTCCGTCCGTTCACGGGTGAGCGGTACGCGCGTGCACGCCGGGTCGGCGACCGCGTGGTGTCGACCCTCGGCGGGTACGTCCGCGGCACGGCGACGGTCGCCGCCGTCGACGCCATCGGCATCGGTGTCGGCATCGCGATCGTCGGCGTCCCGCTCGCGCTCCCCCTGGCCGTCGTCGTGTTCATCACCGCCTTCATCCCGATCGTCGGTGCGACCGCGGCCGGCATCCTCGCCGCCCTGGTCGCACTCGTCGCGCTCGGCCCGGTCCAGGCGCTCATCGTGGTCGGCATCGTGATCCTGGTGAACCAGCTCGAGGGCAACTTCCTGCAGCCGGTCCTGATGGGTCGCACGCTGAAGCTGCACGGCCTGGTCATCCTGATCGGTCTGACCGCGGGCACCGTCCTGGCCGGCATCACCGGGGCCATCATCTCGGTGCCGCTGCTGGCCGCGGCGTGGGGCGCGATCCTGGTCTGGGACGGCCCGAACACCCCGGCGCGTCCGTGGCGCAAGAAGCGCAACGAGGACGTCACGGCCCACGAGCTCCCCGCCGACTGAGTCCCGGGGCGTTCTGCGGACATCCGTTTCGCGCAATCGGGACCGTCGCACGAAGATGGACCCGTGCTCGTCTCCATCGTCTACATGAGTCGCGCCGTCGTCCCCTTCGACGACGGCGACCTGGCGACGCTGCTGGACGGCTCACGGCTCCGCAACGAGGCGCTCGGCGTCTCCGGACTGCTCGTGGTGAAGGGCGGCCGCTTCATGCAGTTGCTCGAGGGTCCGGCGTGGAGCGTCGACGACCGGTTCGCCGCCATCAGCCGTGATCCGCGGCACGGCGAGGTGAAGTCGCTCATCCGCGAGGACATCGAGCGACGGCGCTTCGACGGATGGTCGATGGCCTACCGCTCGCTCGACGACGCGGACGTCCACACGGAGCCGGGCTTCAGTCCGTTCCTGTCCGGCGCAACGGACTTCCCACGGTCGTTCGACCGCACGAGCGCCGCGTGGCTGCTCAAGTGGTTCCGCGACCGCGAACTCCACGACCGCTGAACGTCTCGTCCACCACCCCGAGCAGTCGCTCGCGGTGCGCCGGGTCCGCCGTGGCCGTCAGCACGACCCGCCACATCGTCGCGACGGCCGGGAACAGGTCCGAACGCCCGGTGCGGACGTCGGACACGAGTTGCACCCCGGTGAAGTACGGAACGACGGTGGCGCCGAGCTGCTCCGCGCTCAGGTCGGTGCGGAGCTCACCGGCCGCGACCGCCAGCCGGAACACGTCGACGATCCCGCCGATCCACTGCTCGTAGAAGCTGACCGTCGCCGCGTGGAACTCGCCGCGCTCCAGCGACAGCCGGATGCCCGCCCGCACGATCGGGTCGGTCCGCAGCAGGTCCGCGATGGCGTGTGAGGCGCCGACCAGGGCGGCTGCGGGCGACTGCTCGGTGTGGCTGACGACGTCGAAGGTGCGGACGTTCTGCTCGTCGATCACACCGAGCGCCAGGGCCAGCTTGGTCGGGAAGTGGAAGTG
This sequence comes from Curtobacterium sp. TC1, assembly GCF_019844075.1. Lineage (NCBI taxonomy): Bacteria > Bacillati > Actinomycetota > Actinomycetes > Micrococcales > Microbacteriaceae > Curtobacterium > Curtobacterium sp. TC1. Next base: position 3,188,104 of record NZ_CP081964.1, read on the forward strand.
CAGCGCTCCCTGCGAGACGCCCGCGCCGCGGGCGATGGCCGCGATCGTCGCGGCGGCGAAGCCGACGCGGTCGAACTCCTCCGCAGCGGCCACCAGGATCTGCTCACGTCGTTCCACGTGACCAGTCTCACGGACGGGAGGCGCGGTGCGGGCCCGCACCGCGCCTCCCGTCCGATCCTGGTCGCGTCAGACCGCGTCAGGCGACCCGCGCGCTCAGGTGAGTGCCAGCAGGTTGTTGACCTGCTCGTTGGTGCCGGTCAACGTCGAGATCGGCTTGCCGTTCGCGTAGACGTTGTCGAAGGCCGGCTGCAGCAGCGCCTGCACGTCCGCCGGGTTGCGGGTGACGGGGAACAGGAAGGTCGTCTTCTCCTCCACCTGCCGGGTGAAGGCCGACACGTCCAGCCCGCGCTTCCGGAACGACGCGACCGCCGCCTCGGTACCGGCGGGACGGGCCGGGAACACCACGCCCGCGCGGCCGACGATCTCCTGCGCGGTGTCGCTGCCGAGGAACGCGACCCACTTCGCCGCGGCCTCCGGGTCCTTCGCCTGCTTCGTGATCGAGTCACCCAGCCCGTTGAACATCGACGCCCGCTTGCCCGTCGGCCCGATCGGCGTCGGGGCGACGGCGATGTCGAGGTCCTGCATGTTCAGGTACGTGCCGATCATCCACGAGCCGTTGAACGACAACGCGCACTTGCCCGCGCCGAGCTGCACGTCGGGACCGGTCGTGGTCGAGAAGACGCCGTACTTCGCCATGTAGCCCTTGTCGGCCAGGCGGTAGTACCAGGCGAGGGTGTCCTGCACCGTCTCTTCGTCGTAGCGGAACCTGTCGCCCCACGGGTTCTCGTTCGTGTAGAACCAGTCGGTCGACCCGGTGAAGGGCGACCACTGCGTCTGGCCGAAGCCGTCGCCGCCGGAGCCGTTCGACGAGATGCCGTAGACCTCGACGTTCTCCTTGTCGAACCCGGGCTCGTCACCCCGCCGTCCCTTGGCGTCGATCGTCAGGTGCGCGAGCATCCGCTCGAACGAACCGCCGTCGTCGGGGTTCCACTCGAGCGTGGCGAGCTCGTCGTCGGAGACGCCGGCCTGCTGCATCGCGCTGCGGTCGTAGAACATCCCCACGGTGTCCCAGTCCTTCGGCGAGCCGTAGCGGTGCCCGTCCTGGCCCTTCCACAGCTCGGCGAGGCCGGACTGGTAGTCGTCATCGCGGATCGACTTCGTCGCCTCGAGCTCGTCGAGCTTGTACAGCACGTCGAGGTCCGAGTACTGCGGGAACTTCGTCAGGTGGTCGGTGAAGACGTCCGGGGCGGTGCCGGCGATGAACCCGGCCGTCAGCTTGGTCCAGTAGTCGGCCCACCCGAGCTGGGTGATCTGCACCGTGATGTCGGGGTTCTCGCGGTGGAACGCCTTCGCGACCTGCTGGTACGCGGGCAGCTGGTTGGAGTCCCAGAGCCAGTAGCTCACGGTGCGGGGGCCGCGCTTCGACGCGGTCCCCCGGCTCGGTGACGAGCAGGCGGCGAGCGCACCGAGGGCGAGGGCTGAGGCGCCACCGGCGAAGAGTGCGCGGCGGGAGAGGGTGTTCGTCATGGTGTGGTGGTCCTGTCCGAGCCGGGGCTACTTGATCCCGGAGAAGCCGATGGAGTTGACGATCCGCTTGGCGAAGACGCCGAACAGCACGATCATCGGGAGGGCCGCGACGAGGGTCGCGGACATGAGCCCGGCCCAGTCGGTGCCGGACTGCGGGGACTGCGACTTGAAGACGCCGAGCGCGACGGTGAGCACCCGCGAGCTGTCGGTGTACGACACCATGAGCGGCCAGAAGTAGTCGTTCCAGCTCGTGATGTACGTCAGCACGGCGAGCGTGGCGATCGGTGCGGCGGCCATCGGGACGACGAGTCGGAAGAACACCCGGACCTTGCCCGCACCGTCGATGAGTGCGGCCTCCTCGACCTCCTTCGAGATGCCGAGGAAGAACTGCCGCAGGAAGAACACCGCGAACGGGGTCATGAACATCGTCGGCAGCGCGATGCCGAGCAGGTTGTCGACGAGCCCGAGCTGCTTGATGAGCGTGAAGTTCGGCAGCAGCGTGAAGATCGCGGGCACCATCAGGCCGGCGAGGAACACCCCGAAGACCTTGTCGCGTCCGGGCCAGCGCAGTCGGGCGAAGGCGTACGCTGCGGCTGCCGAGAAGAACACCTGGCCGACCGTGACGAGCGTCGACACGATCACGGAGTTGAGCAGGTACCGCCAGAAGTTCAGCGCGGCGCCGGAGCCGCCCTGTGCCAGCGCCTCTTCAGTGGACTGCAGGCCGAGGACCCGCTCGAAGCCGCCCAGGCTGAAGCCGACGGGCAGCAGGGACGTCGGGTCGGAGTTGATCGCGCCGTTCGACGACAGGGCGGTGCGCAGGATCCAGTAGAACGGGAACAGGGTGACGACGATGACGAGGATCATCGCGACCCAGGCGAGGACGCGGCCGACCGACGGCCGGCGACGGTGGCCGGCTCCGGGACGGGGCGGACGCTTGGTGGTGACGGAACGGGTGAGGGTCGTGGTCATGGTGCGGCGCTCCGTTCAGTCCAGGTCCGACTCACCCGAGCGGGTGAGGCGGTACTGGATGATCGTGATGATGCTGAGGACGATGAGGAGCGCGACCGAGACCGCGGACGCGTAGCCGAACTGGAACCGGCCGAACGCCAGGTTGTAGATGTAGTTCTGCACGACGTTCGTGGCGTTCGCGGGGCCGCCCTGCGTGGTGACGGCGACGGTGTCGAACACCTGGAACGAGCCGATCACGGTGATGATGAGCACCAGGGACAGGATCGGGCGGAGCAGCGGCACCGTGATGCGCCAGAACATCTTCCACTCGCTCGCCCCGTCGATACGGCCGGCCTCGTAGACGGTCTCGGGCAGCGACTGCAGGCCCGCGAAGATCAGGAGCGCCGTGTAGCCGACGTGCCGCCACACGTTGATGAGCGCGATCGACGGGATGCCCCAGACGTCGCTCTGCAGGAACGGGATCCGGTCGAGTCCGAGGGCTGCGAGCATCTCGTTGCCGATGCCGAGCTGGGTGTCGAGGATCCACAGCCAGACGAGCGCCGCGACCACGTTCGACACCAGGTACGGCGCCAGGACGATGCCGCGGACGAAGGTCGACTTCGTCAGGCGGTGCATCATCACCGCGATGAACAGCGCGACGACCGTCTGGATGACGATGTTGATGAGCACGTACTCGACGGTGACGACCATCGAGTGCCAGAAGATCGAGTCCTGCACGAGCCGCGCGTAGTTCTGCAGCCCGGTGAACTCCGGTTCGGTGAGCAGGTTGTACGACGTGAAGCTCAGGTAGATGCCCCGCACGGTCGGCCAGGCGAGGAACACCACGAAGCCGATCGCGGCCGGCGCGATGAAGACGAGCGCGAGCCACAGGTCGTTCCGGGGACGGCGGCGGCGGGGGACGGTGGTGCTGGCGAGCGGGAGGTCGGCTGCCCGACTTCTCCGTCTCGTGCTGGCGGTCGTCAAGGGTGACGACACAGGGCTCTCGGTGGCCATCGCGACTCCTTCGTCTGCGGTGGACTGACGTGCAGCAGTCCGTGAGCCGGGAATCTACACGTGGGGACACAGGGTGGCAAGGGGCTTTTCCGCTGTTGGATCCAGGGGTTGTCACGTGTAGACGATCGTGTCAGGATGGCGGTCGATCGCATCGGCGCGACCTGCCCGGCGACGCATCCCTCACCCCTGGAAAGGTCACTGATGATCTCTGTCGGAATGGTCGGCGCGGGCCAGTTCGCGCCCCAGTTCGCCAAGCTGTTCAAGCTCCACCCGGACGTCGACCGCGTCTTCGTGACCGACCTCGTCGACGACCGCGCGTCGGAACTCGTCGAGTCGCAGCACCTCGACGGCACGTTCGCCGACTTCGACGCCGTGCTCGCCTCGGACGTCGACGCGGTCGCGATCTTCACCCAGCGCTGGACGCACGGGCCGCTGGTCGTCAAGGCACTCCGCGCCGGCAAGCACGTGTACTCGGCGGTGCCGATGGCGATCTCGGTCGACGAGATCCGCGACATCATCGAGGCCGTCCGCGAGACCGGGCTCACCTACATGATGGGCGAGACGAGCTACTACAACCCCGCGACGGTGTTCGCCCGCAAGCAGGTCGCCGACGGCGCCTTCGGCCGGGTCTTCTACTCCGAGGGCGACTACGTGCACGACATGGACCTCGGTTTCTACGCCGCGTACCAGTTCAGCGGTGGCGAGGACTGGAAGCACACCGCCAGCTACCCGCCCATGCTCTACCCGACCCACTCGGTCGGCGGCGTCCTCGGCGCCATCCCCGGACACGCGGTCAGCGTCAGCTGCATCGGCGTCAAGGACGACCGCGGCGACGGCGTCTTCGACAAGGACGTCAGCCAGTTCGACAACGACTTCTCGAACGCCACCGCCCTGTTCGAACTCGACAACGGCGGCGTCATGCGCATCAACGAGATGCGCCGCGTCGGCTACCCGTCGCACATCCGCGAGTCGCGCTTCCGCTACTTCGGCACCGAGGCGAGCTTCGAGCAGCTCGCCAAGGTCAGCGTCTGGCAGGACAAGGAGGACTCGCACGACATCAGCGACAAGATCAACACGCAGGCGACGATGGACCTCGACGACCCGCGTCTCGCCGGCGTCGACCCCGCGCTGCGCGACGCGTTCGTCTCCGGGTACGCCGAGGTGCACGACACCGACCGCCTGCCCGCCGAGTACGCCGGCGTACCGACCGGCCACGAAGGCTCGCACCAGTTCCTGGCCGACGACTTCGTCCGCGCCGTCGTCGACCGGACCCTGCCGCCCGTGAACGCCTGGACCGCCGCACGCTTCACGCTGCCCGGCATCATCGCCCACCAGTCGGCCCTGCAGGGCGGTGTCCGCCTCGAGGTGCCGGACTTCGGCGACGCCCCGGACACCGTCGAGGCGGTGCCCTCGTCTAGGATCGCCAGCGAGTAGCACGTGGTGTTCGGGTGCCGGTCCGCACGGACCGGCACCCGAACGCGACTCCCGAGCCGACGAAGGTGGCACCCGTGACCGTCCCGACGACCCCGAGGGCGGTCACCCGCGCCGACGTCGCCCGGTACGCCGGCGTGAGCACCTCCGTCGTCAGCTACGTCGTGCACGACGGCCCCCGGCCCGTCGCGGCCGCCACCGCCGCCCGCGTCCGCGACGCCATCCGCGTCCTCGGCTACCGCCCGAACGCCAGCGCCCAGGCCCTGCGCACCGGGTCGTCGAAGATGCTCGGCCTCATCGTCCCCGAGCTCGACAACCCGTTCTGGTCGGAGCTCGCCGTCGAGGTCACCCACGCCGCAGCCGCCCGCGGCTACGACGTCCTGCTCGCCAACAGCGACGGTGACGCCACCCAGGAGCGCGAGCGGCTCCGCAGCCTGTCCGCCCGGCAGGTCGACGGCATCATCCTGACGAGCATCATGACGCACCCGGACCTGTCCAACGTCTCCGACCCGGGCATCCCGCTGGTCCTGCTCAACACCTTCTTCGAGGTCCCCGACTACGCCAGCATCGGCGTCGACGCCCTGCGCGGCGCGTACGACGGCACCCGGCACCTGGTCGAGCACGGGTACGAGTCGATCGGCCTGGTGATGGGGCACGCCGGGTCGATGGAACTCCGTGAACAGGGGTGGATGCGCGCCCTGCGCGACGCCGGGCTGCCCGACGGCCCGATCGTCCGGTGCGACTTCACCCGACGGGGCGGCTACGAGGCCGGACTCCGGATGTTCACGAACGGCACCGGACCCCGCGCCGTCTTCGTCAGCTCGGACATGCAGGCAGTCGGCGTCCTGCGGGCACTGTGGGAGCTCGGGCTGCGCGCACCGGAGGACGTCGCGATCGTGTCGTTCGACGGCGGTGCCGAAGCGGACTACACGAACCCGCAGCTCACGACGGTCCGGCAGCCGATCGAGACGATGGCGACCGCCGCGGTCGACCGCGTGCTCGGGCTCGACGCGGACAACCAGTGGCACCGCGACCTGGTGCCCGCCGAGTTGGTCCTGGGCGCGAGTTGCGGGTGCGACGTGCGTCGCTGACGCGCCCACCAGCCGGACGGGAGGCGCGGGGCGGGGCCGCCACGGGCCTCCCGTCCGTCAGTTGGCCGGGTCCATGACGGCGGTGAGCCGCTGGGTCGGCACACGCTGCTGGGACTCCTGCGTCACCGCGACCGCTTCGACCATCTCACCCGACTCGGTGTCGACGAACCGCAGATCCGACGTCCGCTCGGACGGCCGGTACCGGTCAGCCCAGCCGCCGAGTGCCAGGAGCACCAGCGAGAGGTCGCGGCCGGCGTCGGTGAGGACGTACTCCTCGCGTGCCCGGGCACCCTCCGGCTTGTAGGTCGTGCGCTCGAGCACTCCCCCGTCCACGAGGGAGGCGAGTCGCGCCGTGAGGACCTCGCGCGGGACGCCGAGGCTCTGCTGGAACTGGCTGAAGCGCGTCGAGCCGGCGAGCGCGTCGCGCACGATCATCAGCGTCCACTTCTCGCCGAGGACGTCGAGGGACCGTGCGATGGGGCAGCGCTCGTCGCCGCCGAGGATGCCGAGCATGCGTTCATCCTAGCTGGGTTCGATTTCCGGACACAACGTGCTAGGTTCGGTTTCCGTACTCAACTTCTTCGTCTGGAGCACCACATGACCGACCTCACCAACGCGATCGTCCTCGTCACCGGAGCGAACGGCGGCCTCGGCGCCGAGTTCGTCCAGCAGGCCCTGGAGCGCGGCGCCGCCAAGGTCTACGCGACCGCCCGCACCCCGCGCACCTGGGACGACGAGCGCATCGTGCCGCTCGCCCTCGACGTCACCAGCCAGGAGAGCGTCGACGCCGCAGCCCGCGCCGCAGCCGACACCACGATCGTCGTGAACAACGCCGGCATCGCCGGCGCCGACCCGCTCGTCGACACCTCCGTCGAGGAGGTCGAGCGCATCTTCGCCACGAACGTCTTCGGCGCGCTCCGTGTCGCCAAGGCCTTCGCCCCCTCGATCGGCGGCGGCGCCCTCATCGACGTGCACTCGGCCCTGAGCTGGGTCGCCCTCGCCGGTGCGTACTCGGCGTCGAAGGCGGCGTTCTGGTCCATCACGAACTCGCTCCGCCTCGAGCTGGCACCCCAGGGCACCCAGGTCGTCGGCGCGCACCTCGGCTACACGGACACCGGCATGACCGCGGGGCTCGACGTCGAGAAGGCCGACCCGGCCGACATCGTCCGGCTCATCTGGGACGCCGTCGAGGCCGGTGAGCACGAGGTGCTGGCCGACCAGGTCAGCCGTGACGTCCGCGCCGGTCTCAGTGCGCCGCTGACGGCGCTATACCCGGCGCTCGCGACCGCCTGACACTCGTGGACGACCCAGCAGCCCCCGCCGCTACCATGACCGCATGGGGACGGCGGGGGCAGTGTCGGATCGGCGCACGGGGTGGACGTCCGCGGGGTGGGCGGCCCTGTTCTGGGTGACGACAGCGCTCGGGACGGTCGCGGGCTTCGCCACGTGGTTCTGGCTGTACCTGGCGTCCGACGTCGACAACCGACGTTCAGCTGACGACTTCTCGCACCCGAACGAGGGCGCGCTGTCCCTCGGCCTCCCGGTGGTGGTGGTCGCGCACGTCATCGGTTTCGGGTTGCTGCTGCTGACCGCCCGGAGGGCACGCCGCGGCCGCCGATCGGCGTGGTGGTTCGCCGCGGTCGCGCTGGTCACGAGCTCCCTGGTCGGGATGGCGGCGCTGATGCCGCTCACCGACGGCCAGCTCCTGATGCCGTACCCGCTGCCGTTCGTGCCGTGAGCGGGACCGGTCAACCGCCGGCGCCGCGGCCGGTGATGCGGCGGTTCGTGGCCGTGATGACGGCGCGTTCCCGGTCCGACAAGCCGCCGGCGAGCAGGATCCGGGCCAGCACCTCGCTCTTGCGCTCGATGTAGTCGTCAATGTCCTGGGCCTCGGCAGCGGCTCGGCGCTTCACCGCGGCGTACTCGTCCCGGAGCTCCGGATCGGCGCGCAGGACATCGCGGACGGCCAGGTGGTTGCGGAGCGCGAGCGACCCGGCCACGACGACGTAGGTGTTGGTCGGGGCGAAGTGCTCCGGTGTCCGGAAGGCCTGCCGGTCGGGAACACCGAGGACTCCGCGTGGCTCGAACCCGATCGTGGTCAGCGCTGCGACCGCCGCCGCAACGTCGCCGGCATCGACCACGATGTCGACGTCGATGACGGGCTTCGCCGCGAGCCCGGGTACCGAGGTGCTGCCGACGTGCTCGATGCTCCGGTATCGAGCGCCGGCGGCGTCGAGCGCTGCGGCGTAGGCGTCCCGCAACACCGCGAACCGCTCGGGCCAGGACGGCTGGTACTCGACGACCTCGATCACCGGGTCCGCCGCGTGGCCGGCGGGGGTGCGAGGAGCTGGAACATGACGTGGTCGCGCCAGGCCCCGTCGATCTTGATGTACTCCGGCGCGAACCCGTAGCGGGTGAACCCGGCGGACTCGAGGGCACGCTGCGACCCGACGTTCTCCGGAAGGGTCTCCGCCTGCACCCGGTGGAGTCGGAGCACGTCGAACGCGTGGCCGGCGGCAGCGGCGACGGCACGGGAGGCGTGGCCCTGGCGGAGTCGGTCGGCGCGGATCCAGTAGCCCATCGCGCACGACTGCAGGGCGCCGCGGGTGATGCCGCTCAGCGTGATGCGCCCGAGGAGCTCACCGTCCGTCGATTCGATCACGAACGGGACCGCGGTGCCCGCGCGCTCCGCAGCGAGCGACTGCACGATGACGTCGTGCTGGCCCTGTTCGGTGAAGTACGCCGGTGCCCGGGTCGGCTCCCACGGTCGCAGGTGCTCGGCGCTCGCGGTGATGACGGCGGCGAGCGTCGCCGCGTCGTCGACGCGGAGCAGGCGCAACCGGGTGTCCATGGCGGAGGGTGTGGGATTCGAACCCAACCCGTTACTCAACACTGACGTGACCGCCTTCGCGCCCTGCTTGTTTTCGGTACTGTTCGGTCACGCCAAGCCACTTTGATCCCCCCGGGTACCGCATAGTCGTGGGCAAAACGTGGGCAGGCCAGGCACAGTGAGCGGATGAGCGACATCGAGTCCATTATCCGCCGCGTGGTGCGCGAAGAGCTCGAGCGCAACCGTGGCGAGGCTGCGGAGCAGGCGACGGGCAAGCGGGCCTACACCGTACAGAGCATGTCCGAGGCTTACGAAGTGAGCGTCTCCTACATCAGGAACGACATCGCCGCTGGGAGACTGCGACCGCAGTACCTGAGACGCAAGCCACTGATCGGCGTCGCAGAGGCCGAGCGCTGGTTCGAGGCGCTCGCGAGCGAGAGACCCAACGTCTAGCTGGAGCGCCATCAGACGATCTTGCCCCGCAGGGTCGCGAGGCTGGGTGCACCGCTTGGGGCTGACTGACTCCTACTCTTCGGAACAACATCCAACGAGGGCGTCACTCAACCGCTACAGGGACCGCTCGTCGCGCTCTAATGGGCTCGCGCTGAGCAACGAGTAGGTCCGCCGCCCACCCACGCTCGAGCTTGAGTTCGAGCGGGTCACCCGCTTGAACGACGCAAGTATTGGTTGGGACGACGCCGACCAGGTTGCAATGTCGCGAAGCAGATCATCGTCAGTCACGGCAGCCTCGAATGACTCAGCGCCCCGAGGGGCAAACCACATTCTCCCCACAGACCGCCTCTGACCGTCCACTACCCCTTGAAGTGTGACCGTCTCCACTTCCTCGGTACGCGCATCGAGTTCCTCGATCAAGCGACCCGCTGACGGAGCGTCCAACTGCAGCGTGACGACGTCTGCTGCAGGTTTCGTCAGGGCACCGCTGACGCTCCACCCTGCACGCGTTACTGCCTTGGCAGCACGTCTGAGCCCGGCGTGAGCTTCGATCGGAATCCGACTGGCCCAGTCACCCAGTTCAGCCGCACTACTCGACGATCCCGCAGTGGCCAAAAGGCCCGCAACAGCCGTGAGAGAAGATGAGTCAACAGCAGCCGTCTCCGCTGACCGCACATCGGTCTCCGGCGCAGTCCGAAGAACTACCCTCACCGAGCCTGGCGCGGGTGCGTAGATCTGCAGCGTGGACGCCATCCTCGCCCGCCCAAGCGCGGCCTTGGTGACTTCCTTGACAGCCTCAGCGATGCCTCTGACGAGTTCTGCGAACTGCAGTGCGTTCGTGGCATGCCCGTCAACCCCTTCACCCTCAAGGTGAAGGTCGAGAGCCGTCGACATCGACGCTTCTTGAAGCTCGCGAAGTACGGAGGCGAGTTTCGGGTCTTGGCCAGCCGACAGTTCGAGCGATCGCCTTGCCACTCGGCCGGCGAACGAGTCAGGGTTGGGGAGCACTGCCCACGCAGCACGGAGCGAATCCTCGAGACTCGGCACGGATGCACCCCCGTCGGTCAAACTCATGCGATCACCTCCAGGAAGCCCTTCTCTGTATTCTGCACCTGGGCACCGTCAGGACCCTTGACCTGGCCCCAAAACTGCCGCCAGTACAGGGTGGTGTCCGGGTCGCTGCGCAGCCCCACGAAGCCGTCTACCTTGCCGCCCATCGGCTGCACGCGGACGCCCGCTGCGTTCTTGTCAGTCTGCAGACTCTCGAATATGGCCTGCTGCGAAGGGTCAAGGGCATCCAGGTCGCTCTGACGAACGAAGAAGGCCACGTCGATGTCAGTCGGTGCTGCCCAGCTCTTGTGCGTGACGAATCCTCCATCGACCCAGCATCGTGCACCGGGAAACAACGAACGGACGGAGTCCATCCAGACGCTGAACGCGTCGAAGATGACCTGTCGCTCCGACGAAAACGGTGCTCCGAGGACGAAAACCTGTTGGATCTCGTCCATCGAACATGGGTGCTTCCCTGGGGGAAGCAGGCCGTACGGGCCTGAAGTGCTTGGGATTGGCATACCCCTCCTGTATCCAGGAGTGAACTTACCTCATCGCGCGAGCGGTAGCGCGGTGCTCTCGACGTAGCGATGTCGGGGGCCGTCCGCAGTATCGGAGCATGCTCGAGCACAAGTGGGCTCCCCCGGAGCATCCCGACGTCACCCTTCACCAGCCCGTGATGCTGGACGCCGACGCCGCGGGCGAGCTGCGGACCCTCGATCCTGTCGCGCCGGTCTGGGCTGACATCGAGTTCGTGAGCATTGGGCTGTGCTGCACCTCAAGTGCTTCGCCGCTGCTGAGTCGGAGTCCGCGGTGCTCGTTCAGACGGCGTGGCAGGGGCGGCTGCAGCAGGTGCTCGTTGCTCGCGAGATGGTCACGCGACGCACGTTGGCCCCTCGGGCGCGTTGATGGCCCGTAGACGTCGCAACAGGTGGGCGTTGGGGCCGGCTTACTCCCTCCCCGAAATCGCGCGCGGAGGCCCCGACTACGACGTCACACCGCCCGCTCCGGTCCTCGCATGGGTGCAGTTCCCTAACCAGATCCTCGAGATTGAGGCACGAGTCATCGCCTACACGGAGCGGGCGGTTCTCGTTGAGTGGGGTTTTGGCCAGGCTGCAGAGTCAGCGTGGCTCGGGCGGGATGCCATTCGAGCCCCCGAACGGGCGTGAGCGGTTCGCGTCACCTCGCCCATAGAGTGATCCTCACTATGAAGACCCTTACCCGAACGGCCGCAACCATCGCTGTCCTTGCAGGTGCAATCGCCCTCGCTGGATGTTCAGACGAGTCCGGACCAGTCGCTGGCACGGCAGTCCCGGCGAAGGCCACGACGAGCACACCCACGCCCACTCCGACTCCCGAGGCCAAGGTCGGCACTCGGGCGAACCCGTTCGCGGTAGGCGCACCAGGCAAGCACTCGTCGGACTCCGTGTGGACCTTCACCTGGGATGCCACAAACGGCGACGGTTGGGCCGAGATCCAGAAGGCAAACGAGTACAACGAAGCGCCGGCTGCTGGGCAGTCATTTGTTCTCTCGTCGACCACGGTCGGGGCTGACGCAGGAGTTGGCGCGGAGGGCGGAGACCCTGTTGCGAGCTTCACGATCAGTTACGTCGGCTCGGACGGCAACACCTATCCGGCCATCGGCGATTGCGGCGTGCTCCCGGGTAAAGCTGTATACGAGATCGGGCGCATGTACGCGAACGCCTCGCAGAAGGGCTACGTCTGTTCCGTTGTGCCAACTGAGGCGGTGGCGGGCGGTACCTGGAATGTGCAGGCGCTCGTCGGCTCCGGGACTGCGTTCTTCGCCGGGGCTTAGGAACAAGCGTCCCACGCACGACGAAACGCCCCGCCCCTCGAAGTGAGGGGCGGGGCGAGTGTGTTAGACGAGAGCGAGTCCGGCGTCGACGAGTGTGGCGATGCGTTCCATGCCCGCCTCGTTTGAGTGGCGCAGGTCACTCATGTAGCCTTGCGCGTTCCAGTTGTCCCACGTGCCGGCTTCCTTGTTCAGGTCCATGAACGCGTAGGAAGTGGCGTAGCGGGTGCGGAGTGCGTGCTGCTGCTGCTGCTGCTGCTGGAGAGTTGCTTCGGTGGGGTTTTGGCATGGCACGGATGACAGGTCGATGAAGTCAGCGTTGACGCTCGCAGCGGCTGCGGCGAGGACGTTGGGGGTTCGTGACGACCTGCTTCGCTGTGTAACCACCCACCGCGTCGTTCGCGCCGAGCAGGCAGATGACGACGGAAGGCTGGTACGCCTGGATCATCGCAGCACTGTAAATGCCCACACCGTTCGCCCACGTGGTGCTGTTCGTAGATGGTGCGCCAGCGTTCGACACGCGGATGCGCTTCGACGTTGACAGCCACGGCTCAACGAACAGAATCCCACCGGTACCGACGGCAGTGATCGACAGGACGTGGCTGGTGCTCGCGGCCGCCGCGCTGATGGTCAGCTTGCCGATGCTTACGGTGCCGGTCGTGTCGCTCGTGACTGCGGTCTCGGAGTCGACCTTGCTCCCGCTTCTGGGGACCGCGCGACGCTGATCCTGGTACTCGCGTACTGCGGGCTCCGATGGGGCGAAGCGACGGGTCTGCGCGTGAAGGACCTGGACATGCTGCGCCGCCGCATCAACGTCGCGGTGGACGCGGTGAATGTCGGCGGGGTGATCGAGGTCGGTACGCCGAAGACGCACAAGCGCCGCTCCGTGCCGTTTCCAGCGTCGCTCGCTATCCCGCTCGCGAGACAGTGCGAGGGCAAGAGCTCGGACGCGTTGGTGTTTGCGTCGAAGCACGGGACGCACGAGCGACGGTGGCACAACGACCACGGCTGGTTCCCCGTGGCAGTTCGGACGTCCGGTGTACCGGACCTCACCCCGCATGATCTCCGGCACACAGCGGCTTCCCCCGCGATCAGTGCTGGTGCGAACGTGAAGGCCGTGCAGCGGATGCTCGGCCACGCCTCCGCAGCGCTGACACTCGACGTGTAGGCCGACCTGTTCGAAGACGACCTGGACATCGTTGCGGGCCGCCTCGATGACGGGCTCGCGCAGACGGTTGTGGGCAAGATGTGGGCAGAGGCCGCCCGGAACGAAGACGAGGCCCGCTAGATCCGCTTGTTGCTGCGGATCAACGGACCTCGGTAGTGGCGGAGGGTGTGGGATTCGAACCCACGAGACATCTCTGCCCACCTGTTTTCAAGACAGGCTCCATCGGCCGCTCGGACAACCCTCCAGTGACGCGACCACGTGGCGAGACGTGACCGCGTCCCGGGAAGTCTAACGGGCCTCCCGTCCGCCGTGCGCGTCAGCGCATGCCGGGGTCAGCGCGGCAGGGAGTCGAGCGCCGCTGCCAAGCCGTCGTCGGACACGCCACCGGTGAGTTCGTTTCCGGCGTCGACGACGTCGTCCGGAGCCTGGCCCATGACGACGCCGCGACCGGAGGTCGAGGCCCAGCGGAGCATGTCGATGTCGTTGCGGCCGTCACCCGCGGCGAAGACGCGGGAGCGCGGGATGTCGAGCCACTCGCGCACGCGTTCCATCGCGGTGGCCTTCGTCACGCCCTCTGGCGCGATGTCGAGCCACGCGGTCCAGCCGACGGTGTACGAGACCTTGTGCAGGCCCATGTCCTCGACGATCTGCAGGAACTCCTCGAGCCCGTGCTCCGGCGAGATCACGACGACGCGGGTGGCCTCGACGGAGAGCAGCTGGTCGAACGGCACCAGCTCGCCGGCGTTCGTCATGGTGTCGGCGGGGAAGTTCTCGGACAACCGGAAGTGGCCGGTCTCGTCCTCGACGCCGAAGGCCGCGCTCTCCAGGGCCCCGCGGATGGTCTGCAGGACGTCGCTCGGGTCGAAGTGCTCGACGTGGACGCGCTCGTAGGAGCCGTCCGGACGGCGGGCCAGGGTCAGCGCACCGTTGGCACAGACGAGGTACTTCGGCTCGATGCCGAGGGTCTCGAGCAACGGCACCGTCATGCCCTCGCTGCGACCGGTCGACAGCATGACCTCGTGTCCCGCGGCCTCGGCATCGCGCACGGCGGCGACCACGGCCTCGGTGATGACGCCGTCCTCGCGCATCGTGGTGCCGTCGATGTCGAGGGCCACCAGCCAGCGCTTCGTGCGGGCGGGAGCACCGGTACCCGCGCCCTGCGCCGCACCGTCCACGAACCGCCCCTGCGCGCTCATCGGGGTTCGATCACCTCGACGCCACCGAGGTAGGGGCGCAGCACCTCGGGCACGACGACGGAGCCGTCGGCCTGCTGGTGCGTCTCGAGGATCGCGACGATCCAGCGGGTGGTCGCGAGGGTGCCGTTCAGGGTGGCGACCGGAGCGGTCTTGCCGCTCTCGGTGCGGTAGCGGATGTCGAGGCGACGGGCCTGGAACGTCGTGCAGTTCGACGTCGAGGTGAGCTCGCGGAACGTGCCCTGCGTCGGGACCCAGGCCTCGATGTCGTACTTCTTCGCCGCGCTCGTGCCGAGGTCACCCGCGGCGACGTCGATCACGCGGTAGTGCAGTCCGAGGTCCTGCAGCATCTGCTCCTGGTACGACACCAGCTTCTCGTGCTCGGCCTCGGCCTGGTCCGGGTGGACGTACGCGAACATCTCGAGCTTGTTGAACTGGTGCACGCGCAGGATGCCGCGGTTGTCCTTGCCCGCCGACCCGGCCTCGCGCCGGTAGCAGGTCGACCAGCCGGCGTAGCGGTGCGCGGTGTTCTCGATGTCGAGGATCTCGTCGGCGTGGAAGCCGGCGAGTGCGACCTCGCTCGTGCCGGTCAGGTACAGGTCGTCGGCCTCGAGCCGGTAGACCTCGGCCGCGTGCTCACCGAGGAAGCCGGTGCCCGCCATGGTCTCGGGGCGGACGAGCGTCGGGGTGATGAGCGGCTCGAAGCCGGCGGCGATGGCACGGTCGAGGCCGAGCGACATGAGCGCGATCTCGAGCCGGGCACCGAGGCCGCGCAGGAAGTAGAAGCGCGAGCCGGAGACCTTCACACCGCGGGGGATGTCGATGATGCCGAGGTGCTCGCCGAGGTCGGCGTGGTCCTTCGGCTCGAAGTCGAACTCGGGCTTCGTGCCGACCGTGCGGAGGGTGACGAAGTCCTCTTCGCCACCGGCCGGGACGCCCGGCAGGACGACGTTCGGGATGGCGCGGACGACCGAGTTGAAGGTGTCCTCGGCCGCGGTGACGGTGGCCTGGGCCTCCTTCACCTGCGCCGAGAGCGCCTGGGCCTGCTGCACGAGCGCGGCCTTCTCGTCCTTCGGGGCCTTGGCGACGGTCTTGCCGAAGGCGTTCTGCTCGGCGCGGAGCGACTCGAACGCGGTGATCGCGCTGCGGCGGGCGGCATCGGCGGCGACGGCCTCGTCGACGACGGCGACGGAGGCACGGCGGGACTCCTGCGAGGCCTTGATGACGTCCGGGTTGTCACGAAGCAGCTGGGGATCGATCACCGCTCCATCCTAGAGGCGGCGACATCCACGTCGACCGTCCGCGCGGGGCTGTCCACGCGCAGCATCCGATCGGTACCGTTGGTCCCATGTCGACCCCTTCGGAGACCGCGCCCGCGGACCAGGACGCCCTCCCCACCGAGCACCGGACGGCAGCCGTGGTCTACAACCCGGTCAAGGTCCACCTGCCCACCCTCAAGGCCACCGTTGAACAGCACCAGCAGGAAGCCGGCTGGGCCGAGACCCTGTGGTTCGAGACCACCGAGGAAGACCCGGGTGGCGGCATGGCCCGCGCAGCGCTCGATGCCGGGGCCGACGTCGTCGCCGCCGCGGGTGGCGACGGCACCGTGCGCGCTGTCGCCGAGGTCGTGCACGGCTCCGGCGCCGCGCTCGCACTGCTGCCCAGCGGGACGGGCAACCTGCTCGCCCGCAACATGAAGCTCCCCCTCGACGACCTGGCGAGCAGCGCCCACACGATCTTCTCCGGACACGACCGCTCCATCGACTTCGGACTGCTCGGCGTCGAGCGACCCGACGGCGCCCGCGAGCAGTTCGGCTTCGTCGTGATGGCGGGGCTCGGGCTCGACGCCCGGATGATCGCGAACACCCGCCCCGAGCTGAAGAAGCGCGTCGGCTGGCTCGCCTACCTCGACTCGCTGCTGCGCTCCGTGCGGGACACCGACGGCTTCGAGTTCAAGTACCGGCTCGACGACTCGGCCCGCAACGGGTCGGTGCGCGCGCACTCGGTGATCGTCGGCAACTGCGGCATGCTGCAGGCCAACGCGATGCTCCTGCCCGACGCCGAGATCGACGACGGGGTGTTCGACATCGTCGTGATGCGGCCCCGCGGGTTCTTCGGCTGGGTCCGGATCGGCGCGCGGGTGTTCTGGGAGAACGGCATCCTGCGTTGGTTCCGACGCTCGGCACTGTCCGACACCCTGATCGGCCGCCGCATCACCACGGCGGCGAAGCAGGAACGCCCGCTGCGCTACATGCGCGGCGAGGAGTTCACGCTGCGGCTCGAGAAGCCCGACGAGTTCGAGATCGACGGCGACCCGGTGGGCGAGATCACGGCGTTCCGCGCCCGGATCGACCCCGGTTCGCTGACCGTCAAGGTGCCGACGGTCGAGCCGAAGCCGAGCTGGGTGCGCGGCCGCAAGCGCTGAGCCGGGAGGTGCCCGCGCTGCACCGTGCGGGGTTGTTCGGCCTGTGCGCGGTTGCGCGGGCCGGGCGATCACGCACCGTGCGGGTTTGTTCAGCACGTGCGCGGTTGTGCGGACCGGGGTTATCACGCACCGTGCGGGGTCGTTCGACTGGTGCGCGGTTGCGCGCTCGGTGCGAGGTTGTAACGGCGCACGGAGCGGGCAACCTCGCACCGGCCAACAAGAGCCGCACCGTGCGGCAGACAGCAGCGCCGCGCGTCAGCCCGCGTCGGGCTCGCCGGACACGATCGCGCGCAGCCAGTCCCGCGCCTCGACGAACGCCGCGTCGGAGTACCGCGTCGGTACCTCGGGCTGGACGCCGTCGGCCCGCGGGTACGACCCGAGGAACGTCACGCGCGGGCTGAACCGGCGCAGCCCGAGCAGGGCGTCGGCCACGCGCTCGTCCCGCACGTGGCCGTCCAGGTCGATGACGAACCGGTAGCGGCCGAGCTCGTCGCCGATCGGGCGCGACGACAGCAGCCCCATGTTGATGCCGCGGGTCGCGAACTGCTCGAGCATGTCGACCAGGGCGCCGGGGTGGTCGGCGGGCAGCTCGACGATGACGCTGGTCTTGTCGGCGCCGGTCGGCTCGGGCAGCGCGAGCGTCTTCGACACGAGCACGAAGCGGGTGACGGCCGAGGCGTTGTCGCCGATCGACGACGCGAGCACGACGACGTCGTGGTGGTCGGTGATGCCCGGCGGGGCGACGGCGGCGTCGGCGGTGGGGTTCGCCTCGAGCAGGGCGAGTGCGGCCGCGACGTTCGACGACGCCGGGATGTGACCGTGGCCGGGCAGGTTCGCCTCGAGCCAGTTGTGGGTCTGCGCGTACGCCACCGGGTGGGCGTTCACGGTGCGGACGTCGGCGAGCGTGGTGCCGGGGCGTGCGACGAGCACGAAGTCGACCGGCACCAGGTACTCCCCCACGATCCGCACGCCGGGGATCCGCGCGAGGGCGTCCTGCGTGGCGCTGACCCCGCCGTCGACGCTGTTCTCGATCGCGATGACCGCGCCGACCGAACGGCCGGACATGACGTCGTCGAGCGCTTCACCGACGTTGTTGACGCTCCGCCACGGCTTGCCGGCCGCGGCGTCGACGAGCTTGAGGGCCGCCTCGGTGAAGGTGCCGGCGGGTCCGAGGTAGGAGTACGTGTCGGACGGCGCGGCGGGGTCGGTCATGGGCCGAGCCTATTGCAGGGAAGGACTCCGAACGGCCGCGAAAAGCGCCCATTCGGAGACACCGGGACCCCATACGGAGTAGGCGTCAGTCCGTCGCCGCACCCGTCAGCCGCTGCTCGCAGATCGCGGTGTCGTCGTCGTCCCGCGGGTACGTCAGCGCCGCGAACCGCCCCTCGGGGTCGAGCCGCGTCAGCAGTGCGGCCGCGATGCCGTCGAGCTGGACGACCTGCTCGTCGCTCAGCGCGTCGATCACGACGTGGCGTGCGGTGCGGACGTGGTCCGGAGCGGCCTCGACGATCGTGGCGAACCCGGCGTCGGTGAGCCGGACGTCGGTCGCCCGGCGGTCCGAGGTCGAGGGGCAGCGCGTCACGAGCCCGCGCTTCTCGAGCCGGGACACCACGTGCGACAGCCGCGGCAGCGAGGCGTTCGTGGCCGAGGCGAGCGCCGACATCCGCAGCGTACGGCTGTCGGTCTCGGAGAGCATCGCGATGACCATGTAGTCGAAGTGCGTCAGGTCGGCGTCGCGCTGCAGCTGTTGGTCGAGCGCGGCCGGCAGGAGTTCCATGACGGCCACGAGCTTCATCCACGCGCGCAGCTGCTCGCGGGTGAGCCAAGGGGTCTCGTCGGTCATGTCGGCATCCTACCGAAAGGTTGTCGCTTTAACCAGTGATCTGCGAGCCACGCACGACAGACCGCCGCGCCCGCACCACCCCGATGGCGAGCACCGCCACCACCACGAGCAGCAGCACCCCCTCGACGATCAGCAACCGCGTGCCGTAGTCGAACGGCAGGACCGTGGGGTTCTTCTGCCCGTGCCGCTTCGCCGCGATCTCGGGCAGCACCACGAGCGCGAGCACGCTGCCGAGCACGATCGCCGCCTGCACGACCACGAGCACCCAGGCGCGCAGCGACCGACCGGCCCGCCGGAGCAGCAGCCCGGCACCGACGACGAACGGCGACAGGATCGCGTCGTGCAGGATGACCGCACCGAGCAGCCAGGCGGCCAACCCACCGATGCGCTTCGGCGACACGGAGGTCACGAGGACGGACGCCCCGAACGCGATCACCAGCACGCCGACCACGACGAGCACGATCCGCGCGGCCTTCACCGCAGCACCTCGATCTTCTCGATCCACTTGGTCTGGAGCACGCCGGGTCGTCCGGGAGCGATGACCCGCGCCGGGAACCCGTGGTCCAGGTCGAGCGTCGAACCGTTCAGTTCGAGCGCCACCAGGGTCGTCGGGTCCTCGGCGTACTCCGGCCCCATGTCCATGATCCGGTAGCCGCCGTGCCGCTCCAGGCTCGTGACCCGCACGTGCGATCCGGGTTCGGCCTGCACGGCACCGAGCAGGTCGCGCATCCGGATGCCCTTCCACGTCGCCATCTGGCTCCACCCCTCGACGCACGAGATCGGCAGGTCGACCTCGGTGGTGCCGAGGGCGACGAGTTCCGCACGGACGAAGGTGCGGGTCACGTCGGGTCCGACGACCGTCAAGGTCCAGTCCGCGGCGGTCGCACTGGCGAGCACGCCCGCCGCGCGGGCGGTGCGGTTGACCGGCAGGCCGTTCGCACCGAGACCGCGCTGGCGCGCTCCGAACACGTTGAACGGTTCAGCGAGCTTCGAGGACTGCCCCGCCGTCAGGGCGACGACGCCCACGACCGCGGCCGTCACGCCGCCGAAGAACCCGCGTCGCGCGATCCGCTGACGTCGGCCCTGTGCACGCTCGTCGACCGACCGGGAGGCCCGGGTCGGCTCCGCCGTGTCGGCCGCCGGTTGCGCGGCGACCTCGTCCACCCCGTCGATCCAGCGGAACACGCGGCCCAGCAGGCCGGGTGCCGTGGACCCGACGGTCTCGGAGACCGCAGCGTGCGGGGCGGACGCGGGCCGGGCCTCCCGGGTCGGCGGGAGGAGCTCGCTGCCGGACGCAGGGTCCGCGATGAACCGGCCCAGCTCGTCGTACGAGTCGCGCTTCCGCCAGTAGCGGGCGATCACCGGCAGCTTCGACGCGATGTGGATGATCAGCGACCCGATGATCACGTACGCCATCGCGTTGTGCACCTGGCGGAACGGGAACGGCCACGGGTACCACTGGTACGTGTTGAGCAGACCGGTCGTGACCTGGATGATCGACGCCGACACGAGCACGGCGATCGACAGCCGCTCGAACAGGTGCAGCACGCCGCGCACCGGCGGCACCTGCACCAGCGCGGGCATGACCGTGTTGAGCTTCGCCAGCAGCAGCGGGATGATCGCGATGCCGGTGGTGATGTGCAGGCCCTGCGTGAACTGGTAGAGCTGCGTCGGCCGGGTCGGGAACCGCATCCAGCCGAGGGGCTCCTGCAGCAGGTGGCTGTAGATGCCGGTCCCGAAGCAGACCACGAACGCCAGGCCGAGCAGTCGTCCGAGCACCACCGCGGAGCGCGCGTTCCGGTTCGGCGAGGCCAGTGCGGCCCGCGCCTCGAACAGCAGGTGTCGCACGCCCGCTAGCCTCGACGGACCATGAGCGACCGACTGCGTGCCGTCCGACCGTCCTCCGCCGCCGGTCCGGGTGCCCGTCTCGCCGTCGTGGGAGCGGTCGTCGGAGTCCTGGCCCTCGCGGGCGTCATCGCCTTCGGCGTCACGCATCTGGGGTTCCTCCGTTCCGACACTCGTTCGTCATTCGTTGCGTGGACGCTGATCGCTTGGACGGTGTTCGTGATCGCCGTGCTCGCACTGCGCTTCGTTCCCGCCCGGTGGACGACCGCCGTGGTCGTGGTCGGGGCGGTGGTGGTCGGGATCGCGGCGTTGGCCGGTCCCCCGAGCACGAGCACCGACTCGGCACGGTACGCGTGGGACGGCATCGTCCAGCATGCCGGTGTCTCACCGTACGCGCACACACCCCAGTCCACGGCACTGTCCGGTCTGCGGCCCGACTGGCTGTTCCCGGACAAGGTGAACGGCACGTGCGACGACCTCAAGCCCCGGTTCCGCGGCCTCGGCGACGGCGCGGACGGCCACTGCACCGCGATCAACCGGCCGGACGTGACGACGATCTACCCGCCCATGGCGCAGCTCTGGTTCGCCGCCGTCCGCGCCTTCGTGCCGGCCACCGCGCAGTACATGCCGTTCCAGGTGGCGGGCCTGCTGCTGTCCCTCGTGGTGACCGTCGCCCTCGTGGTGGTGCTGCGGAAGACCGGTCGCCCGACGTGGTGGGCCGCGCTCTGGGCCTGGTCGCCGCTGGTGGCGTCCGAGGCCGTGACGAACTCGCACGTCGACGCCCTGGGCGCGGCGCTCGCGACCGCGGGTGCCGTGCTCGTCGCGTTCGGCCGACCGATCTGGGGCGGGATCGCGCTGGGAGCGGCCACGGCCACCAAGCTCATCCCGGCGATCGTGTACCCGCCGTTGCTCGGCCGGTGGCGGTCCTGGTGGGCGATCCCGGTCGGCATCGCCGTGTTCGGGCTGCTGTACGTGCCGTACGTGCTGACGACGGGGCTCGACGTGCTCGGGTACCTGCCCGGTTACCTGAGCGAGGAGGGCTACGAGGACGGATCCCGGTTCGCGCTGGTGTCGATGGTCTTCCGGGGCGACGCGGCGACCGTGGTGGTCGGGCTCGCCGTGCTGCTCGCCGCGTTCGTCGCGTGGCGGCTGTCGGACCCGTCCAGGCCGTGGTCCGGCGAGGTCCTGGTGATCGGCGTGACGTTCCTCGCCGTGACCCCGCGCTACCCCTGGTACGCGCTGCTGCTCATCCCGTTCGTGGTGCTGTCCGGGCGGTGGGAGTGGCTGTCGATCGGACTCGCGATCGCGCTGCGCGGGGTGTGGCCGTCGACGGACGCCTACCGGTGGTGGCTGCTCGCCGCGGTGGCCGTCATCGTGGTGGTCACGCTCCTGCGCACGAGCCGGTCCGACTGGCGGCGCTGGTGGGAACGGCTGTCGTTCCGGCGCGTCGAGCACGTACGCTGAGCCGCATGGCACCCGCGACCCTGCTCGGCACGACCGTGGACCCGGCGTCCGCCGGACTCGTCGACCGCTTCGGGCGTCGCGCGATCGACCTGCGGGTGTCCCTGACCGAACGCTGCAACCTGCGCTGTACCTACTGCATGCCGGCCGCCGGGCTGCCGTTCGCCCCCGACGACGCCCTGATGACCGCTACGGAGATCGAGCGACTGGTCCGCATCGGGTCGTCGCGGTTCGGCGTGCGCAAGGTGCGGTTCACCGGCGGCGAGCCGATGCTCCGGCACGACCTGGTCGACGTGATCGCCCGGTGCGCGGCACTGCCCGACGCCCCGGAACTGTCCCTCACCACGAACGCCATCGGCCTCGCCCACCGCGCCCAGGCCCTGTACGACGCCGGACTGCGGCGCGTGAACGTGTCGCTCGACACCGTCGACCCCGACGTGTTCACCACCGTGACCCGCCGCCCGTTCCTCGACAAGGTCATCGCCGGACTGTCGGCCGCACACGACGCCGGCCTCGACATCAAGGTGAACGCGGTGCTGCTGCGCGGGATCAACGACGAGGCCGCGCCGGAGTTGCTGCGCTGGTGCCTCGACCGCGGCTACGAACTGCGGTTCATCGAGCAGATGCCGCTCGACCCCGACCACGCGTGGGACCGCACCGAGATGGTGACCGCGACCGAGACCCGTGCGCTGCTGGCGTCGTCGTTCGTGCTGACACCGGACGATGCCCCGCGCGACGGCGCCCCGGCCGAGCGGTACCGGGTGCAGGACGCGCGCTCCGGTGCGCCACTCGGCACCGTCGGGATCATCGCGAGCATCACCGAGTCGTTCTGCGCCGACTGCACCCGCACCCGGTTGACGGCCGACGGCAACGTCCGGAGCTGCCTGTTCTCCGACGCGGAGACCGACGTGCTCGGACCGATGCGCGCAGGGGCCTCCGACGACGACGTGGCCGAGCTGTGGCGCCGGGCGATGTGGGCGAAGCCGCGCGACCACGGCGACGACAGCGACGAGCTCGTGCACCCGACGCGCGGCATGAGCGCGATCGGCGGCTGAGCGATGACCACGATCCGGTTCTTCGCCGCTGCCCGGGCGGCGGTCGGCGTCGACGACCTGTCCACGACGGCTGCCACGATCGACGAGGCCCTGCGCGAGGTCACGGCCACCGACCCGTCGCGTTGGGGTGCGTTGCAGGAGCGTTGCTCGTTCCTGGTCGACGGCGTGACCACCCGCGATCGCAGCACCGTGCTGTCCGGGGTCGCGGTCGTCGACGTCATGCCCCCCTTCGCCGGCGGCTGATCGGCGCTCGTTCGTTCCCAGAACGCACGCGATGCCCGGTGCTTCCGGGCGTACCGGGTCGAAACTTCCGACCGGGTACGCCCGAATCGACCAGGTACGCCGCCACGCCGCCGCCCCGCCCCGCCCGACCGCGCTACGGCGAGACGGACAGCACGATGAACGCGGCGAAGATCACCAGGTGCACCCCACCCTGCAGTCGCGTCGCACGGCCCGGCAACACCGTGAGCACCGCGGCGACGATCGTCAGGGCGAGCAGCACGATCTGCGACGACCCGAGCCCCAGCAGCAGCGTACCCGGCATGAACAGCGACGCGACCGCGATCGACGGGATCGTCAGACCGATCGACGCCATGGCCGACCCCATCGCCAGGTTCAGGCTGGTCTGGATGCGGTTCCGGGCGGCGGCCTTCGACGCGGCGATGCCCTCGGGCAGCAGGATGAGCAGGGCGATCACGACGCCGACGAACGACGGCGGGAAGCCGACCGCGGCGACGCCGGCCTCGATCGCGGGCGACTCCACCTTGGCGAGCCCGACCACGGCGACGAGCGCGACGACCAGCAGTCCGAGCGACACCATCGTGGTGCGACCGGACGGGCGTGCGGCGTGGGCGTCCTCGGACTCGACGAGCACCCCGCCGGCCCGGTTGACCGGCAGGAAGAAGTCACGGTGGGCCACCGTCTGCGTCACGACGAACAGTCCGTAGAGCACGAGCGACGCCACGGCCACGAAGACCAGCTGCGTCCCGGTGAAGGACGCGTCGTCGGTGCCGGTGGTGAACGTCGGCAGCACCAGGGTCAGCACGGCGAGTGCGGCGACCGTCATCGTCGCGGCGCTGGCGCCCTCCTGGTTGAACCGCACGGTGTTGTGCCGGAGCGTCCCGATCAGGATCGCGAGGCCGACCAGCCCGTTCATCGTGATCATCACGGCCGAGAACACCGTGTCGCGCGCCAGGGTCTCGGCCTGGGCACCTCCGGAGCTCGACAGCGAGATGATCAGCGCGACCTCGATGATCGTGACCGCGACGGCGAGCACGAGTGACCCGAAGGGTTCACCGACCCGGTGGGCGACGACCTCGGCGTGGTGCACCGCCGCGAGCACGGTGGCGGCGAGCACGACCGCGACGATCGCCACGACCACGGTGCCGAGTCCGTAGCGGCCGTACGAGAACGCGAGCACGACGGCCGCCAGGATCGGGATGGCCACAGGCCACGCCTTGGGGAACCAGGAGGTCATCCGACCATTGTCTCAACCGCGCGGCGCGTAGACCGCCAGTTCGGACGCGGGAACGTCCACGTGGACCGCGTCACCGGGTCCGATCCCGAGCGCGGTGACCCGCGCCAGGGTCAGGTCCGCGACGAGGTCCCCGGCGCGCACCCGCACCAGTCCGTCCCGCGGTTCGAGCGACGTGACGGTGCGCACCGGCCCGGCGCCGTCCCGCGTCAGCCGGGCGGCCGTCGGGTGGAAGGCGCCCAGGGCGGGCCGACCGGGAGGCACGGCGTGCGTCCCCGACACCAGCTCGCCGCCGCCGTCGGCCGCGATCCCACCCGCGGTGGCGGTCCCGCGCACCAGCGCGAGCCCGGAGAACGCCGCCGCGAACGCACTCGTGGGCCGTCCGAGCACGGCGGCGGGGGTGCCCTCCTCGACGATCCGGCCGTGCTCGACGACGACGAGCCGGTCGGCCAGGGCGACGACCTCCACCGGGTCGTGCGTGACCAGGAGGCTCGGGCGCCCCGCGATCGCGGTCCGGAGCGCTGCACGGACCTCGTCACGTGCGGCGACGTCGAGCGCCGACGTCGGTTCGTCGAGCAGCAGCACCGCCGGGTCGGTGGCCAGCGCCCGGGCGATCGCGACGCGTTGGGCCTGCCCGCCGGACAGCGTGTCCGGGGCCCGGTCTGCCAGGCCGTCGGCGCCGACGGCCGCCAGCGCACGGAGCGCGCGGGTCCGGGCGGCGGCCCGTCGGACCCCGGCTGCCCGCGGGCCGAACGCCACGTTGCCGATCACGTCGAGGAACGGGAACAGGTCGGGCCGCTGGGCGACGAGCCCGATGCGGCGGCGGTGGGCGGGCACCGTCCGGCTGTGGTCCGACACGACGGTGCTGCCGAGGACCACCTGCCCGGCGTCGATCGGCAGCAGACCGGCCAGGGCCTCGACCACGGTGGACTTGCCCGCGCCGTTCGGCCCGATGACGGCAACGCACTCCTCCGCGCCGACCTCGAGGGCGACGTCGACGTCCCGCCGCTCGACGACGAGCCGCGCCGCGACCCCGGTCACGCGGCCACGCCCCGGGTGCGGAGCGACGAGGCACCGATGACCACGACCGCGACCACGACGAGCACGACCGCCAGGGCCACGGCGGTGTCGGGGTCGACCTCGCGCTGCAGGTAGATCTCCAGGGGCAGGGTCCGGGTGACCCCCTGCAGGCTGCCCGCGAAGGTCAGGGTCGCGCCGAACTCGCCGAGCGCACGCGCGAAGCAGAGCACCAGTCCGGAGACGATGCCGGGCAGTACCCGCGGGGTGGTGACGGTCAGGAACGTGCGGGTGGGACCGGCGCCGAGGGTCGCGGCGACCCGCTCGTACCGGTCCCCCTCGACGCGGAGCGCCCCCTCGATCGCGGACACCAGGAACGGCATGGCCACGAACGTCTGCGCGATGACGACCGCCGTGGTGGTGAACGCGATGTGCAGTCCGTGGTCGTCGAGGAACGCCCCGACCACCCCGAGGCGGCCGAACGCCGCGAGCAGTGCGAGTCCGCCGACGACGGGCGGCAGCACGAGGGGCAGGAGCACCACGGCGCGGGCGACCCCGACCCACCGTGAGCGGGACCGGGCGAACAGCACGGCGAGCGGGTAGCCGAGCAGGAACGCGACGGCCGTGGCGGTCAGCGCGGTGCCGAGGCTGAGCCCGAGGGCCGTGAGCGACGCCGTCGAGGTCACGAGGGCGACGAACGACGACCAGTCGACCCGACCGAGCATCGCGAGCACGGGGACGATGACGAACAGACCGCCCAGCACTGCGGGCAGCGGGAGCCACCAGGCGACCGGTGGCCGTCCCTCAGCCCGCGAGGCCACGGGTCACGGCTTCCCGAATCCGGCGGCGGTGAGCACCTTCTGGCCGGTGGCGGACCGGACGTAGTCGGAGAACGCCTGCGCGAGCTCCGGGTCCTCGGACTCCTTCAGCACGCCGATCGGGTACGTGTTGACGGCCTTGCTCGACTCGTCGAACGGGACACCGTCGACCTTGCCGTCGGCGCCCTGCACGTCGGTCACGTAGACCAGCCCGGCGTCGGCCTGACCGGACTCGACCTTGCCGAGCACGTCGGTGACGGACTGCTCCTCGCTGACGGGCTGCAGGTCGACGCCCGAGGCGGCCTCGACCTTCGCCGTCGCGGCACCGCACGGCACCGGGGCGGCGCACGTGACGAGCTGGACGTCGGAGCCGGTCAGGTCGTCGAGGCCCGTGATGCCCTTCGGGTTGCCCGGCGCGACGGCGATCTCGAGGACGTTCGTCGCGAAGTCCCGCGGGGACCCGCTCGCCAGGTCGGTCGAGGACAGCTTCGCCATGTTCGCCTCGTCGGCGGAGGCGAACACGTCGGCGGGTGCACCGTTCTGGATCTGGGTGACCAGGTCGCTCGACCCCGCGAACGAGAACCGGATCGAGGCCCCGGGGTTCGCGAGCTCGAAGTCCTTGCCGAGCGTGGTGAACGTCTGCTGGAGCGACGCCGCCGCGAAGACCGTGATCGAGCCGGTCGCACCGCGGTCCGTCGCGGTCGTCGACCCCGACGAGGACGACCCCGCCGGGGCGTCGGCGGTCGAGCACGCCGACAGGCCGAGCGCCGCCACGACGACGAGGGGCACGAGCAGCGAACGGGAACGACGGGTCATCGGAGGTCCTCCTGGAGTGCGGGCGCCTCGACGGCGACCATCGTGGCCTTGACCGACGCGACGGCGACGGACCCGACCTCGAGCCCGAGGTCGCGCACCGCCTCGGCGCTCATGAGCGAGACGACGCGGTGCGGGCCGCACTGCAGCTCGACCTGCGCCATCACGGTGTCGACGACCAGGTCGGTGACGATGCCGACGAACCGGTTCCGCGCCGAGCTCTTCACGCCCGACGCCGGGTCGGCGAGCTCGGTGCTCCGCGTCCGGGCGTACTCGGCCACCTGCCGACCGTCGACGACGGCGCGACCGGCGTCGTCGGTGGCCCGGTGGAAGGTGCCGCCGTCGACGAGTCGGCGCACGGTGTCGTCACTCACCCCGAGGAAGCTTGCAGCATCGCGGATCCGCAGTTGCGTCATGATGCGGCGATCCTATCCGCGGAAGCGGCGCCCTGGACCCGATCCGTGTCGGATCAGGCGGTGCGCTCGATCGCCACGGGCAACCCCTCGCGACGCCAGGCCTCGAACCCGCCGTCGAGGACCGCCACGTGCCTCCAGGCCGGTTGTGCGGCAGCCCATGCGTCCGCACGCGGGCCACGGGCGCAGTAGACGACCACGTCCGCCGCGTCGGCGTCGCCGGCGACCACGTCACCCGTGACGGCACC
Organism: Curtobacterium sp. TC1; assembly: GCF_019844075.1. Classification (NCBI taxonomy): domain Bacteria; kingdom Bacillati; phylum Actinomycetota; class Actinomycetes; order Micrococcales; family Microbacteriaceae; genus Curtobacterium; species Curtobacterium sp. TC1. The sequence goes on from NZ_CP081964.1 coordinate 3,216,094, forward strand.
GGCGACCACGCCCTCCGCGCGTTCGGCGTCGGTGCGCACGTCGACGACGACCACCCGGTCCGTTGGGTCGGCCAGACGTGCGGCGAGCGCCGACGGGGCGATGCGGTCGGCACCGGCGGGAGCGACCACGACGGGTCGTCGTGAAGCCGGGCCACGCCGGACGACGCTCTCGCTCCACCGCCACCGGCGGGCGTCGACGGTCAGGACCCGTCCGAGCAACGGTTCCCCGGTGCCGGTGACCAGGGCGAGCACCTGTCCGGCCATCACCGCTCCGACGGCGCCGCACAGTGCGGGAACGACGCCGTCCAGGGCGCAGGATCCCTCGTCGGGCAGCGCCTCCGGGTGCAGGTCGTGGAAGTCGACGCCGTCCGCCCCGGCGTCGCGGAACACGCTGACCTGCCCGTCCTGGCCGAGGACCGTGCCCCACACGAACGGCACGCCGGCGTCGGCGCAGGCGTCCGAGACCGCTCGGGTCACCAGGACGGAGTCCGCCGCGTCGACGACCACGTCGTGCCCGGCGACGAGTTCCGGGGTGAAGGACCCGACCACGGCGACGGCGTCGAGTTCCGGGTCGACGGCGCGGGCGCGGGCCACGGCGACCTCGGCCTTCGACGAGCCGACGTCCGCCGCCGTGAAGAGCGTCTGGCGCGCCAGGTTCGTCGCGTCGACCACGTCCGGGTCGACGACCGTGAGCCGTCCGACACCGGCGAGGTACGCGACGACGGGCGCGCCGAGGCCACCGGCGCCGACCACGAGGACGCGTGAAGCGGCCAGACGACCGAGCCCGTCGGCGCCGACGTCGGACAGGGCAGCGGTCCGCGAGCCGAGCCGTGTCCGCCACGGGGAGAGCGCTGCGACGGGGGCGACGAGGGGGTCCATCCCGTCATTCTGGCCGGTCGCACCGAATCCCTGCATGTGAATGCTCAGCGGGTGGACGCGGCGGATGCTCAGTGCCGCTCGGTACGGTCGCGGGCGTGAGTTCTCCCCGCACCGGCACCGTCACGGTCCGACGCACGACGTCGGACACGTCGTCGCGCGCACGGCTCCGGGCACTCGCCCTGTCGACCGTGCGGGCCCTGGTGCGTGCGCCCGAGATCACCGTCGGTGTGGTCGGTGTGGTCGTCGCCGCGGCCTTCACCTGGGTGCCGTCGGTCTGGTACGACGAAGCCGCCACCCTGACGAGCGCGCAGCGCAGTTGGCCGACGCTCTGGGCGGAGCTGCAGAACGTCGACGCCGTGCACGGCCTGTACTACGCGCTCATGCACGTCTGGCTCGCACTGGTCGGCTACTCCCCGTTCACGCTCCGCTTCCCCAGCGCCCTGGCGATCGGGATCGCCGCCGCACTCGTGGTGGCGCTCGGCCGGCGGCTCGGCGGCGTCCGGCTCGGGGTCGTCTCCGGCGTGGTCTTCCTGCTGCTGCCCCGCGTCGCCTGGGCCGGGACCGAGGGCCGCCCCTACGCGACCGTCACCACCCTCGCCGCGCTGCTCACCCTCGTCGGGCTGACGGCCGTACGTCGCACCCGGGCCCGGCACCACGCGACGCGGTGGTGGGTCGTCTACGGGGTGCTCGCAGCGGTGGCCGTCCTCTTCAACGTCTACCTCGCCCTCGCCGTCGTGGCGCACGGCGTCGTGCTCGTGTGGACCGGCGTCGCCGACCGGGCGGCCCGCCGGCAGGCGTCGGTCACCGACCGCAGCGGTGCGGTGCCCTCGGCGATGGTGGACGGTGCCGTCGCCGTCCGCTGGGCCGTCGCCGCCGTGGCCGCAGCCGTGGTCGTCCTGCCGTTCATCGGCCTCGCTGCGGGGCAGGCCAAGCAGGTCGGCTGGATCACCGGCCTCGGGTGGGCCACGCTGCGCCAGGTGTTCGCGACCGCGTGGTTCGGGGTCGTCTACCCGTACGCCGCCGTCGCGTGGCTGCTCATGATCGTCGCGGTCGTGCTGACGGTCCGCGCGGCCCGACGCCCGTCATCCGGAGCCCGCGACGTGCTCCGCATGCAGGCCGTCCGTGTCGCCCTGCCCCTGACGGTCGTGCCCACCGCGCTGCTCGTCGCCGCGACCGCCGCCGGCGAACACCTGTACTCCCCCAAGTACGCCAGCCTGAGCCTGCCGTTCGTCGCGCTCCTGATCGGACTCGCGATCACGGCGCTCCGTCCGCGGCGCTGGGTCGCCGTCGCGGTCGCCGCGATGGTCCTGCTGTCCGTGCCGACGAGCACGATCGTGCGACTGCCGCACGCCAAGCAGTCCTCGCACTGGGCGAACGCGGCGGCGATCATCGAACGCGAACGGGACGTGACCACCGACGCCGACGAAGGGGTGGTCTACGGCAGCGTCTGGGGGCACCCGACCGCGACCGCGCAGGTCATCGCCGACGCCTACCCGGAGGCCTTCAGCGGCATGCGGGACCTGGCGGTGGCGAGCACGGGCGCGGAGCGCGGTCAGCTGTGGAACGTGAACGGCGACATCGCCACGACCGTGCCGGCACGCCTGACCGACATCGACACCGTGTGGTTCGTCGGCGCCACGTCGCGGAACATCCGCCCCCAGGTCTCCGAGACGCTCAAGGACCAGGGCTTCCACGTGGTGCGGTACTGGCACACGGACACGGTCATCCTGTGGAAGTACAGCCGCTGACGGTCGTCGCCGTCAGTGCACGACGCGGGCGCCGTGCACTGGTCCGGTGGCTCGGAGTGCGACGAGGCCGGCTGCGCTGAGCTCGACCTGCAGTTCGAGCGCGGCGTCACGGTCCCCGACCAGGAACGCCACCGTCGGGCCGCTGCCCGACACCAGTCCCGCGAGCGCCCCGGCCTTCTCGCCGAGTTCGAGCGTCGACGCGAGTCCGGGCTGCAGCCGCATCGCCGGGGCCTGCAGGTCGTTGTGGACGCAGTCGGCGAGCAGGTCGGGGTCGCCGGCACGCAGCGCCTGCAGCACGTTCGACTCCACCACGGGGTGGGACGGCGCCGGTGCGATGTCGGCGCGGTAGCGCTCGCGGTGCTCGTCGAGCGCACGGTAGACAGCCGGGGTCGACAACCCGTCGTCGCTCAGCGCGAGGACCCAGTGGAACTCGCCCTTCGCCAGCGCCGGGCTGAGTTCGTCGCCGCGCCCGGTGCCCACGGCCGTCCCGCCCGCGAAGGCGAACGGCACGTCCGCGCCGAGCTGCGCGGCCAGGCGGAGCAGTTCCTCGCGACCGAGGGCGGTGCCCCAGAGCGTGTCGACGGCGAGCAGCGTGGCCGCGGCGTCCGCCGAGCCCCCGCCCATGCCGCCGGCCACCGGCACCTGCTTGTCGATCGTCAGCCGGACCCCGCCCTGGTGTCCCGCTGCGTCGGCCACGAGCCGGGCTGCACGGATCGCCAGGTTCGACTCGTCGACCGGCACGTTCGACGTGTCGATCGGCCCCGTGAACGTCACCGAGAAGTCGTCGGCGGGCTCGGCCGTGACGTCCTCGTACAGCGACACCGCCTGGTAGGCCGTGGCCACGTCGTGGTAGCCGTCGTCCTGCAGTGCACCGACGGACAGGAACACGTTGATCTTGCCGGGGGCGCGCGTCCGCACGCGGGTCGGGGCGGCCAACGTGGTCATGCCCCCCAACCTATCCCGCTGCGGCTGCCGCGAAGCCCCGCGCCAGGTCGGCGAGGACGTCGTCGATGTGCTCGAGGCCGATCGACAGGCGGATGAGCCCGTCGCCGACACCCGCAGCGGCCCGCTCCGACGACGTCATCTGCACGTGCGTCGTCGATGCCGGGTGCACGACGAGCGACCGGACGTCACCGATGTTCGACACGTGGTCGAACAGCTCGAGGGCGGCCACGAACCGCCGTCCGGCGTCGACCCCACCGTCCAGGTCGAACGCCAGGACTGCCGACGGGCCCTTCGGCACGTACCGCTGCTGCAGGTGGTGCCACGGCGACGACGGCAGTCCCGCGTAGTGCACGCCGAGCACCTGGTCGTGCGCGTCCAGCCACGACGCGACGGCGGCCGCGTTCGACACGTGCCGCTCCATGCGCAGGGACAGGGTCTGGATGCCCTGCAGCACGAGGAAGGCGTTGAAGGGGGCGATCGCCGGACCGAGGTCGGCGGACAGCTTCGACCGGGTGCGCTGGATGAATGCGCGCCGCCCGAACTTCGACGCGAAGTTCGTGTTCGCGAAGCCGGACTGTTCGGCAGTCGCGAGCTGCGGGAACCGCTCCGGAAAAGCCGCCCAGTCGAAGTTGCCGCTGTCGACGATGAGCCCGGCGATGGCGCTGCCGTGCCCGGCCAGGTACTTCGTCGCCGAGTGCACGACGATGTCCGCACCGTGCTCGATCGGTCGGACCAGGTACGGCGTCGCGATGGTGTTGTCGACGATGAGCGGGACACCGGCCTCGTGCGCGACCCCGGCGACCCCGGCGAAGTCCAGGACGTCGCCGCGCGGGTTCGGGATGGACTCGCCGAAGAACGCCTTCGTCTCCGGTCGCACCGCCGCCGCCCACTCGTCCAGGTCGGTGGGGTCCTGCACGAAGGTGAACGCGATCCCGAGGTCACGCAGCGTCGACGCGAACAGCGTGTACGTCGCGCCGTACAGCGAGGCGCTCGACACGACGTGGTCGCCCGCGCGGGCGACGCCGAGCACGGCGAGTGACGTCGCCGCCTGTCCGGACGCCAGCGCCAACGCACCGACGCCACCCTCGAGGTCGGTGATCCGACGCTCGAGCGCGGCCGCCGACGGGTTGTTCACCCGCGAGTACGTGTGCCCCGGGGCGTTGAGCATGAACCGGTCCGCCGCGTCCTCACCGGACGGGTAGACGAAGGCCGCGGTCTGGGCGATCGGCGGGACGTTGCCACCGAACCCCGGGTCGGCCTTGAAGCCGGCGCGGATCTGCCGGGTCTCGAACGCCCAGCCGTCCTCGGTGCTGCTCGCGGCGCTGCCCATCAGACGACCGCCTCGGACGGCGCGGCCACCGACGGGCGGACGAGCGGGATGACCTGTTCGCCGAAGCGGTCCATCTCCTCGAGCTGCGGCGAGAACTGCAGCAGCAGTGTGTCCACCCCGGCGTCCTCGAACTCCTTGATCCGGGCAGCGACCTGCGCAGGCGTGCCGACGAACCCGGGGCGCAGACCGCGGTTCGACACCGAGTAGTCCTCGAGCGAGGGGACGTGCTCGAGCTGCGACTTCGAGATGAAGTCCTGGTACGACTCGTACGCGTTGCCGTGCTGCACGTCGGTGATCCGCGCGAGCTCGGCCTGTGCCTCCTCCTCGGTCTCGCGGACGATGACGTAGGCGGCCATGCCGAACGCCTCGAACGGCGGCAGCCCGGCGTCGACGCGGCGCTGTTTCATCTCGGCAATCTTCGTGCGGAGTTCTTCGACCGTGCCGCCGTGGGTGACGTAGGCGTCGGCGTACCCGGTGATCGCGGCCTTGCCCGCCTCGCTCTCGCCACCGGCGTAGATACGCGGCGTCACGCGGGGCTTCGGCTCGAGGTGGGCGTTCTGGACGTCGTAGTACTCACCCGAGAACGAGTACGGGGTCTCCCGCCACATCCCCTTCATGACCTCGACGAACTCCGCGGTCCGCTTGTACCGGTCGTCGTGCTCCGAGAAGATGCCGCCGTACTGCTTGGCCTCTTCCGCCCACCACGCGCTCACCACGTTGAACGTGAAGCGGCCGCACGAGATGTCGTCGATCGTCGCCGCCTGCTTGGCAGTCACCGCCGGCAGGTGGTAGCCGGGACGCATGGCCGCCATGATCTCGAGGCGCTCGGTCGTCGCCGCGATGGCCGCCGCGAGCGACCAGGCCTCGAGCGACGGCGCGGCCGTGCCCTTGATGTCGTTGAGGTTGAGCTCCGGCACGAGCGTCAGGTCGAAGCCGATCCGCTCGGCGCGCTGCGCCAGGCGCTTCACGTAGTCGAAGGTGACCGGCATGTTCTCGTTGTCGACGTTGCGCAGCCAGCCGCCGAAGAGCGGGGTCCAGTATCCGAATCGCACGGGGTGAGTTCCTTGGGGAGGTGGGGAGGGTCGGACTGGAGGCGCGGGGCGGGCCCGCACCGCGCCTCCAGTCCGGTGGATCTTGCGTTCTCAGGCCGTGAGCTGCGCCGCGTACTGCGTCTCCAGCAGGCCACCGAGGTACCGCGCGATGGAGCGCGGGCCGGAGGCCGGCGCGGTCTCCTCGACGGCGGGGTTGTAGTTCGTGTTCGTGTTGATGTCGTAGACGACCGTGCGACCGTCCGTCGTCTCCATGAACTCGACGCCCGCGATCTGGATCCGCTGCTCGGCGAGGAACCCGCGGAGCTGCTGGACGAGCGGGTGCTCGGCGGTGACCTCCGTGCGGACGCTGAACGCGCTCGGCTGGTCGGCTCCCGGTACGTCGCAGACGGCACCCGCGATGACCTGCGGGACCTCGCACGCGTCGGCGGGGCAGAGCTCGAAGCTGCCGGCGCTGGTGTCGACGCGGACGGCGTAGACGAACTCGCCGCCGACGAACTCGACGCGGGTGATGAAGGGCTCACGGGCGGTCAAGAACTCCTGCAGCAGCGTGATGCCGTCGACCGGGGCCTCGAACTCGGGGCTGTCGACGTAGGCGTCGAACTCGGCGAGCGAGTCGAACCGCCGGACGCCCAGGCCCTTGCCGCCCTGGTTGTGCTTCGTGATGAACGGGACGTCCTGGCCGTTCGTGAAGGTGCGGGCGGCCTGTTTGAGCGTCGTCGTGCCGAACACGGCGGTGGTGCGGGGCACGTCGAACCCGGCCTGCTGCAGGAGCCCGTGCTGGGCCACCTTGGAGACCTCGAGCTCGAGCACGTGGCTGCCGCCGACGACCTGGCGGCCCGCCCGCTCGAGCCAGCCGAGGACCGCGCGGGTGTACTCCTTGCTGTGCTCGTGGCCGCGGGTGTGGCTCGACGCCGACATCCGTGACCAGTAGACGCCCGGCTCCGGCTCGGCACCGAGGTCGATCTGTCCCTCGGTCAGCAGGATCTCCTGCACCGGGACACCCTCGGCCTCGAAGGCGGCGGCGAGCGGCGGGAACCACTCGGGGTTCTCGTGGATGACGTACACGCGGGGAGTGCTCACAGGCCCACCCTAGGCACGGTATACCGCACGCGGCCAAGTGTGTGACGCGGGGTTGCTTCGCGGGAGGGTGCGGGTCGCACGGTGCGCGCTTGTCCGGCAGGTGCGAGGTTGATCGCTCGGTGGCGGGATGAAGCGCGGCACCGAGCGGTCAACGGCGCACGAGATCATCAGCCTCGCACCGTGCGGGCTCGACCAACCTCGCACGAGCTGAACGGACCCGCACCGTGCGCCGCGTCAGCCGGCGAAGGTCTGCTGTCCGACGACGCCGAGCAGCTCGAGCTTCTGCGCGTCCTCGGAACCTGCGGGCGCGGTGAACAACAGCAGTGCCTGCGCCTGGTCGTCGGTGTGCAGCACCTGGCAGTCGACGGTGATCCGGCCGAGCTGGGGCTGCACGATCGTCTTGTTGTCGGACCAGCGAGTGGCCACCTCGTGCTTCGCCCAGAGCTCGCGGAACTCGGGGCTGCGGGTCTGCAGCTCGGCGATCAGTTCGGTGGCCCGGCGGTCCCCCGGTCCAGCGAGCCCCACCGCCGCCCGCAGCGACGCCACCACGACCCGGGCCAGTCGTTCGTGTTGCTCCGGCGCGTACTTCGCGAGCTCGTCCCCGGTCACGAACCACCGCCACGCCTGGTAGCGCTCGTTGCCGGGCAGGCTGACGGACGACCCGAGCAGTGCCGCGGCGAGCCGGTTCTCGACCAGCGTCTCGCCCAGGTGACTGACCACGATCGCGGGGGTGTCCTCGAGCCGGTCGAGCACCCGCAGGATCGCGGGGTCGACGTGGTCGGCGCGGTGCATCCGGGTCGGGGCGTTCTGCCCCGCGAGGTGGAACAGGTGGTCGCGCTCGTCGAGACTGCAGCGCAGCGCCCGGGCGATCGCGGCGATCATCTGCTCCGACGGCTGCGGGCCGCGCTGCTGTTCCAGACGCGTGTAGTAGTCGACCGACATGCCCGCGAGCGCAGCGACTTCTTCGCGCCGGAGACCAGGCGTCCGGCGTCGCGGCCCCTGCCCGAGGCCGACGTCCTCGGGGCGCAGCAGTTCGCGGCGACGGCGGAGGAAGTCGGCGAGTGCAGCGCGGTCCATGATCCCGATTGTCGTCCGGTTCCCGCCGCCGTGCCAGGGATCGCCGATCCCCCGATGACCGAGGTCTGGATGGTTCGGCGACGACGGCGCATGGTGGTGGACATGGACATCACGAACTCCACCGTCTTCATCCCCGGCGCGACCTCGGGCATCGGCCTCGCCCTGGCCCAGCGCCTGCAGGCCGCCGGCAGCACCGTCGTCATCGGCGGCCGTCGCCAGTCGCTCCTCGACTCCCTCGCCGCCGAGCACGGCTTCGGCACCGTGCAGATCGACGTCGCCGACGCGTCGTCGATCGAGACCGCCGCCGCCTCGGTGCTCGAGGCGTACCCGTCGCTCGATGCCCTCATCACCATGTCCGGGATCATGCGCGACGAAGACCTCCGCGACCCCGCGCACATCCACGACGCCCTCGAGCTCGTCCAGACGAACCTGGTCGGCACGATCCGGCTCGTCGACGCGTTCCTGCCGCACCTGCTCGCACAGCCCTCGGCCACCCTGATGACGGTCACGTCCGGGCTCGCGTTCGTCCCGCTCACCGCGTCGCCGACCTACAGCGCGACGAAGGCAGCCGTGCACGCCTACACGCAGGCCCTCCGTCAGCAGCTGGTCGGTTCGTCGCTCGAGGTGCTCGAACTCGCCCCGCCGGCCGTGATGACCGACCTGATGGGCGGCGCCGACTTCGGTGGGATGCCGCTCGACGCCTTCGCCGACGAGGTCATGGCCCTCATCGAGTCCGGCGCCGCCCCGGAGATCCTGGTGCAGAACGTGCACCCGCTGCGCTTCGCCGAACGCAACGGCAACCACCAGCAGATCCTCGAGATGATGGCGTCCCGCGAGCACTGACCCGGGCGACACCTGGAACGGTACGAGGGGCGCGTCAGTCGTCAGTGCCGTCGGCCTGCTCGCCACGGCGACGGGCGAGCCGGTCGAGGGCACGGCGCGCGAGCGGCAGCGCCGAGGCGATCACCGCGCTGTACAACGCCGAGTCGAGGGGCTTGTGGTGCAGGCGTGTCACCGCCCAGGCTGCGGTGAACGCGGTCACGGCCAGTGCTCCCTCGGCCACTCGACCCGAACGGTCGAGGCGCGGCGGCGGGCGGAAGTCGTCGTCGTCATCGCGATCGCCCGGATCGTCGCGGAAGGCCGAGACCGCGACCCCGAACACGGGGAACGCGACCCCGAGCAGCACTCCCGCCCATGCCGCGTCGTTCTGCAGGTCTCGCACGACAGCGGGCACGGCGAAGAACTCGATGACGAGCCCGCCGAGCACGGCGACGATCGCGAGCCACTGGGAGAGGGTGATGCGACGCACCCGTTGATCGTATGGGTGAGACGACCGTGCGCGCGGTCCCCCGTTCGCGGCGTCGGAGGCCGCCGCGCCGCGTCGTGGCGATCAGCCGCCTCCGGCCCCGCGGTGTGTCGGCTACTCCGCAGCCGCGAGGACCGTCCGACCGAGCCGCACGAAGTCGTCGACACCGATCGCCTCGCCCCGTGCCGTCGGGTCGATGCCCGCCGCCGTCAGGACCTCGGAGGCGTGGGCGCTGCCGCCGAGCACACCCGACAGGCTCTGCCGCAGCATCTTCCGCCGCTGCTGGAACGCCGCGTCCACCAGGGTGAACACCCGCGACCGCAGCCGATCGTCGCCCGGGGGCTCGTGCCGGTCGAACGCCACCAGCACGCTGTCGACGTTCGGCACGGGCCAGAAGACCTGACGGCTGACGAGCCCGGCGGTGCTCCACGAGCCGTACCACGCGGCCTTGACGCTCGGCGAACCGTAGACCTTGCTGCCCGGGCCGGCCGCGAGCCGGTACCCGACCTCGGCCTGCACCATCACGAGCGACCGCTCGATCGAGGGGAAGGTCGCGAGCAGGTGCAGCAGCACGGGCACCGAGATGTTGTAGGGCAGGTTCGCGACGAGGTGGGTCGGCTCGGTGTCGAGGTCCGATGCGGCGACGGTCATCGCGTCCTGCTGCACGACCGTCAGCGACGCCGCCGGCTGCAGCGCACTGACCGTCGACGGCAACTTCGCCGCGAGCCGCTTGTCGATCTCGACCGCGGTGACGGGCGCCCCGGTCTCGGTGAGCCCGAGCGTCAGGGAGCCGAGGCCGGGCCCGATCTCGAGCACCTGGGACGAGGGCGTCACACCGGCGACCGACACGATGCGCCGGACGGTGTTGGCGTCGTGCACGAAGTTCTGCCCGAGCTTCTTCGTCGGGGTCACATCGAGTTCAGCAGCGAGCTCCCGGATCTCGGCGGGGCCGAGCAGCGCGCCCACTACTCGTCCACCGTCACGGGTTCGGCGTCCCACGCGCCGTAGACGAGTTCGGTGTTCGAGGCGATCTGCGCGGCGAGCATCGAGGCGTCGGTGCCGAGGGTCTCTGCCATCGACCGCAGGGTGATCGGGATCAGGTACGGGGCGTTCGGCCGGCCGCGGTACGGCGTCGGGGTCAGGAACGGCGCGTCCGTCTCGACCATGATCAGGTGCCGCGGCGCGACGAGCAGGGCTTCGCGGAGCGGGGCCGCGTTCTTGAACGTCACGGTGCCGGCGAACGACATGTACCAGCCGCGCTCGGCGCAGAGCCGAGCCAAGTCGGGGCCGCCGGAGAAGCAGTGGAACACCGTGCGCTCCGGAGCCCCGACGCGGTCGAGCACCTCGACCACGGCGTCGTGCGCGTCGCGGTCGTGGATCGTCAGCGCGAGGCCGTGCTCCTTCGCGATGCGGATGTGCTCCTCGAACGAGCGGATCTGGGCGTCGCGCCCGTCCTCACCGGTGCGGAAGAAGTCGAGTCCGGTCTCACCGATCGCCCGGACGCGGGGCAACGCCGCCAGCCGCTCGATGCCGGCGAGGTGCTCGTCGAGCAGCCCCTGCTCCTGCAGCGACGGCGCCTCGTTCGGGTGCAGTGCGACCGCCGCGAGCACGCGGGGTTCACGGGCGGCGATCGACGCGGACCACTGCGAAGTGGCGAGGTCGGTACCGACCTGCACGACACCGCGGACACCGACGCTGGAGGCACGGCCGAGGTGCTCGCGGTAGTCGAGCGCCCCGTCGCCACCGTCGGCGATCTCCATGTGCGTGTGGTTGTCGTAGACCGGTACCACGAGCGCCTCGGGCAACGGCGGGTAGGTCAGGTCGCGCTTGGAGCCGTCCCCGTCGCCGCGGGAGCGGAGGTGGGCGTCGGTCACGCGGCGCCCTGCTCCGCCTGCTCGATCCGCGGGAAGAGTCCGCTCTCGAGCGCCACGACGTGCGAAGCCCCCTGCCACTCGAAGGCACGATCAACCCGCTGCTCGGCGATCGAGCCGCCGGCACCGATCGACGCCCACAGCTTCTCGGTGGCCTTCGGCATCACCGGGGAGAGCAGCACCGCGACCGTGCCGAGCCCACGGAGTGCCGTGGTCAGGACGGTGCCGAGCCGCTCGCGGTTCGCGTCGTCCTTCGCCAGGGCCCACGGCTGCTGCTCGGTGATGTACCCGTTCAGGGCGTCGACGAGCTCCCAGACGGCGGCGATCGCCTCGTGCGGGGCGAATGCGGCGATGGCTGCGTCGGCACGCTCGGTGACCGACACGGCCAGGGCGTCGACGGCTTCGTCCGACTCGGTCAGGGATCCGCGTGACGGCACGGCGCCGTCGAAGTACTTCTGCAGCATCGCGACCAGGCGCGAGGCGAGGTTGCCGAAGCCGTTCGCGAGTTCGGCCTGGTACCGCGCCGAGATGTCCTCCCAGCTGAAGTTGCCGTCCTGCCCGAAGGTGATCGCGCGGAGGAAGTAGTAGCGGAAGGCGTCGGACCCGAACGTGTCGGTGATCTCCGACGGTGCGATGCCGGTCAGCTTCGACTTGGACATCTTCTCGCCGCCGACGAGCAGCCAGCCGTGGCCGAACACGCGTTCCGGCACCGGCAGGCCGGCAGCCATGAGCATCGCCGGCCAGATGACGGCGTGGAAGCGGGCGATGTCCTTGCCGACGATGTGCACGCTCGGCCAGAGGCGCTTGAAGGCCTCGTCGTCCTCGGTGCCGTAGCCCAGCGCCGTGACGTAGTTGAGCAGGGCGTCGAACCACACGTACAGGACGTGGTCGCTGTCCCACGGGATCGTGATGCCCCAGTCGAAGCTGGACCGCGAGATCGACAGGTCGCGGAGACCCTGCTTCACGAACGAGATGATCTCGTTGCGCACGCTCTCCGGCTGGATGAACAGCGGGTTCGACTCGTACAGGTCGAGCAGGCGCTGCTCGAAGTCCGACATGCGGAAGAAGTAGTTGCGCTCGGCCAGCACCTCGACCGGGATCGAGTGGATGGCGCAGACCTGCTGGCCCTCGTACGCACCGGTTCCGGGAACCAGGTCGCTCGGCTGCTTGTACTCCTCGCAGCCCACGCAGTAGAAGCCCTCGAACTCGCCGGCGTAGATGTAGCCGTCGTCGTAGAGCTTCTGCAGGAACGCCGTCACCCCGCGCTCGTGGCGCTCGTCGGTGGTGCGGATGAAGTCGTCGTTGGCCACGTCGACGGTGTCGAGCAGCGGCTTCCAGGCCTCGGTGACGAGGCGGTCGGCCCATTCCTTGGGCGTGACCTCGTTCGCCGAGGCGGTGCGCAGGATCTTCTGCCCGTGCTCGTCGGTGCCGGTGAGCAGCCAGGTGTCGTCACCCCGCTGCCGGTGCCAGCGCGCGAGGACGTCCGCGGCGACCTCGGTGTAGGCGTGCCCGATGTGGGGCACGTCGTTCACGTAGAAGATCGGCGTGGTGATGCTGAACGAGGACCCGTCGGACATGCGGACCATCCTACGGGCGCGCGGAACCCGCATGACGCGCGCGGCGGTGGTCTGTGGAAAACCGGATCCGGGAGGCCCGTGGCGGGCCCGCCCCGCGCCTCCAGACCGGAGTCCCCAGCCGTCTACCGCGCCGCGAGCGCGCCTTCGTAGAGGTCCCGTTTGGACAGCCCGGTCGCGTCCGCGACCGCCGCTGCGGCCTCCTTCATGCGCATGCCGGCGGCCACCCGCTCGAGCACCAGTCGGACCCCGTCGTCGAGCGTCGCTTCCTCGGTGGCCTCGGCGGCTCCTGCGACGACGATGCAGATCTCGCCCCGGACCCCCTCGGACGCCCACGTGACGAGCTCGTCGAGCGGACCGCGCCTGACCTCTTCGTAGAGCTTCGTGAGCTCGCGGCAGACCGCGGCACGACGATCGCCGCCGAACCCGACGGCCATGTCGGCGAGCGTCTCGGCCAACCGGTGCGGCGACTCGAAGAAGACCATCGTGCGCTGCTCCCCCGCGAGCGCCTGGAACGCACGGCGGCGTTCCCCGCCCTTGCGCGTCGGGAAGCCCTCGAACGTGAAGCGGTCCGTCGGCAGGCCCGAGACGGCGAGCGCCATGAGCACCGCCGACGGGCCGGGCAGCGCCGTGACGGTGACGCCGGCCGCGGCCGCCGCCTCGACGAGCGGGAAGCCGGGGTCGCTGATGGCGGGCATGCCGGCGTCGGTGAGGACCACGACGTCCTCGTCACGGGCGAGCTCGACGACCTCGGACGCCTTCGCCCGTTCGTTGTGCTCGTGCAGGGCGATGAGCCGCGGACGGTTGTCGATGCCGAGGGCACGCATGAGGTGGATGGCGGTCCTGGTGTCCTCCGCCGCGACCACCGTGGCGTTGGAGAGGGTCTCGACGAGACGGCGCGAGGCGTCCCCGAGGTTGCCGATGGGCGTTGCTGCGAGGACGATCACGCACCCATTGTCGTCGCAGCACCGACGCAGCGCGGACATGTGGTCTCTCCGTAGGATGCTCAGCGATGACCAGCGCGCTGACCGACGACCGCACGGCCGTGCCCGACGGGCCGGTCGGCTCGCGCCTCGACGACTGGTGGGGGCGGATGCTCTCCACCGCCCAGCGCGTGGCGGTGTGGCGCTGGGCGGGACCGATCGCGGTGACGCTGCTCGCCGCCGTGCTGCGCCTGGCCAACCTCGGGAACCCGCACTCCCTGGTCTTCGACGAGACCTACTACGTCAAGGACGGCTGGTCGATCGTCCACCTCGGGTACGAGGGCACCTGGCCGGCGAACCCGAGCAGCGACTCGGCCCCGACGACCGACGACCGGTTCTCGAGCGGTGAGACGGACATCTTCACCAGCGCCGCGGAGTTCATCGCGCACCCGCCGCTCGGCAAGTACCTGATCGGGCTCGGCATGCTCCTGTTCGGGGCGGACAACTCGTTCGGCTGGCGGTTCGCGGTGGCCGTGCTCGGCATCGCGACGGTGTTCCTCACCGCCGTGATCGCCCGGTCGCTGTTCCGCTCCACCCTGGTCGGCACGCTCGCCGGCGGCCTGCTCGCGATCGACGGCCAGGCCATCGTGATGTCCCGCGTGACGCTGCTCGACGGGATCCTGACGTTCTTCGTCGTGCTCGGGTTCGGGGCGCTCCTGCTCGACCGGCGCCGGAGTCAGCGGCGGCTCGACGACTGGGTCGCCGAGCGCGTCGCGGCCGGCCGGGACACCCTGTGGGGGCCCGTGCTCTGGTGGCGTCCGTGGCTGGTCGCGATGGGGCTGACGATGGGGCTGGCCACCGCGACGAAGTGGTCGGGGATGTACTTCCTGGCGTTCTTCGCCGTCTACTCCGTGCTGAGCGACATGATGATGCGTCGCCGAGCCGGGGTCGAGTTCTGGTCGTCGAGCGCGCTGCTGCAGCAGGCACCCGTGTCGTTCCTGCTCACCGTGCCGATCGCCGCCGTCACCTACGTCGCGTCGTGGACCGGCTGGTTCGTGTCGAAGGACGGCTGGGACCGCAACTGGCTGGCCTCCGGCGGGGAACGCTGGACCGGGGTACTCCGGTGGGTGCCGGACAGCCTGCAGAACTGGTGGCACTACCAGTCGGAGATCTACAACTTCAACATCGGGCTGCACACGCCGCACTCGTACCAGGCGAACCCGCTGCTCTGGCTCGTCATGCAGCGCCCCACGTCGATGTTCTACGTCGGCACCGACGCCGGCCAGGACGGCTGCTCGGCCAGCCGCTGCGGCGAGGCCATCACCGGGGTCGCGAACCCGTTCATCTGGTACGCGGCGGTCATCGCGACCGTGGCCCTGCTCGTGCTCTGGATCCTGCGCCGACGGTGGCAGTACGGGTTCGTCCTGCTCGGCGTCGCCGCGGGCTACCTGCCGTGGCTGATGTACGTCAACCGGACGGTCTTCCAGTTCTACACGATCGCATTCGAGCCCTTCATGGTGATGGCGCTGGCTGCGGCGATCGGGTTGGTGCTCGGGTCACGGACCGATCCGCGGCCCCGACGGACCCGGGCGATCGTCTGGGTCGGCGTGTACCTGGTCGTGGTCGTGCTCGCGTCGGCGTACTGGTACCCGATGTGGACCGCGATCCAGGTGCCGTGGGACTTCATCCGGTCGCACTACTGGCTGCCGAGCTGGCTGTAGCGCGCGTCGGGTGCCGGCCCGGCGCACTGGTCGCGACCAGGCCGCCGGACGGGAGGCACGGGTCGACTCCGCCACGGGCCTCCTGTCCGGAGTCGGCTGGCACCGGAGCCGCGCGCCGTCCGCGGGGACGCGTCAGGACTGCGCGTGCAGCGCTCGCTCGATCGACTCGCGGTCGAGCGGGTCGCCGACCATCGTCGTGGCGGTCTCGCTCGCGGTCTGCGGCAGGACGCCCTCGATGAGGAGCTCGGCGTACCGGCGCCACGCGTTCGGGTCGCGCTCTCGGGTCGCGTCGGCCACCGCGCCCACCATCGCGGTGAGCATCGGCAGGTCGCGGTAGTCGAACCCGGCACGGACGACCCCGGCGGTCTCGGCCCGGCCGATGATCGCGGAGACCTGGCGTTCCAGCCGGTCACGCTCCTGCACGATCGACGGACGTGCCTTGCCGGCGCGCACGATGGCGTCGGCGAGCGCACGGTCGCGGGCGCGGAACTCGAACACGCCGGTCAGGTAGACCCGGAGGGCCTCGCGCGGGTCGACGACGTCGGCGGCGCGGGCCGCTGCGTCGTTCAGAGCCTCGAACTTGGTGGCGAGCAGCGCCTCGATCAGGGAGTCCTTGTCGGCGAAGCGTCGGTACACGGTGCCGACGCCGACGCCCGCTTCGTGCGCGATGTCGTTCAGGGTGACCGACAGACCACGCTCTGCGAAGCACTTGCGAGCGGTCTGCAGGATCAGCTCGCGGTTGCGTGCCGCATCGGCGCGCAGCGGGCGCTCGAGGTCGGGCGCGGACTCGGTGGTGCTCACGGTGCCGAACCTAGTTGAACTTTCTGGGAATAAGTGGATGCGGAGCTTCCGTTTCGGTCTACACTGTCGACAAACGGATGCCGCGCATCCGTTTGACACCTCCCCTCTTCGAAACGCCCGACGGTGCGCGCTTCGTGCTCCCCCTCCAACCTTCTCGAAGGAGGCTGCCGTGACGGCAGAACACACCGTGCCGACCCCCACCGGGGCAGCACCCACGACCTCTGGCTCCACCCCCGCCAAGAGCAACCACCGCTGGATCGCCCTGGCGGTCATCGCCCTCGCCCAGCTGATGGTCGTGCTCGACGCCACCATCGTGAACATCGCACTGCCCTCGGCCCAGGCCGACCTGGGGTTCGGCACCGACCAGCGCCAGTGGATCGTCACCGCGTACTCGCTGGCGTTCGGTTCGCTCCTGCTGCTCGGCGGCCGCCTCGGCGACCTGTTCGGCCGCAAGAACACCTTCATCATCGGCCTGGTCGGCTTCGCGGTCGCATCGGTCCTCGGTGGCCTCGCCGACTCGTTCGGCCTGCTGGTCGCCGCCCGCGCCCTGCAGGGTGTGTTCGGCGCGCTGCTCGCCCCGTCCGCCCTCGGCATGCTGACCACGACCTTCCGCGACCCGAAGGAGCGCGGTCGTGCGTTCGGCATCTTCGGGTCCATCGCCGGTTCCGGTGCGGCCATCGGCCTGCTCCTCGGTGGCGTGCTGACCGAGTACGCGTCGTGGCGCTGGTGCCTCTACGTCAACGTGGTCTTCGCCGTGCTCGGCGTGATCGGCGCGCTCGTCTTCATGGAGAAGCCGCCGAAGGTCGACCGCCCGCGCATCGACGTCCTCGGGGTCATCACCATCACCGCCGGCCTGGTCGGCGTCGTCTACGGCTTCTCGAACGCCGAGACCAACGGCTGGGACTCCCCCGTCACCATCGCGATGCTCGCCGCGGGCGTGGTGCTGATCGCCGCGTTCGTGTTCATCGAGACCCGTGTGGCGCACCCGCTGCTGCCCCTGCGCGTGGTGCTCGACCGCGACCGCGGTGGGTCGTTCATCGCGATCGGCCTGGTGGCGATCGGCATGTTCGGCATCTTCCTGTTCCTGACCTACTACCTCGAGCAGACCCTCGGGTTCAGCTCGCTGCAGACCGGTCTGGCCTTCCTGCCGATGCCACTGTCGATCATGATCTCGGCGACGCAGATCGGTGGGCGCCTCCTGCCCCGCGTCGGCCCGAAGATCCTGATCTTCGCCGGTGGCCTCGTCGCCGCGACCGGCCTGCTCCTGCTGCTGCGCACCGACCTGGACAGCTCCTACGCGGGCACCGTCCTGCCGGCGCTGGTCGTCATCGGCCTCGGCATGGGCACGATCTTCTCGTCCGCGATGAACACCGCGACGACCGGGGTCGCCCGCGCCGACGCCGGTGTGGCCTCGGCGACGGTCAACACGATGCAGCAGATCGGTGGTTCGATCGGCACGGCGCTGCTGTCGACGATCTTCGCCGACGTGGTGTCGAACAGCCTGTCCGGACTGTCCGCCGCCCCGACGAAGCTGCAGCAGGCGCAGGCCACGCTCGACGGCTACCACGTGGCGTTCGGCATCTCGGCCGGCGTGCTCGTGCTCGTCGCCCTCGCGGGAGGTCTGCTCATCAACCGGCAGTCGGTGCGGGTCGAGCGGCTCGCACGTGCCGGGTCCGCCACGACCGGGAGCATCCCCGCCGCGGCGCACTGACGTCGCAGCGGGGCAGTGCTGACTCGGAACGACGATCGCGATGTCGTACGACAACCGCCTTGTCGTTCCGAGTCGACGCACCAACCACCACGCGCGCCCGTGGTTGCGCAGTGTGTCGGTTTCCCTGTCGCCCGTCAGTGGTCCGCATTATCGTGTGCGGCATGGCCCCCGTCCTGACCTCGCCGCTCGTGTCGACGCAGTGGCTCGCAGACCACCTCGGTGGTGACGAGCTCGTCGTCCTCGACGCCTCGGTGCACACGGTGGGGACCGGCCTCGAGACCACGTGGCGTTCCGCGGTCGACTCCTACGAGCAGCGCGGGCACGTCCCCGGCGCCCGCTTCGCTGACCTCGTCGACGCGTTCTCGACGCCGGGCGCCGCGGTCCCCTTCACCCGCCCGAGCGCCGAACGGTTCGAGGCCGCGGCCGGCGACCTGGGTGTCACGAACACCTCGACGGTCGTGGTCTACGACGACAGCGTCGGCGAGTGGTCGGCACGACTGTGGTGGATCTTCCGGTCGTTCGGGTTCGACTCGGTCGCGGTCCTCGACGGCGGCTTCACGAAGTGGCGCGACGAGGGCCGTCCGGTCCGCGTCGGAGCCCTCCGCCACGCCCCTTCGTCGGCGAAGTCGCCCGACGACGACCGCGCCTTCCTCGCCGGTGAAGAGCGCCCGCTCTGGGCCGACCACGCCCGTGTGCGCCGAGCCGTGACGGGTGAGCAGCCCGCGGCGCTGGTGTTCGCGGCGCCCGACGCGGCCCTCGGCGACGACCACCCGCCGATCATCCCGGGCAGCACCCCGATCACGGCGGACACCCTGGTGGACCCGGAGACGAACGCCTACCTGCGGGGGTCGAAGCTCGCCGAGGCGTTCGCCGCCGTCGTCGGCGAGGACGAGATCGTGACGTACTGCGGGGTGGGCAGCGCCGCGTGCGTCGACGCTCTGGCACTGACCGTGCTCGGCCACGACAAGGTCACCGTGTACGACGGCTCGCTGCTGGACTGGTGGCGACACGAGCCCGAGGCGCTGGCGTCCTGACGACGACACGCGTCCCGGCTAGCGTTGGCGCATGAGCTCCAGACGCGCGGTCATCCTCGGCGGCACCGGCGGGATCGGTTCGGCCGTCGCACGTGAGCTGCTCGACGCCTCCGGCCGAGGCGGCGACGACTGGCAGGTCGACGTCCTGGCCCGTCGTGGGGGCCCGGCGGCCGACGCCCTGAGCGCATCGGGCGCGAGCTTCACCGCCGGTGACCGCCGCGACACGAGCACCCTGCGTGACCTCCTCCGCCCCGGCGCGGACCTGCTCGTCGACACCGTGGGGCTGACCCGTGACGACGCGACGCAGCTCCTGCCGTTCCTCGACGACGTCGGTTCCACCGTCTTCGTCTCCTCGCGCGCGGTCTACGCCGACGAGCAGGGGCGGCACGCGAACTCGACCGACAAGCCGGTCTTCGGCGGCGCGGTGACCGAGATCCAGCCGACCGTCACCGCGGGCGACGGCGACCCGACCAGCCGCGACGGCTACGGCGCCGCGAAGGTGGCGTCGGAGCAGGTCCTGCTCGACCACGGCGCCCCGGTCACGGTCCTGCGACCGTCGAAGGTGTACGGCGTCGGCATCGGCCGTCCGCGCGAGTGGTTCGTGGTGCGACGGGTGCTCGACGGGCGCGAACGGATCCTGCTCGCCGACCACGGACGCGGCGTCGACCACACGACGGCGGCGAGCGGGATCGGCTCACTCGTCCGCCTGGTCGCCGATGCTCCTGACCGGCGCATCCTCAACGTCGCCGACGACACCGCTCCGACGGCGCTCGAGATCGTGCGGACCATCGCCGGGCACCTCGACCACCGGTTCGACGAGGTCCTGCTCGACGCGGAGGCCCCCGCCTTCGTCGGGACCACCCCGTGGTCGTCGCCGTCACCGTTCGTCCTCGACACGACGGCAGCGCGGACGCTCGGGTGGCAGCCGCCGACCTTCGCCACGGCGGTCCTGCCCGAACTCGACTGGTTGGTGGAGACCGCGCAGAGCACACCGGCCGACGGCGACGTGCCGTGGGCCGACGATCCGTTCTGGGAGCGCTTGTTCGACTACGGCCCCGAGGACGCCGCCCTCGCGCTCCTGTCGCTCGGCCTCGGGTGACGGTGCCGAGCGTGCCCCGCTCCGAGGTCCTGTTCGTCGGCGGGCGGTCCGGCGTGGGCAAGTCCACGGCCGCCGAGGCGCTGCACGACCTGCTCGTCGCGGCAGACGTCCGTCACGCGGTGATCGAGGGCGACCTGCTGGACCTCGCGCACCCGGCGCCGCACGTCGAGCACCCCGAGGCGCACCTGGCCGAGCGGAACCTCGCCGCGATGTGGCAGGCCTACCGCGAGCTCGGCCACCACCGGCTGGTCTACACGAACACGGTGTCCGTCCTCGAGCACGAGCGTCTGGCCGCCGCCATGGGCGACGACCCCGTGGTCACGACGGTCCTGCTGCGCGCGGCAGACGGTCCCACCGCCGAGCGCCTCGCTCGGCGGGCAGGTGGCGAGGTCCCTGAGGCGCAGTTCGCGCACAGCACGCGGACGGCCGGGAGGCTCGACGCGGCTTCCGGGGACACGGTCGCCCGGCTGGACACGGACGATCTCACCCCCGCCCAGGTCGCGCAGCGTCTCGCCGCGTTGACGGGGTGGCTCCCCCGCTGACCGCTCGGACGAGGGCTGTGGAGATCGACGATCCGTCCACAGATCGCGGCGATCGTTGGTCCGTCCAGTCGCCACGGGGCACGCTGGAGGCATGAACGACAACCGACTCAGCACCTCGGTCAGCCCGTACCTCCGTCTGCACGCCGACAACCCCGTTGACTGGCGCGAGTGGGGCCGCGAGGCCTTCGCCGAGGCACGTGAGCGCGGCGTGCCGGTCCTGGTGTCGGTCGGCTACGCCACGTGCCACTGGTGCCACGTCATGGCCCGTGAGAGCTTCGCCGACCCGGAGATCGGTTCGCTGCTCCGCCAGGACTTCGTCGCCGTCAAGGTCGACCGCGAAGAGCGTCCCGACGTCGATGCCAGCCTGATGGCTTCGGCGAGCGCGTTCACGCAGCAGCTCGGATGGCCCCTGACGACGTTCCTGACGCCCGAGGGCCACGTGTTCTTCGCCGGCACGTACTTCCCGCCGACCCCCGTGGGTCAGGTGCCCGCGTTCCGGCAGATCCTGGCCGCGGTGCTCGACGCGTGGACCGAGCGGCGGCACGAGGTCGACGCGAACGCGGCGGCCATCGCGACGGCGATCCGGCAGGGAGCCGAGGCGGACGCGACCGTCCGCGCCGGCGACGGTCCTGGCGGAGCCGACCCGCGCCTCCCGTCCGTCGACCGCATCCGGGCCGTCACCGGTCAGCTGTCGCAGGCAGAGGACACCACCTACGGGGGTTTCGGCGGCGCCCCGAAGTTCCCGAGCACGCCGTTGCTGGAGTTCCTCGCCGACGCAGCACGCGACGGCGATGCCGAGGCCGACGGTCTGCTCGATCGGTCGCTGCACGCGATCCGGGCCTCCGAGCTGACCGATGCCGACGGCGGTGTGTTCCGGTACGCCACCAAGCGCGACTGGAGCGTGCCGCACTACGAACGGATGCTCTACGACAACGCTGGCCTGCTCGCGGTCGCCGGGGCCGAACAGGCACGCGGCATCGCTGACTTCCTGCGGGACACCCTGCAGCAGGACGACGGCGCGTTCGTCGCCGCGCAGGACAGCGAGTCCACGATCGACGGCCGGCGGGTGGAGGGCGAGTGGTACCGACGGCCACTGTCGGAGCGCGCCCTCCTGGACCCGCCACCACTCGACGACCAGGTCCTGACCGGGTGGAACGGCCTGGCGATCCGCGGGCTCGCGATCGCCGGTGAACGCCACGACGACCCCGAGATGATCGACCTCGCCCGGTCGGCAGCCGATGCGCTGCTGCGGTCGCACGTGCACGACGGGCACGTCGCGGTCCGCTCGAGCACGCCGCGCGGACCGTCGGCGGCCCCGGCGACGATCGAGGACGTCGGGCTGCTGGCCGAGGGGCTGCTCGAGCTCGCCCTGGTGACGGGCGAGGCCGCCTACGCCGTGACCGCCCGTTCCCTGGTCGACGACGGCTTGGCCGGCCGGTTCGACGTCGATCCGGTGCTCGCCGGGGCGGGCACGGCGACCGGGGAACAACCACAGACCGCGATGCGCTCCGGGACGGTGGCCCTGGCCGCAGCGGCGGCCGAGCTCGCGGCGTTGACCGGCGACTCCGCGTACCGAACTGCCGCCGAGCGGTTGGTGGCGGACCGGGCGACGACGGGGACCGAGCGGCCGCTCGGGCACGCGGACGCCCTCGGTCTCGCACTCGGGCTGCAACGGCCCTCGCGCGAGATCGTGGTCGTGACGTCGGACCCGCACGACCCGCTGCGGGACGCCGTCCGCGCCGCGCGCCGACCCGGCACGATCATCGCTCGCGTGACCCCGACGCAGGCCACGGAGTGGGCAGCCGCGGGGTTCGAGCTGTTCGAGGCGCGGGATGCGCTCGAACCGGCCGCGTACGTCTGTCACGACCGCGTGTGCGCCCTGCCCGCTCGGTCCGTCGCCGACCTCGCCGCCGGGCTCGCAGCACCGGCGGCGTGACGGTATCCTGGAATGCTCATGTCTCCCACGCCGCCAGTCATCACCTACCCGCCCGAACTGCCGGTCTCGCAGCGGCGGGACGACATCGCGGCCGCCATCCGTGACAACCAGGTCGTCATCGTCGCGGGTGCCACCGGCTCGGGCAAGACCACACAGCTGCCGAAGATCTGCCTCGAGCTGGGACGCGAGCACATCGGGCACACCCAGCCCCGCCGGATCGCTGCCCGCACGATCGCGGAACGCGTGTCCGAAGAACTCGGCAGCGACCTCGGCGACCTGGTCGGCTACCAGGTGCGCTTCACCGACAAGGTGTCGTCGAACACCCGCATCAAGCTGATGACCGACGGCATCCTGCTGAACGAGATCCACTTCGACCGCGACCTGAAGCGGTACGACACGATCATCATCGACGAGGCGCACGAGCGCTCGCTCACGATCGACTTCCTGCTCGGGTACCTCAAGCGGCTCCTGGTCCGGCGCCCCGACCTCAAGCTCATCATCACGAGCGCGACGATCGACCCCGAGTCCTTCTCGAAGCACTTCGGCGACGCTCCGATCATCGAGGTCTCCGGCCGGACCTACCCCGTCGAGATCCGGTACCGACCGCTCGTGTCCGAGGACTCCGAAGACACCGACGAGGACGACGAGACCGACTCGCGCACGGCCGACCGTGGCGGGTCGAACGGCGCCGACGACCGCGACACCCTGCAGGGGATCACCGACGCCCTCGACGAACTCGCGCGCGAAGAACCCGGCGACGTGCTCGTGTTCCTGTCCGGCGAGAACGAGATCCGTGACGCGCAGGACGCCATCGAGGGCAAGCGGTACCAGGGCACCGAGGTCCTGCCCCTGTACGGCCGGCTCTCCGCCGCCGATCAACACCGTGTCTTCGATCGGCGCACCACCCCGGGGGTGCGCCGGCGCGTGGTGCTCGCCACGAACGTCGCCGAGACCTCGCTGACGGTGCCGGGCATCAAGTACGTCATCGACACCGGGACCGCCCGCATCTCGCGGTACTCCCCGCGTGCCAAGGTGCAGCGGCTGCCGATCGAAGCGATCTCGCAGGCCAGCGCGAACCAGCGTTCGGGTCGAGCGGGCCGCACCAGTGCCGGCATCGCGATCCGGCTCTACTCGGAGGACGACTTCGAGCGTCGGGACGAGTTCACCGATCCCGAGATCCTGCGGACGAACCTCGCGGCGGTGATCCTGCAGATGATCTCGCTCGGGTTCGGCGACATCGAGTCGTTCCCCTTCCTGCAGCCGCCGGACTCCCGGGGCGTGAAGGACGGCCTCGACCTGCTGCGTGAGCTCCGCGCCGTCGACAAGGACGGCCGGATCACGAAGTCCGGACGACAGCTCACCCGACTGCCGATCGACCCCCGGCTCGGCCGCATGGTGCTCGAGGCCGGTCGCCAGGGCGTCGGGCGCGAGGTCGTCGCCGTCGTCAGCGCCCTGAGCATCCAGGACCCCCGTGAACGCCCGCTCGAGAAGCGCGCCCACGCCGACCAGATGCACGCCCGCTTCGCCGACCCGACGAGCGACTTCCTGACCCTGCTCGCCCTGTGGAACTACATCGAGGACAAGCAGGAGGAGCTGTCGTCGAGCGCCTTCCGCCGGCTCTGCAAGGCCGAGTTCCTCAACTACCTGCGCATCCGCGAGTGGCAGGACCTGTACCGCCAGCTCTCCCGCGCCGCGAAGCAGGTCGACGTCCGGGTCGGGCAGTCCCGCTCCGACGACGGCGATGCCGTGCACCGGTCCCTGCTCGCCGGTCTGCTCAGCCAGATCGGGCTGCGCGACCGCGAGAAGCGTGACTACCTCGGCTCGCGGAACACCCGGTTCGTCGTGTTCCCGGGCAGTGTGCTCGCGAAGAAGCAGCCCGACGCGGTGATGGCGGCCGAACTCGTCGAGACCAGCCGGCTGTTCGCACGGACCGTCGGCCGGATCGATCCCGCGTGGGTCGAGCCCCTCGCCGGTGACCTGCTGAAGCGCACCTACGGCGAACCACACTGGGAGAAGAAGCAGGGCGCCGTCGTCGCGTACGAGCGGGTGACCCTGTTCGGCGTCCCGATCGTGCAGCGCCGCCGGGTGCAGTACGCCCGGATCGACCCGGAGCACTCGCGTGAGCTCTTCATCCGCCACGCCCTGGTCGAGGCCGAGTGGGAGTCGCAGCAGGCGTTCGACCGCGCCAACCGGAAGCTCCGCAAGGAACTCGAGCAGCTCGAGGAGCGCACGCGCCGGCGCGACATCCTGCTCGATGACGAGAACGTCTACGAGTTCTACGACGCGCGCATCCCCGCGGACATCGCGACGACCCGTGACTTCGAGGGGTGGTGGCGGACGACGCGCCGCGACCAACCGGACCTGCTCACGATGCGCCGGGCGGACCTGCTGGACGAATCCGCTGCCGAGGCGGCGGAGGACGACGCCGAGTACCCGACCCAGTGGCGCAGCGGCGACCAGCGACTCGCGATCCAGTACCGCTTCGAGCCGGGCGCGCAGGACGACGGCGTGAGCGTGCAGGTGCCGCTCGCGCTGCTCCCCCGTATGCGCGAGGAGGGCTTCGACTGGCAGGTCCGCGGCCTGCGCAAGGAGCTCGTGACCGCCCTCATCAAGTCGCTGCCGAAGCAGATCCGCAAGAACGTCGTACCTGCTGCCGACTGGGCCGAGAAGATCGTCGCCGAACTGCCGGACGACGCCCCGACCGAGCCCACCGAGTCGTTCCGCGCGACCCTGGCCAAGGCGATCCAGCGCATGACGTACGTGCCGGTGTCGGAGTCCGACTTCGACCTGTCCCGGGTGCCGTCGCACCTGCTGCCGACGTGGGCAGTCGTAGATGAACGCGGTCGGCGTGTCGAGGCCGGCAAGGACCTGTCGGTCCTGCAGACGAAGCTCAAGGACCGCACACAGCAGAGCGTCGCCTCCGCCACGGTGCGGGCTGCGGGACGACCAGGAGGCGCGGCTCGCGTCGCCGCCGCCGGTGGCGGTGCCGGGGCGGAGCAGTCCGGCCTCACCACGTGGCCGGCCCAGGACCTGCCGCAGACCCTCGACACCAAGCAGGCCGGTGGTGTCATCCGCGCGTACCCGTCCCTGCTGGAAGAAGGTTCCGGCCCGAAGGCGACCGTCGGGGTGCAGCTGCTCGCGACGCCGTCCGACCGGCAGGTCCGCATGCCCGCCGGGGTCCGTCGCCTGGTGATGCTCGCGGTGCCGTCCCCGGTGTCGTACATCCAGTCGCACCTGACGGCGCAGGAGAAGCTCGCACTCGCCGCGAGCCCCTACGCCTCCACGAACGCGTTGTTCGACGACGTGCTCGCGGCCGTCGTCGACGCGGTGATCCGTCGCGCCCACCCGGACGGTCTCGTGTTCACCAAGGCCGAGTTCGAGGCGGTCCGTGACGCCGTGTCGGCGACCGTCGTCGACACGATGTTCACGGCGGTCTCCGAGCTCGCCGCGGTGCTCGCCGCCCAGCGCTCCGCCGAGCGAGCACTCAAGCAGGCGAACTCGATGTCCCTGCTCGGTGCGTTGACGGACATGCGCCAGCAGATGGAGCGGCTCGTCTACCCGGGGTTCGTCTCCGTGGCCGGGCTCGACCGGCTCCGACGCATCCGGGTCTACCTGCAGGGCATCGAGGCACGCGTACAGAAGCTGCTGCAGAACCCGGGGCGCGATGCCACGTGGATGCGCGAGGTCACCGTCGCCACCGATCGGTACGTCGACGCGGGCGGTGCGTTCCCGCCGCCGGTCGGCGCACACCCCGAGCTCGTGCACGCGCGGTGGATGCTCGAGGAGTTCCGCCTCAGCCTGTTCGCGCAGGAACTCGGCACCGCCGAGACGGTGTCGTTGCAGCGGATCACGAAGGCCCTGACCGCAGCGCGCTGATCGGTCTACCCTGACGGCCATGATCGGCACACTCGACATGGTCGTCCTGGACTGCGCAGACCCCCGCGGCCTGGCCCGCTTCTACGCGGAGCTGCTCGGTGGCGAGATCGTCGGCTTCGACGAGGACTGGGCCGAGGTCGCGCTCCCCTTCACCGACCAGCGGCCGCTCCTGGCGTTCCAGCAGGTCGAGGACTACCGCGCCCCGGAGTGGCCCGGGCAGCTCGTCCCGCAGCAGAGCCACCTCGACGTGAAGGTCGAGGACCTCGACGACGGCGAGGCCGCGGTCCTGGCCATCGGTGCGACCGCGACGGGATCGGCGACCGAGACGTTCCGCGTGTACCTCGACCCGGCTGGCCACCCGTTCTGCCTCATCCGCCCGAACGACTGATCAGGCTTCGGTCGCCAGGCCCTCGACGACCTGCACACCCGCCAACGTTCCGAGGACGGAGCCGGGCAGGAACACCTTCGCACCGCGGCGGCCTGCACCGATCACAGCGTCCGGGGCATCGAGCACGCGGGAATCGACGTACACCGGCCACGAAGACGGCAGCCCGATCGGCGTGATCCCGCCGTACTCCATGCCCGTCAGCTCCACGGCCTGGTCCATCGGCGCGAAGCTCGCTTTCCGCACGTCGAGCAGCTTCCGGACGACACGGTTCACGTCGAGGCGGGTGTGGGCGAGCACGACGCACGCGGCGAACCGGACGTCCTCGCCGCGCTTGCCCGCGACGACGATGCAGTTCGCCCCGCCGTCGAGTGGGAAGCCGTAGGCCTCCGAGAACGCGGCGGTGTCTGCCAGGTCCGGGTCGATCGGAGCTGCCTCGATGCGTGCTGCGACGTCGGCGGGCAACGCGGCGAGCGCTGCGGCGACGGGTGCGGCCAGCAGTTCCGGGGCGGTCAGGGCGGGAGCCCGTTCGAGCGTCGGCATGGCTCCACCTTAGGCACCGCCCGGTAGCACGAGACTGACCCCATGACGGAACTCCGACCGATCGACCTGGACACCTGGCCCCGCCGCGAGCACTTCGAGCACTACCGGCAGCGCGTGCAGTGCTCGTACGAGGTGACCGTCGACGTCGACGTGACGGCGTTCGTCGCCGCGGTCCGCACGAGCGCGGCGAAGACCTACGCGTCGCAGATCTGGGCGATCGCGACCGTGGTCAACCGTCACGCCGAGTTCCGGATGCAGCTGCTCGACGACGGCTCCCCCGGCGTCTGGGACGTCGTGCACCCGATGTTCACGGTGTTCCACCCGGAGACGGAGACCTTCTCGGCCTTGGTCGTGCCCCACGACGAGGACTTCGGACGGTTCCACGCCGCCGCGGTCGAGACGATGGAGCGGTACCGAGACGACGTCCGGATGTTCCCGCAGGACGACCGGCCCACGAACGTGTTCGACGTGTCGACCTTCCCCCGCACGTCGTTCACGGGGTTCGCGCTGCACGTCCGCGACGGGTACGACCACCTGTTGCCGATCGTCACGCTCGGGCGTTACCGGACCGAGGGCGACCGCACGCTGATGCCGGTGGCGCTGCAGATCAACCACGCGGCGGCCGATGGTTTCCACACCTCGCGGTTGGTCCAGGAGCTCGAGGACCTGTTCGCTCGCCCGTCGTGGTTGGCGTGACCGCGGAGCGGACGGGAGGCCCGTGGCGGACCCGCCACGGGCCTCCCGTCCGTCCTTCCCCTGTCCGGGGCGGTGCCCCGCCCGTCACGCGCCCGCGCGCGCCTCCAACGCCTGCTCGAACTCGCGCCGCATCGCGTCGCCGCCCCGGCGGCGCCAGTCGCGCACGACGGCCTTCCACCCCGACACCGGTGCTCGGCCGAGCAGCACGTCGTTGATCGCACTCGTGGCGGAGGTCCCGATGGCCGGTCCCTTGGTGGAGTTCGTCGGCGAGTACAGCCCGTAGGTGGGGTTCGTGATCCCGTCGTCCAACCACGAGGACAGCGACTCGTAGACGACGTCCGTCATCTCCGGCGCTCCCGAGTAGAAGAGCGGCAGCGGGCACTCCGTGAAGTACTGCAGCGGGAACTCACCGAGCGCGGTCTCGCTGTTGCCCGTCTTGGTGAGGACGGGGGCGCCGTCGCGGAAGTCGAAGTCCCGGCCCTCGATGCCGAACTTCCGGTACATCCAGGCCTCGGTCCCGAACGGCGACGCACACCAGTTCAGGACGCCGAGCAGCATGCGGATGCGCTCCTCGGGCCCGGCCGCGAGTGCGGTGATCGCGTTGTTCGGGTCCCCGAGCCACGGTTTCGGCTTCGCGCCGCCCGGTCCGACGAACGGGGCCATGGTCATGCGGAACCCGCTGCCGGGCTCGGCCTGCTGCAGCAGTCCGGGGATCGCGCTGTAGCTGTCCTGGAGCATCAGCGCCGAGCCCTGCACGAACCACACCTTGCCGTTGTAGGCGGTCACGCTGTCCGGGTGGACGAGGCCGTCGGCGAGGAGCTTCCGCGAGGCCTCGAGCATGTCCTGGTACGCGTCGACCTCGTACATGTGGGTCAGGCGGCCGCCCTGCTCGTCCCACTGGTTGGGCACACCGAACATCGACGCCAGGATGTTGGTCGGCACGGAACCGAGCGCCCAGCGGTTGCGCTGCGGATCGGAGACCTCGCGGCAGAGCGCCTCGAACTCGTCGAGGTCACGGAAGGACGGGTCCACGCCGAGCTGCTCGAACAGGTCCTGCCGTCGGTGCAGCACACCGGTGGTCAGGGGCCCGCGGGGCACGGGGACGCCGTAGATGCCGCCCGAGAACACGGTGCCGCGCCAGGACGCGGTGGGCAGGTTGGCCAGGTACGGGTAGTCGCGGACGCCGCTGCCGGAGAGGATCTCGGTGAGGTTCGCCGCCTTGGCCTCGAGGAACTGCGGCAGGTACGAGAACGTGCCGAACACCGTGAACACGTCGCCGAGGGTGTCGCCCGCGACCTGCGTGGCGAACTTGTTGCCCCAGTCGGCGTTCGGGGTGATGGTCAGGTCGAGGTCGACGCCCATCCGCTCGTCGAGTCCCTGCCAGTACGGGTTGCTGCCCTTCGACGGTGGGACGGGCGAGTTCGTCGGGACGCTGCCGTGCAGCGTCGACCCGTCGCCGGGCACCCGGTCGGTCGGCACCAGGTCCGACGGGATGCGTCGGAACGCGGACGGCATGAGCGCGCTGGTCTTCGGGAGCACCGGGTCCGGTCCGCCGGCCCACGGCACGTAGTCCGGCAGGGTCACGGCCCGGTTGATCGCCTTCACGTCGGTGGAGCGGGTGACGGTGTCACAACCGGCCAGGAGGCCCGTGGCCGCGATCCCGAGACCGCCAGCGATCAGGCCGCGGCGGGTGATGCCCCGTGGTGCGTTGGTCGTCATGGTGTCAGCCCTTCACGGCGCCGGTCAGGACACCCTTGGCGAAGTGCCGCTGCAGGAACGGGTAGAGGATCAGGATGGGGACGATGGAGACGACGAGGATCGCCATCTGGATCGACGCCTGCGGGGGCAGCGCGTCGGAGCTCGTGCCGAGGTCGGCGCCGCCGAGCTGCGCGTTGTTGATGACGTAGGTGCGCAGCACGAGTTGCAGGGGCCACTTCGCGGTGTCGTTGATGTAGAGCAGGGCGTTGAAGAAGGCGTTCCAGTACCCGACCGCGTAGAACAGGCCGATGACCGCCAGGACGGCCTTCGACAGCGGGAGCACGATCCGCAGGAAGACGCCGAAGTCGCCGGCGCCGTCGATGCGGGCGCTCTCGATGAGCTCGCGCGGGATCGCCATGAAGAACGAGCGCATCACGATCACGTTGAACGCGCTGAGCGCCGTGGGCAGGATGAGCGCCCAGTACGAGTCGAGCAGCCCGAACTGCTTCACGACGAGGTAGTTCGGGATGAGCCCCGGCGCGAACAACAGGCTGACGAGCACGAGGCTCAGCACCACCCCGTGTCCGTAGGACCCCGGCCGGCTCAGCGCGTACGCGAGCATCGCGGTGACGAACAGGCTGATCAGGGTGCCGACCGTGGTGATGCCGACGCTCACGAGCAGTGCCCGGGTGACGACGCCGCCGGCGAAGATGCTCTCGTAGGCACTGAAGTCGAGCCCGGTCGGCCACATCACGAAGCCCCCGGCACCGTTGACCTGGCTGGACGGCGCGACGCTCGTCGAGACGATGCCGAGGAACGGCAGCAGGACGACGAGGCAGATCACGAGCAGGACGAACCCGGTCAGCAGCCGTCCGGGCAGCGGCGGGGCGTCCAGCGGGCGGTGCTTCCGGGTGGTCCCCGCGGGCACGGTCACGCTCCGGGTGGCGCTCATCGCGACTCCTTCTGGTAGACGCCCGCTTCGCCGAAGACGTGCGCGAGCTTGTTGGCGCCGAGGACGAGCAGGACTCCGACGACGCCCTTGACGAGTCCGACGGCCGCGGCGACGCCCCACTGTCCGCCGAGCACGCCGTTGTTGTAGACGTAGGTGTCGAGGACCTCGCTGGCCGCTCGACCGACCGCGGCCTGCTGCAGGAGGATCTGCTCGAACCCGACGGTGAGCGAGTCGCCGAGCCGGAGGATGAGCAGCAGGATGATGATGCCGCGCATGCCGGGCAGGGTGACGTGCCAGAGCTGCCGCCAGCGCGAGGCGCCGTCCATCTTCGCCGCCTCGTACAGGCTCGAGTCGATCTGGGAGAGCACGGCGAGGAACAGGATCGTCGCCCAGCCGGTGTCCTTCCAGATCACCTGGCTGGTGAGCAGCGCGATGAAGCCGTTCGGGTTGCCGAGGAAGTCGATCGCGTCCCCACCCGCCGCCCGGATCGCGTTGTTCACGAGCCCGGAGCCGCCGAGGATCTGCTGGAACACCGCGACGACGATCACCCACGACAGGAAGTGCGGCAGGTACAGGATCGACTGCACGACCTGCTTGATCCGCTCGGACAGCAGCGAGTTGAGCATGAGCGCCAGGATGATCGGCGCCGGGAACACGAACACGACCTGCACGAGGGTGATCACGAGGGTGTTCCGGAGCGCTCCGAGGAACTCCGGATCGCCGTCGAAGACCACCGCGAAGTTCTCGACCCCGACCCACGGGCTGCGCCCGAGCGGGACGAAGGGCAGGTACTCCTGGAAGGCGATGAGGTTGCCGAGCAGGGGCAGGTAGTGGAACCCGAGCAACAGGGCGACGCCCGGCAGGCCCATCAGCAACAGCACTCGATCGCGCCGGATCCGCTGCCAGGTCGTGCGCCGTCGGAGCCCGGGGTGCGGCGGCGGTGCGGTGTGCGCGGTCGTCGTCGCGCGGTCGTCGAGCTTCGTCACTCGGTGGCCTCCTCCGTTGGATTCCTGCAGCGACCCTGGCGTGCGGGGCAACACGGTGGCAATCCGTTGCCAAACGTTTCCATCGTTGTAACGCTCCAGTGAGCGCACACCCGCAGCTCGACGACGCGACGCCACCGGCGACCGCCCGCGCTACGCTCATCCCGATGCGCGCAACCGTGCGGGACGTGGCCGCCCTCGCCGGGGTGTCGCCGAAGACCGTCTCCAACGTCATCAACGGCGGCGTGGTGGTGCGCCCGGAGACCCGCGAGCGGGTCGAGCGTGCCGTCGCCCAGCTCGACTACGTGCCGAACCTGTCCGCCCGCGGGCTGCGGAACGGCCGGTCCGGGGCGATCGCCCTCACGCTGCCGGAGATGGGCAGCGCCTACTCCGCCGAGCTCGCGCAGTGGTTCGTCGAACTCGCGCGCGAGCGCGGGTGGGTCGTCCAGCTCGACCAGACCGGCAGCGACCCGGCCCGCGAGCGCGAGCTGGTCTCACGGGCACGCGCCCACCTCGTCGACGGGCTCGTGCTCAACCCGGTGTCGCTCAGCGCGAGCGTCCTGGCGTCGACCGAGGGGCTGCCGCCGACCGTCGTGATCGGCGAGGTCGAACCCGAGCACGTCGACCAGGTGCACATCGACAGCCGGGCCGCCGCCGAGCAGGTCACCGCCCACCTGGTGTCCCGCGGCCACCGCAGGATCGCGATCGTCGGTGCCGCCCGCGCGTCCGAGGCCACCGCCACGAGCGAGTTGCGGGAGCGCGGGTACCTCGCCGCGCTCGCGAGCGCCGGGATCGAACCGGACCCCGCGCTGCGGGTACCACTGCCGTCCTGGACGACGAGTTCGGCGGCGACGGCCTTCGCGACCTGGCTCGACGAGCACCCGTTGCCCGACGCCGTCTTCGCGTTCACGGACTCGATCGCCTTCGGCGTGCTGCACGTCCTGGCGGCCCGGGGTGTCCGCGTCCCCGAGGACGTCAGCGTCATGGGGTTCGACGACATCGACGGAGCGGCGTACGCGATCCCCGCGCTCAGCACGGTGTCGTTCGACCGGCGGGCGTTCGCGACGGCGGCGCTCGACCTGCTCACCCGGCGGATCGGAGACCGGGACCTGCCGCCGGAGACGGTCGTGGTGCCGCACCGCATCGTCGAGCGCGCGAGCGTCGCCGATCGATGAACTGCTCCGGCCGCTGAACAGCTCCGACCGCTGCTCGGCGTACGCTGCGCGGCATGACCAGCGAAGACGCCTCGATGCCGACGCTCGCCGCCACCGTCCTGCAGTCCCCGGAGCCGATCGCGCTCGCCCGGTTCTACGGCGCCCTGACCGGGTGGACCGTGTACGAGGACGGCCCGACCTGGGCCCGGATCCGTCCTGCCGACGGCCCCGGCCTGTCCGTGCAGTTCGAACCCGAGTACGTCGCCCCGACCTGGCCCGGCACCGCGGACGCCCCCGGCATGCAGCTGCACCTCGACTTCCAGGTGGAGGACCTGTCGGCTGCCGTCGCCCGTGCCGAGGAACTCGGTGCCACGCAGGCCGCGTTCCAACCGCAGGACGACGTCCGGGTGCTGCTCGACCCCGACGGGCACCCGTTCTGCCTGTTCCTGCCCGGCGCCTGACACAGGCTGGCCACGTCCCGAGGTTCCACAACACGCCGGATGATCGCCGCCGAGGTTCCGAACTGCGGCGATCCGAGCGCCGACATGCCGAGATTTCGGAACCTCAGGACCAGACGGGACGGGACGGGACGGGACGGGGACGAGACGGGACGGGACGGGGACGGGACGGGGCGCTTCAGCGCGGGTCGGCCGCGGCGAGCACCGCGACGCGCGTGCGGGCGTCACCGAGGATCCGGAAGTGCCCGCCGACCGGCAGCCGCACGTTCGTCGCCCCCGACAGCTCGCTGCCCTCGGGGATGAGCGTGTCGAACACCCCGTAGACCGAGGTGATGCGGGCGTTCGCGTCGAGTTCCCGCGCCAGTCCCGCCAGCACGGGGTCGGCGGCGCGGAACACCCGGAGGTGCCGCACCGGAGCGAGGCGCGCGTAGCCGGACCCGGCGAACGGCGTCGACACCGCGACCATGCGGTCGATGCGGCCGTGGTCGTCCAGCTGGGTCATCGCGTACTTCCCGATGAGCCCGCCCTTGCTGTGCGCGAGCACGAGGACGCTCCGCAGGTCGTGCTCCTCGAGGTACGCGAACACATCGCGCGCCGAGACCGGCACCGGCCGCAGGTTGTGGCGCAGCACCGGCAGCACGTGCACGGGATGGCCGCGGTCGTGCAGGGCGTCCATGAGCGGCCGCATGAAGTGCCAGGTCTCGTAGACACCGGGGATCACGACGACGGGTTGACCGTCGCCGGTCCGGTAGTCGTCAGCGGTGGTGGGTCCGAGGCTCCGCACCTGCCACGTGATCGCGTACCACCAGTCGAGTGCGGCCCACGTCGCGCGTCGCACCAGCGGGATGCCGGGAGGCACGGGTCGGCTCGTGCCCGTTGCTTCCGTCGAGGACGTGGTCGGCTCGGTCATCGGAGGCCCTCCAGCGTCTGTGCCCGGCGGAACTCGCCGACGAGCCGGGCGAACGCGACGGGGTGCCGCTCCTGCAGGTGGTGCGGCCCCGGGAGTTCGACGAACGACCCTCGCTGCGCGCGCGTCGCCACGCCGACCGCCCAGTCGCGGCGCACGATCGGGTCGTCGCTGCCCCGGACGACGAGGACGGGTCCGTGCACGTCGGCGATCGTCTCCTCCAGCCGGTACCGGAGCATCGGGCGCAGTTCGCGGACGTACTGCCGGACGCTCCGCAGGTAGTCGGTGACGAGCACCCCGTTCATCCGGAGTCCTTCGCCGGACCCGTCACGGAACAGGTCGGACGCCACCAACGGCAGGGACCGCCGCTCCACCGGGATCACCGGGCTGACCAGGACGACGGAGCCGACGGCCCCGGGGTGCTGCCGGGCTGCTTCGGTCACGACCTGCGCGCCCATCGACTGTCCGACGAGCACGAGGTCGTCCGCTCCCCGCGCACGGACGGCCCGGACCACCAGGTCGCCGAGCTCGGCCATCGACAGCGTGCGGCCGGCAGCGGGGAGCCCGCCGAAGCCGGGCAGGTCGACGCTGACCGTGCGGTGGGTCGCAGCGAGTGCTCGCTGTGACCGGGCGAACGACCGGTGCGACATCCCGATGCCGTGGACGAGCACGACCGTGGGGTCGAGGTCGCTCCGCACCCGGCCTGCGGGCGCCGCGGTGTGGAGGCGCACCGGCAGGCCGTCGATCCGGATCGTCTCCACCTTGGCGCGCACGATCCGAGGCTACGCGGCGGTTCGCAGCACCGGATCAGCGTCGTCATCGGCCACCCACAGACACGGGGTGTGCACTGCCTCCCATGAGCGACACCACTCCCCTGAACGGCCACGAGCCGGGCGACGCCGCCCGCACGCCCTCGGCAGCGGCACCGGCCGGCTGGGGTTCAGCCCCGACGCCGACCTCGACCGCCACCCTCGACGCGCCAGCACCCGCACCCGCACCGAACCAGTACGCCCAGCAGCCCTACCGCTCCGACGCCGGATCGTGGAACGCCGGCGAACCGAACGGCACCACCCCGTGGTACGGCGCCTCGGCCCCGACGAGCCGGAAGAGCGCACCGAAGCCGCCGTGGTTCTGGCCCGTCCTGGCTGCGATCGTCGGACTCGCAGCACTGCTCGTCGGCGGTGGCATCGGCTTCGCCATCGGGCATGCGATCGGTGGGAACCAGTCCCAGTCGACCACGCAGGTCCCCGGCACGAACGGCGGGACGAATCAGTTCCCGGGCAACGGCACCGGGCAGCTCCCCGGGTACGGATCCGGCAGCGGCACGGACGGCAGCAGCAGCGACAGCGGCACCGGCACCGGCACCGGCAGCGGCACCGGCAGCTGATCCGCAGTACGCTCCGGCCATGCGCAAGGTGACAGCAGGGCTGTTCACGTCGGTCGACGGCGTCGTGCAGGACCCGTACGAGTTCCAGTACGACAGCTTCGACGACGAGCTCGGGGCCGGGATGGGCGCGTTCATGGCCCGCACCGACACCATCCTGCTCGGCAGGAACAGCTACCTCGAGTGGTCCGAGTGGTGGCCGGCGCACCCGGACGACGGCTTCGGGCAGTGGATCAACCCGATCGAGAAGTACGTGGCCTCCACGACGCTGGGCGACGACCTGACGTGGCAGAACACCACGCGGATCCGGGGCGACCTCGACACGTTCGTCCGCGAGCTGCAGGAGCGCGACGGCGCCGACATCGCGGTGTGCGGCAGCGTGAGCGCCGTCCGGCACCTGCTGTTCGCCGGGCTCCTGGACGAGCTCCAGCTGATGGTGCACCCGGCGATCGCCGGCGCCGGTCGGAAGCTCTTCGAGCCGACGGACCCGGCCACGCGCCTGCGGCTGGTCGACAGCACCGTGACGAGCAAGGGGAACGTCGTGAGCACCTACGCACGGCTCGACGCCTGACGGAGCCGACCCGTGCCTCCCGGTCGGCAGTGGACGGGAGCGGTCCACAGCGCGCGTACCCTCGTGGGTGACCACCTCACGAACCGAAGAAAGCCGGATCAGCATGCCCCAGGACACCCGCCCGCACGTCGTCATCGTCGGCGGTGGATTCGCCGGTGTCGCTGCCATGCGCGAGCTGGCGGACGCCCCGGTCCGGGTGACGCTCGTCGACCGGCACGTCTACAACATGTTCCAGCCCCTCATGTACCAGGTGGCGACGGGCGGGCTGAACGCGGGCGACGTGACCTACTTCCTGCGCAGTCTGCGTGCGAAGCAGGACAACGCCGAGTTCCGGCACGGCCTGCTCACCGGCATCCGGACCGACGAGCGCGTCGCCGAGATGTCCGACGGTGAGCACCTGCACTACGACTACCTCGTGCTGGCGAACGGTGTGAACACGAGCTACTTCGGCACCCCGGGCGCCTACGAGTACGCGTACTCGATGTACTCCCGTTCGCAGGCTCTGCGGATCCGCGACGAGCTGTTCACCCGGCTGGAAGAGGCTGCGGCGAACCAGGGTCCCGACGAGATCAAGATCGTCATCGTCGGCGGCGGCGCGACCGGCGTCGAGATGGCCGGAGCGCTCGCGGAACTCCGCGACCAGGCCCTCGAGGGCGCCTACCCCGAGCTCGACAAGGGCGCCATCACGATCACCCTCGTACACCGGAGCGGCGAGCTGCTCAAGCCCTTCGCGCCGCGCCTGCGCCGGTACGCAGCCAAGGTCCTGCGGAAGCGCGGTGTCGTGCTCCGGCTGAACACCGGCGTCTCCGAGGTCAAGACCGACGGCGTGATGACGGCCGACGGCGAGTTCATCCCTGCCTCGCAGGTCATCTGGGCAACCGGCGTCGCCGCCCACAAGGAGGTCTCCGGCTGGGGCCTGCCGCAGACGAGCGGCGGACGCATCCAGGTGGGCGACGACCTGCGCGTCAACGGCGTCGAGCGGATCTTCTCGGCCGGCGACATCGCGGCGCAGTCCGAGGCCCTCGCCCAGCTGGCGCAGCCGGCACTGCAGGGTGGACGGCACGTCGCGAAGCAGATCAAGCGCCTGCTCGAGGGCAAGCCCACCGAGCACTTCAAGTACTTCGACAAGGGCACGATGGCGACGATCGGCACGAACGCCGCAGTGGCCCAGCTGCGCGGCGGGATCACCATGGTCGGGCCGATCGCCTGGGCCGCATGGGTCGTCGTGCACATCGCGTCGCTGCTCGGCAACGGCAACCGGCTCTCGACCTTGTCGCACTTCTTCGTCCGCTACCTGTGGTTCATGCGGAAGCGTGCCATCCCGATCGTCGGTGACGTCCGCCCCGTGCGCCCGAACGGCGACCGCGAGCCCGACCCGTGGCAGATGCAGAAGGCGGAGTAGCCGGCGCCGACCCGGAACGACATGGTCGACGTCGTGCGACGTCGACCATGTCGTTCCGGGTCGGCGAGAACCAGCCGCCTACGCGACCCGCACGCCGGAGTAGGCGCCGGCGGCGATGTCCTCGAGCAGCCCGGGGCCGGTCGGCTCCCACCCGAGGAGCTCGCGGGTGGCGTCGGACGTGGCGGACATCTCCATGCCGAAGAACCGCCCGATGAACCCGAAGTGCGCGTCCGCGTCGGCCGGGTCGATCGAGGTCACCGGCAGCGCGAGGACCTCGCCGATGGCCTCGGCGATGGCGCGGGTCGGGATCGCGGTCTCGGCGACGGCGTGCAGCCGCGTGCCGGCGGGGGCCTGCTCCAGACCGAGGCGGACGAGCCGGGCGGCGTCGGTGACGTGCACGGCGGCCCAGCTGTTCGTGCCCTCGCCGATGTAGCCGGAGACGCCGCGCTGCCGGGCTGCGCCGACGATCGCGGCGATGAAGCCGTGGTCACCGGTGCCGTGGGTGGTGGGGGCGAACCGGGCCGCGATCGTGCGCACGCCCTGGTCGACGAAGTCGAAGCCGCGGTTCTCGCTGCCGCCGCGCATGCTGTCCGGACCGACGAAGGGGTTGGCGTCGGTCTCGTTCGAGGGGCGGCCCTGTGCGAGCCCGGCGACGCCCGACGCGAGGACGAACGGGCGGTCGGTGCCGACGAGCGCTGCGCCGATGGTCTCGACGGCGGCCCGCTCACTGGCGTTCGTGGCGGCAGGGTTCGCCCAGTCGTGCTTGTTGGCGAGGTGCAGCACACCCTCGGCCTCGGAAGCGCCCTGGCGGATGACGTCGAGGTCGTCGAGGTCACCGCGCAGGACGGTGACGCCCTTCGCCTCGAGCGCTGCGGCCGAGGCGTCGGACCGGGCGAGGCCGGTGACGGTGTGTCCGGCGGCGAGCAGGTCGTCGACGGTGTGGGAGCCGATCCAGCCGGAGGCCCCGGTGACGAACACGTGCATGAGTGGTCCTTTCGCAGGTGTCCACGGCGGTGATGTCATGAACTGACATCACCGTAGCACTCGATGTCAGCCGCTGTCATCGAATCGTCCTGATCAGTAGACTCTCCGCATGGCTCGATGGCAACCCGGAACGCGTGAACGACTGCAGGCGGTCGCGCTGCAGCTCTTCGCGTCCGAGGGCTACGACGGCACAACGGTCGCGCGGATCGCCGCCGAGGCCCAGGTCACCGAACGCACCTTCTTCCGGCACTTCGCCGACAAGCGCGAGGTCCTGTTCGCCGGACAGGACGACTTCCTCGCGATGTTCGTCGACCCGATCACGGCTGCCCCGGCCGACGCGGCGCCCTTCGACCTGGTCGGCCGCGCCCTCGACGCCGCCGCGGGGTTCTTCCCCGAGGACCGCCGGTCGTGGTCACGGGCCCGTCAGACGATCATCGACGCGAACGCTGCCCTCGGCGAACGGGAGCTCGGCAAGCTCGCCACCCTGAAGGCACGCCTGGGCGAGGTCATGCGCGAGCGCGGCGTCCCCGAACCGGCGGCGACCATGGC
Source organism: Curtobacterium sp. TC1 (assembly GCF_019844075.1). NCBI lineage: Bacteria > Bacillati > Actinomycetota > Actinomycetes > Micrococcales > Microbacteriaceae > Curtobacterium > Curtobacterium sp. TC1. The sequence goes on from NZ_CP081964.1 coordinate 3,255,265, forward strand.
CGCCGAGACCGCCGTGACGGTGTTCCACCTCTCCTTCGCACAGTGGATCGCCCCGGGTGAGGAGCGCCCGTTCGCGGCGATCGTGCACGAACGGCTCGACGCCCTGGCGACGCTGGTGCACCCCGGTCGTTGAGTCGGCTCTTACCTGCCGCGCGCATCATGTGACGATCCGGTCACGACGCGTCCCGCTGTCGTGGCCTCCCGATCGCGCAGGAGGTGCCCGTGACGACCAGCACGCTCTCGCCCGAGCAGGTCCGCACGACGACCACACGGGGCCACGCGCGGACGGCGACGAGCCAGACCGACGGCGAGCGGACGGGCCGGACTCCCCCGCCACCGCCACCGCTCACCCAACGCGCACCCGCCCTCGACGGCCTGCGGACCATCGCGATCCTCGCCGTGATCCTGTACCACCTGCACGTCCCGCAGTTCGAGGGCGGCTTCATCGGCGTGACGGTGTTCTTCGTGCTGTCCGGCTTCCTGATCACCACGCTGCTGCTCGGAGAACGTCGGCGCACCGGTCGTGTCCGGCTGGGGTCGTTCTGGCTCAAGCGCCTGCTCCGGCTCTACCCCGCGCTGCTCGTGTTCGTCTCGGTGGGCCTGCTGCTGTGGAACTGGGTCGGTGACTACAAGGGCGCGTCGTTCTCGGCCGGCGAGGCCGGGGTCATCGCCCTGACCTACACCGGCAACCTCTTCCGCGCGTTCTGGGACACCACGCAGGGCGTGTTCGCACACACGTGGAGCCTGTCCATGGAGGAGCAGTTCTACCTGGTCTGGCCACCCGTGCTCGTGCTGGTCGGGGCGCTGCGGACCCGACGGCACTGGCTCCTGGCCGGGCTCGGGGTCGTGGTGGTCGGGGCGTCGGCGGCGTCGTGGGCGAGCTACCAGACCCCGAGCGGCGGTGCCACCCCGGACGTGTACTTCTCGCCGGTGCTCGGCGTCGTGCCACTCGCGATCGGGTGCGCGCTCGCGCTGCTGCTCGACGACGAACGGGCACGGGTCCGGGCAGCCGGGATCGCCGGACACGTCGCGACCTGGCTCGGCCTCGGTCTCCTGGTGGGTGTGCTGCTCCGGATCGACGACGACTGGACGCAGCACGCCTGGACCTTCGGTGTCGTCCTGCCGGTCACCGGATTGATCTCGGCGGTGCTCATCGGTGGGCTGGTGTCGGTGCGCTCGCCCGTCGCCACCGCGCTGAGCTGGACCCCGGTGGCGTGGTTCGGACGAAGGGTGTCGTACTCGGCCTACCTGTGGCACCCGCTCGTCATCGCGCTGTTCGGCACGTTCGCGATCGGAGCGTGGGGCACGGTCGGGCTGATCGGCGTCGTGCTGCTCGTGTCGATCGGTGCCGCCTCCGCGGTCGAGGTCCCGGTCGAGCGTCTCCGGCACCGGCTGCGCTCGAGCAGTGCAGCTGGACGCGGCTCGGCCGTCCGACCGTAGGCTCGGGCCCGTGACCACGGAGCGCACCGACGTCCTCGTCGTCGGCGGCGGTCCCGTCGGCCTCTTCCTCGCCGCGCTGCTGGCTGCGCGCGGTGCCACCGTGCAGGTGTGGGAGCGTCGCCCCGGCCCGCCCGAGGGATCCCGCGCCATCGGCATCCACGCGCCGTCCCTGGACGCCTTCGCCGAGGTCGGGCTCGACGCCCCGGTGCTCGCCGAGGCCACCCTCGTGCGCACCGGCGTCGCCCGGAGCCGTGGGCGGACGCTCGGCACGCTGACGTTCGACCGCGCCTCGGACACCCACCCGTACGTCGCGACGCTCGACCAGCACCGCACCGAGTCCCTGCTGCGGGACCGGCTCGCCGAACTGGACCCGACCGCGCTGCGCACCGGGACGACGGTGACGGGCCTGACCCGCCACCGCGACCACGTCGACGCGGTCGGCAGCGGCCCGGACGGCACAGCGGTCGCCGTGCGCGCGGCCTTCGTGGTCGGGGCCGACGGCGCGAGGAGCGTCGTCCGTGACCTGCTCGGCATCGGCACCACCGGACGCGACTACCCGGACCGCTACGTGATGGGCGACTTCGCCGACCCCGAGGACGCCGACGCGCGGACCGCCGCCCTGGTGGACGTCGGACCCGGTGGCGTCGTCGAGTCCTTCCCCCTGCCGCACGGGCGACGCCGGTACGTCGCACTCGTCCCGGACTCGCTCGCGTTCGCCCCGAGCGGCATCGCGCCCGACCCGGCGACGGCCGCACGACTGGCCGCGATCGTCACGGCACGCACCGGCGTCACGCCGGATCCGTCCACCTGCACGATGCTCAGCGGGTTCCGGGTCCGGCGTCGCGCCGCCGACCGCGTCGGGGTCGGCCGGGTGGTGCTCGTCGGCGACGCCGCCCACGAGATCAGCCCGATCGGCGGGCAGGGCATGAACCTCGGCTGGCTCGACGCGGCCGAACTCGCGCCGTTGCTCGCCGGCGCCGTCCGGACCGGCGTGGCCGGACCGTGGCCGGGGTACGCCGCCCGCCGGCAGGCAGCCGCCCGCCGCGCGGCTCGACAGGCCGAGGCGAACATGGGGCTCGGTCGTCCGCTCGGCACCGTCGCCACCATCGGACGGGAGGCGCTGCTCCGGGCCGTCCTGTCGCTGCCGACCGCGCACGGCCTGGCCCGGCTCTACGCCATGCGCTGGGCCTGACGGCTCGCGTCGGCGCCGGGCACCGCGGTGCGAGCCGCGCGGAAGCGCGTCAGGTGAGGCGCGCGGAAGCGCGTCAGGCGAGCCGCGCGGTGCGTCCCGGGCAGGAGTGCGTCAGGCGACGAGTCGCGCCCCGGCGAAGCCGAGCTCGACGACGAGCACCAGGGACGACGCGATCACGAGCCGGAACAGGGTCCGCGACGCCCGCCCCGCCAGCACCAGTCGGACCCCCACCACGGCGAGCGCCAGCACGACGACCGCCCCGACCACGGCGAGCACGACACCGACGCCACGGACGGGGTCGTCACCGAGCACCTGGCCGCCGAGCACGAGGGCTGCTGCGACCACGAGCGACCCGAACGCCGTGATCCCGGCGCCCCGGAGCCCGAGGCGGTGCGGGAACCCCCGGACCCCGGTGGCGGCGTCGTCGACCAGGTCGGGCAGGACGTTCGTGCAGTGGATCGCGACACCGAACACCGCGCCGGTGGCGATCGCCCACCACGCCGGCCACAGCTGCTCGGGGCCGGCGGACACCGCGACCACGGGCAGCAGTCCGAAGGCGACGACGAAGGGCACGACGGACCACACGGTGCGCTTCAGCCCGGCGTCGTAGGCCCACCCGGCGGCGACGAGCACGAGGTGTGCCACGGCGGCGACGGGGCCGAGGAACAGCGAGAGGACCACGGCGGCTCCGGCCGTCACGAACGCCGCCGTGCGGACCGTCCCGACGGCGATGAGTCCGCGGGCGACGGGCTTGTCGCTCCGGCCCACGGCACGGTCGCGGTCGGCGTCGATCCAGTCGTTGGCCAGGCCGATCGACAGTTGCCCGGCGATCACCGTCAGCGCGACCAGCGCCACGAGCCAGACCGGGTGCCCGACGGCGGCGGCGATCACGGCGGCCAGCACCGTGACCGTGACCGTCGGGCCGGGGTGGGACGAGGCGAACAGCAGTCGCACCACGTGGGGGTCCTGGCCGGAGGTCACCCAGCCAGCGTACGGGCGGGGCGTGCGCGACGGCGCAGACTCCGGCGGCCGAGCACCCCCGAGGCCAGCGCGATGCCGAGCAGCACGACCAGCCCGCCGACGGGCTCGTTCCACCGCACCCGCTCGCCGAGGACGAGCACGCCGAGCGCGACCCCGACCACCGGTGTCAGGTAGGTGACCGTCGACGCCCGACCGGCGCCCCACGCCTGCACCAGCCGCGTGTTCCAGGCGTAGGCCAGCCCCGTACCGACGCAACCGAGCGCGACCATCGCGGCCACGATCCTCCCGTCCAGCTGGATCGGGCCGGTGGCGATGACGGGCGCGACCAGCAGGAGCATGCCCGATGCCAGCGTGAGCTGCACCGTCGCGATCGTGACCGGGTCGTGGGCGCTGCCCACCGCCACGCGCCGGAGGTAGGCGAGTCCGATGCCGTAGGACGCGGTCATGCCGAGCAGCGCCACCTGTCCCGGGACGCTCGCCAGGACCGCGGGGTCGCCGAGCAGGTCCCACGGGCCGACGAGCACGAGCACACCGACGATCCCGACGACGACGCCCGCTACCTGCCGGCCCCGCAGCCGTTCGGACGGGACGAGCACCGCGAGTGCGGCCAGCGTCATGATCGGGGTCGTCGCGTTGTAGATGCTCGCGAGTCCGGACGGCACGGTCTGCTCGGCCCACGCCATCAGCGACGACGGCAGGGCGTTGAGGAAGAACGCGACGACCGCCAGGTGTGCCCACACGCGCAGCTCCCGCGGCCAGCGCCGACGGGTGGCGAGCAGCAGGACGACGAGCGTCACGCCCCCGAGCACGGTCCGCACGGTGGCGACCTGCTGCGGTGCGAGCCCGTCGAGGCCGATCTTCGCGAACAGGAAGCTCGAGCCCCAGGTGAGGGCGACGAGACCGTAGAGGAGGGCGTTCATGTGGCCTAGTGTCGAACCACTCCCGCACATGCGGCAAACGCATGTGGTTCATACCTCCATGAGGAGCACGCATGCCCGTCTCGGTCCCCCAGCTCCGAGCGTTCGTCGCGACGCTCGACGCCGGGTCGTTCACCTCCGCAGCCTCCGTGCTCGGCGTGGGGCAGTCCGCCGTCTCGCACGCCGTCGCCGGGCTCGAGCGCGAGGTCGGCGGGCCGGTCGTCCGTCGCGGTGCGGTCGCGGTCCCGACCCCCCTCGGTGACCGCCTGCTGGCCCACGCCCGCAGCGTGCTCGCCTCGGTCGACGCCCTGGAGGCGGTGGTCCGGCCCGCCACGGCGCGCGGCACCGTGCGCCTCGCGGCCGTCCCCACCGTCTGCCAGGGCCTGCTGCCGCGGCTCCGCGAGCTGTGGGCGGTGACGCTGCCCGACGTCGACGTGCAGGTCTACGAGGGCGACGACGACGAGATGCCCGAGTGGCTGGAGAGCGGGACCGTGGACGCCGCCGTGCTCGTCGACCCCTCCCCGCTGCCCGCTGGCGGCGTGGTCGTCGCCCGGGACGAGATGGCCGCGGTCGTCCGGCGCGACCACCCGCTCGCCGAGCTGCCCGCCCTCACGCTCGACGACCTGCACGAGGACGGTCTGGTCGCGGGAGGCGGCGGGTGCGAGTACCAGATCCAGAAGCTGCACGAGCTCGACGGACGCCCCTTCCGGTACGCCCACCGGGTGCGGGAGATGAGCACCATGTTCGGGATGATCGAGCGGGGCGAGGGGGTGTCGATCGTCCCGACGCTCGGCCGGGTGATGCTGCCGCCGGACCTCGTGATGATCCCGATGGCCAGGCGGCTCGAGCGGACCCTGGTGCTGAGCGGGCCGTCGTCGCGGGACTGGCACCCGTTGGCGAAGGCGTTGGTCGACGCGGTCTGACGAGTTGCACTTGCAAGTGCAACACCGGTACCGTTGAGCCAGTTGCCCACCAACGAACGCGAGAAGGAGACCCGATGCACCAGACGACGACGCCACGGCCCGTCCGCGTCGATGAGGTCGCTCGCGCCGAGGCCGTCGACATCGTCGACCGCGCTGGCGATCGACAGGTCGCGACCGTCGAGCTCCACCTCGACGACGGCACGGAACTCGTGCTCCCGGAGCGACTCGGGGGCTTCGTCGTGAACCTCGTCCGCAGCATGGCCGACGGGGCAGGCATCTCGACGAGCATCCTTCCGGACGAGATGACGACGACCGTCGCCGCCGACGTCATCGGCATCTCCCGACCCACCTTGATGAAGGCCATCGGCCGCGGTGAGATCGCTGCACACACCGTCGGGACCCACCACCGGCTCCGGCGCGCGGACGTCCTCGCAGCCCGAGACGCACGACGGGTCGCCCGCGCTGCGGCAGCTCGCGAACTGCTCGAGTCCGGTGATGCCTTCGACTGACGCCCGGCCGCACTCGGCTTGATATGTGATGCTTCAGCGGGTCTTCGTCGATGCGAACGTCTTCTGTAGCCGGACGTTGCGAGACTGGACGTGCCTGCTCCGACTCCACACCGACGGGATGTTCCAGCTCCACACGACCGAGGACGTGCTGGCCGAGACCACGCACACCCTCCGTCGGCTGCACCCCGACCGACCCGGGTCGGCCGTCTCCCGGCTGCGAGCAGCGATCCTCGCCTCCGTCGACGAGCTCGTCGACGACTTCGACGCCACGGTCGAGTACCACGGAACCGATCCCGACGACCGGCACGTGCACGCCGCCGCGATCGCCTGCGGGGCGCACGTCCTCCTCACGCAGGACCGTGGTCTCCGCGCGACGGATGCAGCGATGTACGAGGTGTACCGCTGTGACGAGTTCTTCAGCCTGGTCGACGACTCGGCGCCGTGGATCGTCCGCGACGTCGTACGCGAGCAGGCGCGGTACTGGTCCAGCCGTCCCCGCGGCGCACGGAAGAGTCTGCCCGGAGCGCTCCGTGACGCCGATTGCCCGACGTTCGCCGGGCGGGTGGAACGACATCTGCGGTTCCTCGCCGGATGACCGTGCGCTGAACGGACGACGAGGACCCCTCGGCAGGATGGACCGATGGCCGAGACGCACGTGAAGACCTTCACCACCCCGGACGAAGCGGCAGCCGAAGCCGCCGGACTCCGGTGGCTCGCCGACGCCGAGGACGCGGGCGGCACCAGGACCGCGCGGGTGCTGAGCCGACCGAGCCCGACCGTGCTCGACCTCGAGCTGATCTCCGACGGCTCCCCCACCGCTGCGCAGGCCGAGCGATTCGGCCGCTCCCTCGCGCACACCCACGCCGCGGGCGCCGACCACTGGGGTGCGCCGCCCGCCGGCTGGACGAAGGGGGCCGCACTGCGGATGGGACGGTCCCGCACCCCGTTCGTCGACGCCGCACACGCACCGGCGACGTGGGGCGAGTTCTTCGCGCAGTACCGGATCCGCGACTTCGTCCGTCGCATCGTCGACGCCGGCGGGCTCGACCACGCCCAGGCCGCGGTGTTCGACCGGGTCGCCGACCGGGTGCAGGACGGCACGCTCGGGTCCCCGCAGCCGGCGCTGGTCGGGGATCGTCCGGCCCGGCTGCACGGCGACCTGTGGGCGGGCAACGTGCTCTGGCCGACGGACTCGTCCGAACCGACCGGGGCGGTGCTCATCGACCCGATCGCGCACGGCGGGCACGCCGAGACCGACCTGGCACTGCTCGGACTGTTCGGGCTGCCGAGGCTGGAGACGGTGCTCGCCGCCTACGACCGCGAGTCGCGGCTCGCCGACGGCTGGCAGGAGCGCGTCGAGTTGCACCAACTCGCGCCGCTGCTGCTGCACGTGTTCCTGTTCGGCGGCTCGTACACGGGGGCGGCTCTGCAGGCGGCGCAGCGGTACGCCTGACCGCGCACCGTGCGGGCTCGCTCGGCCCGTGCGAGGTTGCTCGCCCGGGGACCGGCGCCGCACCGTGCGCGCTCGCTCACTCCGTGCGAGGTTGCTCGCTCCGTGCAGCGCTACAACCGCGCACCGAGCAGGCAACCCGGCACGGGACGGACGACAGAGCACCGTGCGCCACCCCAGCCCCGCCAGCCCCGCGTGCGCCACCCCAGCCAACCGCGCACCGTGCGTCCTTAGCCAGCGCACAGCCGGCGCAGTGCCGCGTTCGGGGAACGCCCCGGATGCTCATCGACATGACCACGTACCCGATACCCTTGACCGACCGAACGGGCTCCGCGCAGACCGACGCGCAGGATCGGCGCCGCAAGCCCGTCGCCCGCCTGTTCCTCGGCGAGCGCGAGGACGCCCGCTGGCTCCGGCCGGCGTTCTGGGCACTCCTCGCAGTGACCGCCGTGGTGTACCTCTGGGACCTCAGCGTCTCGGGGTACGCCAACAGCTTCTACGCCGCCGCCGTGCAGGCCGGCACGAAGTCGTGGGAGGCGTTCTTCTTCGGCTCCCTCGACTCGTCGAACTTCATCACGGTCGACAAGCCCCCGGCGTCGCTCTGGGCGATGGTGTTGTCCGCCCGGCTGCTCGGCTTCTCGAGCTTCAGCCTGCTGCTCCCCCAGGCGCTCATGGCCGTCGGTTCCGTCGCCCTGGTCTGGGGCACGGTCCGCCGCACGCTCGCCCGCGTCGGCACCACGACCGCGAACGTCGGTGCGCTGCTCGCCGGCTTCGTCGTCGCGGCGACCCCGGCGGCGGCCCTGATGTTCCGGTTCGACAACCCGGACGCGTTGCTCGTGTTCCTGATGACCGCCGGCGCGTACTGCACCGTTCGCGCTCTGCCCCGGGGCAGCTGGAAGTGGATCGCCCTGGCCGGGGTCGCCCTCGGCTTCGCGTTCCTGACGAAGATGCTGCAGGGCCTGCTCGTCCTGCCGGCCTTCGGCCTGGTCTACCTCTTCGCCGCCCGCACCGGATGGGTCCGGCGCGTGGTCGGTCTGCTCATCGCCGCGGGTTCCCTCGTGGTCGCCGCCGGCTGGTGGGTCGTCGCCGTGTGGCTGTGGCCCGCGGAGTCCCGCCCCTACATCGGCGGTTCGACGGACAACACCGTCCTCGACCTGGTGTTCGGCTACAACGGCCTCGGTCGGATCTTCGGCGGCTCGGGCAACGGCGGCGGAGGTGGGGGCGGCGGCATGACCGGTGGCACCGCGGGCGGCTCGTTCGGTGGCTCGACGGGCCTGAACCGACTGTTCTCGTCCGAGATGGGGCTCGAGATCTCGTGGCTCCTGCCCGCGGCGCTCATCGCGCTGGTCGTCGGCCTGGTCGTCGTCGGCCGCCGCCACCTCGCCGACCCGGCCCGCGCCGGCCTCGTCCTGTGGGGTGGCTGGCTCCTGGTCACCGGCCTCGTGTTCTCGTACATGTCCGGCACGATCCACCCGTACTACACGGTCGCGTTGGCCCCGGCGATCGCCGGACTCGTCGGCACCGGCGGCGCCCTGCTCTGGCACGCACGAACGCGGTTCGTCGGCCGGATCGGCTTGGCCGCGATGATCGGCGTCACGGCGTTCTGGGGCTGGTGCCTGCTGAACGAGAACCCGACGTGGCTGCCGTGGCTGCGCTGGGTGATGCTCGCCGGCGGCCTGCTGTCCGCAGCACTGATCGTCATCGGCAGCGTGCCGTCGCTGCGCAGGCTCGTCACGATCGGCGTCCTCGCCGGCACCCTGTTCGGACTGTCCGGCACCACCGCCTACGCCCTCGCCACGACGACCGTCGCGCACTCCGGTTCGATCCCGAGCGTCGGTCCGGCGGGCAGCAGCTCCGGCGGCATGGGCGGCGGTGGCACCGGCGGCATGCCGGGAGGCACGGGTGGACCCGGTGGATCGGCCGCCGGTTCCGACAGCGACGACTCCACCATCGACGACGGCTCCCAGCAGGGTCCCGGCGGGACCCCGCCGGAGGGTGCCTCCGGCGAGGCGCCGGAGATGCCGGACGGCACGTCCGGCACGGCACCGGGCAGTGGTCAGGACGACACGGACGACGCGACCTCCGAGGGCGGGCCAGGGACGGGCCTCCAGGCCGGGGGTGGTGGCGAGGGTGCGTCGACCTCCTCCGCCCTGCAGGAGCTGCTCGAGGCGTCCGACGCGAAGTGGGCGGCCGCGGTGAACGGATCGCAGTCGGCCGCGCAGCTCGAACTCGACACCGACACCGCCGTGATGGCGATCGGCGGCTGGTCGAGCGACCCGGCACCGACGCTCGCGCAGTTCAAGGCGTACGTCGCCGACGGTGACATCGGGTACTACGTGTCGTCCGGGTCCGGCGGCGGGATGGGCGGCGGCTCGTCCACCGCCTCGGCGATCCAGGAGTGGGTCGCGGCGAACTACGAGTCGACGACCGTCGGCGGCCAGACCGTGTACGACCTGAGCAGCGCGAAGTGACCGTCGACGAGGGCGCGGTGGATAGGCTCGCGGACGTGACCGGCCAACCGCTGCTGCGCACCGACGGCACCCCCGTCCGCGCCCTCGTCGTCGACGACGAGCACGCCCTGGCCGACGCCGTCGCCCTCGCGTTCGAGGGAGACGGCTGGGCCGTGCGGACCGTGCACCGAGGCCGCGACGTCCTGTTCGCCGCACGGGAGTTCCAACCCGACGTCATCGTCCTCGACGTGATGCTGCCCGACATCGACGGCTTCGAGGTCCTCGACCGGCTCCGGGACTCCCGCGACACCGTCCGTGTGCTGTTCCTCACCGCGCGCGACGCCCCCGAGGACCGCCTCGCCGGACTCACCGGTGGCGGGGACGACTACCTGACGAAGCCCTTCGGCATCGAGGAGCTGCTCGTCCGCGCTCGGATCCTGGCACGGACCTCCGCGCGGGTCGCATCGGTCGACGGGAGCGTGGCGGTGGTGGTCGGTGACCTCCGCCTCGACGAGGATGCCCGCGCCGTCAGCCGTGGCGGCGACCCGATCGAACTCACGCCGACCGAGTACGAACTCCTGCGGCACCTGGCGCGGAACGCCAACCGGGTGCTCTCGCGGGAGCAGCTGCTCGCCAACGTCTGGGGGATGGACTTCGGATCGTCGTCGAACCTGGTCGACATGTACGTGTCGTACCTGCGGAAGAAGCTCGACGCCGGACGTGAGCCGATGCTGCAGACCGTCCGTGGGGCGGGGTACGTGCTGCGGCCGACCACGTGAGCCGCGGACGGGTGCCGTCGTTGCGGTGGCGGGTCGTCGCCGCCGTGGCGCTGCTGCTCGTCGCGACGAACGTCGTCGTGGGGGCGGTGACCGTCGTCGCGTTCCGGGGGTACCTCGTCGACCGTCTCGACGCGGAGCTGTCGACGGCGGCGAACCGGACCCCCGGCGGCCGGGACGGTGCGGAGGCGCCCACCGGACCGCCGCCCGGGTCGTCGTCGTCGGATCGTCCGGATCCGGACAACGCCTTCATCGGAGCGCCCGGACAGTCCGCCGGCACCGTCGTCGCGATCGTCCGCGACGGCGTCGTCGTGCTCGGCGGGTACACCGACAACGACGGCGACCAGCACGGGCTGTCGTCGGCGCAACGGAAGACGCTCACCGCGGTCGACAGCGGCGCCGAGCCCGCGACGATCGACCTCGGCTCGCTCGGCACCTACCGGGTGCAGGCGGTCGGGGACGACGGCGACGTGTTCGTCACCGCGCTGCCCCTCGGCGACCTGGACGCCGCCATCGCACGCCTGCTGCTCGTCATCGGGATCGTCACGGTGCTCGGCCTCGTCGCCGCCGCGTGGGCGCTCGCACTGCTCGTGCGGCGCTCGCTCCGGCCACTCGAACACGTCGCCGCGGTCGCCTCCGGGGTGACCGCCCTCGACCTGGAACGCGGCGACACCGACATCCCGGCGCGGGTCGCCGACGCCGACCTGACCGCGAACCGCGAGGTCGGACAGGTCGGCACCGCACTGAACCGGCTGCTCGGGCACGTCGCCCGCGCACTCACGGTGCGCCGCGACGCCGAGGCCGGCATGCGGACCTTCGTCGCCGACGCCTCGCACGAGCTGCGGACCCCGATCGCCACTGTCCGCGCGTACGCCGAGCTGTCGGAGCGGACCTCCGACCTGGACGCCGTACACCGCAACGTCGAACGGATCGGACGCGAGGCAGTCCGGATGGGCGACCTCGTCGACGAGCTGCTCCTGCTCGCACGGCTCGACGCCTCGGCCCTGGCGTCGGGGGCTCCCGTCTCCCCGCTCGTGCGCGAGCCGGTCGACCTGACGTCGCTCGTGGTCGAAGCGACGATGGACGCCCGAGCCACCGCACCCGGGCACCGGTGGACGCTGCAGATCGTGGACGACGAGCCGCTGCTCGTGGCCGGCGACGAGGTGCAGCTCCGACGGGTGGTCACGAACCTGTTGACCAACGCCCGGACGCACACGCCGCCGGGGACTGTCGTCGTGGTGTCGTTGCAGTCGGTGCCCAGGTCTGCGTCTGCGTCTGCGTCTGCGTCCGCGTCTGCGTCTGCGTCGGACGGTGCCGTCGTCCGCTTCGTCGTGGCGAACGACGGGCCCCCGATCCCCGCCGAGTCCCTGCCGACCCTGTTCGACCGGTTCACCCGGGGTGAGGCCTCACGCTCGCGGGAGCACGGGACGAGCGGCCTCGGGCTCGCGATCGTGCGGGCCGTGGTCGTGGCGCACGGCGGCAGCGTGCGGGTCGCGTCCGAGCCGGGCCGGACCGCGTTCACCGTGGACCTTCCGGGGCCGCCCGACGTGCTCGCCGAGCTCGTCCCACTCGCCGAGTGAGCAGAAGACGTCGAGTCCCGCGACCCGATTCGACGTCTTCTGCTCACCCGATGCGGCCGGGCCGGAGGATGGCACACCATCGCGGCGCTGGACGGATCGTCAGACGATCGTCCAACGTCCGGGCCGAACGCGTGCAGCCGGACAACCAGCGACGCAGGCTGGGTCCTGTCCGAGCAAGACGACCCGACCGGGTCACCACTGCAGAGATGGGAACACGATCATGAACTCGTTCAAGCGCACGTCCGTCAAGCTCCTCGCCGGTACCGCCCTCGGCGGCGCCGTCATCGCCGGGGCGTTCGTCGCCGCACCGGCACAGGCCGCCGAGCCCGCACCGAGCACCTCGGCCTCCGTCGGCGGCAACGTCAACGTCAACCTCGACCCGGTCGCGATCGTCAACGCGATCAAGGACGCCGTGAACGACCAGAGCGACCGCGGCGGCGCCGTGCAGGCAGCGCTCGACGTCGGCTACTGGAACGCCGGCAACCCCGACCGCCTCACCGTCGCGGTGGTCAACAAGAACCAGGACATCACGGTGTCCGGCGACGTCGCGGACGCACAGTCGATCGACATCAAGGGCGGCAACTACGTCATCTACTGGTTCAAGGGCCCCGGATCGATCACGAACAACGGTGACGGCGGCTGGCTGAACTGGGGTGCGTTCGGCAACATCGAGCGCATCGACAACGTCATCCACGTGAACGGCGGCTGATCCACCGGCGCTGCAGCGACGCCCCCGGGGACCTCGGTCTCAGGGGGCGTCGTCGTGCGTCGGCGCTTCGATCGCCGACGGCGGCTTGCGCGCAGCCAGCCGGAGGTCCCGCCGAGACCGGATCCAGCCCCGGACGAAGGCGACCGACACCAGCGCCGTCCGGTTCGGCGCGTTCCACGACTTCATCAGCCGCCCGAGGTGCCAGGCCACGGCCTGCCGGCTGTACGCGGTCTCCTTCGCGATGGCGTCGTTCGAGAGCCCGCGGGCGGCGAGCGCCAGCATCCGTTCCTCGGTCTCGTCCAGGCCGGGCGCCGACGCCACCAGGTCGATGTCGTCGGTGCCGAGCGCTGTCGTCGCGTCTCCCGACGCGCCTCCCCGGTGCTGCGCCCAGGCCTCGGCCCAGCACGAGCCGAGTTCGTGGGCGACGAGTGAGGCTCGGCTCATCGCGAGCATCGTCCGGCCGGCGTGGTCGATCGTCGTCGCGTGCTCGCGGGTGGCCGTGTGCATGACGAGGGCGAAGACACGGATGGCGGGCAGGGCGCCGCGGAGCACGACCGAGACGTCGACCTGCGGGTCTCCGGCGCTGGCGGCTGCGACCTCGCGCAGCCGGACGAGGCAATCGGGATCGAGCGGCTCACCGTGCTCGACGGCCCGCAGCGCCGCGGGGAGCACGAGCGGGACGATCTGCTCGTAGCGACGCCGGAGCCAGTCGTGCCCGTCGGGTCGGATGCCGTGCAACGGTGGCGCGAGCAGCAGTTCCTCGAACTCCGGACACCGTTCGTCGAGCGCCAGGCCCAGCCGCTCCCCCGGGAGCAGCACGGCCGTCCGTCGTGCGTCGTCGCGCTCGGTCGTCATCGTCCGTCGACCGTATCCGGACAACAGGTGTCGTGTCCGCTGCGTTCACGTGGTGTTCGTTCTTACCCGGGCCACAGCGCCCTGCCTCGGCCCCCGTAGCCCCGCTGCCGAGCATGAGCGGCATGACGGAGACGAACCAGACCCTCGACATCGACATCGTCGTCCCCTGCTACAACGAGCAGGACACGCTCGCGGCCCACGTCCGACGCCTGCACACCTTCTGCCGGACGTCGTTGCACCACACCTGGCGGATCACGATCGCCGACAACGCCTCGACCGACGACACCGCGCGCATCGCCGACGACCTGGCTGCCATGCTGCCCGGCGTGCACGCGGTCCACCTGGCCGAGAAGGGCCGTGGCCGGGCGCTGAAGGCCGTGTGGGGTGCTTCCCCGGCAACCGTGCTCGTGTACGTGGACGAGGACCTGTCCACCGACCTCGCCGCCCTCGAGCCGCTCGTCGCACCGCTGCTCTCCGGGCACTCCGACCTGGCGATCGGCACACGGCTGGCGGACTCGTCGCGTGTCGTCCGGGGCAGCAAGCGCGAGTTCATCTCCCGCTCGTACAACCTGCTGCTCCGCACGACGATGGGGGTGTCGTTCTCGGACGCGCAGTGCGGGTTCAAGGCCGTCACGAAGCGGGCGGCGGAACGGCTGCTGCCGTTGTGCGAGGACGACGCGTGGTTCTTCGACACCGAGATGCTCGTGCTGGCCGAGCACGCGGGGCTGCGCATCCACGAGGTGCCGGTGGACTGGGTCGACGACGTGAACTCGTCGGTGCAGATCGCCTCGACCGCCACGGAGGACCTGAAGGGCATGTGGCGCGTCTCGCGGGGCATCGCCACCGGGCGGGTGCCGGTGGGCACCGTGTACGACGCGATCGGCCGTCGACCGTTCACGCCGCCGCACGTCGGGTTCCTCGGGCAGGTGCTGCGCTTCGGCGCCATCGGGGTGCTGTCGACCGTGGCGTTCGCGGTGCTGTACGCCCTGTTCCGTCCGGCGATCGGGGCACAGACGGCGGACTTCCTCGCCCTGCTGCTGACGGCGATCGGCAACACCGCGCTGAACCGTCGCTTCACCTTCGGGGTGCGCGGACGTGCCGGTGCTGGTCGGCACCACGTGCAGGGGTTGGTCGTCTTCGGCATCGCGTGGGCGATCACCTCTGGATCGCTGGTCGTGCTGCACAGCAGCGTGCCGGGAGCCTCGCACGGTGCCGAGATCCTGGTGCTGACGGCCGCCAACCTGTTCGCGACGTGCGTCCGGTTCGTGCTGTTCAAGGCGTGGGTGTTCCGCAGCGGTCGTCGTCGTCCCGAGCTCATCCGCCCGGGGACGACCCCCGCCGCCGACGCCAGCACCGCGGCGACCGAGCCGATCGCCGTCGACGAGCGGACCGGCGAGCGCGCAGCCTGACACCGTGCCGGGCTGTCCACCCGGTGCGCGGTTGTTCGGCACGCGCGGGCCGCCGCACCGTGCGCTGTGGACCATCCCGTGCGAGCTTCCACGCTCCGTGTAGCGCAACGACCTCGCACCGGGCGGGCAACCTCGCACCAGCCGAACAGACGCACGCGGTGCGGCGCACGGCGCGGTGTTGCGTGGGCGGTATACCAAGCCGTAGCATCGCGGTACCGCACCACCACCCCACAGGGCCCGACTGCCACCATCGGTCTGCCCGCGGCGAGCGCTCCATCGATGCAGCCCGCGCCGTCCACTGCCGGCAACGCCCCACTGGACCCGCACGTGAACCCCACCTCTTTCGGTCTCTACGACCCTGCCCGCGAATCGAGCGACTGCGGCGTCGGTTTCATCACCCGACTCGACGGGACGCCGAGCCACGACGTCATCCGCAAGGGCGACGAAGCACTGTGCGCCATCCCCCACCGCGGCGGCAAGTCCGCCGAGGGTGTCGGGGACGGCGCGGGTGTCAGCATCGACCTGTCGGTGGAGTTCTTCAGCGCCATCACCGGACAGGAGCTGCGCGCCGGCCACTTCGGCGTCGCGAACTGCTTCGTCCCGAGCAGCGACGGAGCGCACGGCGCCGACGAGCGCGCCCGCGCCGAGCAGACCGTCACGGACGCCATCACGGCCGAGGGCTTCGAGCTGCTCGTCGTCCGCGACGTCCCGGTGGACCACTCCGTCGCGCGGCCCGAGGCCGAGCAGTACCAGCTGCCGATCGTGCAGTGGGTCTTCCGTGCGCCCGAGCAGTGGGACCGCGCCGAGGTCGACGCGGCAGCGAACCGTGCCCTGCTCGCGATCGAGTCCGTGTCCTACGGCGAGGCCGCCGAGCAGCGAGCCGAGCACGCCGCCCTGTACCCGCTGTCGCTCAGCGCCCGGACCCAGATCCTGAAGGGGCGCCTGAACTCGGGCGAGGTCATCGGGTACTTCACGGACCTGCGCGACCCGCGTCACTCGGTGCGGACGCTCTACTTCCACACGCGCTTCTCGACGAACACCGAGCCGCACCCGACGATGGCGCAGCCGTTCCGTCTGATGGCGCACAACGGCGAGCTGAACACCGACCGGAAGAACCGCCTGTCGGACGAGGCGCTGGCCCGTGCCCGCACCCGCAGCATCGTCCGCCCGCCCGGCCAGTCCGACTCGAGCCGCCTCGACCAGACCCTGCAGAGCCGCGTGTTCGACGACGGGCTCGAGATCGTCGAGGCCGTGGTGTCGCTCATGCCGCCGGCGTGGGAGAACGACCGCACGCTCACCGCCGACGTGCGGGACATGCTCGAGTACTTCTCGCTGTACGAGGAGAAGAACGACGGCCCTGCCGCCGTGATCTTCAGCGACGGCGACGTCGTCGGCGCGCGACTGGACCGCCTCGGGCTGCGCCCGCTGCGCACCGTCGAGACGACCGAGTACCTGATGGTGTCGTCCGAGGCCGGCCAGGTCACCTTCGACGCTGACGAGGTCGTGCACCGCGGCCGCATCGAGGCCGGCGGCATGCTCGTCGTCGACCACCGCACCGGGACCCGGATGCGGACCGGCGAGGTGCTGCGCATGCTCGCGGCTCGCCGTGACTACGGCACCCTGCTCGAGGCCGCCCGCGTCAACCTCGACGACCTGCCCGCGCCCGCGTACGACCGCACCAGGAACACCCTGGGCTACGCGGGCGACCTGTCGCTCGCCGGCCGCTACGTCGCGTACTCGCTGAACCAGGAGAGCTTCCGGTTCATGCTCGACCCGATGCTGCAGAACGGCTCGGAGCGGATCTCGGCGATGGGCTACGGCAACGCCATCAACGCGCTGAGCGACACCGAGGGCGGGATGGCGAAGTACTTCTCGCAGCGCTTCGCCCAGGTGACGAACCCGCCGCTCGACTCGATCCGCGAGGCCGACGGCATGTCGATGCGCGTCGCGCTCGGCGCGAAGCCCGACGGCACGGGCACCACGGGCCGTCAGCTCGTCGTGCAGTCGCCGATCCTGGGGCACCTCGACATGGTGCGGCTGCGGGAGCAGGACATCGTGCCGCTCGAGCGCTTCGACATGCTCTACGTGCCGGTGCCCGCCGACGAGCAGGCGAACGCCGACGCGATGCGCGGCGCGCTGGACGCCCTGTGCGACGCGATCGAGGCGTTCGCGGCGCGCGGTGGCGGAATCGCGGTCGTGACCGACCGCGAGGTGTCGTCGACCCGTGCACCCCTCCCCGTGATCCTGGCCGTGGCCGCCGTGAACCAGCGGCTCATCGAGACCGGTCTGCGCCTGCGGGTGTCCGTCGTGGCGGAGAGCGGTCAGCTGCCATCGTCACACCACGTCGCGACCGCGCTGGGCTTCGGTGCCGCCGCTGTGTACAGCTTGAGCGCTCGGCTGCGTGCGGAGGAGAAGTACCCCGCGGCGCCCGCACCCGCCGGCGAGCTGACCGCGACCGACCTGGCGCTCAAGCAGTTCCGCAAGGCGGCCGAGAAGGCCCTGGCGAAGACCATGGGCCGCGTCGGTCTGTGCACCGCCGAGAGCTACATCGGCGGCGAGTTCTTCGAGCCGAACTACCTCGACACCGGCGACGACGTGCTCGCCCGGATCTTCCCGCACATGCAGGCCCCGGTCGGCGGCGTCGGCTTCTCGCGCATCGCCCAGGCGGCGACGGACTGGCACGAGCGTGCCCGCTCGGTGGCGTCCGAGGGCCAGGTCCCGCTGCTCGGCCTGTTCAAGGAACGCTCCGACGGCGCCGGCCACTCGTTCGGCGTCGCGAGCGTGCGCGGGTTCGGCGGCATGACCGAGGAGCGTCCGGCCTTCGAGCGCTCCGGCGACTCGGACGCGCTGCGCCTGCTCACGCTCGGTCAGCTCGACGACTCGTTCGGCATCACCGACGCCGCGTACCGCAACACCGGCTACGACCGCCTCAGCGACGTCGAGATCGACCAGCACCGGATCACGCCGGGCTACGTCACGTTCCTGCAGACCACGCACGACGAGCGGTCGCGCCGTCCCGCTGCGCTCCGCGACGTGCTCGCGCTGCCCGCGGACGTCACGGGCATCGACACGGCGGAGGACTTCGCCCGCGAGCTCGGTCGCTTCTCGACGAGCGGCAACGCCAGCGTCACGGTGCGCGGGCTGTCCGGCTCGCGTCCGGCGGACGACCAGGACCTGCCGGGAGGCACGGAGCGGTTCCGCCTGGAGCTCGCGTCGACGGGCACCACGGGTGCACTGCGCCACCAGGCCCTCGCAGACGGCCTCGCGCTGCTGTACCCGGGCCAGGTCGACGTCGACGCCGTCGACGACACCCGGGTGACGCTCCGCGCCACCGGCGCGGCAGTGGGTCTGCTCGCCCTGCTCGAGAGCGCTCCCGACAGCGTCGAGCTCGACGAGGTGCAGCCGGCGCACGAGATCACCCGGACCCTGGCGTCCGGCGCGATGAGCCACGGTGCGCTCGTCGCCACCGCCCACGAGGCCGTCGCGCACGGCACGAACATGGTCGGCGGCATGTCGAACAGCGGTGAGGGCGGCGAGCACCACTCCCGCTACGGCACCATCCGCGGCTCGCGGATCAAGCAGTTCGCCTCGGGCCGTTTCGGGATCTGGGCGGGCTACCTCGCCGACCCCATGCTCGAGGAACTCGAGATCAAGATCGGGCAGGGCGCGAAGCCCGGCGAGGGCGGCCAGCTGCCCGCGCCGAAGGTCACGGTGGACATCGCCGCGGCCCGTGGTGGCACGCCCGGCGTCGAGCTCATCTCGCCGCCGCCGCACCACGACACGTACTCGATCGAGGACCTGGCGCAGCTCATCCACGACTGCAAGGCCGCCCGCGTCCGGGTGATCGTGAAGCTCGTGTCCTCCGAGGGCATCGGCACCATCGCGGTGGGCGTCGCCAAGGCCGGCGCGGACGTCATCAACGTCGCGGGCAACACCGGTGGCACCGGGGCCGCGGCCGTCACGAGCCTGAAGTACGCGGGCCGCTCGGCGGAGATCGGCGTCGCCGAGGTCCACCAGGCCCTCGTCGCGAACGGCCTGCGCTCGAAGGTCACGCTCCGCTGCTCGGGCGCGCACCAGACCGGCTCCGACGTCGTCACGAGCGCGCTGCTCGGCGGCGACAGCTTCGAGTTCGGCACCACCGCGCTCATGATGCTCGGCTGCGTCATGGCGAAGAACTGCAACGTGAAGTGCCCGGCCGGCCTCACCACGAACGCCGAGGCGTTCGAGGGCGACCCGCGTGCACTCGCGCAGTACCTGCTCAACATCGCGCACGACGTGCGGCAGATCCTCGCCCGCCTCGGCCTGCGCTCGCTGCGCGAGGCACGGGGCCGCACCGACCTGCTGCAGCTCCTCGACCACCCGGCGAGCGTCGGTCGTCTCGACGCCCGCGCCCTGCTCGCGCAGGTGCCGGAGAAGGTCGTGACGGACCCGGAGTACCTGGAGAAGGACTTCCACACCGACGACGCGCTGCTCGAGCGCATCCGCACGGCACTGGTCGACCACGCCCAGGAGCACGTACTCGTGCACGGCGTCCTGCTCGGCAACAGCGACAAGTCCGTCGGCGGCCAGCTCGGCATCGACGTCGAGCGCCTGCTCAACCACGAGCTCGGCGCCGAGGACGTCCAGGGCCTGCCCGCCGTGGCGACCGACGACCGCGGGCGCCGCCGGCTGGTCGACGGTGCCGTCACGATCCGCACCCAGGGTTCGGCCGGTCAGTCGTACGGCGTGTTCAACAACGACGGCATCGTGCTCGAGCACACCGGCACCGCGAACGACGGCGTCGGCAAGAGCCAGAGCGGCGGGCGGATCATCGTCCGTGCGCCCGGCGGCGGCAGCGCCGACCAGGGCGGCAACGTCCTGATCGGCAACTTCGCGCTGTTCGGGGCCACCGGCGGCCGCACGTTCGTCGAGGGCGAAGCCGGCGACCGGTTCGCCGTGCGGAACTCCGGCGCCACGGCCGTGGTCGAGGGCGTCGGCGACTTCGGGTGCGAGTACATGACCGGCGGCGCCGTGTTCAACCTCGGCGCGTTCGGCAAGGGCCTCGGCAACGGCATGTCCGGCGGGTTCCTGTACCAGTACGACCCGTCCGGTCAGGTCGCCCAGCGTGCCAGCACCGACTCGCTCCTCGTCTTCCCCGTCACCGACACCGAGCGCGGGGCGTTCCACGAGGCCGGGGCGCGACTGCTGCTCGAGTGGCACCTCGAGGCGACCGGGTCGGCGTTGGCCGAGCGGCTGCTGGCCGACTGGGAGACCACCCGTCAGCACGTGTACGTCGGCATGCCACGTGCGCTGCTGCTCACGCAGGACGCCGGTGAGATCCTCGCGGCGGCCACCCGCCCCGAACTGCTCGACGAGCTCGCGACCTCGATCGCCACGGACAAGCTCCGTGCGTTCAAGGTCGACTACCGTGACCAGCGCACCGTCCTCGGTGGTCGTGCCCCGGCGCTCGGCGACCAGGGCGACGACATGTTCTCGCTGCTGTCGTCGTACACGGTGCTCGGCGTCGCCCAGGACGTCGCCCTCGAGCGCGTCCCCGGTGCTGGCCCGAACGATCCCCGGGTCGCCGAGGCAGTGAAGAACCTCGTCCTGACCGAGGACTTCTCGGTCAAGCAGCGCGTCGTGAAGTACCTGCGTGGCACGCTCGACCGGTTCGCCGACGACCAGCTCGCGACGCTCATCGCGATCAAGCGACTCGACGACTACAAGCGTGCGCTCACGCAGCGGAACAACCGCAGCATGGACGCGCCGGGCACCACGGGGTGGATCATGCACCAGAACGCCAAGAACGACGGTCGCGTCCGCGAGGCGCGCTTCGACGAGCTGCTCGCGACCGCGGCGCTCGAGGACATCGCGCGCCGTGCACCGCAGGCGCCGACCGAGGCGGTGTCCGCGTGAGCCTGCTCCCCCCGACCGGGTCGCTGATCCCGGTCGACGCACCGTTCTCGGCGGCCCAGGAGTCCTGGCTCGCCGGGTTCATCGCGGGCATCGCCGCCGCCGGCAAGAAGGCGTCCGCTGCCGCCCCGACGACGACGATCGACGTGCTGTTCGGCACGCAGACCGGCAACGCGGAGTTCCTGGCCGACGAGCTCGTCGCCGGTGCGAAGGCCCGCGGGCTCGGTGGCCGTGCCGCCGCGCTCGACGCCGTCACCCCGGAGCAGCTCGCCGAGATGACCCACGTGCTCGTCGTCACCTCGACGTACGGCGAGGGCGAGATGCCCGACAACGCCGGACTGTTCTGGGACGCGATCCAGGCGACCACCGTCCCACGACTCGAGGGACTGCAGTACGCCGTCCTCGGTCTCGGGGACACCAGCTACGACGAGTTCTGCCAGGCCGGCAAGCTCCTCGACACCCGCTTCGAGCAGCTCGGCGCGACCCGGGTGCACGACCGCGTCGACTGCGACGTGGACTTCGAGGACGCGGCCGCGCTGTGGAGCGCCGCCGTGCTCGACCGGCTGGCTGCCGAGGCCGGCGCGACGGTCGCACCCGGCGCGACCACGGGCAGTGGTGCCGGCGACGGTGTCACCGCGACCGGCGGGGCGGGCGCTGGTCGTGCCTCCCGGCCGGGGTCGCAGTGGAACAAGCGCAACCCGTACCCGTCGCGTCTGGTCGAGAACCGGCTGCTCTCCTCGCCGCGCAGCGCGAAGGAGATCCGGCACTACGAGTTCGACCTCGGCGACTCCGGCATCGAGTACGCCGCAGGCGACGCCCTGGCGGTCGTGCCGGTGAACGACGAGGTCTTCGTCGCGGAGCTGCTCGAGCAGGTCGGCGCGAACGGCGGCGAGTCGTTCGACGGCCGCCCGATCACCGAGGTCCTGCGGAGCGACCGCGAGATCCGCACGCCCTCGAAGGACCTCATCGCCGACCTCGTGCAACGCGCCCCGGCAAGTGAACTCGCCGCGGTCGTCTCGCACGGCGACAAGCACGAGCTGGACCGTTGGCTGTGGGGCCGCGACGTCCTGGATCTGCTGCGCGACGCCGGACCGGCCGCTCCCGGGCTCGACGAACTGCTCCCGAACCTGCGCCCGCTGCAGGCACGCCAGTACTCGATCTCGTCGAGCCCGCTGGCGCACCCGGACCGCATCCACCTGACCATCGCGTCCGTCCGCTACGGCGACCCGCACCGGATGTACGCAGGGGTCGCGTCGACGTTCCTCGCCGACCGGGTCGACCCCGACGGTACCGTCGACGTCTACCTGCAGCCGAACGCGTCGTTCGGGGTGCCGGCGGACGAGTCGGCCCCGATGATCATGATCGGTCCGGGCACCGGCATCGCGCCGTTCCGCGGGTTCCTGCACGAGCGGGCCGCGGCGGGAGCGACGGGGCGCAACTGGCTCTTCTTCGGCGACCAGCACCGCGACACCGACTTCGTGTACCAGGACGAGCTCGCCGAGCTGCAGGAGCAGGGCGTGCTGAACCGCCTCGACCTGGCGTTCTCGCGCGACCAGGCCGAGAAGGTCTACGTGCAGACCCGGATGCGGGAGCAGTCCGCCGAACTGTTCGCCTGGCTCGAGGACGGCGGCCACGTGTACGTGTGCGGTGACGCCTCGCGGATGGCGAAGGACGTCGAGGCGGCGCTGCTCGACGTCATCCGGACCGGTCGCGGACGGGACGAGGACGACGCGCTGTCGTACCTGGCCGACCTGCGCCGCACGAAGCGGTACGTCCGCGACGTCTACTGAGCCCACAGCACGCGGAGCGCGCGGGCCCGCTGCGCGCACCCGACCTGGGCAGCAGAACACCCCGGCAGCGGAACCCGAATCCGACAGCCGGGGCGTCCTGTGGAGGGTGCCGGTCAGTGAGGCCTGACCGACGAGCCCAGAGGCGTGACGCAAGGACCCGGGTGCGATGACCCGGCCTCCTGGACGACGAGTCTCCTGATCCGGGACTCCCGTCGTGCACGCCGCTCAGTGGCCGATGGTTGGTCGGCGACGGGCGCGCACTGCGTCACGGTCATTCGGGTCCCCCTCCTGCCGCGGGTCGTCGCCGTCACCGGCTCCCTGGATGCCGGCCCGAAGGGACGACGTTGATCCGCGGTACCGAAACCGTACGACGATGATGTGGTCTTCGGAACCCGTTGACGGGAATCACTCAGCCGTGCTACCGCTCGGTGTCCCCGAAGCGTCATCGGCGTCCCCCGGGGCCACGGCTCGTGACCACGCCGAGTCGGCCGCGGTGCTCGTGTCCGGCGGTTCCGGGGTCAGGACGAGCCCCGAGCCGGACGTGGCCGAGGCGTAGAGGTCCTCGAGCCAGCTGCGGTTGATCGAGGGCACCCGGCTGCCGGAGAACTTGAAGTGCAGGCTGACGTTCGGGTTCAGCCAGATCGTGCTGCGGCCGTTGCCGTGGATGACGTCGTCCTTCCACGAGAACGCGAACCGGTGCTCACGTCGGAGCATGTTCACGATCACGATCTGCAGGTGTGTCATGGCGCGGTCGTCGATGCGGAGGTCGAGCGGCTGGCCGTCGTAGATGAGCTGACCCATGGCCCCTTCTACTCCACGGTGCCGGTGTGCTCGAGCGATCTCGCCCAGGTGGTGATCGTGGTGTCGAACCAGACGGCGTCGACGTTCCGCTCCCAGGCGTGCTCGGCCGGCTCGCTGACCGCCAACGTCACCGTGCCGGGGTGCGCGTCGGCGAACTCCTGGCTGACGGCGAACGGCACGGTGGTGTCCCCCGACGAGTGGATGAGCAGGGTCGGCGGCAGGTTCCGCGGCGCGTGCAACCAGGACAGCGCGCGGACGTCCACCGGCGAGCGGAGCCCGACGACGTGGCACACGAGCGGTATCGCCATCGCCCGGAGCGCGGCACCGACGACGAACCCGGGGAGTCCGGCACGACCCGCCTGGGACCGCACCGTCGTCTCCCAGTCGAGCGCCGGGGACACGAGGACGATGCCGGCGACCCGGTCGCGGTGGGCGGACCGAGCGAGCAGTTCGTGGGTGATCGTCGCGCCCATCGACCACCCCACGATGACGAGCCGTTCGGCCCCGTTCGCGACGGCGTGGTCGAGTGCGGCCTCGACGTCGGGCCACTCGCGAGCACCGAGGTGCGAGGCACGACCCTGCCAGGGCGCTTCGCCGTCGCCGCGGAACGACGGGACGATCGAGGTCCAGCCGGCCTCGAGCGCAGCTGGGACCGTCCGGAGTGCCGTCACGCGGGTGGTGCGGATGCCGTGCACGTGGACGGCCCACGTCGTGGCGGCCGCGGCCGCGGCGGGTGCGGCCGCGGCGGGTGCGGCCGCGGCGGGTGCGGCGGGTGCGGGGCCGCCGGGCCGGATGACCCACGCCGGCGCCGGCCCCACGGGCGTCGGCAGGTCGAGCTCCGCCCAGTCGACGTCCATCGCGGCGGGGTCCGGGTGCACGTGCCCGCTCCACCGCACCCGCGCCGACACGTCGCCGCTCGTCCGGACCACCGCACGGCGGACGGTGCCGGCAGCCTGGTCGACCTCGAGCACCGGTCCCACCGTGGTGTGCCCGGTGCCGTCGTGCCACAGGCCGTACTCCCCCGGGCGAACGGTGTCGTCGGTGATCGGGAGCTGGATCGAGTCGTCGGTCGCCTCGAGCACCGGGGTCCAGCGGTCGCCGCCGGGCAGCACGATCTTGCCGACGACCTTCCGCAGGACGAGCAGGAACGCCGCCGCCAGCACGACGAGCACGCCGAGCACCCACCAGAGGATCGTCATCGCATCAGCCTCCGAGACTGCGGGTCAGGGTCAGTTCCGCCGAGCGCACCTGGGCGAGCTCGGATTCGTCGAGGGTGCGGCCCTGCACCTCGGCGTCACGGATCGCGATGACGAGGTCGTAGGTCCGTGCCTGCACGTCGCCGTCCCGTTCGACGGCCCGCACCGCGTGGCGGCGGGCGATGCGCCGGAGTCGTCGGTGGTGCCGGCGGCACGTCACGTCGCGCCCCCACCGCCGGAAGGTCAGGGACGCCATCGCGACGACGATGAGGACGATGCCCAGGTAGAACGGCGGGTCGAAGCCCAGGCGGAGTCCGTCACGCACCGCTGCGGGGAACCACCCGAAGTGGTCGGCGGTGAGCGACAGCAGCTCGTCGATGCTCGCGATGACCACCAGCGACTGCCCGACCCGGAAGACCACGAGCGCGACGGGGTTCCGCAGCACACCGTGCCGGAGCGTGGCGGCCGCGATCGCGCCGACACCCACCATGTAGATCGAGCTGTACAGCCACATCGCCGGCTGGTGGATCTCCCGCACGATGAAGTGGAAGTCGGTGCCGCCCCGGTCGCGCACGGCGAAGAACGGCACGGCGAAGGCCACGACCACCACGAGCAGTGCCAGCGGACTCGCGAGCAGCGGGCGCTTCGGCAGGTCGGAGGTGCTCGCCCGGAGCATCAGCCAGAAGGCCACGGTGGCGCACACGTTCTGCACGAGGTTGATGAGGTTCGTGCCCCCGAGGGCGCCGTCGAGCACGGTCTGCGGCACGACGCTGCCGAGCGTCAGCAACCCGAGCGCGCCGACCCCGGTGGCACCCCAGGCGGCACGGCCGCGCGGGTTCCGGAGCACGTAGGGCGTGCGGGCGAGGTAGATCAGCGCCGCGCACCAGAAGGCGGCGGCGTGCAGGACGACCATCAGCCGTAGGCCCGCTCGTCCGCGCCGGCGCTGCCGGCGAGCAGCACGGTCGCGAGCTCGTACGCGAACCGCTCGGCGAAGTGCTCGTCGTCGTCCGAGATGCTCACCAGTCCGGTGTCGCCGTCGAGGGCGCGGCGGCACACGTGGCCGCCCGAGGCGAACTCGGCGATGGACGTGGCCGAGGGCGCCCCGACGTCGCCGTGCACCAGGTGGCCGAGCTCGTGCAGGACACAGTGCATCCGGTACAGCTCGGGAGCGCCGGCCGGCACCAGGACGAGGTTCTCGTGCTCGAACTGCGACACCAGCGCGGTGAGCGGGCCCCAGCTCGGACCGTCGACGTCGACCACGCGGGTCGTCTTGCCGACGAACCGCCCGACCCCGGCGACGACGTCGGGGAGCCTCGGCGACGGGGGAAGGGTCGCGACGAGGGCTCCGACGGTGTCCGACGCACTCCTGCCCACTGACATCGCCCCTTTCGATCTCCGCGGACAGACTACCTGCACGATCCCCTTGCGCACGAGGTCGCTCGGACGGAGCCTGGGACCAGGACCGACCCCGACGACCGAACCCGACGACCAGGAGCGACGATGCCCACCACGTCCGTCCACACCGATCCCGAGGCACTCGCGATGACCCTCGTCGCCGAGTCCACGGTGCCGGTCGAGCGCCTCTGGGGCGCCTTCGCCGATCCCCGTCAGCTCGAACGCTTCTGGGGCCCGCCCGGCTTCCCCGCCACCTTCACCTCGTTCGACCTGCGGCCCGGTGGCCGCGCGGACTACCGGATGACGTCGCCGCAGGGCGAGCGGTTCCACGCCGTCTGGCAGGTCACCGAGGTCGACGAGCCGCACCGCATCACCGTCCGCGACCTCTTCACCGACGCCGACGGCACGGTCGACGACTCCCTGCCAGCCGGCGAGACGGTCCTGTCCTTCGAGGCCGTCGGCTCCGGGTCGCGCGTGACCGTCCGGTCGTCGTTCGGGTCCACCGCCGACCTCGAGACCATGATCGACATGGGCATGGTCGACGGGTACGAGCAGGCCTTCGGACAGCTGGACACCGTCCTCGCCGACCTGCGCGAGGACGCCCTCGGCACGGGCACCGTCACCGAGCTGGTCGACGACACCCACGTCCGCATCACGCGGGCCTTCGCGGCGCCGCGCCACCTGCTGTGGCGGGCGCACACCGAACCCGAGCTCGTCCGGCGGTGGCTGCTCGGTCCGGACGGGTGGGAGATGACGGTGTACGAGAACGACCTGACGCCGGGTGGCACGTTCCGGCAGGCGTGGGCGCCGACGGGTGGCACCGAGGGGGAACCGTTCGGGTTCGAGGGCGAGAACCTCGTCGTGGAGTCGGAGCGCCGGATCGTGTCGACCGAGCGGATGACGGGTGCCCCGTTCCCGCCGAACACGAACGACCTGCAGTTCGACGAGGCCGACGGCGTCACCCTGGTGACGCTGCTCGTCACCTACCCCGACCGGGCGCAGCGGGACGTGGTCCTCGCCACCGGCATGACCGACGGCATGGAGACCAGTTACCAGCGTCTGGAACGCGAGGTCCTGTCCGCCACGTGACCCCAGGACGGACGGGAGGCCCGGTTCCAGCTGGCACCGGGCCTCCCGTCCGTCACGCGGAAGCGACAGATCCCCGCGAACGTTCCGCGGGGATCTGTCGCGTTCGCGGGTGGGTCGGACCGGTCAGGCGGGCGTGGTCGCCTCGTAGTGGCGCGCGCCGCCGCGCACACCGGCGAACCGGTACGGCCCTGCGGTGACGCGCGGACGCTCGACGTCGTCGCTCGTCGCGGCGCCGGTCGCGTGCAGCTCGCGGTAGGCGTCCACGGTCAGCGGGACGCGGGCGGACAACAGCTGTCGGACCCGGCCGACGCGACGGTGGTCGCGGTACGACGGCTGCACGATGCCGGTGAGGAGCTCGCCGACGCTGCCGGAACCGTAACTGAACAGGGCGATGCGCTCCCCCGCCAGGTCCTCGTCGAGGTCGAGCAGTGCTGCGAGCCCGATCCAGAGCGACGCCGTGTACGTGTTGCCGGTCTGCTTGTTGTACGTGAAGCCGACGAACAGCTCCGACTCGTCGAAGGGCACACCCACGTGCTGCGTCAGCTTCCGGTGGGCCTTGAGCGCCATCTTCGTGAACGGCTGGTGGTGGACGAAGCGCACGATGTCCTCGTACGCGGGGCCGCCCTGGTCCGCCAGGTCGTCCCACGCGCCGACGAACGCGTCGACGTAGGCGCTCACGGACAGGCGGCCGTCGACCAGCGCCGTCGACCGGTCGTTCGGGCGCCAGAAGTCGTCGACGTCCGCGGTGAAGACACCGGCGGCCGGCTCGATCTCGATCAGGTCGGGGTCGGCGGACACCAGGATCGCGGCGGCGCCGGCACCCTGCGTGGGCTCGGCGGCGGTGTCGACGTCGTAGCGCGCGACGTCGGCGGCGATCACGAGGACCCGCTCGCCCGGCGCCCGGGCGATGATGCCGAGGGCGAGCTGGACGGCGGCCATCCCGCCGTAGCAGGCCTGCTTCAGCTCGACGACGCGGACGTTCTTCGGCAGGCCGAGCAGGCCGTGCACGAAGACGCCGGCGGCCTTGGACTGGTCGACGCCGGACTCGGTGGCGAACAGCACGGTGCGGATGCCCTCGACGCCGTGGCGGTCGATGACCTCCTTGGCCGCGGCGGCGCCCATCGTGACGATGTCCTCGTCCGGGGCGGGCACGCTGAAGGCGTCCTGGCCGATGCCGACGTGGTACTTCGCCGGGTCGACGCCGAGGCGCTCGGCCAGGTCGTCGAGTTCGAGCACGTGGTGCCCGGTCGCGATGGCGATGTCGTGGATGCCGATGCGCAGTGCGCCGTTCGCCGTCATGCTGCACCTCCGGCGGGCTTCGCGCCGCGTCGCTCCATGGCGACGTGGGCGGCCATCAGCTCACCCGGGTTCGTCTGGGCGGCGAGGAGCGAGAGCTCCCCGCACAGCACCGTGGCGGCGCAGAGTGCGGCGAGACGACGGGCGTTCGCACCGGGCTCGCGGTCCTCACGACAGCCGAGCCGCACCAGGGCGTCCTCGACGACGGGCAGGTCCCCACCCTTGCCGTTGCCGACGGTGCCGACGATCAAGTGCGGCAGCGAGGTGGCGAAGTACAGGTCGCCGTCGCGGTTCTCGGCACTCGTGATGCCCTGCGAGCCCTCGACGATGTTGGCGGCGTCCTGCCCGGTGGCCAGGTAGAAACCGAGCAGCATGTTCGCGTAGTGGGCGTTCGCGGAGCGCAGGGCGCCGGCGATGGTCGACCCGATCAGGTTCTTCGCGATGTTCAGTTCGACGATGCGCTCGGTGCTCGACCGCAGGCGCTTCTCGACGACCTCGCCGGGGATCACGATCTCGGCGATGGTGTTGCGGCCACGGCCACGGATGCCGTTCACGGCGGTGGCCTTCTTGTCGGTGCAGAAGTTGCCGGACACGGAGACGTACCGCAGGCCCGGCTGCCACGCCAGGATCGCCGGCAGGAGCTTGTCCGCCGCCTGCGTGACCATGTTGTGGCCGGAGGCGTCGCCCGTGGTGAACGCGAACCGCAGGAACAGCAGGTCGCCGACGATCTCCGGGTGCACCTCGATGAGCTTCGCGAACCGGCTCTGCCCGGCGACCAGCGCCTCGAGTTCGTCCTGTCGCGCCAGGATCTGCCCCGCAGCGACGTGCGCCGCGGCGGCACTGGCCGCGCGGACGACGACCGATCGGGTCATGCGCTCGTCGACGACGGTCGCGACGATGCCGTCGTCGACCATGCGCGAGATCCGGGCGCCACGGCCGACGGACGGCCAGAGCGGCGACTCGTACGTGGCGAGCGGGACCTCGTGCTCGCCCTGGACCGCGTTGCCGCTGATGCGGATCGGTCCGACCCACTTGGTCGGGATCGGCGTGAGCAGGTCACTCATCGAGGGCTCCTTCTGGTGCTCGCACCGCGACGCTGAGGTGTCTGATGTCGTGCGCCTCCCAGGCGCGGTGGATGCCGGCGGGGTCGGTGTCCGCCGGGACGAGCGCGATGCCGCAGTCGCCGCCACCGGCACCGGACGGCTTCGCCGCCCCGCCGGCCGCTTCGACGACGTCGCACAGGATCGCGAGGCGTTCGGTCTCGATCTTCGACCCGACCGAGTCGCCGAGGCGCTGCATGAGCACCCGGGCACGTCGGAGCGCATCGAGCGTCTGCTCCGCGTCGCCGGTCTGGAGGCCCGTGGTCAGGTCGTCGACGCAGCTCCGGCTCTCGTCGAGGAACGCCTGGTACCCGCCGTTGCGGTGTCGACGCACCACCCCGACGAGCTTCGTGGTCGAGGCCGGCGAGCCGGTCCAACCGACCAGGAGCTGCAGGTTCTCGGGGGCCGGGAGCCGCTGGACGTCGAACCCCGCCCACGCCTCGGCGTCGGTGAGGATGTCGGACACCCGGCGCTCGTCGACGAACGAGGCGAGGTGGTCGCGGTCCGGGGCGCTGTAGCGCAGCCAGCCGCCGAAGGTGCTGGCGGCCAGGTCGCCGCCGGATGCCCGCGGGTTCACCCGGATGGTGGCGAGCAGGGCGACCTGGAAGCGCTGCCGCTGGGTCAGGCCGATCCCGTAGAAGCGGTCCAGGGCACCGACCGTGGCGACGGTCACCGCCGCTGAGGACCCGAGCCCGAACTTCCGGCCGCTGGCGTCGTCGAGCTGGCTCTCGATGCGCAGGTCGTGGAACCGCGGCGCGATGCCCCGTTCGGCGCGGAGCTTCTCGACGAGGTCGATCGTCGCCATCACGTAGTCGTAGGGGTGGTGCTCGCGGTCGAGGGCGAGGCCGTCCTCGTCCCGCGTCCACGTGAGCGGCAGGTGGCCGTACTCCTCCGAGTGCACGCTGCCCGCACCGTGCGCCTCGGACACACGCGCCGTGATGGCGCGGTCGAGGGCGATGAGGACGGACGGCTGGCCGGGCTCGACGACGGCGTACTCGCCGGCGACGAACAGCTTGCCGTGGGCGCGGAACTCGATCACTGCACGGACTCCTTCTGGTCGGGGCTGTCGCTCGCTGGAGCGGCGACCCCGATCTCTTCGGAGCGGAGCACCCGAGCGGCAGGTCCGGTGCCGGACTCGATCACGTCGCCGAACGACGCCAGCGCGGTGGCCACGGCGGAGCGGTCCGCGGGCTGGCAGAGCACCACCACGTTCGGGCCGGCGTCGGCCGTGGCGTAGGCCTCGAGCCCCGCGGCGCGGAGTTCGCCCACGGCGTCGAACACGGCGACGCTGCGCGCGTTGAGGTAGCGGATCGGCGGGAAGGCGCCCTCGATCGTGGCGTGCATGCGCAGCGCGTTGCTCTCGGTGATCTCGCCGATGCGGGTGAAGTCGCCGGCTGCGCAGGCGTCGAGCATGTCGCCGACGGTCTCGGTGGTCGAGGTGACCCACGCCGGGTAGAACGGCGAGGTCGCGATGGTGCGGCGCATCGCCTCGCGCGAACCGATGGGCTTCGGGCCGGCGTCGATCGTCACGACCACCATGGCCATCGGCGGTGCCGGGATCGGCTCGGCGAAGGACCCCTGGTCGTCGCCGGCGTGCCAGACGGCGACGCCCCCGGGGATCGACCGGGTGGCCGACCCCGAGCCGCGGCGAGCGAGGCGGGAGAGGTCGCGCGCGGACACGTCGAGACCGTACGCCGCCGACGCGGCGGTCGCGAGCGCCGCGAACCCCGAGGCGCTCGACGCCAGCCCGGCACCGGTCGGCACGGTGTTCTCGGACACGACGGACGCGCGGGTGTCGCTGCCGGCGAGCTCCCGCACGAGGTCGAGGAACTGCTGCACGCGCACCAGGGCACCGTCCTCGACGACGTGGCCGTTCAGCGTGAAGGCGTCCCGGCCCTCCGCACCGGCACCGGCACCGGCACCGGCACCACCATCCAGCGTGACGGTCGTCGTCGTCGGGAACACGTCGAGGCCCATGGAGACGCTGCCCGTGGCGGGCAACGCCAGCTGCGCGTCCGCCTTGCCCCAGTACTTGACGAGGGCGATGTTGGGGTGCGCGACGGCGGTGGCGGTCATCAAGCGCGGGCTCCGATCGTGGTGGTCCAGGTGGCTGCGGCACCTGCGCCGCGGAGTGCGGCCGCGATGCGGTCCGCGTGGTCGTCGTCCGCGGCGAGTGCGAGCACGCACCCGCCCTGCCCGCCGCCGGTCAGCTTCGCGCCGAGGGCGTCCGCAGCACGTGCGGCGACGACGAGCCGGTCCAGGTCAGCACTCGACACGTCGAGTGCGCTGAGCAGGTCGTGCGCGGCGTCCATGGTGACACCGAGCCCCTGTGCGTCGCCAGCCTCGAGTGTCCCCCGCGCCTGCCGTGCGAGTTCGCCGATCCGGTCGATGACGCCGTCGACCGCCGCCGGGTCCTGGTCGCGCCGTTCCCGCACGGCCGCGACGGCCTGCCGGGTGTGGCCGGGGACGCCGGTGTCGGCGACGACGAAGGTGAAGCGCGCCCCGAGCGCGACGGGCTCGATGCGGCCCCCCTCGAACCAGACCGGCACCGCGGCGACGACCCCGCGGGCGTCGAGGCCCGACGGTCGGCCGTGGGCGACGCGCTCGCACTCCTGGATGAGGTCGTGGTGGGTCTCGGCGTCGAGGGTCTCGCCCAGCGCGTCCGCGACGGCTGCCGTGACGGCCGCGGCGACCGCTGCGCTCGAGCCCATGCCGCGGGCCGTGGGGACCTCGCTGTCGACCCGGACGTGGAAGTGCCGATCGGCCACGCCGAAGTGCCGCAGTGTCGCCGTGTCGGCGGTGACTGTCGGCATCACGGCCGCGGGTGCGAGGTCGAGCGGGCCGGTGTGCACCGTGGACTCGAGGGTGTGCCCGACGGTCGTGCCGGCGGCTTCGTCCGCCCCGGCGGTGACCGGGCTCACCGTCGCGACGACCCGTGCGTCGAGCACCGGCAGGACGAGAGCGGGTGCGCCGTAGACCACGGCGTGCTCACCGATCAGGATCGTCTTGCCGTGGGACGACGCCGATCCGTTGCCGGGGGTCGTGGTGGTGTCGAGGTGGGTGCTGGTCATCGTGGGTCACGTCAGCCTAACCGTCCGGGCCGTCGGCGTGTTCGTCGTGACCTGAGCATCCACTGCGATGAGTTGTGCACAACCGGGTTGCGTGACAGGCTGAAGCCATGCCCGTGACCGACGAGATGGTGTGCTTCTCCCTCTACGCAGCGAGCCGCGCGACCACGCAGGCGTACCGCACGATGCTCGAGCCCTGGGGCCTGACCTACCCGCAGTACCTGGTGCTCGTCACCCTGTGGGTCGAGGGCGACCAGACCGTCTCGAGCCTCGGGGAACACCTGCAGCTCGACTCCGGCACCCTCTCGCCACTGCTCCGCCGCATGGAGCAGAGCGACCTGGTCCGCCGTGAGCGCCGCAGCACCGACGAGCGCGTCGTCACCGTGACCGTGGGTGACCGCGGGCGCGAACTCCGGTCCGAGCTGAGCGGCATCCCCGCACGCATCGCCGCCGGCATGGGCCTGGCCGACGAGCGGGCCGCCGCCGAACTCATCGCGACCCTGCACCGGCTGACCGAGACGATGCACGCCGCGGCGGACGCGCCCGATCGCGCCGTCACGGACCACTGACCCCACGAAGGAAGGAACACCATGGAAACCCTCTACACCGCCGAGGCCCTGGCCACCGGCGAAGGCCGCAACGGCCACGTCGCCACGAGCGACGGCACGGTCGAGTTCGACCTCGCCATCCCGAAGGAGATGGGTGGCTCCGGCAACGGCGCCAACCCCGAGCAGCTGTTCGCCGCCGGCTACGCCGCCTGCTTCCACTCCGCACTGCAGGGCGTCGCCCGCAGCCAGAAGGTGAAGATCACCGACTCGTCCGTCGGCGGTCGCGTGTCGATCGGCCCGAACGGCAACGGCGGCTACCAGCTCGCCGTCATGCTCGAGGTCGTCATCCCCGGCCTGGAGCACGACCAGGCCCAGGCCCTCGCCGACGCAGCCCACCAGGTCTGCCCGTACTCGAACGCGACCCGCGGCAACATCGACGTCACCATCGTCGTCTCGGAGGACTGACCCATGAGCACCACCCCCACCACCATGCGCGCCGTCGTCCACGAGACCTTCGCCGAGCCCGCCGACGTCCTCGAGGTGCAGGAGCGCCCCGTGCCGACACCCGGCGCCGGCGAGGTCCTCGTCCGCACGGTCCTCTCCCCCATCCACAACCACGACCTGTGGACCGTCCGCGGCACCTACGGCTTCAAGCCCGAGCTGCCCGCAGCATCCGGCACCGAGGCGCTCGGTGTCGTCGAGGCCCTGGGCGAGGGCGTCACGAACCTGACGGTCGGCCAGCGCGTCGCCGGCGGCGCCTTCGGCGTCTGGGCCGAGTACTACACCGCGAACGCCGCCGGACTCGTCCCGGTCCCGGACGCGATGTCCGACGAGGCCGCCGCACAGCTCGTCTCGATGCCGTTCAGCGCGATCAGCCTGCTGCACTCGCTCGACCTGCACGAGGGGGACTGGCTGATCCAGAACGCCGCGAACGGCGCGGTCGGCCGCATGGTCGCCCAGCTCGGCGCAGCCCGCGGCATCAACGTCATCGGCCTGGTGCGTCGCGCCGCCGGTGTCGAGGAGCTGCGCGAGCAGGGCATCGAGCGCATCGTCGCCACCGACGCGGACGACTGGAA
Source organism: Curtobacterium sp. TC1 (assembly GCF_019844075.1). Lineage (NCBI taxonomy): Bacteria > Bacillati > Actinomycetota > Actinomycetes > Micrococcales > Microbacteriaceae > Curtobacterium > Curtobacterium sp. TC1. The sequence continues at coordinate 3,289,707 of NZ_CP081964.1, forward strand.
GGACCAGGTCGCCGCGATCACCGGAGGCGCTCCGATCGTCGCCGGCGTCGAGTCCGTGGGCGGCAAGGCCGCCGGCGACATCGCATCGGTGCTCGGCGAGGACGCCACCCTCGTCGTCTTCGGCGCGATGGCGTCGCCCACGCTCGAGATCCCGTCGGGCAAGGTCATCTTCGGCCAGCTCACCGTGAAGGGCTTCTGGGGCTCCGTCGTCAGCAAGACGATGCCGGCCGAGACGAAGGGGCAGCTCTTCGGTGAGCTCATCACCCGCGTGCTCGACGGCTCGCTGACGCTCCCCGTCGCCGAGACCTTCACCTTCGAGCAGGTCCGCGACGCCGTCCGCGCCTCGGACACCGCCGGCCGCGTCGGCAAGGTGCTCCTGCGCCCGTGACGCGACCACAGGACGGACGGGAGGCCCGGTGCCAGCTGGCACCGGGCCTCCCGTCCGTCCGTCGTCGTGTCTAGCGGCGCGACGCCTTGTCGGGGACGGTGAAGATGTTGCCGGTGGTGACGCCCTCTTCCACTTCCTCGAGGGTGCGACCGCGGCTCTCCGGCACGAACTTCCAGATGAAGAGCAGCGCGAGCAGACCGACGATGCCGAACCCGAAGAACGTGCCGGTGATGCCGGTCGCGGCGACGATCGTCGGGAAGTACAGCCCGAGGAACGCGTTCGCGATCCAGAGGCAGAACACCGAGATGCCCATGCCGAGCGCGCGGATCTGCGTCGGGAAGATCTCCGACAGCACCACCCACACGGCGATGTTGAGGAAGGTCTGCATCGAGCCGACGAACGCGACGACGAGGAACAGGATCACCCACGGGCGGGCCGGGTTGCCCTCGGGCAGCGCGACCGAGGCGATGCCGATCAGGAAGTGGCAGACCGTCGTGAGCGAGAACCCGATGATCAGGGTCGTCCGGCGGTTGATCTTCTCCATGTTGTACAGCGCGATGACGCCACCGACCACGGCGATCACGCCGGGCGCGATGTTCGCGATGAGGGCCGCCGACGCCTGGAACCCGGACTCGATGAGGACGGTCTGGCCGTAGTACATGATCGAGTTGATGCCGGTGAGCTGCTGGGCCACGCCCAGCCCGGCACCGATGAGCACGATGCGGATGAGCCACTTGTTCCCGCGCAGCGTCTGCCATCCGCTGACGCGGTCTTCCTTCGCCTCGAGGTCGTTGCTCCGCTTGATGTCGTCGAGCTCGGCGGTCGCACGCTCCGTGGTCCGGACCTGCTGGAGGACGGACAGCGCTTCGTCGTACCGCCCCTTCGACGCGAGCCAACGCGGCGACTCCGGCACCCGGAGCATGCCGACGAAGAGTGCGATGGCGGGGAGCGCGCAGACGGCGAGCATGACGCGCCAGACACCGTCGCCCTCACCCCAGAGGTTGCCGATGACGGCGTTGACCACGAACGCGGCGAGCTGCCCGATCACGATCATGAGCTCGTTGCGGCCGGACAACGAACCGCGGATCTCGTACGGCGCGAGTTCGGCGAGGAACACCGGGACGACGGTCGATGCACCACCCACCGCGAGGCCGAGGAGCACGCGGCCGACGACGATCACACCGAACGTCGGGGCGACGACGCAGATGAGCGTGCCGAGGAAGAACGTCACGGCGAGGGCGATGATCGTCTTGCGGCGCCCCCACCCGTCGGCGATGCGGCCGCCGAGCATGGCGCCGATCGCGGCACCGAACAACAGGGAGCTGGTGACGACGCCCTCGGTGAAGTTCGTGAGTCCGAGCTCGGCCTTCATCGGGTTCAGGGCGCCGTTGATGACACCGGTGTCGTACCCGAAGAGCAGTCCGCCGAACGTGGCGACCAGGGCCAGCACGCCGAGGCGTCGGCGGTGCGGTCCGGTCCCGATCGGGGGCAGTGCGACAGTCGGGGCTGTCGGCTTGATGTCGACCATTCGGTGACTCCTTCGTCGGTGATCGCGCTTCAGTGCGTGCACCGATGGTAACCCGAATCCATGTCCTGTCAATTGGACATTCTGTCGTCAGGACGATTGGATCGGTCCACATAACACCTGATCAGAACGGGAGCGCTCCAACGCACTCCGAGCGGGCGTCAGGACTCGTCGGGCTCCGGGCTGTCCCCCAGCACGTCGCCGAGCGAGGCCATGTCCGCACCGTGGTCCGTGTACCGCCGGACCGTCCGCCGGGCCGCTGCGCTGGCGGCACCGGAGAGCGCCGGGTTGCGTCGCGCGGCATCGGCGACGCGACCCGCGTGCCCCGCGGTCGAGAGCAGGACGTTCGCCAGCGCCCGGGCGTCGCCGCGCTCGGGCACCCCGGTCACGGTCCACGCCGTGCGCACCTGGGCGTCGGGCGTCACACCGCGTCGCGTGCCCATCCGGTGCCAGTCGGACAGCACGCCCTCGGTCCGGGAGGCCGCACGGTCGGCCTCGGCCGCACGCCGACGTGCGGCGTCGCGCGCGTCGGACTCGCTCGCGCCCTCGACCGTGTCGTACCGGTCGGTGAGGCCGTCGGCCCGGCGCCGGACACTCTCCGCCCGTTCACGAGCGGCGCCGTCGTCACCGCCTTCTTCGGCGATGCGGGCGGCGTGCGCGGCGGCAGCCGCGGCGAGGATCTCCGAACGCTCCATGGCCTCGACCGTAGCCGCTCCGACCGACACCGAGCTGCCACCGGGTTGCCACCGGGTTAGCATCGACCTGAGGGGGAATCATGAACCGGATCAGCGCCGTCGCTGTCGTCCTGGCCGCGACGGTGGCGGTGTCGGGGTGCTCCCTGCTGCGCGGGCCGGATGCTCTGCCGGCCCCCTCGACGCCGTCGGCGACCACGACCCCGAGCGACACCCCGTCCGCGACACCCGACGGCGAGTCCGCATCCGACCTGCTCGAGGCCTCGGCGAACCCGCGCACGCCGACCCCGGAGCCGACCGAGTCCGCCGCGCCCGCGCCGACACTCACGCCGATCCCGGCGGGCACCGTCCTCGCGCAGGGCGACGTCGCATCGCCGAAGGGCAGCATCCACTTCCACTTCCGGGTGGTCGCGAACGGCGACGACACCTTCACCGCGCAGTACTCCGGCTTCACCTCGACGCTGCCGGTGCCGGTCGGCGTCGGGCTGTTCGACCTGCCTCGCGCGGTCGGCGACGGCCTGACCTACCCCGGTGTCGGCGACCGGGTCCTCGGCGGGCCGACCAGTGCGGCGACCGCGGTGGACGTCCCCCTGAGCGGCTCCGGGGTCGACCCGTCGCACCTCGGCACCCTCGTCGTGTCCTCGGCGGCAGCACCGGGACAGGACGTCCCCGTGGAGATCGCGGCCGGCAAGGTCCTCGCGGTGTCGACCGTGCGGTGGTCGGTGCCCGCACGGCAGACGAACGTGCACCCGAAGGACGCCGGAACCCGGGCGAACGCGGCCGGGGCCGTCGCGGGGACGACCGCCGCCGGGGCTCCGGCGGCGTACACCGTCGCACCGGACGACCTCATCGGTGACGTCGCCGCGCGGTTCGGCATCACCGTCCGGGACCTCGTGTGGCTGAACGAGGGCGTGCAGGTCTTCGGGCAGGTCCAGCACCTGTACGAGGGCACGACGCTCAACCTCGACCCGCTCGGCCGCTGACCGCGAGTCTCGGAGCGCTGGGCCCGAGACTCGCGCTCAGCGACAGTTCTCGGCGCGCGCGTTCCGTGAACTGTCGCTCACCCCGAGTCTCGGGCCGCGTCCGCCCCGCGGCCAGCGCGACCGGCAGACGGACGGGAGGCCCGTGGCGGATCCGCCACGGGCCTCCCGTCTCGCAGGTGGGGACGTGCGCTACTTGCGCAGCTCCAGGTACTTCGCGATGAGCGCCTTGGTCGAGGCGTCCTGCGCGTCGAGCGCGGCCTGGTCGCCCTCGACGGCCGGCGTGACCTGCAGCGCCAGCTGCTTGCCGAGCTCCACACCCCACTGGTCGAACGAGTCGATGCCCCAGATGGTGCCCTCGGTGAACACGATGTGCTCGTAGAGCGCGATGAGCTGGCCGAGCACGCTCGGGGTGAGCTCCGGCGCCAGGATCGACGTCGTCGGCTTGTTGCCCGGGAAGGTGCGCGCCGCGACGATGCCCTCGTCGGTGGTGCCCTCGGCGCGGACCTCGTCGGCGCTCTTGCCGAACGCCAGCGCCTTCGTCTGCGCGAAGAAGTTCGCCAGGAACAGCGTGTGCACGTCGGTACCGGGCGCGACGCCCTTGCCGTCACCGGTCTCGTCCTTGAGCGGACGGGCCGGGTTCGCGACCGTGATGAAGTCGGCCGGGATCAGGCGGGTGCCCTGGTGGATGAGCTGGTAGAACGCGTGCTGGCCGTTCGTGCCGGGCTCTCCCCAGAAGACCTCGCCGGTCTCGGTGGTGACGGGCGAGCCGTCCCAGCGGACGCGCTTGCCGTTCGACTCCATGGTGAGCTGCTGCAGGTACGCAGCGAAGCGGTGCAGGTACTGCGTGTACGGCAGGACCGCGTGGCTCTGGGCGCCGAGGAAGTTCGTGTACCAGACGTTGAGCAGGCCCATCAGGACGGGGACGTTCTGCTCGAGCGGCGTGGTGCGGACGTGCTCGTCGATGGCGTGGAAGCCGGCGAGGAACTGCTCCCAGTTCTCCTGACCGATCGCGACGATGACGCTCGTGCCGATGGCCGAGTCGACCGAGTAGCGGCCGCCCACCCAGTCCCAGAACCCGAAGGCGTTCTCGGGGTCGATGCCGAAGGCCTCCACCTTGTCGAGGGCGGTGGAGACGGCGACGAAGTGCTTGGCGACGGCGTTCTTCTTCTCGTCGTCGGCGGCGTCGGTCAGGCCGAGCTCCTCCCACAGCCACTGGCGGGCGAGCCGCGCGTTGGTCAGGGTCTCGAGCGTGCCGAAGGTCTTCGACGCGACGATGAACAGCGTGGTCTCGGGGTCGAGGTCCGCGGTCTTCTCGTAGATGTCCGCCGGGTCGATGTTCGACACGAAGCGGGCTTCGAGGCCGGGCTGGACGTAGGGCTTGAGCGCCTCGTAGACCATGACCGGGCCGAGGTCCGATCCGCCGATGCCGATGTTGACGACGGTCTCGATGCGCTTGCCGGTGACACCGGTCCACGAGCCGTCGCGCACCTGCGACGCGAAGCCGTAGACCTTGTCGAGCGTGGCGTGCACGTCGGCGTCGACGTCCTGGCCGTCGACGGTCAGCGGGGCCGCCGGGACGAGGCCCTCGGTCGCCTTCGGACGGCGGAGCGCGGTGTGCAGGACGGCGCGGTCCTCGGTGACGTTGATGCGCTCACCGGCGATCATCGCCTGGAAGCGCTCGGCGACGCCGGTGTCCTTCGCCACCTGCAGCAGGGCGGCGAGGATCTCGTCGGTGACGAGGCCCTTCGACAGGTCCACGGTCAGGTCTGCTGCCTGGAACGTGTACTGCTCGGCACGGCCGGGGTCGCTGTCGAACCACCCGCGCAGGTCAGGGGTGAAGTCGGCGGCGATGCCGTCGAGCTTCTTCCAGCCTTCGGTCGATGTGGGGTCGACGGGAGCGGATTCGGTCACTTCGGTCCTCCTGGGATCACGTTCGAGACGTACAGCCCGCAGGTCACCGCACCAGTGCGTCGCGGACCGTCTTCGAGCGTAGTGCCGTCGGCACCGTGGTGCGCACCGCCGGACGGGAGGCGCGGGCTGCGTTCGCTGCGCGCGTCACGTCCGGCGGGTGGTCGGCCTCAGGGCCGGGGTGCGAAACGACGCAGCCGCAGGCTGTTCGTCACGACGAAGACCGACGAGAACGCCATGGCGGCGCCGGCGAGCACCGGGTTGAGCAGCCCCGCCATCGCGAGCGGGATCGCCGCCACGTTGTACGCGAACGCCCAGAACAGGTTGCCCTTGATGATGCCGAGCGTGGCCCGCGACAGCCGAACGGCGTCGGCGACGACGGTGAGCCGACCGCTCACGACCGTGATGTCGCTGGCCGCGATCGCCGCGTCGGTGCCGGCGCCCATCGCGATGCCGAGGTCGGCCGCGGCGAGCGCCGCGGCGTCGTTGACACCGTCGCCGACCATGGCGACGCTCCGTCCCCGGGCCTGCATGCCCCGGACGGTGTCGAGCTTGCCGGCCGGGGTCGCGCGG